>NZ_JBYSWQ010000001.1:870676-905666 GCF_058781295.1 Priestia sp. FW507-14D1A
TTCCCTCCCTTTTTCTTTACTGCAACACTTTAGACGTTGTATAAATTTTAACAACATGTCCGTTTTCCATTAATTGATCAATTTGCTTTGCAATATCTGTTTCTAACGTGCTGAGTCCTTGCGTTCCTTCAAAATCTTGAGCACTCATATCTGAGAGCCTTTTGATAATAATGTCCCTTACTTGAAAATCTCTTTTTTGAAGCTCTGCCGCTGCTTTTTTACTATCCATTTGAATTTTAAAAGAGATGCTGATGTAGTTATTGCTTTTTAAATTTGTTTTAATATCCGTTACATCCACAGAAGCTTTGATCACATCGTCAATAGATGGACCTTTTTCAGTACTTGCCTGCTCTGTATACTTTAACGTCACGATAACAGCAACGCTTCCTATTAACGTAAAAGAAAGCAGAATAATAATCATCTTACTAACTAGCTTATTTTTAAACACACTTTATTCCTCCGTCGTTTGCTGCAGCCCTAATACGTTAATTCGCTGATAATAACTCGTCACTTTCTCATTCACTTCTTCAACTGAATCCTTTACCACCAGCTTTTTGTTATTCGTTAGCGTAATGGTCGTATCAGGAAATGCCTCAACCTGCTCGATGTAGAGCGCATTTAACGTAAATGTTTTGCCGTTTAGCCTTGTTAAAGTGATCATAATTAACCGGAGTAATACCTACTCCTTCCTCCCGCCTATCGTTTTAGATTCACTAGCTCTTGCAGTATTTCATCGGATGTTGTAATAATTCTTGTGTTCGCTTGAAATCCGCGCTGTGCAACAATCATATCCGTGAATTCTTCCGATAAATCAACGTTGGACATTTCAAGGGCGCTTGAAATTAATGTTCCTGTACCGCTGTTTCCAGGAGTAATGTTTGCAGGAGTTGTAACCAATCCTGCATTTGGAGTATTAGTGAACAAATTTCCTCCTGCTTTTTGAAGTCCTTCATTGTTAGCAAACTTTGCAAGTTTGATAGTTTGAGGATTCGGAAGCATGTTTCCATTTAGCCCAACAATATTAACGGTTCCGTTTGACCCAATGCTATAGCTTTTAGCCGTAGTTGGATCAATCCTAATTTTCCCATTAGTGGCCTGTACAAATAGTCCATCACCTGTCACTAGATAACCATCTTTATCTAAATAGAAGTTCCCCGCTCTTGTGTAATAGTCTGATGTTCCATCATTTACAACAAAATAGCCGTCACCAGAAATAGCTAAATCAAGCGGACGTCCCGTTGACTGAATGCTTCCCGCCGTTTGAACTGTATCAATTGTGCCAATCTGTGAACCTAACCCGACTTGTTTAGCATTAACACCTCCACGGTTCCCCGCCGGTGCCGTCGCTCCTGCTACCTGCTGACTTACTAAATCTTGAAACGTTGTACGTCCTTTTTTATAGCCGTATGTATTAACATTGGCAATGTTATTTCCTAGGACATCTAATTTGGTTTGAAAATTTTTCATGCCGCTGATTCCTGAATACATCGAACGTAACATAAAATCACTCCTTAAATTTGGTTGGTTAACTGCTTATTTCTAAGATATCGTTTAGCGAAAGTACCGTATGATTTTCATCGTTGATCGTAAACGATACCTCATTGTTTTTGACGGATGCTGTTGAAATGACTCCTTGCTTTTTATTTCCTTCTTCATCTAACCATGCAGCCGTTTTACCAATTAATTCGCTTCCTTTTAAAATAGGAGAAGCCTGAGACTGCGTTACAAACGTATTGAGCGATGTGCTCATATTTGTCATTTGTTCAAGAGATGAAAACTGAGCCATTTGAGCAATAAAGTCTTTGTCTTCCATTGGATTCATTGGATCTTGATTTTGAAGCTGAGCAATCAAAAGCTTCAAAAAGTCATCTTTGCCAAGCGAGCTGTTTCCCGTTTGCTTCACTTGTGTGTTCCTATTGCTTAAATACAAGTCAGACGTAATTTCATTTGTCATTGTTATCACCTATACGTTGTAGTTAATGAGCGCTGATTCAAAAGAAGATAGAAAGGAAGCCGATTCTTCCAATTGTTGTGAATCTTGATCTTCTTCTTCTTTTTTAAACGCTTCTTTTTCCTGTCTTTCTTTTTGCTGATCATTTTCATTGTTATACGACACCGCTTGTTCCGACAGTAGCACATCGATTTTATCAATTGATACATGCTGAGACGCGAGACCGTGCCGCAAAGTTGAAAGATTGGAGTCCAATAACTCTTTTGTTTTTACTGACGATACGACAATTCGCGCAACCGTTTCGCTGTCTTTCTGAAGCATTTCAATTGAAATCGCACCTAGCTGTTTTGGAAATAACTTAATGAGAAGCTTGGATGTTCCCTCTTCGGTACTAAACGAAGCTTTACTCCATATTTTTTGCAGCTCGTTTACCAAATTGCTAGACTGCTGATAGTCAGATTTTGCTTGCCCTAGATAAATAGAGAACTGCTGAAGCTTAGGCATTTCTCCACTTCCAAAGGATGATGGCTGATTCTCTACTGTCGCCCCGGTTGTGTGTGTACCTGCCGGACTTTCGCTATTTTTTAAAAAGCTATTGGTATCTACACTTCCGCTGGGTACAACCACATCTTTTTTCCATGAAAGCTGATTCAAAAACGGTACTTTTTCTTCTTTAGGAAAAGCATTCATATTTTTCACAGAACTTTCTGAAGCTGTATGAACAGCGTCCATACCCACTTGTACAACCGATACATGCTGAAACCCAAGAGCCTGCCGTAATCTGAAAAGATTGGCATCTAACAGCTCTTTTGTTTTTGCTGACGATACTACAATCTGCGCAATCGTTTCATCGTCTTGTTGAAGCACTTCAATTGATATTTTCTCTAGCTGCTTTGGAAATAGCTGAATGGAAAGCTTGGATACTCCTTCTTTAGAACCAATCGAAGCTTTACTCCATATTTTTTCCAGCTCGTTTACCAGATCGCTAGACTGTTCATAATCTGATTTCGCTTTCCCTAAACCCATAGAAAACTGCAGCTCTTTTTCTTCTTTACCAAAAGCAGTCATATCTGTTACTGAACTTTTTGGAGCTGCTTGAACGCCCACCGAACCCACTTGTTCAACCGATACATGCTGAGACGTGAGAGCTTGTCTTAATCTAAAAAGGTTGGCATTTAACAGCTCTTTTGTTTTCGCTGATGATACAGCTACTTGTGCAACCGTTTCATTGTCTTGTTGAAACACTTCAATTGAAATCGTCCCTAGCTGCTTTGGAAACAACTTAATGGAAAGCTTGGATGCTCCTTTTTCAATACTGATGGAAGCTTCACTCCATATTTTTTCCAGATTATTCACCAAATCCCTAGACTGCTGATAGTCTGATTTTGCTTGCCTTAAATCAATAGAAAACTGCGACCCTTTTTCTTCTTTACCAAAAGCGTTCATATCTGTTATAGAACTTTCTGGAGCTGCTCCAACAGCGGCCACATCGACTTCATCAACGGATACATGCTGAGAATTTAAAACTCGCCGTAAAGTCAAAAGGTTGGTGTCTAATAGCTCTTTTATTTTCGCTGACGATACCACAACCTGCGCAATTGTTTCATTGTCTTGTTGAAGGACTTCAATTGAAATCGTCCCTAGCTGCTTTGGAAACAATTTAATGGAAAGCTTGGATGTTCCTTCTTCAGCACTGATCGAAGCTCTACTCCATATTTTTCGCAGCTCATTTAACAGATTGTCAGACTGTTGATGATCAGATTTTACTTGCCCTAGATCAATAGAAAATTCTTGGACCTTAGATACTTCTTTAGATTTAAAAGATGATGGATTATTTTCTAACGTCGCCCCGTCCGTGTTAGCAGTGAAAGAAACTTCACTATCCTTTTTTGAACTATTCCTATTCATACTTTCGTTACGTAAAACCACATCTCTTTTCCAAGAAAGCTGATTAAAAAGTGGCACTTTTTCCTCTTTATGAACAGCGTCCATATCTCTTACAGAACTTGTTGGAGCCGCATGAACAACGGCGAAGAAACCAGCAGAGCGCTTTTCATGTAAGGTATCGGTTAATACACGTGGTTGTTTATGAATTTTCTCTATTTTTTCAGCAGCAGCTTTCTGCAAGCCTTGAAGCTGCGAATCCGAAAGCTTCACTGACTGCAGCTGCGGTTTTTGTAGTTCTTCCATCAGCTGAGCGAATTCTGTTTGAAACGCAGATGATGTATTTTTACAAATGGTTAACAAGGTAGAAATAGAAGACAAATATTGTTCTTGACTGTCTGTTTCAAATGGAACAGGTGCCCGCTGCATGTCTGTTAACACGTGCTGCAGCTTTAGAAGCGGCTGTTCCAAATCTAGACTACTTGGAATACTACCGATCATCTCGGCTAGATGTTTGTACAAGACAGACGATTCATCTTCTTCATCTTCTGCTTCGCTTAACTGAATCGCCATTAACCCGACCGCCTTGAAGACGTCTCGATCTATCGCTTGTTCATCCGATGATTTCTCCCCGCGCGCTAAAGGCTGCACATCTAGCTGCTTAAGCTGCTGAACAATTTCTTCAAAAAAAACCTGTGTCTGACTAGCAGCTGCTTTTTCATCGCACTTTACCTTTGATGCAGCTGCTGGACGTAGTGAAATTTCCACTGTTTTCACCTCTGCTTTTATTCATCAATCTGATCTGTTAACAATGTCGTATAGCGTGCAGCTACTTTCAGATCCATTTTTTCTAAGATTGCCGTTCTTGTACTCGCTTTGAACTGCTTAAGCATCGCGACCGCTTTGTCTTCTTTTAATTCGGCAAAGATGAGCGCTGCATTTTTAGGAGACATGTTTTCATAGGTAGCAATGACATCTTTTTTTGCCAGCTGATTGTTCTTTTGTTTTTTCGCTTCATCGTCGGCTTTTTCTTCCATATCGCGCATTTCAATTTTTAGTTCATCCATTTGACGGTCTTTTGTAGTGATCGTTTTCTCGTAAGCTGCGATTTGCTTTTCTTTTGTGCTCAGCTTCTTTTGAAGACTTTCAACCTGCTTTTGTATCTCTTCATTGCTTTCTTGAATATTTTCATTTTTTTGCGACTGTTCACTTGATACAAATGGAATGGCGTGTGTAATAGCCGAAACTTTATCATTTACATTAACGCCTAAAAGCATCAGAACAATATAAGCCGCCAAGATGAAGAACACTGCTGGAATAAAGATTAAAAATAAAAACACTTGGCTTTTACTGTAAGACTTTTCTTCTTCGTACTCTTCTCTTAACTCTTTTTGATTAGCCATGTTTTCCACCTAATTCCTATGCAGCATATACTGCTGTAGCGACAGCTCATCCATTTGCTTCGCTTCTAACTGTTTTTCCGCGGTTATATAAGAATCGTAGTCTCTCTTTTTTAACTTTTCATACTTCTTTACTTCTATGTTCTTTTCTTCTAGCTTCAGTTTCTTTAGGTTCATTTGCTGTCTTGCAAACATGACCTCTTGTTGCAGCCTCTCAATCACTCGTTCGGCACTTGTTAAAAACTGCTGAAACGATGTAATTTCTAAAATAGAAAGCCCTTGCTTCATTTTGCCCGTATGCTGTTCAATCAGCGTTTCTTTTTCTTTTAGCTTTTTATAAAGCTTTTCACCCGCTGTTTCAAACTGCTGCAGAGATTGATTATATTGAGATAGCAGTTCATCCTTTTCATTTGACTTGATTGCCATTATTTTAGATAACCTAAATTCATATGCCATATTTACTCACCTTTCACAAACAGTTCACAGAGCTTTGTTACACTTGTTTCAAATGATGGATGTTCGTTCGTTTTTTGCTTTAAAAATGCATCAATGACGGGATGATAGTGGATGGCCTCATCAATGTAAGCAGAAGATCCTCTTTTGTAGGCACCTATGTTGATTAAGTCTTCAGAATTAGCATAGGTAGCCATTAATGAACGCAGTTTTTCAGCTGCTTCTTTATGCCGTTCACTTACGATATGGTTCATCACGCGACTAACGCTTTTTAAGACATTGATGGCGGGATATTGACCTTTATTGGCCAGCTCCCGGTCTAGTACAATATGTCCGTCTATAATGCCTCGCACCGTATCCGAAATAGGTTCGTTCATATCATCACCGTCTACTAATACAGTGTAAAAAGCAGTAATAGATCCATGCTGATTAGTTCCTGTACGTTCAAGCAGCCTTGGCAAGCTAGCAAAAACAGATGGTGTATAACCTTTGGTAGTCGGAGGTTCACCTACGGCTAATCCAATTTCTCTTTGAGCCATTGCTACACGGGTAACAGAATCCATCATCATCATGACGCTCATCCCCTCATCTCGAAAGTATTCAGCAATAGAAGTAGCTGTATATGCTGCTTTCATTCGAAGCAGAGCAGGCTGATCCGAGGTAGCAACTACTACAACGGAGCGCTTTAACCCTTCCTCTCCAAGATCTCGTTCAATAAACTCTCTAACTTCTCTTCCTCGCTCGCCTACAAGGGCAATGACATTGATATCTGCTTTTGTATTGCGTGCAATCATCCCGAGCAGCGTACTTTTACCAACACCGCTTCCTGCAAAAATACCTATGCGCTGCCCTTGACCTACTGTTAGCAAACTATCAATTGTTCGTACCCCTACTTCAATCGGCTGTTCAATAGGCGGACGCTCTAAGGGATTAGGGGGATCTTGATCGGTTAAAACAAACGGCAAATATTGAGAAAGTTCAGACCCGTCTAAAGGGTTCCCTAACGAATCAAGCACTTGACCTATTAACTCTTTCCCCACGCTTACCTGCAGAGGTTTTTCTGTCGTTTCCACTAGGCAGCCAGGTCCGATATATCGAACAGACGTATAAGGCATTAAAACGACGTGCTCCCCGTTAAAACCAACAACTTCTGCACGAATTTTATCTCCTCGTTCACTAAGATGAATAAAGCAAACATCTCCTATTGACGTTCTAGGTCCTTTAGATTCAATCATCATTCCTACTACTCGGCTGACTTTCCCGTACCGTTTAAAAGAAGATGTGCGCGGGATTTCATGAATGAGTTGTGCGACTTTCATTTTTACTCTCCTCTAACAAACGTTCTTTTAATTTTTTCTTCATTTCCGTTAACTGGCTATCAAAAGACGCAACAAGACGCCCATAAGAGGAATCGATGACACAATCCATTTCCTGAAGATTTTCATCCGCATAAATAAATAGCCCGGTTTCTCCGTTTAATAAATCGAACAGTTCTCGTTTATGTTCACATACATATGCATATTTTTTCGGGGAAACAAAAAGCTGGATTTCTTTATGTTCTCTAACTTCTTTTAAAGACCTTGCAACAAGTGGTAAAAATGATTCATCTCTTTGAAGCTGCTCATTTAAAATCGTTTCAGCTAGGGTGAAACCTAATTCAAAGATGACTTCTTCAGATTGATTTATATATTCGTAGTACTGATTCTTTGTTTCGTCAACAATGTTTCGCGACATGGCTAATACATGCTCATACTCTTGTTTTCCTTGAAGCAGCCCTTCTTCGTATCCTTCTTCATAGCCTCGCTTTTGTTCTTGTTGAAACAGCAGCACCTTCTCTTCTTCCCACTGCTTTTTCAAACGTTCAATTTCGTTTTGAGCTTGTTTTCGGTAAGCGTCTGCCTCGGCCTTTATTATTTCAGCTTCACTGTGCGCTTGTTCAATAACGTGCTGTGCGTTTTCTTGCTGAAGATGTTCTTCTGTGGGCTCATCTTGTATCGGAAAACCAAATGGAATAACTTGAATATGCTTTGCATTTTCGTCTGAAAGTTTATTTGTATAAGTTGATTTAATGATATTAGACAATAATATCGTCTCCTCCACCTCGAGCTAGTACAATTTCACCAGCATCTTCTAAACGTCTAATTCCAGCAACGATACGTGACTGAGCTTCCTCTACATCTTTCAAACGCACAGGACCCATAAATTCCATTTCTTCTTTAAACGTTTCCACCATACGGCTAGACATATTTTTAAAAATAATAGATTTCACTTCTTCACTTGCTACTTTTAAACTCAACAATAAATCATCATTTTCTACATCTCGTATCACACGCTGAATAGAACGGTTATCGAGCGTTACGATATCCTCAAATACAAACATTCGCTGTTTGATTTCTTCTGCTAATGCCGGATCTTGAATTTCAAGCGTATCAATAATAATTTTTTCAGTTGCTCGGTCTACTCCATTTAATACTTCAACTACTGCTTCTAAACCACCTGTTTGGGTATAGTCTTGGGTAACAGTAGCAGAAAGCTTTCTCTCTAAAATTTGCTCTACTTCATTAATGACTTCCGGAGACGTACTTCCCATCGTTGCAATCCGTCTTGCAATATCCGCTTGCCTTTCCTGAGGCAGTGATGATAAGATTTGTCCTGCCTGCGGCGGCTCTAAGTAAGATAAAATAAGGGCAATCGTCTGAGGATGCTCATGCTGAATGAAATTTAACAGCTGCATAGGATCAGCTTTTCTGGCAAAGTCAAACGGACGAACTTGCAAAGAAGAAGTTAATCGATTGATAATCATCATAGCCTGCTCTGGTCCAAGTGCTTTTTCTAACACCTGTTTCGCATAGCTTACTCCTCCTTTTTCAAGGTAGTTTTGAGCAAGCGTTATTTGTTCAAACTCATGAAGAACAGCTTCTTTTAGAGACGGCTCTATTTTTCTCACTGAAGAAATTTCAAGCGTTAGTTGCTCAATTTCATCTTCACTGAGATGTTTATAGATAGAAGCTGATACATCAGGACCGAGAGAAATTAACAAAATTGCTGCTTTTTGCTTTCCAGTTAACTCATTTTTTTGCATAGCCTTTACCATTAGCTTTCCTCCTAATCCTCACTAATCCATGTTCGCAGCAGTTTTGCAAACTCTTCCGGGTCTTGCTTCGCTAACGTTTCAAGATTGCTTTTTGTTTGCTGTTCAGCATTTAAAACAGGGGCTTTTTGTGCCGCTTCATATGCTTCAAAAGTTTCATCATACTCTTCATCATATTCCTCTTCATCTAAGTCTTGACGTCTTTTCCTAACCAACAGCACAATAAGAACAACAATAATAAGCAGCAGTGCACCTCCGATTATATACATCCACAATGGAATTGAACTTGCTGTGTTGTCAGCTGTTTCTTGTCCATTAAACGGCTGAACGGAAACGGTAATCTTATCGCTGACCGCGTTATCCGAGAGAGCTTTCGTATTTGCATCTTTTGAAATAGAAGTACGGACAATTGTACCTAACATTTTTTGAACATCTGACTCAAGCGTATCGGAAACCTGTGATTTCCCTTTTGCATTGGACGGATCTATCATTACTTGAATGCCAAGGTCTTGAATTTTGTATGGACTTTCGACGATTTCTTTATGAATTCGGTTCACTTCATAATTAATTCGTTCTTCGTTTTTTTCGTAGTCTCCGTCTCCACTTGTTGTACTAGATGAGTAATTTGTTGTATCTTCTTCTCCTGTTCCAGCAACGCCTCCATCTTGAGCATTTTTACCAGAAAATGTTTCATTAATTTTTTCAGCGCTAACGGCAATTCCTTGCATATTATCTTTATCAACAGGCTCTACTAGCTTTTCTTCGCGATTTTCCTGTGTAAAATCAAGATCTGCTGTAACAGAGACCATTACTTTGTCTTGACCGACCAGTCTTCCTAGCATTTGCTGTACTTGACGCTGAATATCTCGCTCAACTTCTTTTTTCGCTTCGTTCTGCGAAGCAAATGAGCTAGAAGCTGAATTCGTTTCGTTACCTTTTAAATCAAAGTACTCAAAATATTGGTTCATGATGACGATATTATCTGTAGGAAGGTTTGGCACACTTTTGGATACTAAATGATAAAGAGATTTAATTTGCTGATCATCAAATTTATAACCAGCCTTTGTATTAAGCACAATCGATGCTGATGCTTCTCCCTGCTTTTCATTCGCCCATACGCTTTCATTGGGAAGGGTAATCATCACTTTTGCATCGTTGACTCCTTGAATGTTTTTCATTAAATTAGCCAATTCAGTTTGCATCGCATCGAGTTTTAACACATCAAATTCATTATCTGTCATACCAAAGCTCGCATTTTTCCCAAAAAATGAATAGTCGATACTTCCGCTATCAGGAATTCCTTGTGCAGCTAAATCAACTTTTAGCGAGTCAACGCTTTGTTCAGGCACCGAAATGGTTGTTCCGTTATCAGAGATTTCTGAAGGAACGCTTCTAGCATCAAGCTCTGCTTTGATTTGTCCTGTTTCCTGAGCCGATAGATTGCTATAAAGAGGGACAAATTTATCCTTGTTTAAAAAAACAGATGCTAAACTAATGACTAGAATAGCGGCAAGAGGAGCAGCGATAAGGGCTATTTTCTGTCCTTTTTTGCGGTTATTCCAAAAGACTTTCATCTTATCTCGATAAAGAGCTATTCTTTCATTCATGGTATTCCTCCGGTTATTACTATTTTCATTTTGTTTAATAACCGCTCAATTACATTTGCATTCTCATCATTTCCTGATAGGCTTCAACAGCTTTATTGCGTATTTCAAGAGCCGTTTGCATCGTAATACTTGCTTTTTGAGCAGTAATCATTACATCTTGGAGTTCGACGTTTTCTCCTTTAGCAAGCTTTTCAGTCGCTATATCCGAAGCGCGTTGAGTATTGTTTAACTCATTGATTGAGTCTTTTAAAAACGTTGAAAACTGTTGAGTTGTTTGTCCAGTGCTAGTAGAAGCTGCTGTTTTTGCCATTGCTATTTGATTGCTGATACCATTAATCATTTTATCGCTCCTTTATTTCCCAATTTCTAACGTCTTTGTTAATATACTTTTGTTTGTATTAAAGACCGTCACGTTTGCTTCATAAGATCGAGTAGCACTAATTAAATCCGTCATTTCCTTTAAAGGATCTACGTTCGGCATCTGCACGTACCCTTGGTCATTCGCATCTGGATGCGTCGGGTTATACACTAAATTAAAAGGAGTATTATCTTCTGCGATATCTGTGACTTTTACACCATTGTTTTGACTTTTATTGATTTCGGAGTGTAAGAGGGACGAAAAAGAAGGCGAACGATCAGACTGCATGACAACCATTTTTCTTTTGTAAGGCTGCCACTCACCATTAACGTACGTCCCTCTTGTCGTTTCAGCATTCGCCATGTTAGATGAAACAACGTCCATCCTTAAACGATTGGCAGTTAAAGCTGAAGATGTAATATTCATATTTTGAAAAATAGTCAAACTTATTTACCTCCTCTAATGACTGTTTGAAGAGAATTAAATTTTCCATTTAAACGATCTACTAGCGCCTCATAGTAAATTTGGTTTTCAGCCATATCCGCCATCTCTTTATCCATATCCACATTGTTTCCGTTTGCTTGATAGGAAGTGTTTCGTTGCTGGGTAATCACTCGCTGGGATGAACCGGAAAATGGGATATGTTTTGAATCAGTCTGATATGCTTCTAACTCGTTATGTAATAAATCTCGAAATTCACTCGTACGCGATACTGTTTTCGATTTATAATTTGGAGTATCAACGTTGGCGATATTTTGTGCAATCGTCTGCTGCTTTTGGGACGCGTAGCTAATTCCATTTTCAATTGTTTGAAAAGTAGTTGAAAACAAACTCACTTCTTACACCTGCTTATCTATTCTATTTTTCTCAAAATGAGACAAATTTCGACTTTAGTACCATAGAACTTATTGTAAGAAAAACTTCATGCAATGTCTATCCTTTTTTAAGAACTTTTGGACTATAAACCAAAATTTTCATTCGTTTTCCAAGCATATTTTAACATCAATGCTATACTTTAGCTCTATTTTTTTAATTTAAAATCAAAATATATACCATAAGTCCTGAACAATATGTAATAAAAGTAACGATTTGTAATCAACTAGTATCTTTTTACTATTTAAAGATTCTATAATATAATTTTTAGATTTTTATATGAACTTTGTTAAAGATTTATAAAAATAGTGAACGAATCGTCTTAACCCACAGCGAATCTTTTTGTACTGAGAGCATACAAAAAAAGCACACGGGCAAAGCCCGTGTGCTTTTTGGTTCATAAACTTAGTTAGATTTTAATTTTTCAAGCTCTACTAAGAATTTGTTGTTAAGAACTTTAATGTAAGTTCCTTTCATTCCTAAAGAACGTGATTCGATAACGCCAGCACTTTCTAATTTACGTAGCGCATTTACGATTACTGAACGTGTAATTCCAACGCGGTCAGCAATTTTACTTGCGACTAATAGTCCTTCATTTCCATTTAACTCTTCAAAGATATGCTCAATAGCTTCTAACTCACTGTATGATAATGAGCTAATTGCCATTTGTACAACAGCTTTGCTACGCGCTTCTTCTTCAATCTCTTCTGCTTTTTCACGAAGAATTTCCATACCTACTACCGTTGCACCGTATTCAGCAAGGATTAAATCATCGTCTTCGAACTGACGGTCTAAACGAGATAGTACAAGCGTACCTAGACGCTCTCCGCCTCCGATAATTGGAACGATTGTTGTTAGTCCTGCATCAAATAAGTCTTTATTTTCAACTGGAAAAGCTGTATATTGACTTTCAATGTTTAAGTTAGAAGATGTTTCTTGAATGTTAAATAGGCTTTGAGTATATTCTTCTGGAAACTGGCGTGCTTCTAACATATCTTTCATACGCGCATTCTCAATTTGCTGCTTAACAGCGATTCCTAATAATTTACCGCGACGGCTTACTACGAATACGTTTGATTCGATCACTTCGCAAAGTGTTTCAGCCATTTCTTTAAAGTTTACTGGTTTACCAGCTGCTTTTTGTAGCATTGCATTAATCTTTCTAGTTTTCCCTAATAAATCCATTAGTACTCTTCCTCCTGCGATTTCAGTTCTATAAAATAAATTGACTCAAATCTTTGTTTTTAGCGATTTTTTCTAGTTTTTCTTCCACGTACTGCGGAGTAATCACAATTTTCTCTAATGTTACTTCCGGTGCTTCAAACGATAAATCCTCTAGCAAACGTTCTAAAATCGTATGAAGCCTTCTTGCACCAATATTATCTGTATCTTGATTTACCTGATATGCAATTTCTGCAATCTTACGTATAGCATCGTCAGAAAATTCAATTTGTATACCTTCAGTTTCCAATAATGCCGCATATTGCTTTAATAACGCATTATCTGGCTCTACTAAAATGTTTATAAAATCTTCAACGGTTAGCTTCGTTAATTCAACGCGAATTGGGAATCGCCCCTGCAATTCTGGAATTAAATCCGACGGTTTTGATACATGGAAAGCACCGGCTGCTACAAATAAAACATGATCAGTTTTGACTGCGCCATATTTTGTAACAATCGTTGATCCTTCTACAATTGGTAAAATATCTCGCTGCACGCCTTCACGTGAAACATCAGCGGAAGATGAATTACCACTTTTCTGAGCAATTTTATCAATTTCGTCAATAAAAATAATTCCGTATTGTTCTGCACGATTCACAGCTTCTTGCGTAACTTCATCCATATCAATCAATTTTTGCGCTTCTTCATTTGTTAATACTTTTCGTGCATCTTTAACAGTAAGCTTGCGCTTTTTTTGTTTTTTAGGCATAAAATTGCTTAAGGCATCCTGCATGTTCATGCCCATTTGTTCCATACCCGAACCTTGTAACATATCAAACATAGAAGGCTGTTGCTCTTCTACTTCAATTGTGACATAATGATTTTCAAGCTCTCCTAAAGCAAGTTGATGAGCAATCTGCTTGCGCTTCGTTGCAATATTCGTTTCCTCGTCTTGATCAGGATCCGCATCGCTTGACTGTGTACCGTTTGAAAAAATCATTTCAAACGGATTTTTAAACGATTGCTGCTTCTTTTTGCTTGGAACAAGAAGCTCTACTATCCGCTTGTTTGCATTTTCTTCTGCGCGATCACGCACGCCGTTCATTTTTTCTTCTTTCACAAGTCGAACTGACGTTTCCACTAAATCACGAACCATTGATTCTACATCGCGTCCTACATATCCAACTTCCGTAAATTTTGTTGCCTCAACCTTAATAAAAGGTGCACCGACAAGCTTAGCTAAGCGGCGTGCAATCTCGGTTTTACCCACACCTGTAGGACCAATCATTAAAATGTTTTTCGGCACAACTTCATCACGTAAAGATTCGTCTAGCAGACCGCGTCGATAGCGATTTCGCAGCGCAACAGCGACCGCTTTCTTTGCCTTCGTTTGACCAATAATATACTGATCGAGCTTTTCTACAATTTGTCGAGGTGTTAAATGAGAATTCATAAAAAAATCCCCTTTCCTACAGTTCTTCTACAATAATATGATCATTTGTATAAACACATATCTCACTTGCTACATCTAAAGCTGCTTTTGCAATTTCTTTAGCTGTTAAATGTTCGCCTGCATGTTGTTTTAATGCACGTCCCGCTGATAAAGCATAATTTCCGCCTGATCCAATTGCTAAAATGCCGTCGTCCGGTTCAATAACTTCACCTGTTCCTGATACTAACAGCAAGTTATCTTTGTTCATAACAATAAGCATTGCTTCTAACTTTCGCAATACTTTGTCACTTCTCCATTGTTTAGCAAGCTCAACGGCTGCACGCTGAAGATTTCCGTTATACTCTTCAAGCTTCGTTTCAAATAATTCAAAAAGAGTGAATGCATCAGCTACTGAACCTGCAAAGCCGGCAAGAACTTGCCCTTGAAATAGACGTCTTACTTTTCGAGCAGTATGTTTCATCACAACAGCATTACCGAACGTTACTTGTCCGTCCCCAGACATGGCACATTGACCGTTATGCTGAACCGCAAAAATCGTAGTAGCATGGAAAGTAGACAAATTAACTCCTCCTTTTATGCGCGAGGATGGTGATTCATATAAACTGCCTTTAAACGATCCTTCGTCACATGTGTGTATATTTGAGTGGTTGATAAATGTTCATGACCTAGCATTTCTTGAACTGTACGTAAATCTGCCCCTTCATTTAACATATGAGTCGCAAAAGTATGCCGCAAAACGTGTGGACTAATATGTATATTCTCAGCGGTCTTCTTTACTAACTGATCAATGACTAAGCGTATGCCTCGGTCTGTCAACGGTGTCCCCTTGTAATTTAAAAAGAGCGAATGAGTATCAGAAGGAGCCTTTTTTAAAAGAAGCTTTCTTCCATTATCTATATATACTCTAAGAGCGTCCTTGGCATAACAGCCAAATGGCACGTACCGTTGTTTTTTCCCTTTGCCATATACGAGCAAAGTTTGAAGTGAAAAATCTATATCGCTAAGCTTAATAGATGCACATTCACTCACTCGTATTCCGGTGGCATACAGCAATTCTAATAGAGACTGATTACGCTGCCCTAACGGAGTTGTTAAGTCATTCATTTGAAATAATTTCACAATCTCCTCTTCATACAGGAAGCGAGGATTTCGCTCCTCCTTTTTAGGAAGGGTAACGAGCGCAAATGGATTATCTTCTACTAATTCTTCTCTATTTAAGTAACGATAAAACGTTCTCAAACAAGAAATTTTGCGTGACATCGATCTTTTTGAATACTGCTTTTCATATAGGCGTGTTAAAAACAGCCTTGCATCAGCATATGTAACACTTTGTAGGTTTTGTATTTGCTCTTCCTGCATAAAAGACATAAAGATAACTATGTCTTTTTCATAGCAGTCAACTGTATATTTTGAATAATTTTTCTCAATTTGTAAATATTCTAGAAAGGAATTTAATACATCTTTAACAAATTCCAATGTTATCACCTCACAAGGGCTACTAAATATTATCACAATTAAGTAGCCCTTGCAAACAATTTTGATTATTTTGTTGTAAAATTCTGAATAGTTTCCAATGCTCGTTTAGCAAGCGTTTCATTTCGTTCTTGTTTGTTTTTGATTCGCACTTCCAATTCTTTGAATAAGCCAAAGTTGGCATTCATCGGCTGGAAATTTTTTGCGTTTGTATGTGTGATATAGTGAGCCATACTGCCAATCGCTGTTTCCTGCGGCAATACAACCAATTCTTCACCAAGTACAAGTCGAGCCGCGTTCATTCCTGCCATTAGTCCGCTCGCCGCTGATTCTACATATCCTTCTACTCCCGTCATTTGTCCAGCAAAGAATAAGTCATCACGCTCGCGATATTGATACGTAGGCTTTAACAATTTAGGAGAATTAATAAACGTATTTCTATGCATAACTCCATAGCGTACTACTTCTGCATTTTCTAAACCTGGGATTAAGCTCAATACTTCTTTTTGTGCTCCCCATTTTAAATGTGTTTGGAAACCTACGATATTATATAGTGTACCTGCTGCATCATCTTGACGAAGCTGAACAACTGCATAAGGTCGCTTTCCTGTTTTCGGATCTTCTAACCCAACTGGTTTCATTGGTCCAAAGAGCATTGTTTTTTCTCCGCGTGAAGCCATTACTTCAATTGGCATACATCCTTCAAAATAAATTTCTTTCTCAAATTCTTTTAAAGGAACGGTCTCTGCATTGATTAATGCTTCATGAAAACGCTGGAATTCTTCTTTTGTCATCGGACAGTTTAAATAGGCAGCTTCCCCTTTGTCATAGCGAGATTTCAGATATACTTTATCCATATCAATGCTGTCTTTTTCAATAATAGGTGCAGCCGCATCGTAAAAATATAAATAATCTTCACTTGTTAACGCGCGCAGCTGTTCTGATAAATCTTTTGACGTTAACGGACCTGTTGCAATAACAGTTGGTCCTTGTGGAATTTCCGTAATCTCTTCGTTAACAACCGTTACGTTCGGATGGTTTTTAACGCTTTCCGTCACACGAGCGGCAAATTCGTGACGATCAACAGCCAGTGCTCCACCTGCTGGAACCGCACATTCGTCTGCTGAACGAATAATTACAGAGTCTAATAATCGCATTTCTTCTTTTAAAACACCCACTGCATTTGTTAATGTATTCGCACGCAGTGAATTACTACATACTAATTCAGCAAATTTGTCCGTATGATGAGCAGGTGTTTGCTTCACTGGTCTCATCTCATAAAGGCGGACTTTCAAACCGCGCTTTGCGATTTGCCAAGCTGCTTCACTTCCAGCAAGACCTGCTCCGATAACATTAATTACTTGTTCATTCATTGTAAATCCTCCAACTTCATTTCTATCTTTTCTATCATTTTCCTTATTCATTCACTTGTCTGTTCCTTTTTTAACGGGACAAAGAAAATGCGACATTACTCAATGTCGCTAATAACGTTTCCATTTTAGCACATGAAGCAATGTCGCCGCATCTTATATAACTGCTATTTTTAAATTTAAAGTGTGGGAATTCATCCCATTCTCTTTTACTGCTGAGCTTCCTCTTTATAATCACAACTTGTACAGACGACTTGAGTTCCTTTTTTCTGTTTCTTCTCCACAAGCAGGTTTTCACATTTCGGACATTTTCTTGCAATCGGCTTATCCCAAGATACGAAGTCACAGCCCGGGAATCGATCACAGCCATAAAATGTACGCTTTTTCTTCGATTTTCGCTCAACGATATTTCCTTCTTCACATTTCGGACACTTTACGCCAATCTCTTTTACAATTGGCTTTGTGTTGCGGCAGTCAGGGAAATTAGAGCATGCCATAAATTTTCCGTAGCGTCCCATTTTGTATACCATAGGTGAACCGCATTCTCCGCAATCTTCTCCGGCAGGTTCATCTTTAATCTCCACTTCGCGCATTTCTTTTTCAGCATGTTCTAAGCGTTTTTCAAAATCACTGTAAAATTCGTCAATAACACGCACCCATTGAACATTACCATCTTCCACTTCATCCAAATCGTTTTCCATTTTAGCTGTAAACTCTACATCTAAAATTTCCGGGAAAAACTCCAATACAAGCTCTAGTACAATTTCTCCAAGTTCTGTTGGAACAAAACGCTTGTTATCGAGCGCTACGTACCCGCGCTTTTGAATCGTGTCAAGTGTTGGAGCATATGTAGACGGTCGGCCAATGCCTAGCTCTTCTAATGTCTTGACTAAACGAGCTTCAGTATATCTTGGCGGCGGCTGTGTGAAGTGCTGCTTTTCATCGATGTCTTTAGAATAAGCTACTTCTCCTTCTTCTAAATCTGGAAGAAGATTTTCTTTTTCCTCCACTTGATCATCATTGCCTTCAACATACACTTTCATAAAGCCTGGAAATTTAACTTTGGAGCCGTTTGCTCTAAATGTTACGTCTCCATTTTTCAAATCTACAGCCATTGTATCCATAATTGCAGGTGCCATTTGACTAGCAACGAAGCGCTCCCATACTAGCTTATACAGTCGATACTGATCACGCGATAAGAACTCTTTTACCTCTCCTGGTTTACGAAGAGCTGAAGTTGGACGAATCGCTTCGTGGGCATCTTGCGCGTTCGAATTTTTCTTTTCTTTACGCTTTTCCGTTGCCACAAACTGATTTCCGTATGCGTTCGTAATGTAATCTCTAGCTTCCGTTTGAGCTGTTTCTGAAATACGAGTAGAATCGGTACGCATATACGTGATAAGACCTACTGTGCCTTCTTTTCCTAAATCAATTCCTTCATATAATTGCTGCGCAATCATCATTGTTTTTTTCGCTCGGAAGTTCAGTTTCCGCGCTGCCTCTTGCTGTAATGAAGACGTGGTAAAAGAAGGAGCCGCATTACGCTTTCGCTCACGTTTTGTTACTTTAGAAATTGAAAATTCATTTCCATCTAATTGTTTAACAATGTTGGTTACATCATTTTCATTCGATAGCTCTACTTTTTTTCCTTGATATTCGATCAACTGGCCTTCAAATTGGTCGTTCCCTTTTTGAAAAGTTGCTTTTACCGTCCAGTATTCTTCTGGGATAAACTTTGCAATTTCTTTTTCACGATCAATAATTAACCGCACTGCAATTGATTGAACCCTTCCGGCACTTAATCCTTTTTTCACTTTTTTCCACAGCAATGGACTGATGTTGTAGCCAACCAGCCTGTCAAGAATACGGCGTGCTTGTTGAGCATCTACTAAATCCATATTAATTGCTCGTGGATGTTTAAAAGATTCTTTAATCGCTTCTTTTGTAATCTCATTAAATACTACGCGGCAGTCCGATGCAATGTCTACATCCAAACTGTGCGCCAAGTGCCATGCAATCGCTTCTCCTTCACGGTCTGGATCGGCTGCTAGGTAAATCTTCTTTGCTTTTTTAGCCGCTGTTTTTAGTTCTTTTAAAACCGGGCCTTTCCCGCGAATTGTAATATATTTCGGATTGTAATCCTGTTCAATATCAATTCCCATTTGACTTTTAGGTAAATCGCGAACATGTCCCATCGATGCTTTTACTTTATATTTCTTTCCTAAATAACGTTCAATTGTTTTAGCCTTTGCAGGCGATTCTACAATTACTAGGTAGTCAGACATCTATTTGTTCCTCCTCAAGAGGTAGAATAAAATCTTCATTATTATTAAATATTTGGTTCTTGTTTGTCAAATGTCCAAAAGATAAGTCATACGATTTCACTACGTATCTCACTAGTATTTCATACCATGCAAGAATATGACTACTTTGAAACATTCATCTTATATACATCATTTCATCTGTAATATCAGCAGCGCTTTGCACAAGTTTTGCCCCTAATTGGATTAACTTATTCGTTCCACATGATGTTTCTTCAAAAATAGAACCCGGTATGGCAAATACTTCTCTTCCTTGCTGAAGCGCCTGGTCGGCGGTAATAAAAGATCCACTTCTTTCTTTTGCTTGCACCACCAACGTGCCTCCTGTTAATCCGCTAATGATTCTGTTTCTGCGAGGGAAAAACCATTTTGTCGGCTTCATAAACGGGGCATATTCAGAAAGCAGCAAATGATGCTGCGCAATTTCTCTTGCTAAATTTTGGTTTCCTCTTGGGTAAATATTATAAAACCCTCCGCCTAAAACTGCAATCGTTTTAGCTTTTTCAGCGATAGCCAGTTCATGAGCAGCCTGGTCAATCCCTAAGGCCAGTCCACTTACAACGACAAATTCTTCATGCAGCATCGGCTTAACAATATGAGTCAGAGCTGCAGTTCCATATGAAGTGGGATTCCTTGTTCCTACAACGCTTAAGCTTGCCGTAGCATGTAGGAGAGAAATCTTTCCTCTTGCAAATAATACCCAAGGCGGATCATAAATATGGCGCAAAAGTTCAGGATATTCATCATCTAGGATGGTGACACATTGAATATTCTCAGCGTCATATTTATCTAGAATATCTCGTATTGGAATAGTTTGCAAATCTTTTTTTATTTGATTAGCACGTTCAATCGAGAGAGTCAATAGTTTTTGAAGCTGTGATGGAGAGTACTCGTAGAGATTTTGTAATGAAGAATTCTGTTGAAGTAGCGTAAAAATTTGTTTCCAATTAACAGATGGACAATGTGCTAAATGAATTAATTTTTCCCGTAAATCAGACATTCTACAATCTCCTTTTTAAATGGACAAAATAGCCCCCGGTCAAAGGAGGCTATATGTCTTCTATTAATGAGTCTTACACTGCTCGTAAATGCCTTGTTCTTTTAACACTTTAATAAGTGTTTCTCCCATAACAGATGGTGTTTCAGCTACTTGGATACCGCACTCATTCATTGTTTTAATTTTTTCAGATGCTGTCCCTTTACCACCTGAAATAATAGCACCAGCATGGCCCATACGTTTTCCTGGAGGTGCTGTTTGACCGCCAATGAAGCCAACCACAGGTTTTGTCATGTTTGCTTTTACCCATTCTGCCGCTTCTTCTTCTGCCGTACCGCCGATTTCACCAATCATAATTACTGCATACGTATCTTCATCTTCATTAAACGCTTTTAATACATCGATAAAGTTCGTGCCGTTCACTGGGTCACCACCGATACCAACAGCTGTTGATTGGCCAATGCCAGCTTCAGAAAGTTGATGAACAGCTTCATATGTTAATGTACCAGAACGTGAAACTACACCTACATGACCTTTTTTGTGAATGTACCCTGGCATAATTCCAATTTTACATTCTTCCGGTGTAATAACACCTGGGCAGTTAGGTCCCACAAGGCGCGTACGTTTTCCTTCCATATAACGCTTTACTTTTACCATATCTAATACTGGAATACCTTCCGTAATACAAATAACTAAATCTAAATCTGCGTCAACTGCTTCAATAATGGAGTCAGCTGCGAATGCTGGCGGAACATATACAACAGAAGCCGTTGCGCCTGTTTTTTCTTTTGCCTCGGCAACCGTATTAAATACCGGAACACCTTCTACTTCTAAGCCGCCTTTACCTGGTGTTACGCCACCAACAATTTTCGTTCCATATTCTAACATTTGCTGTGTATGAAAAAGGCCAACTCCGCCTGTAATTCCTTGTACAATTACTTTTGTATCTTGATTAATAAATACGCTCATTCCTATCCCCCAGCCTTTCTATTTCACTAGTGAAACGATTTTTTGTGCGCCGTCTGCCATAGATTCAGCAGCTGTGATATTTAAGCCTGATTTTTGTAAAATTTCTTTTCCAAGTTCAACGTTTGTTCCTTCTAAGCGAACAACTAATGGAAGGCTTAATCCAACTTGTTTCGTTGCTTCAACAACACCTGTTGCAATAACATCACATTTCATAATCCCGCCGAAAATATTAACGAAAATACCTTTTACATTTTGGTCAGATAAAATAATTTTGAATGCTTCTGTTACTTTTTCAGCAGTTGCGCCGCCCCCAACATCCAGGAAGTTAGCAGGGTCGCCTCCGTAATGTTTAATAATATCCATCGTTGCCATTGCTAAACCTGCACCGTTTACCATACAACCGATATTACCATCTAGTGAAATGTAGCTTAAGTCGTATTTAGATGCTTCAATTTCTTTAGCATCTTCCTCTTCAAGGTCACGATATTCAAGAATATCTTTTTGACGATACAGCGCATTTGAATCAAAGTTTAACTTCGCATCCAATGCCATAACGTCTCCGTCACCTGTTACAACTAGAGGATTAATCTCTGCAATTGAGCAGTCTTTTTCAACAAATACTGTATATAAACCTGTCATGAACTTAACTGCTTTTCCAACTAGTTCTTTTGGAATATTAATATTAAATGCAAGTCTGCGAGCTTGGAATGCTTGTAAACCAATCGCAGGATCCACATATTCTTTAAAGATTTTTTCAGGCGTTTTTTCCGCCACTTCTTCAATTTCAGTTCCACCTTCTTCAGAACCCATCAATACAACTTGAGATGTTGCACGATCAAGAACTAAACCGATGTAGTATTCTTTCTTAATATCGCATCCCTCTTCAACTAACAAGCGCTTAACTTCTTTTCCTTCAGGGCCTGTTTGGTGTGTTACGAGGGTCTTTCCTAAAATATCTTGTGCATATGTACGAACTTCATCTAAGTTTTTTGCTACTTTGACACCGCCCGCTTTACCGCGTCCACCAGCATGGATTTGTGCTTTCACCACTGATACTTGTGAACCTAATTCCTTTGCTGCTTCAACTGCTTCTTCAACAGTAAAAGCTACTCGACCGTTTGGTACTGCAACCCCATATTTTCTGAGTAGTTCTTTTCCTTGATACTCATGGATATTCATTTCCCATCCTCCTAACATAATCAACCACAAAACTATACTGCACAAAATAGACTGCGCTTTCATTGTATAAAAATAATTGTCTAATTGTCTACTATTCTAGTGAAAAATATTGAAATAATAAGAAAATTGATATTTTTATGGAGATAGTACTTAACCATACCTTATGAGGTCAATGAGACTCTGCGGACGTTAAACGTACGGTTGATCATGTAAATCAACCTTCACAACTGAAGCGAACTGAGAGGAAAATAATTTACGAACTTCACCCTCTGCAGTATCTCCACTTAAATAAGCTATATCCTTTTTGAGCCTAAAATCCCGCATGTGAAACATGCGCTAAAAAGCAGAGATATGCTTGGGTATCATGTTCTAGTTTACTTGGTTTTTTATTGGTGCAAAAGATCGGCGGTGTTCTGGCAAAATTCCATATTGGTCGATTGCTTCTAAATGTTGTTTTGTTCCATATCCCATATGTTTTTCGAATCCGTATGCAGGATAGCGTTCACCAAGTTCTTTCATCATTCGATCTCGCGTCACTTTTGCAATAACAGAACTTGCAGCAATGGAAATGCTTGTAGCATCGCCTTTGATGATTGACTGCTGCGAAATAGGCACCGGCAGCTTCATCGCATCAATAAGCAGTTCATCAGGCTGGACAGCTAGAAGTTCAATTGCTTCAGTCATTGCCTTTTTTGTTGCTTCATAAATATTAATAGAATCAATGACCTCTGCGTCTATAATACCTATACCGATAGCGACAGCGCTTTTACAAATTTCTTCATAAAACGCTTCTCGCTTTGCTTCTGATAACTTCTTTGAATCCGTCAAACCAGGGAGAAAAAAATCCGGCGGCAAAATAACAGCAGCAGCTACTACCGGTCCTGCTAACGGTCCTCTTCCTACTTCATCTACTCCGGCAATATAGGTTGCTCCTTGATTGTATAATTCGTTTTCATATGCCATCATTTCATCAAACTGTTTCTTCAAGCCCTCAGCGGCTTCAAATTGCCTCTGTTTTTGAATAATAATCTGTTGCACACCTTTACGCTCATCTTGCGCATATGCCTTAAATAAAGCATCTTCCGGGCTTCTCACTTGCTTTAGTTCTTCTTTTATTTCCTTAATACTCTTTTTCATTAGCTCCACCTTCTTTATATCAACATTTTCATGCGGCACTTTTACATAAAAAACGCCTCATGCTAAAAAGGCAGAGGCGTTTTTTGTTTCAGTTCGCAATGTATTGCTTACAGCTGCTGTTCAGCTTCACTTGGATCATCAAATGTAAAGGTGCCAATTTTATCCGTTCGAATTTCTCGAAGAACAAGCTCAGCCGTTTTATCGTAATCCACCATGCCGCCACCCATTAAACAGCCGCGGCGCGACCCAATTGCATCAAAAAGCTCTACAATGTCTTCAGGGATTTCATTTAAATCATAACGCTGCTTTAATTGTTCTGGGTAATGGCTAGTTAAGAAGCGCAGCGCATAAACAGCAACATCTTGCATATTTAAAATGGTATCTTTAATAGCACCCGTTGTCGCAAGCTTATATCCAACTGTTTCATCTTCAAACTTAGGCCACAAAATACCTGGCGTATCAAGTAGCTCCAGCTCATTTCCTACCTTAATCCACTGCTGTGCTTGCGTCACACCTGGACGATCTCCGGTCTTGGCGATTTTTTTACTGGCAAGGCGATTAATCAGCGTTGATTTACCAACGTTAGGAATCCCTACAATCATCGCTCGAATAGCGCGGGGTTTTTTGACTCCTTTTGCGCGCATACGGTCAAACTTCTCTTGAAGAAGTTCTTTGGAAGACGAAACAATTTGTTTCATTCCTTTACCTGCTTGTGCGTCAATAGCTAAGGCATAAATACCTTGTGCTTTGTAATAATCTAGCCACTGCTGAGTAACGCGCGGATCAGCTTTGTCCACTTTATTCAGCAATACGATTCTCGGCTTGTTCACAATAATCTCATCAATCATTGGATTTCGCGATGATTGCGGAATGCGTGCATCAACCAGTTCGTATACAATATCAATCAATTTTAGCTTTTCAGTTACTTGTCTTCTGGCCTTGGCCATGTGGCCAGGAAACCATTGAATTGTCATATTTTACTCACCTTTTATATTTTACTTTGCAAAACGCGCTTCTTTAATCGGCCAGTATACGGCACTCGTTTTACCAAGCACCTTGTCCATGCTGACAAAGCCAATCTGACGGCTGTCTTTACTGTAGCGTCGATTGTCTCCCATCACGAACAAATAGCCTTCTGGCACGGTCTTTTTACCCGTTACGTCTTCTAGTTTAAAATCTTCGGTTAAATTACCGTCAATCACTTCTTTTTTATACTGATCTAAATAGGGCTCTTTATAAGCTTTTCCATTTACATATAGCGTATCATTTCGATACTCAATATGATCACCCGGCAGTCCGATAATACGTTTTATGTAATCTTTTTCCGCTGTAGCATGAAAAACAATAATATCAAAGCGATCAGGATCACCAATCTTATAGGAGAACTTATTTACAATCATTCGATTTTGGTCATGCAGCGTAGGCATCATAGAAAGGCCATCTACTACAATCGGTGCAAACAAAAAATAGCGAATTACAACAGCTAACAGTACGGCAATGGCGATTGCTTTTATCCATTCCCACAGTTCATTTTTCTTTCGAGCCATCTTCAGTCCTCCAACTCTTATGTCATACCTTTATTTTAAACGATAATGTTTGAAACGCCTAATAAATAAATAGAATAAAAAAATGATGACTTGTACGTCTATTTTTTCCTGTCAGAGAACGAATCGTTCTAAAAAAACATTTGAAAAAAGGAGCTTGTATAAACAAGCTCCCCTTTACTATTATCGAATTTCTTTAATACGCGCAGCTTTACCACGTAATTCACGTAGGTAATAAAGTTTCGCACGGCGTACTTTACCGCGGCGCATTACTTCGATTTTTGCAATTTTTGGCGTATGAAGTGGGAATGTACGCTCTACACCTACACCGTAAGAAATCTTACGTACTGTAAATGTTTCGCTGATACCACCGCCACGACGCTTAATAACAACACCTTCAAATACCTGAACACGTTCACGAGTACCCTCAACGATATTTACGTGTACACGTACAGTATCACCAGGACGGAACGTAGGAAGATCTGTTTTTAATTGTTCTTTTGTAATCTCTTCGATTAATTTTTGCATCGCGTGTTTCAACTCCTTCCAACAGACGCTCATACCAATGCTTTTCAATCATTGCAGCGGAACATCGTTATAGGTGACCAGACATCTGCCCAAGCCACAAAATCTATCTTAGCACACTCTTATACCGTATGCAACAGAGTTTATGCATAAATTTTATGGATTTATGAAAGGTTGTTTTCCTCTTTTAATTGAGCTACTACTTTCTTTTGCTCTTCCGTTAGCTCCATTTTTTCAAGCATATCCGGTCTTCGAAGCAACGTGCGCTTTAAAGACTCTTTTTGGCGCCACTGTTCAATTTTTTTATGATTTCCTGACATAAGTACTTCAGGAACTGTTAAGCCTCTAAAATCAGCAGGACGCGTATAGTGCGGGTGCTCTAGTAAACCTGTACTGTGTGAGTCTTGTACAGCTGAATGATTATTGCCAAGCACATCAGGAAGCAGGCGAACAACGCTATCGATCACAACCATTGCACCAAGCTCTCCTCCAGTTAATACATAGTCACCAATTGAAATTTCATCAGTTACCAGCTGCTCACGAATCCGTTCATCATACCCTTCGTAATGACCGCAAATAAAAATTAAATGCTCTTCCGCTGCTAGCTCTTCTGCTTTTGCCTGCGTATAGCGTTCGCCCTGGGGACAAAGCAAAACTACCCGGGGCTTCTTAGCTGTTTCAGTCAGCTTTTCTACAGCGTCAAAAATAGGCTGAGGTGTCAATACCATTCCAGCACCTCCGCCGTAAGGATAATCGTCCACATTTTGATGTTTGTTCGTAGAGTATTCTCGGAAATTAACTACATTCAGTTCAACCGCATTTTTTTCCTGTGCTTTTTTCAAAATTGATTCACCAAAAACACCGTCAAACATAGAAGGAAATAGCGACAGTACATCAATTTTCATTAGTCCAATAACCCTTCCATTACCGTAATAACAATCTCTTTTTCATCTATATCAATAGATTGTACAACGTCGTCGATGTAAGGAATAAGAACTTCTTTTCCGCCTTTTTTAACAACCCACACATCATTAGCTCCCGGCGTTAAAATTTCTTTGACCGTTCCTACCTCTACCCCGTCTTCTGTTTTTACTGTACACCCAATAATTTCGTGGAAATAGAATTCACCGTCTTCTAAATCCGTTAGCTGCTCCTCAGGGATTTTCACTTCACAGTTTTTATACTGCTCAACATCATTTACGTTGTGGTAGCCTTCGAATGTAAGCAGATCAAAATTTTTATGCCTGCGGTGGCTTGCTACCGTTACTTCTACCGGCTCGCTTTGCTTTTCTTTGAAGATATAAAGTTTATTTCCTTTTTCATAGCGCTCATCAGCAAAATCCGTAGTTGATACAATACGAACTTCTCCTTTTACACCGTGGGTATTCACAATTTTTCCAACCTTAAACCATTCCATGCTTCTTCACCTCTATCTAATCTCAACAACTTTGCTATCTTTTATAATAATTGTTTTACTTTCTTTTATCTTTTCCCAATCATCGCCGATTTTTACCTCTACCAAGGCATCCAGTTCCGTTTCAACGAGTTCGCTCCCTAAAGGAAGCTTTTCTAATTGCGTCAGCTGAAAGTTCAACACTTCAATTTTTTCAAGGCGAGCGGATTTTTCTTTTTCAAACTGACTATGTAATAAAGAAGAACCTTTATTGGCTTTTTCCATGTGCTTTAACTGAAATTTCAGCTGTTCCATCTCTTTTTCAAGCGCCTGCTTGCGGTTTATAAAACGATTTTCAAGATCTTGTTTGCTTGCTTCAGTTAACACTTGTTTCACAACCACTTTTTGAATAATGTTCAAAACGTTCCCTCCGCTCTCAAGATAGTGACCTTGTGCTTTTTACATGCATATTGAAATAGCTGCTTCTTGCTCGCAAAAGACTTACTGTGATCAAAACGTTCATCTTATCATAACATAAAAAAAGGGCGAGGTTATCCCTCTCCCTTTTTGATTACTCTTGAATTTTCACATACACTTTTTTACCTTGCTGTGATGCTGCTGCATTCACAACAGTTCGAATCGCTTTTGCAACGCGGCCTTGTTTGCCAATTACTTTGCCGACATCTTCTTGGTGAACAGTAAGGATGTACGTCACTTGACGTTCATCTTCTTGTTCCTCCACTTTAACATCAGCTGGGTAATCAACAAGCGGCTTTACAATTGTTTCGATTAGTGATGTCATCTCGAGTGAAATTATTTTCCTAATTTAGCATTATGGAATTTTTCCATGATGCCTTCGTTAGAGAAAAGGTTACGAACTGTATCAGATGGTTTAGCACCATTTTGTAACCATTTAAGAGCTAGCTCTTCATCGATTTTAACTTCAGCTGGTTGAACTACAGGATTGTAAGTTCCAACTACTTCGATGTAACGTCCATCACGTGGTGAACGAGAGTCTGCTGCTACGATACGATAGAAAGGAGATTTTTTAGCTCCCATACGTTTTAAACGAATTTTTACTGCCATTTTATAAAGCACCTCCGAATATGTTTCAACAAGATAATATAATATCAAATAGGTAAAATGTTTGTAAAGGTTTTTTTCTTAACACTAGAAAAATATTTTATTTTCTTTGGTTTTTCAGTCCAAATCAAGCGTTTTATCATGAAAAGAATGGAAGTTTCATACCCTTTTTCTTGCCTTTTGACATATTTGTCATTTGTTTCATCATTTTTTTCATGTCTTCAAATTGTTTAAGCAAACGGTTAACTTCTTGTACAGAACGTCCGCTTCCTTTTGCAATACGCTTTCTTCGACTTGCATTAATGATTTCAGGGTTTGTTTTTTCCGCTTTCGTCATAGAACGAATAATTGCTTCTACATGATTAATTTGCTTTTCATCAACCTGCAGGTTTTTGAGCCCCTTTACTTTATTGGCGCCCGGAAGCATACCAATCAGCTCATCAAGCGGTCCCATTTGACGCACCTGAGCAAGTTGATCTAAAAAGTCATCAAATGTAAATGACTGCGTACGCAGCTTAGCTTCAAGCTCTTTTGCTTTTTCAGCATCTACATTGGCCTGAGCCTTTTCGATAAGCGTCAGCACATCACCCATACCTAAGATACGGGAAGCCATACGCTCTGGATGGAATGCTTCAATAGCATCCATTTTTTCTCCAAGACCGACAAATTTAATTGGTGTATCGGTTACTGCACGAATAGAAAGCGCTGCACCACCGCGCGTATCGCCGTCTAGTTTCGTTAATACAACTCCAGTTAATCCTAATTGCTTATTAAAGCTATCCGCAACGTTTACTGCATCTTGACCCGTCATCGCATCGACAACAAGGAAAATTTCGTCTGGGTTAGAAAGCTCTTTGATCTGTTCTAACTCCTCCATTAGATTTTCATCAACATGCAAACGTCCCGCTGTATCAATTAATACATAATCGTGATGCTCTTCTTTCGCATGAGCAATAGCTTGTTTCGCAATCTCCACAGGACTTACTTGATCACCTAATGAAAAAACAGACATGCTAAGCTGTTTTCCTAGTGTTTCAAGCTGTTTAATAGCTGCCGGACGATAAATATCTGCTGCTACAAGCAATGGATTACGGTTATATTTTTTACGTAATAAATTGGCAAGTTTACCGGTTGTTGTTGTTTTACCTGCACCTTGAAGTCCAACCATCATAATTACAGTTGGAGCTTTCGGAGCTACTGCAATCTTGCTTTGCTCTCCGCCCATAAGTGCAGTTAATTCTTCTTGTACAACCTTAATAACTTGTTGTCCAGGCGTTAAGCTCTTAAGAACGTCTTGACCTACAGCACGTTCGCTTACGCGCTTAACAAAGTCTTTTACTACTTTAAAGTTTACATCGGCTTCTAAAAGGGCAAGTCTAACTTCACGCATCATTTCTTTAACGTCAGCTTCGTTAACTTTTCCTTTTCCTTTTAACTTTTGCAGTGTGCTTTGCAAACGGTCGGCTAATCCTTCAAATGCCATATACGCCGCCCCCTAATCTAATTTCTCGAGCGAATCAAGAAGAGAAGAAAGCTTACTATTCTTGTGTAAGTCGGCTGCAAGTTCGTCTTTCAGTTGTTGAACAATTGATTGACGCTCTTGAAACCGTTGAAATAACAATAGCTTTTCCTCATATTGTTCAAGCATTTGCTCTGTACGTTTTATATTATCATAAACTGCTTGACGACTCACATCAAATTCTTCCGCTATTTCACCGAGGGAATAATCATCCAAGTAATAAAGTGACATATAACTTCTTTGTTTGGGCGTCAACAGCGCCTGATAGAAGTCAAATAAGTAATTCATTCTTGTTGTTTTTTCGAGCATATGCACGCTCTTTTCAACCATCTGACCGCCCCCTTGTTAAGTGAAAAGCCTTTACATGTTATTAGTTTAACTAGGCGAGGTTTGAATGTCAAGTTTTTTCCTTAACACCTCACATTTTCCCACTTAAAAGAGATGGAGACATAACTAAATTACTTCAATTTAAAGACGAATAAATATGAAACCTGCGTCCATCCTACTAATAAAAAATCCGAACGATTAACCGTTCGGATCTTCCTTCAACTAAGATACTTATATCCTAGCCTCTTTTTAGATTACGCCTCTTTTTCTGTTTCTTCTTCTACAGCATTGGCAAATAATCCATAAATATATTGCTCCGTGTCAAACGGCTGAAGATCGTCCACTTTTTCTCCAAGTCCAACGAATTTAACAGGAAGCTTCAGTTCGTTTCGAATGGCAAGAACAATTCCACCTTTAGCCGTACCATCTAGTTTTGTCAACACAATTCCCGTCACGTTCGTTGCTTCTGAGAATGTTTTAGCCTGACTTAAAGCGTTTTGACCCGTCGTCGCATCAAGTACAAGCAGTACTTCATGAGGAGCACCAGGAATTTCTCGCTCAATAACACGCTTTACTTTCTCTAATTCTTTCATTAAATTCACTTTATTTTGAAGGCGGCCTGCTGTATCACATAGTAAAACATCTGCTTTTCGAGCCTTGGCTGACTGAACAGCGTCATACATGACAGCGGCAGGGTCAGAACCTGCAGATTGCTTAATAACATCAACACCAACGCGTTCTCCCCATACTTCTAACTGCTCAATCGCACCAGCACGGAACGTATCACCTGCTGCCATTACAACTTTTTTGCCTTCTTGTTTGAATTTATGCGCAATTTTCCCAATTGTTGTTGTTTTCCCAACGCCGTTTACCCCTACAAACAAGATCACTGTTAAATCATTTTGCTGCATATTCAGTTCACCAATCTGCTCTTCACCAGACTCATAAATGTCAATTAATTTCTCAGAGATAACAGCCTGCACATCTTGAGGATCCTTAATATTACGGCGTTTCACTTCCGATTTTAAGTCATCAATTAAATCCAACACGGTAGCCACACCGACATCAGCACTAATTAAAATTTCTTCTAATTCCTCAAAAAACTCTTCGTCTACTTGACGATAGCGAGACACTAGATCATTCACGCGTTCTGAAAAAGAATTGCGCGTTTTTGATAGTCCATCTTTAAATTTTTGTGTAACAGAATCGGTTTGCATTGTAATTTTTTCTTTTAGTTTCTTAAAAAAGCTCATTCGTACCACCCTTTCATTCTATGAGTTAAACATATTGCTTTGATTCTTCTAAACGAACAGAGACTAATTTCGATACGCCAGATTCTTGCATTGTCACACCGTACAGTACATCAGCTTCTTCCATTGTACCTTTTCGGTGAGTAATAACAATGAACTGTGTTTGATTACTAAATTTGCGTAAATACGTAGCGAAGCGATGAACGTTTGCTTCATCAAGCGCCGCTTCCACCTCATCTAGCACACAAAACGGCACCGGACGTACTTTCAAAATAGAAAACAGGAGGGCAATGGCTGTTAACGAACGCTCGCCGCCTGACAGCAACCCTAGATTCTGCAGTTTTTTCCCAGGAGGCTGTGCAACAATTTCTACACCTGTATTTAATAAATCTTTCGGATCTGTTAATTTCAAATCCGCCTTTCCTCCTCCGAATAGGGAAGAGAACACTGTACCAAATTCATTGCGGATACGAGTGAACGTATCAGAAAAACGTTTCTTCATTTCCTCGTCCATTTCTTCAATCACTTGATACAGCGTATTTTTCGCTTCGTCAAGGTCCGCTCGCTGCGTATTTAAAAATTCATAGCGCTCTGAAACGCGTTCGTATTGTTCAATAGAACCTAAGTTTACGGTTCCTAATTCATCAATTGCCAGCTTAATGAGCTTGATTTTTTTCCTCGCTTCTTGAATATCTAATGTTAAAGGATATTTTTCTTTTGCTGCTTCAAAGCTAATTTCGTACTCTTCTGTCAGCTGCTGCAGACGGCTGTCTAGCTCTACGTCAATTCGATTGATTTTGACTTCTTCATCTTTTAAAGCATCCGTAATTTGTTTGTACTGACGCTGCAGCTCTTTTACAACCCTCTCTTCGTCTTCAAGTTTATTCTGGGCTTTCAACCGCTCTGATCTGCAGTCATCCATTAATTGTAACGTTTCTGTCTTTTCTTTTATTCGCTCATGCGCCGCTTCTTCGAGCTTAAGTTCACCCGAGTCATTGCTCGTGATTTCACTCGTTAAAAGAGAAAGATCATCTGTAGCTTCAGACAAACGCTGAATGGTTTGATCAAGCTCAAAGCACACTCTTTCATATTTTTCTTGCTGATTTGTGAGGAACTGTTCTTTTTTCGCAAGAAGCACTTTTACTTCTGTAAGCTCATGTTGAACCGTTTCTTTAGACGTTTGCTGTGTATGCTTGCGTGCAGCTAACTCTTCAATGTTTTTCTCTAACACATTTGCCTGCTGCTGATTTCCTTGCAAACTCGTATGCAGCTCATCAATTCGAGCGGACAAGCTTGTTTGATCTTGTCTAAAGCTAGCAATATCATGATCGTACATGGTTAAACGGTCATTCACTGCTTTTTCTTCGATGTCAATTTGCTTTACTTCTCGATCAGATTCCTGCTCTTTGTCTTTCAAGCGTTCCACAAATGCCTGCTGTTTATTAATTTCCTGTTGAAGCTCTTCAATCTGTGACTTTTTATCTTTTACATCTTGCTCGAGCACAAGCGTCTTTTGTTCCATCTCTTCTATTTTTGCCGTAATGACTTCCACTTCACGCTGACGGCCTAGTAAAGAGTTGGACTTTTGCTTCATGGAACCCCCTGTCATCGAACCACCGGGGTTGACGACATCTCCTTTAACGGTCACAAAACGATAGCGATGCTGCACAAGACGGGCAAGTTCATTTGCACCTTTTAAATCATTGACAACAATAACGGTTCCAAGCAAATTTTTAATAACTCGGTCATAGGTAGCTTCGTATTTAACAAGAGATGAAGCGATCCCTACATACGCTTCGTGACTCTCTAGCATAGAAATAGTTTGAGCCGGAACATAACGGTCTTTTACAGACGTCAGTGGTAAAAATGTAGCTCTCCCGTAACCATTTTGTTTCAAAAAGCCAATTGCCTGACGTGCACTTTGTTCGTCTTGAACGACAATATGCTGAGCTGCTCCTCCAAGCGCAATTTCAAGCGCTGTTTCATACTCTTTTGGAACATTGATTAACTCAGCAATGGCGCCTTTGATACCTGCAAGCTTCTCATCACGCGCTTTTAACACTTCTTTTACACCGTGAAAATAACCTTCATAGTCTTCTTGCATCTCTTCAAGCATTTCTTTTCGTGATTTTGTCTGCTGCACGTACTGATAAGCTTGATAAAGCGTAGACTCTTGTTTACGATAGGCTTGCCTTAATGACTCAAGCTTCTCTCCTTGCTGCTTATACACGTGTACAGCCTGCTGAAGCTCTTGACGAAACTGAGCAAGCCTTTTGATCGCCGCTTCTTTTCGCTGCGTTAATTCACGGCGCTGTTCTACGTATTGCTCGTTGGATTTTGTTAAACGCTGCTCTTTTTCAAACGTTTGCATTTTTTGCTGCTCTAAAAATGAAATTTCATTTCGAGCGGATGTTTGAGCGTTCGCTAATTCAAAATACTCGCTTTTCATCTGTTCAAGTTTTTCTTCTAGATTCTCGCTGTACTGCCTGAACAGCTGTTCCTGCTCAGTAAGCTTTAGACGTATCTCTTGTACTTCTTTTTGAGATTGCTCAAGATCTTTTCCTTCGCTGTCTTTTGCTTTACTTAGCTCTTGATGCTTATGAGTATACTCTTTTACTAAACGTTCCAGCTGCTCTTTATTTTGAAAGGCGTTTTTCTTACGCTCTTTTAATACTTCTTTTTTGCCTTCTAGCTTTTCTACTTCTTCACTTACATATAGTAGTTTTTTATGTAAAGAGTCTAGTTGTTCATCTATTTGCTGAATGTGCAAACGAAGGGTCTGGATTTCTCCTTCACGCGTGCGAATATTCGTCGCGAGAGATTCTTCGAGCTGCTCGTGCTGAGCCATTTCAGCTTTTAATTTTTCCCATTTCTGATGAAGATCTTCAACTTCAAATACCGTAACAGCCACATCAATGTGCTCTAATTCTTCTTTTTTCTGCAAATAATCTTTTGCAATAGACGATTGAATCTGTAAAGGCTCTAACTGACCTTCAATTTCATGAAGAATATCTACCACTCGATTTAAATTTTCTTGCGTTTCGAGAAGTCGAAGCTCCGCTTTTCGTTTACGCGTTTTGTATTTTAATACACCTGCTGCTTCTTCAAAAATTTTACGGCGCTCGTCAGATTTACTGCTTAGTACTTCTTCTACTTTTCCTTGACTAATAATCGAAAAAGCTTCTCTTCCAAGTCCTGAATCCATAAATAAATCGACAATATCTTTCAAGCGGCACGGCTGGTTGTTAATAAAAAATTCACTGTCTCCTGAGCGGTACACGCGCCTTGTAATACTAACTTCATGGTAGTCAAGCGGGAGAAACTGGTCATCATTTTCTAACGTAAGCGTTACGTCAGCAACATTTACTGCACGGCGCGATTCGCTTCCTGCAAAAATAATGTCCTCCATTTTCCCTCCACGAAGCGATTTGGCTGACTGTTCTCCAAGCACCCAGCGTATGGCATCCGTAATGTTGCTTTTTCCGCTTCCATTCGGTCCTACTACCGCCGTTACACCTGGCACAAAATCTATCGATACTTTTTCTGCAAACGATTTGAACCCTGCAATATCTAATCGTTTGAGGAACATAGAAATCCCCCCTCACACATGTAATTTTTTCATAGCAAATCCCCCTTTATAACGAATACGTTAAGAGGGGGATCATTTTATTT
>NZ_JBYSWQ010000001.1:905763-1570530 GCF_058781295.1 Priestia sp. FW507-14D1A
GATCCCCCCTCACACATGTAATTTTTTCATAGCAAATCCCCCTTTATAACGAATACGTTAAGAGGGGGATCATTTTATTTCGTTTGACTTGCTCTAATTTTCGTAATAGCTACTTGAGCTGCTTTTTGCTCTGCTTCTTTTTTCGAACGCCCTACACCAACGCCGAGCTCTTCACCATTTAACGATACGCGAGATAAGAATTCGCGATTATGCGCTGGACCTTTTTCTTGCAAAACTTTGTATTCTAAGTGTCCAACTCCATCACGTTGAATCACTTCTTGAAGCTGGCTTTTGAAATCCATCACATGAGAAAAAGCACCTTCATTAATTTTTGGAAAGACAACTTTTTTTAGAATCGTTACTACCGTATCAAGCCCTTGGTCTAAATAAAGAGCTCCGATAAATGCTTCAAACACATCGGCCAGTAAAGCCGGTCTAGATCGGCCGCCTGTCATCTCTTCACCTTTTCCAAGTAACACTAGTTTACCAAAATCCATTTCATTTGCAAAAGTAACAAGCGACGGTTCGCACACAACTGCTGCACGAAGCTTCGTTAACTCACCTTCACTCATCGTTGGATATTTTTTAAATAGAAATTGCGATACGGTTAGCTCTAATACGGCATCTCCTAAAAACTCAAGACGCTCGTTGTCTTCATACGGTCTTCTGCGATGCTCATTCACATAGGATGAATGTGTAAATGCTTGAAAAAGAAGCGCTTCATTTGTAAACTGAATACCAATTTCCTTTTGAAACTCTGCAAAATTTTGCTTGAATTTCACGTTTATCTTTCGATCTCGATTTGAATATTGTTTAGGCATAAAATACCTCCGCTTACCTGCTTCAATTGTTTCGTAGTTTTTTCCTAACATCTCTCATTATAAAACGAGGTATCCTAAAAGATACACTACCTTTTCAAAAAAAAGAGGTCTTTTTTTGAAATTCTTAAAAAGAAGAGAAAGCCCCGCTGTTTAACGGGGCTTTTCATACATATACTACAGATTAAATTTGGCTCTGTATGTAATTAACTGCATCTCCTACAGTTGAAATTTTTTCAGCTTCTTCGTCAGAAATTTCGATATCGAATTCCTCTTCAAGCTCCATTACAAATTCAACTACGTCTAGAGAGTCAGCACCTAAGTCTTCTTTGAAACTAGATTCTAGTTTCACTTCACTTTTGTCTACACCAAGACGATCAACAATGATTGTTGTTACGCGTTCTAGTACCTCTGCCATTGTTCTTCACCTCCCCTCAAGTCATTATAGATGATTTCCATCTAAAATACTATGGTTGAATAATAAAGTTTATCGGTCGCCTAGTAAACGTCCCTTTGTACTTTATCACCAAATTACACTTTTCGTAAAGTGCCTTTTTTACATCACCATTCCGCCGTCAACGTGAATCGTTTGACCCGTAATATAGCGGCTTGCATCTGATGCTAAAAACGCAACTGCGTTCGCAACATCCTCAGGCTGGCCGAAGCTTGCAAGAGGAATTTGCTTTAACATTTCCGCCTGCACTTCTTCATTCAATTTATCCGTCATGTCTGTTGCAATGAAACCAGGAGCAACTGCATTCACTGTAATATTGCGGCTTGCTAATTCTTTGGCAGTTGTTTTTGTTAAACCAATCACTCCTGATTTTGCTGCTACATAATTTGCTTGTCCAGCATTACCGCTGACGCCGACAATTGATGAAATATTAATGATGCGTCCTGCGCGTTGCTTCATCATTTGACGAGTAACCGCTTTTGTACACAAAAATACGCCTTTTAAGTTTGTATTAATAACATCATCCCATTCGTCTTCTTTCATACGCATAAGAAGATTATCACGTGTGATGCCTGCGTTGTTCACTAAAATATCTACTGAACCAAATGTAGAAATCGCTTCTTTTATCATTGCTTGTACAGAATCACTTTCCGCCACATTCGCTTGTACAGCAATTGCATCCGTTCCTAATCCTTTAATTTCATCCACTACTTCAAGAGCTTTCGCTTCACTGCCAGAATAGTTTACAACTACTTTAGCACCAAGCTTTCCGAGCTCAATTGCAACGGCACGACCAATTCCGCGAGAAGCGCCTGTTACAACCGCAACTTTCCCTTGTAACATGTTATTCTCCCCCTTTTAGTGCTTCAATCGTTGATTTTAATGATGTAAGATCATTAACAGCATAAACAGCCGCACGGCGATTTACTTTTTTCACAAGACCTGATAATACTTTTCCTGGTCCAATTTCAACAAATGTATCTACACCTTCTGCAAGAAGTGTCTCAACTGTTTCTTCCCATCTCACCGGAGAATACAGCTGTTCCACTAGCTTGTTTTGAATATCTTGACTGTCAGTAACCGGCTTTGCTGTTACGTTTGCTACGACTGGAACTTTCGCATCGCTAAAGCCCACTGTTTCTAGCGTATCACGTAGTTTTTCAGCAGCTGGCTTCATTAAACTAGAGTGGAACGGACCGCTTACCACTAGAGGAATCACGCGTTTTGCGCCTTTTTCTTTGGCAAGAGTTCCAGCTTTTTCTACGCCATTTACCGTACCTGAAATAACAATTTGACCCGGACAGTTAATATTTGCAAGCTGAACAGCGTCGCCTTCGCTTGTAATTTGAGCGGTAACAGCTTCTAGATCTTCTGCTGACATGCCAAGCACTGCTGCCATTGTACCTTGACCTGCTGGTACAGCTTCGTCCATATAGCGACCTCTTTTGTGAACAGCAACAACGGCATCTTCAAACGATAAAACCTCAGCAGCCACAAGCGCACTGTATTCTCCTAGACTGTGACCCGCAACAAAATCGGGTGTAATTCCGCTCGTTTTAAATGCTTCAAGCAGCATTGTACTCGTTGTTAAAAGAGCAGGTTGAGCGTGATAAGTTAACGTCAATTCTTCTTGAGGCCCTTCAAAAATAATGTTTGAAAGACTGAACCCTAAAGCTTCGTCAGCTGTATGAATCAGCTTTTTCGCTTCCTCGGTTCCATCATATAAATCTTTTCCCATACCAACAGTTTGTGACCCTTGGCCTGGAAAGATAAAAGCAATTTTCCCCATTTCTTATCTCTCCTTTTCTTCATTAGCAGTTTGTTCGATTGCTTTTTGAATAGTGGAAGACACATTGTTTTCCACCATATTGACAGCTTGCTTAATCGCGCTAAATACTGCATTCGCATCCGACGAACCGTGCGCTTTGATAACAGGCGCATGCAATCCAAACAGCCCTGCGCCTCCATATTCACTGTAATCCATTTTCGCTTTTAACCCCTGCAGCTGAGGCTTTAGCACCGCTGCGGCTAACTTGCTTTTTAACGTGCTCATTAATTCTTGTTTAATCATAGAAAACAAGGAAAGCGCCGTTCCTTCAATGCTCTTAAGAGTCATATTCCCTGTAAAACCATCTGTTACAACCACATCCGCTACGCCGTTTAGCAAATCACGGGATTCCACGTTGCCTACAAAATTGAGATCAGCATTTTTTAGCAGCTGAAAGGCTTGCTTTGTTAAATCATTTCCTTTTTTATCCTCAGTTCCAATGTTCAGCAGCCCCACTCTAGGAGCTTGAATGCCGCGTACTTTTTCGGCATACACAGACCCCATCACAGCGTACTGGAGCAAATGTTCAGGCTTGGCATCAACGTTTGCACCAACGTCTAGCATTAAAAAGCCTTTTCCATCTAGTGTCGGAAGCGTCGGAGCAAGTGCTGGACGTTCAATGCCTTTGATACGACCTACAATAAAAAGCCCCGCTGTCATTAGCGCACCTGTGTTTCCTGCTGAAATACAGGCATCCGCACGACCTTCGGCCACTTCATTTGCCATTAATACCATAGATGCTTGTTTTTTACGGCGCACAGCTCGCACTGGCTCATCAGTTGCATCAATGGTTTCTTCTGTATGAATAATTGAAATACGATCTGAATTTGTTAAATACTTTTTTATTTCTGATTCGTTTCCAATTAACGTAATATGTAATTCTTTAAATTGAGCAGTAGCTTTTTCTACACCTTCAATAATGGCTTTCGGTGCATGATCTCCGCCCATTGCATCAATAGCTAGTTTCATGTTGCGTCTCATCCTTTTTATTATTTATCCTTTGTAGAACGATACATTTTAAAAGTGCCAGAGAATACTTGCTCTTGCCCTACATAGCTGTTTACCTCAACGGTGGTTCGCACTTCACTAGTTGACAGAACTTTCGCTTTTGCTATCACTCGTTCATGAAGCTTAACAGGGCGATGATAACGGATCGACGCATCTGCTGTGAGCGCTAGTTCATTGTTAATAACAGCGACAGCTAACGAATTAGCTTGCGCAAAAAGGTGGTGACCACGAGCAATTTGATTACGCTGAAACACATGCTCTGTTTTCACATCAAAAATAGATATCGCTGATTGATCTAGTTCAATGTCGATAACTTCTCCAATTACTTCTTCAATCGGAAGCGAACGCACTTCCTCGTCTAGTTGTTTTGAAGCTACATGCTTAATACGTTCTCGCAGTTCAGGAATCGACAACTCTAGGCGGTCTAATCGAATTGTTTGAACGCTCACTGAAAAACGGTCTGCTAGTTCTTCATCCGTAATAAATGGGTTTTCTTCAATTGTCGTTTTTAATAGCTGCTGTCTTTCTTTTTTACTGCGCTTCATTGTCCACCATCCGAACTTTTAATACTAGGTACTAATAGCAGTATATAATCATTGCCTTCTAATTGCAACATTTTTCACATGCTGTATTCTGTGCATTGACGTCGTAGTAATGGCCACCAGCCACTAACTCTTTCACTCTAAGCCGCTTTTTATCTTTATAGACGAAAAGAGATTGTCACTTCAATCTAAAGATGAACAAATGGGATAAAGGAGCTCGTATAGATTGCTTGTTACACCGCTGCTGATTTCCGTGCAAGACTTCGCTTTCCCCGCAGGAGTGCCATGCCCTTTACTTAACAGTTAGAAGCACCTACATACCCATCACATACATGAAATCTAAGTTCATCACCACAATGAAAAAAATCCGAACGATTGATCGTTCGGATTTTCCTTCAACTAAACTACTTTGTTTCAGTCTCTTTTACTAATCAAATTTTTCTCCAGTCAATACGCCCGTTGCTTCTAGTTGTATTCTCAGCAGTGCAAACTGATCTTCTGTCCAAAAGCTGTCGGAATTTACAAGCTTAGCAGCATCTTCTCGAGCTACTTCAAGCGCACGGTAATCGTGCACCATATCGGCTACTTTAAACTCAGGCATCCCGCTTTGTTTTCTGCCAAAGAAATCACCAGGTCCACGAAGCTCTAAGTCTCTTTCTGATAATACAAATCCATCGTTTGTTTCCGTCATAATGGTCATTCGTTCTTTTCCAACTTCTGATTTCGGATCCGCGAGCAGAATGCAATACGACTGTGCATCTCCTCGTCCTACGCGTCCTCTTAGCTGATGAAGCTGAGATAACCCAAAGCGCTCTGCATCATAAATGACCATCACGGTTGCATTCGGAACGTTCACTCCTACTTCTACAACCGTTGTTGATACTAAAATCTGCACGTCATTTACGCTAAACTGTTTCATCACTTCTTCTTTTTCATCAGGTGACAATCTTCCGTGCATGAGACCAACGCTTGCTTTTCCATTAAAATAGTGAGTGAGTGTTGCATGTACATCAATTGCATTTTGAACATCCAGCTTGTCCGATTCTTCAATCAACGGACAAATAACGTAAGCTTGTCTGCCGTCATGTATTTCTTTTTCAACGAAATGTAAAATACGTTCAAGCATATCATGTTTTACCCAGTATGTTTCAATTACCTTACGTCCTGCTGGCATTTCATCAATAATGGACACATCCATTTCTCCAAACACCGTAATAGCAAGAGTTCTTGGAATAGGAGTCGCCGTCATAAACAGTACATCCGGACTCTCTCCTTTTTCACGTAAAACCCGGCGCTGCCCAACTCCAAAGCGGTGCTGTTCATCCGTAATGACGAGCCCTAAGCTATTATATATAACTTCGTCTTGAATTAAGGCATGTGTACCTACTAATACATGAACATCTCCGTCTTTCACTCGCTGAAGCAGCTCTCTTCTTGCTTTTCCTTTAACAGACCCTGTTAGCAAGCCTACGCTGATTCCTACCTTTTTAAGCATCGTAGTCAATGACTCAGCATGCTGTTCAGCTAAAATTTCAGTCGGTACCATTAAAGCACCTTGATGCCCTGCTAAAACAGTGGCGTATAAAGCAACCGCTGCTACGACTGTTTTACCTGACCCTACATCACCTTGCAGCAAGCGATTCATGCGATAAGGCGATTTCATATCGTGCGTAATTTCGTTTACTACACGTTTTTGAGCGTTTGTTAACGGAAACGGCAGCAAGTTCGTGAAGTTTACCAGCTCAGTTGAATCAAACGCTTGCTTCATTCCAGGCGTTTCTTCTCTTTCGCGCTTTCTAAGCGCCTGCATTTTTAATTGAAAAAGTAGAAATTCTTCATAGACAAATCGACGTCTTGCTTGTTTTAAATCTTCATGATCACGAGGTAAGTGAATACTTCTAACCGCTTCTTCACGCGTTACTAGTTTGTATCTAGAACGAATAGAAGCCGGGAGCATATCCTGAATGCTGCTGCCATAATTCTTCAACGCAAGAGAGACGAATTTCCGCATTCCTTTGACCGTTAAGCTGCCTTTAACCGAGTAAACAGGCTCAATCGTTTGATTTTTAACAAACGGAGAAAATTGAAGCTCCTGCAAGTTAATCGTTTGCCGATGCTGATCCCATTTCCCCGTAACCGTAACAGTTTGATCGATTTCTAACTTTGATTTATAGTAAGGGCGATTAAAACAAGTAACCGTAATCAAATAGCGGTTTACTAGCAGCCGAAACGTCAGGCGCGAACGTTTTTTTCCGTAATACGTAAGCGAGGGGACGCTGTGAACCTTTCCTTCTACGGTGACCTTTTCGTCGTGCTTTGCTTCAGCCAAATCTTTTAACTCATAATCTTCATAGCAGTATGGGAAATGTTCTAACAAGTCATGCACACTGTGAATATGCATATCCTCTAATGCTTGTGCTGTTTCCTCTCCAATACCTTTAATGGTTTTAATTGAAATAGTTGTTAGTTCATTCACTTTTATTTAATGCAATACCAAAGATCTTCGCTTCAAGCTCGCGACCTGTTGGTGTTGCCGCTAAGCCTCCTTGTGCAGTTTCTCGTAATGCAACCGGCATTGTTTGACCAATTTTATACATAGCATCAATGACTTCATCACATGGAATACGACTTGTAATGCCTGCTAAGGCCATATCTGCTGCAATCATTGCATTCGCCGCTCCCATTGCGTTTCGTTTCACACATGGAACTTCTACTAGCCCCGCTACTGGGTCACATACTAATCCTAGCATATTTTTGAGAGTAATTGCCATTGCTTCAGCTGCCTGACTAGGTGTACCTCCTGCCATTTCAACAATCGCTGCAGCTGCCATACCTGAAGCTGAACCAACTTCTGCTTGACATCCGCCTGCTGCTCCTGAAATAGACGCATTATTGGCTACAACAAACCCAAAAGCACCTGATGTAAATAAAAATTCAATCATTTCTTTACGAGTTGGGTTTAGCTTATGTTGCACTGCAAACAGCGTTCCTGGCACTACCCCCGCAGATCCAGCAGTAGGGGTTGCACAGATTGTCCCCATTGCCGCATTTACTTCGTTTGTCGCTACAGCTTTGCTGACTGCATCTAAAATTAAATTTCCAGATAAAGATTTTCCACTTTGAATATAGTTTTGAAGCAGCACTGCATCTCCGCCTGTTAAACCTGTAACAGACTGTACCCCTTTTAAACCGCGTTCAACCGCTTCTTCCATAACCGTTAAGTTCCGGTCCATTTTTTCCATGATTTCTTCACGAGTAACTCCCGTGATATCTATTTCCTGTTGAATCATAATCTCTGCAATTTTTACATTTTGACTTTCTGCTAATTCTACTAGTTCTGCTACGTTTCGAAACATAGTAACCTCCGCTATTATTCTGTCTTATTTTCACTTCAGAATCATCTATAACCACTCGGCTCCAGTTATTCTCTCAAACCGCTCCTATTGGCTCTATCCTACTCCACCATTCTTGTTACTTGAATAATGTGAGGCAATGTTTTTAACTCTTCAATTACATCATCTTCAATATTCGTATCCATTTCAATTGCCATGAGCGCTACTTCTCCGCGCTCTTTGCGAGATACTTCCATATGTCCGATATTAATTGAGTGTTTCATCAAAATATTCGTAACGGTCGCAATGGCACCAAATCGGTCATTATGCACAACGAGAATAGCTGGATTCATGCCTGATAAATTTAATTCAAATCCGTTCAGCTCCGTAATTTGAATTTTCCCTCCGCCAATTGAAATTCCAACAACTTCAATTTCCTTTAATCCGTCGCTCATTTTAATGCGAGCAGTATTCGGATGATCTGTGATTGCTGCTTCCTCAACAAACGTGACGTCCATCCCTTCCTTTTTAGCTAAGTCCAAAGATTGCGGAATACGCTGGTCGAACGTATCAAAATCTAAAATACCGCCAATCAGCGCTACGTCTGTTCCGTGCCCTTTATACGTTTGAGCAAAAGAACCGTACAGTGAAACCACAACTTTTGTGGGCTGCTTGCCAAAAAGCGTTCGGGCAACGCGTCCAATACGCGCTGCACCAGCTGTATGTGAGCTAGATGGTCCAATCATTACCGGACCAATAATATCAAAGACAGATTTATATTTCATAAGGATTTTCCCCCTGCTATTTAGACATTGTTATTACTTATATGTTACTTGAGCTTTTGACTTTTTGGAAGCTTTGTTTCACGCTCTTAAAAAATTTAAAAATTCTCATTTTTATTAGGGATTCATGCACAAAAAAAGCAGTGTATTTATCTATGAAAATAAGATAAGCACACCGCTTTTTTTACTATATTATGCAGGAAAAGATGAATTACTTAAGCTGCTTCTTGCTCGGAAGCTACATCGTCTACTGTTTTAATTTTAAAGTTTTTAAAAACAACCGAACCTATAAATCCAGCTAATGCTCCCGCTAGTGCGCAAAGCACTGCACAAATTGTGACCTTCATAGGGTCATTAAACCCAAACATCACTGCAAGTCCTGCGATTGGCGTTGCCGTGCCTGCAGCATCATTTACCAATCCGAACAGAGCCACAACCACACCGGCCATTGCACCTCCAACAAAGTTTGTAATGTAAATAGGAATTGGATTTGCTGAAATAATATTCGCTTGCGTTAAAGGTTCAACTGCAACTGAAATGGTTGTACGACGATCCCCAATTTTTAATCGATCAAACAGCACATAGTTCATAAAAGAAGAACCAAACACAGCAAGAGCTCCAATCGCCATAGGCAATCCCGTTAACCCTAGCATAGCCGTTAAAGCCATTGAGCTAAGCGGAGCCGTTGCTACTACTGTAATAACTCCCCCTAAAATAATTCCCATCAAAATAGGGCTAGCACTTGTTGTATCTTTGATAATTCCTCCAATATTTAAAAGAGTCGCATCTACAATAGGTGAGAATGCATTACCAATTAATCTTGTTAAAGGTGCCGCAATTAAGATGTTGCCTAATAAGTCTAGACCAGCAGGTGCCTTTTTCTCAATAAATTTCACTACAAATGCCATGAGGTATCCCGCAAAAAATCCAGGGAGCAAGCCTAGCCCTGAACACACCACTCCCATCATAAGAGCATATACAGGAGATACGCCTAACGCCAAAGCAACTAGTGCTGCCGCCGCAACTCCTCCCATTCCTCCTGCAGCCTTTCCAACTTCACCCAGGAATGAAATACCTAGTAAATCTCCTCCTACATATGACTGAAAGGCCTCTACGAGAAACGCAGCTACCGCTCCGCTTGCGAGAGCCCCCATTGCTTTCATGCCATAAGGTGCCTTGTTGCTAAACAACCAAAATAAAAATAAAACTAATAATAATAAACCTGTTCCTTTTAAAATATCCACTGTTGTCTCTCCTCTCATGCTGTTTTCTTTCACATTTGACTTAATCAGTTTTCAAAACTACCATATAAACGTGTTCTTTTCAACTAATATACCTAATATACCGAACAATTACAACAATTAAAAATAAAATAGTTCGTATTTAACTTAAAAAACACAAAAAAAGAAGCGCCCCTCGAAAGGGATGCTTCTTTTTTGGTTATTCAATTGCAAAAATGTAAGAATATAAAGGTTGATCTCCTTTATGAAGCTCTACCTCAACTTCTTCAAACGTTTCTTCTACAAACGATGTTAGCGCTTCAGCTTCATCGTCTGAGACATCCTGTCCTTGAAGAATCGTAAGGATTTCCGCTTCGTCATCAATCATATAAGTCAACAGCTTTTTCGCTGCTTCTAATTTCTCTGAATCTTTTACAACGATTTTCTTTTCGGCAATACCCATAAAATCGCCTTTAGCTAATTCAAGACCATCAATATTTGTATCGCGAACTGCATACGTTACTTGTCCTGTTTTCACGTGCTGCAGAGCTTCTGTCATTACTTCCTCGTTTTCTTTTAAGCTTTGCTGAGGATTAAATGATAGCAGCGCTGTCATTCCTTGAGGAACCGTTTTAGACGGGACAACCGAAACGTGACTGCCGGCAACAGCAGCCGCTTGGTTAGCAGCCATCACAATATTTCCGTTATTAGGTAAAATCAGTACCTGTTCAGCATTTGTTTCTTCAATCGCTTTGACAATATCCTCCGTACTTGGATTCATTGTTTGTCCGCCTTCAATGACAACCGTTGCCCCAAGGCTCTTGAACAATTCAGCAATTCCTTTTCCCATTGACACAGTAACAATGCCAAAGAGCTGTTTTTCAGCATTTTTTACTGCAGGCTTTTCTTCACCTGAAACAATGCTGCTATGCTGTTCTCTCATGTTTTCAATCTTCATTTTAATTAAACTTCCGTACTGCTGCCCGTAGTTTAACACTTCTCCAGGATGCTCGGCGTGAATATGAACTTTCACGATTTCATCATCGGATACTACAAGCAATGAGTCGCCCCATTTACTTAAGTCTTGACGAAACGTTTCTTCAGAAAATGTTTTAGCTGCAGGCTTATCCTCTTCCAGCCTTACCATAAATTCTGTACAATAGCCAAATTCAATATCTTCTGTATTCATATGGCTTTGCGCATGCTTATGATGCTCAGCATTTACGAGTTCATTCATTGAAGGAGCTGACATGGGTACACCGGGAAGTTTTTCACCTTTTAATTCAGCTAAAAAGCCTTCATAAATTAAAACAAGCCCTTGACCTCCGCTATCCACTACGCCTACTTCTTTTAACACGGGTAAAAGATCTGGCGTGCGATTTAATGAAGCATTAGCTTCCTTAAGTACTTCTTCCATGAACAGAATCATATCAGATTGCTTTTTAGCAACAGCCGCTGCTTTTTTAGCAGTATCCTTAGCTACTGTTAAAATGGTTCCTTCGATTGGTTTCATAACAGCTTTGTAAGCAGTTTCTACACCAAGCTCAAGGGCTTCAGCAAACTCTACTGTTGTAATCGCTGACTTTTGCTCAACCGATTTCGCAAAACCGCGGAATAATTGAGATAAAATAACTCCTGAATTACCGCGCGCGCCCATCAATAAGCCTTTAGACAAAGCTTGACTCACTTGGCCGATGTGATCAGATAGTTTATTTTTTACTTCTTTAGCACCAGACGTAATCGATAAGTTCATATTTGTTCCAGTATCGCCATCTGGTACGGGAAAAACGTTCAGCGCATCTACATAATCTGCATTGTTAGATAGATGCTGGGCTCCTTGAAGCACCATTTCTCTAAACCGCTTTCCGTCCAACGTTGTCATTGACACGAATCTTCCTCCTTAATTAAACGTTCGTTACACGAACACCCTGCACATAAATATTTACTGAATCAACCGTTAAACCAACCGTTTGTTCCAGTGTGTATTTTACTTTTGTTTGCACATTATGAGCAATTTCAGAAATTTTTGTTCCATAGCTTACGATAATGTACATATCGATATGTACGTCATCCTCTTCTTGTCTTACCACAATACCTCGTGTAAAGTTTTCTTTGCGAAGAATTTCTGTAAGACCATCTTTAAGCTGATTTTTTGAAGCCATTCCGACAATCCCGTAACAATCAACAGCTGCTCCTCCAGCAATTGTTGCAATTACATCTGTAGAGATATCAATTTGACCATACTTCGTTTTCATTTCGATGGACATACTCGTTCCCCTTTCTACTTTCATAGGTTATAAATATTCTACTATAATCAATCTCGTTTTAAAAGAGGCGTCCAGCTTGTCCCTTTTAAAGATGACAGTATTAGGTATCAACTTGTCTTAAAATAAGTAATAGCCCAAGTTATACCTATTTCTACTCTCTATATTATTGAACATAGATTCATTTTATATGTCAAGGAAAATTTCTTGAAAGCTTTTCTCCAGAACTATTGCATTCTCTGTAAGGCTGTGATAAATTAATATAGTATTTCTCAAAACAGAATTGAGTAGTTTTTTTGGTGTTAGGAGGGAAAATCATGGCACGCAAATGTGTAGTAACTGGTAGAAAAGCTCGTTCAGGTAACGCACGTTCTCACGCAATGAACGCTACTAAGCGTAAATGGGGTGCTAACGTTCAAAAAGTACGTATCTTAGTGAACGGTAAACCAAAACGTGTGTACGTTTCAGCTAGAGCCCTTAAGTCTGGTAAAGTTCAACGCGTTTAATCTTTATAATGAAAAAGCACCATATTTTATGGTGCTTCTTTTATTATTCTGGCGTTGTTAATCTTTTTTGAACGAATTAAGCATGACCTTTACGATCCCACCTAAAAACTTTGGAAGTTTGATTGTATAGAATTTCATACTGTCCCTCCTAACCGTCTCCACACTTTATCTCCTTTTAAAGAAAGCCCTATGTCCTGCTCTCATTTTCCATACTTCATCACAAGCAACGTTTATCATTGCTTCTTACCATCATTAATATGCCTTTTGTAAATGAAAAAGTACCTCTTTGTTGAATAAGTTCATTGCTAATACATAAAGTTGAGCCGAGTTCTACTTCATGCTTATTGAGCGGATATTTGAAACCTTCTAGCGTAAGTTCTTTTACACTGCCTGAAAATGGAACGAATGAAATATAGTGAAACTCCTTTAACCGATCTACATGATAAGTGCCTGGTTCAAACAATTGAATGATATTTTGATTGTCAATCATTTGTACATTCGCTTTCTTTTTTAACCCTTTGTACAGGAGCTGAATGCTTCCAAACATGTGGTCAAGCCTTCCACCTGTTGCTCCAAAGATACAAATACTGTCCGGTTTTTGCTCTATTGCCCACTCAAAAGCAAGCTCCAAATCCGTTGCATCTTTTTCCGCAGGATACAGTTCAACATCTTGTAATGCTTCTCTCACTAGCTTAAGCTGCGCATTTGTAATGGAATCAAAATCTCCGAATGCTTTTACGGGCAAAATGTCTTGCTGAAGAAGAAGGAATACGCCGCGGTCTACTCCTACCCACTTTACATCATTTGATTGGTGCAGGGGCGGCATATGTTCATCCGGTCCCCCTGCTAGAATATGAATTTTCATTATGTATATGCTCCTTTTCTATTAAAAAATGAACGAAATAACTATGTTTTCTTTATCCTAAAAGAAAAAGCTGCTGTGTACAAGTTCTACTCGTTGTACACAGCAGCTTTTATTACTTACGCTTGAACAGTTGTGCGAATTTGACTAATTGCACCAGCTCGGTCTTCTTGATTATAAATAGCTGAGCCAGCCACTAAGACATTTGCTCCTGCTTCCACACATTTTCTTGCTGTTTCTTCATTAATTCCTCCATCAACCTCTACTTCAATAGAAAGGTGACGAATTTCAATAAGCTGAGAGATTTGCTCAATTTTCGGCAGTACATTTGGAATGAAGTTTTGCCCTCCAAAGCCTGGGTTCACCGTCATTAATAAAATAAGATCGATATCTTCTAAGATATGCTTCACCACGTCAATTGGCGTTGCAGGATTTAAAGCAACGCCTGCTTTCATGCCGTGCTCTTTAATTAATTGAATGGTGCGGTGCAAATGAGTACACGCTTCAGCATGCACCGTTAAAATATCAGCACCTGCCTTTGCAAACATTGGAACGTATTGATCTGGGTTTTCAATCATTAAATGCACATCTAATGGCAGTGTTGTGACAGGACGTACAGCCTCAACGATAAGCGGCCCAATTGTAATATTAGGAACAAAATGGCCATCCATAACGTCTATATGGATGTAGTCTGCTCCACCTGCTTCAACTTCACGAATTTCTTCAGCAAGCTTTGAAAAATTGGCAGATAAAATGGAAGGTGCGATTTTTGTCATTTTTAATACCTCGGCTTTCTTTGCTTAATTTCCTCAATAAATTGCAAGTAATGTTCGTAGCGATAACTCGGAATTTCTTTTTGTTCGTATGCTTCTTTCACCGCACATTTTGGTTCTTTCACATGCAAACAACCTCGAAATTTACACTGTTCACTCAAACGCGACATTTCAGGAAAACAATCGGCTAACTCTTCTACTTCTAACGTTAAAAATTCCAGTGAGCTAAAGCCTGGCGTATCGGCTACTAACCCTTCACCAAACGAAATCAGTTCTACATGACGTGTTGTATGCTTTCCTCTTCCAAGAGACATTGAAATATCATTTGTCTTTAACTCAAGCTCTGGTTTAAGTGTATTTAACAGTGAAGATTTACCTACACCTGACTGTCCGGCAATAACCGTTACGCGATCTTCAAATAACGGCTGAATTTGTTCCATGCCTTTTTCTGTGACTGTCGACGTTAAAATGACCTCATATCCTATTTTACGATATTCTTCGGCATATTGCTCGATTTCTTGCTTTTGCTGCTGTGATAAAAGATCTACTTTTGAAATACAAATAATAGGTTCAATATGATTAGACTCCACTAACACTAAAAATCGGTCAAGAAGCATTGTGCTAAAATCAGGTTCAATCGCTGAAAAAACAAGCAGCGCCTGATCAACATTTGAAATAGGGGGACGAACTAATTCATTTTTACGTTCTTTAATTTCAAGTATATATCCTTCAAGCTTATTTTCCGCCTGAAATACTACATTGTCACCGACTAAAGGTGTTACCTTCTTTTTACGAAAAACACCTCGTCCTCGACATTGCGTTACTTGTCCGTCATGAAGAACATAATAAAATCCGCTAAGGGATTTAATAATTCTTCCTTCTGGCATAACCTCACTCCTATCACTCTGGATATTCAACGTCTTTTTCTTCAATAACTTCCCCGTCTCGGACAATTTTATAAGACGCTTTTTCATTTTCATCAACTAAAACATCGAACGATTCTTTTGTTGTTTCAGTAATCGTTAGTTCTTTAGCAGGAACGGACATATCGTTATCTGCATCTTCGATATAAATTTGTACTTTTTGCGGCTTTGGCTTTTCCTCTTCTGTTCCGGTGGCATCGCCTGTTTCCGTTGCGTCGCCTTGTTCCGTGCTTGCTTCGGTGTCAGTCTCTTCTTTATACGGGATAGTCACATCCACTGACACCGTTTGAGGAGCTTTTGGCTCCTTGCCCATTGAGACCGTAATGGTGAGCTTATCACCTTGCTCGATACTCTGCTCCGCTGCAGGCTTTTGAGACATCACAAGACCTTTTTCAACAGTGTCGGAATACGCTGTTTTTACGTCCACTTCAATATCTTCATCTGACGCATAATCTTTTACGCTTTTTTCCGTCCAGCCCGAGAAATCCTTTAATGTAATCTTCGGCGGACCCTTACTTACCCATAGCGTAACCGTTGTATCTTCCGGTACCACTTGTTCGGTTTCTTTAGGCGTCTGATCTGTAATATTGCCTTTTGGTTCTGTGCTTTCAACTTCGATGGATTGGATATCTTTATAATTCTGCTTTTCTAACAGACTTTTTACTTCCGTAAAGCTTCTTCCAATGTACCGGTTAAATGCTTCTTTTTTCTTTCCTGTACTTCGATAAATAATGACATTGGATCCTTCTTTGATAACGTCTCCCGCTTCTGGCATCGTTTTAACCACGTCGCCTTCTTCCACCTCATTATCAGATATATCTTTAGGATTCTTCACTTTAAAGCCTAAAGAAACTAAATCGGTTACTGCTGATTCATAATCTTGATTATGTAAATCAGGAACCTTTACGTCTTTTGGCAGTAATAAAGCCGGAATAAATGTAACGGCGGCTACGCTAGCAGCTGCCAGCAGCAAAAAAATTAAAACAAGCGTTACAATCAGCTTGCTTTTGCCTTTTTTCTTTTTCTTCTTTTTTTTCTTCGGCTTTAACTCTTCTTCCTCTTGTTCTTCGCGCTCTAAGTGAGGCGGTTTTCTCACAGGTACGTGCGTTTCTTCGGATTCAACAAAATCCTCCTTAATAACTGGAATGGCTTTTGTCACTTCTTCATCATCAGGCACCGTAAACCTTTGTTCATTATAACGATTTGGATGAACAGCAGACTGTAAATCCGCTTCGAGTTCTTCGACGGAACTGTATCGGTAAAATGGATCTTTAGTTGTTGCTTTTAATACAACATTCTCCACGCTTTGAGGGATAGATGGATTCCATCTTTTAGGAGAAGGTGTTTCTGTCTGTAAATGTTTTAATGCAATTGACACAGCCGATTCCCCAGAAAAAGGGACTCGACCCGTTAGCAATTCAAATAGGACGATGCCAAGCGAATAAATATCAGAACGCTTATTCGCAAGCCCTCCCCTTGCCTGTTCAGGAGATAAATAATGAACAGAGCCCAAAACAGAATTAGTATGCGTAATGGTTGTAGAACTTAGTGCTACGGCAATGCCGAAGTCAGTAACTTTAATGGTATCATCATGATCAATTAAAATATTTTGAGGCTTAATATCCCGGTGAATAATTCCGTACTGATGAGCATGGGCAATAGCTGATGTAATCTGCGTCATAATATGTATGGCTTTATCAAGAGATAGTGGTGATTCTTGCAGAATGTATTGCTTTAATGTCATACCCGGTACATATTCCATGATGATATAGTAAATATCTTCTTCTTCTCCAACATCATAAATGCTGACAATATTAGGATGAGCAATACTCGTAGCAGATTGTGCTTCTCGATGGAAACGCTTTATAAATGCATCGTCACTTGCAAAGTCTAAACGAAGCACTTTAATTGCCACATCACGATCCAAAATCATGTCGCGACCTAAATAGACGTTTGCCATTCCGCCTCCACCAATTACTTGCAATACCTTATAACGGTCGTTTAGCCGTCTACCTATTAGCAACACTCTCACCCACTTTCAGATGTAAAGTCCACAATTGCAAGTGTAATATTGTCTTCTCCACCAAGCTCATTTGCTAATTGAATCAGGCTCGTACCCTTTTCGTGAAGTGATGAACTTGTTGATAACGTTTCGTTCAGCTTTTGTTCCGTTACCTTATTTGTCAGTCCATCTGAACATAATAATAATCGATCTTCTTTTTCCACTTCAATTGTTTTTACATCTAAACTAACATTTTCTTCGGTACCTAGTGCTCGCAATAAGATATTTTTTCGTGGATGATGCTCGGCATCTTCTTTGGTGATTTGACCATTTTTTACGAGTTCATTCACAAGAGAATGATCTTCTGTTACTTGTTGAAATCCATATTCATTTGAAATATAGCATCTGCTGTCTCCTATATTACCAATCGCACAAAACGTATCGGCGCATAAAGCAAGTACAACTGTTGTACCCATCCCTTTACACTCTTCATGCTCCTGAGCATACTGATAAATATCTTGATTAATTTGCGAAACATGCGTACGAATCCACTGCGTCGCCTCATCAGGAGACGTTACCTTGTCCGCTTCTTCCCACGCTATTTGCAATTTTTGAACCGCCATCTCACTGGCGACGTCGCCAGCTCGATGACCTCCCATACCATCAGCCACAATTGCAAGCAGCTGATTGTATTGGTTCAAAAATACCCCTCCGTTATCTTCATTGTGTTGTCTAACTCTCCCTCGGTCTGTCATGAAGACAGTTGCCATACAATCACCTCGTCTCTTCTTTACGCTCCTTCGCACGTAATTGGCCACAAGCTGCATCGATGTCATGACCTTGCTCACGTCGAATAGTCACGTTAACGCCACGCTTTTTAAGCGTACGTTCAAATGCAAAAATCTGTTCACGCGGTGTACGAACATAATCACGCTCAGGCACATAGTTTACGGGAATCAAGTTCACGTGACATTTAACGTCTTTAATCAAATCCGCTAATTCCTCGGCATGCTCTACTTGATCGTTTACTCCTCCGAATAGACCATACTCAAAGCTAATACGTCTTCCCGTTTTATCCGTATAATATTTAATGGCTTCCATCAAATCAGGAAGTTTGTACGCACGGTTAATCGGCATTAAGCGTGAGCGGATGTCATTGTTTGGAGCGTGAAGTGAAATTGCAAAATTGATTTGCATTTTTTCATCAGCAAACTTATAGATTTTCGGAATGATTCCACTTGTCGATACTGTGATATGACGTGCACCAATATTTAATCCATCATCACTGTTAATTGTTTTTAAGAAGCGCATCATTTCATCGTAGTTATCAAATGGCTCCCCAATACCCATAATTACGACAGAGCTCACGCGTTCTCCTTGTTCATCTAGCGCTTTTTGTACTTTTACTACTTGCGCTACGATTTCTCCAGCTTCTAAGTTACGCTTTAAACCTCCAAGAGTAGACGCACAGAATGTACAGCCGATGCGACAGCCAACTTGAGTTGTTACACAGACAGAATTTCCGTATTCATGACGCATAAGCACCGTTTCAATCGTATAACCGTCATGGAGTTCGAATAAAAACTTCATCGTGCCGTCCCCAGACGTTTGCTGAACAACTGTTTTTAATGTCGTTAATGCAAACTTGTCTTTTAATTGTTCACGTAATCCTTTAGATAAGTTTGACATATCGTCAAAGTCCGTTACGCGTTTAATATATAACCAGTCAAAAATTTGTTTAGCACGGAACTTCTTATCTCCGTGTTCCACTAACCAATTTTCTAGGTCGTGCATTTCTAATGAATAAATAGATGGTTTTTGCGCTTTTTCTTCTGCTTTTGCTTTTCTTTTAGCTACTTCTTCCATTTTTACACCTTCTTCTGTAAACATGCAATATAAAACCCATCGCTTTGTGCATCTGGCAGCAATTGAATTTCACCATGTTTTACGTTTTGTTTAAGCTTTTGCGGCATGCGTGCAGCGAGTGTTTCATCTTTTTGAAAATCAGCATGATCTGCTAAAAATGCTGCTACAACATCCCCATTTTCATCCCGGTCAATTGTACATGTACTATATACAAGGGTCCCACCTTTTTTTAATAAAGGCGCAACCGCATTTAAAATATCTTGTTGAATACGCGCCAGCTGCTTTACATCTTGCTCAGTTTTTGTATATTTCAAATCAGGTTTACGTCTCATTACACCAAAACCTGAGCACGGAGCATCTACTAAGATACGGTCAAACATTTCTTTATCAAACTGTTCGCCCGCTTTGCGGCTGTCTTGAACCGTCGGCTCAATATTGGTAAGATGCAGACGCTCTGCCTGCTGGGCAATCAGCTTTACTTTATGGTCATGAATGTCCAAGGAAATAACTTTACCACTATTTTTAAGCTGCTCTGCAATATGAGTTGATTTTCCTCCCGGTGCAGCACAGCTATCTAAAATTAGCTCTTCTGCCTCCGCACCGAGCGCATGAGCCACTAACATAGAGCTTTCATCTTGAACGGTAAACATTCCTTCACGAAATGCTTGTGTATGAGCTGCATTTCCTTTTTGAACTTCTAGCGCTTCTTCTACAAAATGGCCTGGTTCTACAACAATACCTTCTTTTTCAAGCGCTTCTTTTACTTCATTTTGCGTAAAGCGTGCACTGTTTACTCGGATTGTTTGTTTAGGGGCCATTAAATTAGCTAAACAGATTCCGCGTGTTTTGTCCAATCCATATTGTTCCACCCAGCGTTTTACAAGCCACAATGGATGACTCGTTTCAATTGCCAACCGCTCCACAGGATTTTGTATTTCTTCTAAAGAAGGCGTGCCGCTGCGCTGAATATTTCGTAAAACGCCGTTTACCATTGAGGCAATTCCTTTGTGGCCGCGTTTTTTGGCAATTTCTACTGCTTCATGGAGGATTGCCCGGTCCGGCACTCGGTCTAAATATACCATTTGGTAAAGAGACAAACGAAGCAGCACTCGCACCCAAGGCTGCAGTTTTTTTGGATTTTTCAAGAAAGGCGCTAACCCGTAATCTAACGTATCACGTCTTTGAATCGTTCCATACACAATTTCCGTTAACAGCCCTGCATCTTTTCCTTGAATACCGCGTTTTTGTATACTGTTATTTAACAATAGATTGCTGAATGCCTGATTTTTTTCAATAGCTAGTAAAATATCTAAAGCTATGTCTCGAACGTTGTACTTACTCATTGACATCCCCTAATACTGTTCCGACTTCAACGGATGTACCTCGTAAATACTGCGCTGCATCCATACGTTTTTTTCCAGCCGGCTGAAGTTCCGTCACTTTAATAGCTGTTTCATTTCCAGTTGCTACTATAAATCCATCCTCTTCAAGTGATAAAACGGTACCCGGTTTTCCTGATGCAGATACTTTCTCTCCCCACCAAATTTTCATGACCTGACCGTCTGCTGTTGTATAAGCAACGGGCCAAGGGTGAAGTCCGCGGATATGGTTATAAATTTCTTCTCCTGTACGGGCCCAATCAATTTTCTCTTGTTCCCTCTTAATGTTAGAAGCAAATGTCGCTTCGTCATCGTTTTGTTTAACCGGCGTAATTTCACCTTTTACAAGAGAAGGAATGGTTTCTGAAAGCAGTTTTGCACCAGCAGCGCTGAGTTTATCATGAAGCGTGCCAACGTGATCACGTTCTTCAATCGGAACTTCTACCTGTGTTAAGATATCACCTGCATCTAATTTTTCTACCATATACATAATTGTAACACCAGTTTTCGGCTTACCTTGTAGAATTGAATAATGAATCGGCGCGCCTCCGCGCAGTTCAGGTAACAGAGAAGCATGCACGTTAATACAGCCGTATTTAGGCGCTTCTAAAATAGGGGTTGGTAAAATTTGACCAAAAGCCGCTGTTACAATTAGGTCAGGCTCATACGCTAATACTTTCTGATATTCTTCTTCTAAACGAATCTTTTCTGGCTGCAGTACAGGTATTTCATGCTTTAACGCCTCAACTTTTACTGGAGGAGGTGTTAATACGCGCTTGCGCCCTTTTGGTCGGTCCGGCTGTGTAACCACTGCGACCACTTCATATCCATCTTTAAGTAATGTTTGTAAAACCGGCACTGAAAAATCCGGCGTTCCCATAAATACGACTTTCATCGTGTAAAACCTACCCTTCTAGTTCATCCTCTTCGTAATACTTTGTTACTTTTTCCGTGAACAATACACCGTGTAAATGATCAATTTCATGTTGAATTGCTCGTGCTAAAAAACCTTTTGCTTCTATAAAATAAGGTTTTCCTTTACGATTTTGCGCACGTACTTTCACATAATCAGCTCGAGCCACGTCACCAAAAAGGCCCGGAAAACTTAGGCAGCCTTCTGGACCGATTTGTTCGCCTCGTTGCTCAATAATTACCGGATTAATTAACTCAATTTTACCGTGTCGGTCATCCACGTCTACCACTGCCACTTGCTGCAGAACTCCTACTTGAGGAGCAGCTAAACCCACACCGTCTGCTTCAAGCATTAAATCATACATGCCGTTTAGTAATTTCGCTAATTTATTATCAAAGTTTTTAACGACTTCACACTCTTGTTCAAGTACTTCATTAGGATGGTAAACAAGCTTAAGCTTAGCCAAATAGGCACCTCCTTTATTCTTTCTATTTATATCCAAAAACCTTCTTATTTAACGCCATCAAGACGACTGGTTACATCATCGAGTATGGATTCAAATCAATAGTGATCGTTAAATTCTCCTTCTGCATTTCCGCTTGATAACGTTCTAATATATATTTCAACAGCGGAATCAGGCTTGGTTCCAGCTTGTATTTTAACATGCATTGATAGCGATATCTATCTTTTATCTTAGCAATCGGAGATGCGACTGGCCCCAAGATCGTTGTTTGCGGCGAAAGTTTCTGACGCAGATACTGCGAAATTTTGTCCGTAACAGACACCACTTTTGCAATATTTTCATGAGATACCGTTACAAGCGCCAAGTAAAAGAAAGGCGGATATTTATGCATTTTACGAATTTCCATCTCCTGCATATAAAACGCATCGTAATCATGCTGACTCGCAAGTTGAATACTGTAGTGTTCAGGCGTGTACGTCTGAATCACTACTTCTCCTGGAAGTTTGTGGCGTCCTGCTCTTCCGCTTACTTGCGTTAAAAGCTGAAACGTTTTTTCAGATGCACGAAAGTCAGGTAAATTCAGCATCGTATCTGCTGTTAAAACGCCTACAAGCGTGACGTTTGGAAAGTCCAGCCCTTTCGCAATCATCTGCGTCCCTAGTAAAATTTGCGCTTCTCCACTTGCAAACTTGTTCAGGAGCTTTTCATGCGCGCCTTTTCTGCTTGTCGTATCAACATCCATTCGAACGACTCTAGCCTCAGGCAGCACTTTTGTTAATTCTTCTTCCACTTTTTGTGTACCAGATCCGAAAAAGCGGATATGTTCGCTGTGGCATTCTGGGCACTCAGTGTGCACATGTTCTTCGTGTCCGCAGTAATGGCATTTTAATTTATTTTGATAGCGGTGATACGTTAGTGAAATTTCACAGTGCTCACATGTCGGAACGTAACCGCAGTCCCTGCACATGACAAAAGAAGAATGACCTCTTTTATTTAAAAATAAAACGATTTGCTCCCCTTTTTTCAAACGGTCTTTCATCTTTTCAAACAGCAGAGTTGAAAACATAGAGCGATTGCCGCTGCGAAGCTCTTCTCTCATATCAACGATATCCACCGACGGCATTGATGACTTATTCATTCTTTGCTTTAACGTCAGCAGCTTATACACACCTTTTTGCGCTCTTGCAAAGGACTCAAGCGTTGGTGTTGCACTTCCTAAAATGACAGGACACTGATGATGCTGCCCTCGGTAAATAGCTACATCTCTGGCATGATAACGGGGGTTTTCTTCTTGTTTATAACTCGTCTCATGTTCTTCATCGATAATAAGAAGGCCCAAATTTTCAAATGGAGCAAATACAGCAGAGCGGGCCCCTACTACAACGGATACTTCTTTTCGCTGAATTTTTCGCCATTCATCGTATTTCTCACCAGTAGACAAGCCGCTATGAAGCACAGCAACTTTTGAGCCGAACCGCTCTTTAAACCGCTTGACCATCTGAGGGGTAAGTGAAATCTCCGGAACAAGCATAATCGCTTCTTTTCCTTTTTTCAGCACTTGATCAATTGATTGGAGATACACTTCTGTTTTTCCACTTCCGGTTACTCCGTACATTAAAAACACATCGTGAAGATTTTCTTCGATGTCCCGCAGAATCGGTGCAATTGCCTCAGCTTGTTCATCCGTCAATTGAAATGGCTTTGATGGTGTAAAGTATCGATCTTGATAAGGATCACGGTATATTTCAATTTCCGTTTCCGCTAAGAGTCCTTTGTTAATCAGCGCTTTTATAGGAGCGGAGGTAATCTGCAAATCTTCCGCTATTTCTTTTATAGCTACTTCTTCATTTCGCTCGAGCATAAAAGACAGCACTTGTTTTTGCTTTTCTGCCTGCTTATTTAACTCGCTCATAAACTGCTGAATTTCTTCAAGACTTTGATTCAGTTTTACGCCTTTTGCCGTTTTTTTGTTTCCTTTGTTTTTCACAACGTAGACAACTTCGATTAGACCTTTTTGAATATCACGGTGAAAAGCAGGAGCAGCGGCTGTCTTTTCTACTTCACTCCACTTCAGTGAGGATCTTGACTGAAAAAACGGCTTTACTTTCTCATGAAGCTGTTCGTATGCCTCTTTTGAAAGGAGTGACAGTTCTTTATCATATTTTGCTTTCATCGCCGCAGGCAGCATGACTTGAAAAGCCGATATCATAAAACAAAGCGTTTTTTCGGTTAGCCAGTGCCCAATCTCTAACAGTTCGGGAGTCAGAACCGGCGTTAAATCAAGCAGGTCAGCAATTGGTTTAACACGCTTAACCTCGGCCTCTTCTTTAAGAGCCACCACAAACCCTTGAACTTTTCTAGGACCAAACGGAACGACAACTCGCATACCTGGAACAATAATTCCTTTCCATTTGTCAGGAACAGCGTAGTCAAAAGCTCGATCTGTTTGCTTAGCAGCCACGTCCACAATTACACTAGCTACACTCATTTTTTCAGCCCTTCTAACATTTCCTTCACTTCTTTTAACACCTCGGTAGCTACATCGTGTTTTGAAAGAATGGGAAGTTTCCTAGACTCTCCGCTTCGCTTATAGAGCGTTACAATATTTGTGTCCGTCCCAAAACCTGCTCCCTCTGTCGTTACGTTATTGGCTACAATCATATCCAAGTTTTTAGATAAAAGTTTCTTTTGTGCATATTCATCCACTTGTTCTGTTTCTGCTGCAAAGCCGACTAAAAGCTGGTGTTCTTTTTGCTCTCCAAGCGTGCGTAAAATATCTGTTGTTCTCTCTAGCTCTAATACTGCTGCACCAGGCTGCTTTTTCATCTTTTGATCAAACACATGCTTTGGTCGGTAATCTGCCACTGCGGCTGATTTGATAACAACATCTGCTTCATGATAGCGCTGCATAACAGCTTCAAGCATCTGCTGCGCACTTTCAATTTGAACAACCTGCACTCCTTTTGGATACTCTAAATTCGTCGGTCCCGTTACAAGTGTTACCGATGCACCTAACTTAGCAGCTTGTTCTGCAAGAGCATAGCCCATTTTCCCGGTAGAACGATTGGTGAAAAATCGGACGGGATCAATGCGTTCTACCGTAGGTCCTGCTGTAACCAATACATTCACACCTTCAAGGATCTTTTGTGTATCTGATGCTTGTGAGAAATAAGATCCGATTAGTGAAACAATTGTTTCTGGCTCTTCAAGACGGCCTTTTCCTACATAACCGCATGCCAAATACCCTTCTCCAGGCTCTACAAAAGAGTAACCAAATGATGAAAGAGTGCTCATATTTTTTTTAACAGCTGGATGATCGTACATATGAACATTCATTGCAGGTGCAATCCACACAGGTGCAGTAGCAGCGAGCAGCGTTGTGGAAATCATATCATCTGCAAGACCATTTGCTATTTTCCCTATCATATTTGCCGTAGCAGGAGCTACTAAAATTAAATCAGGCCAATCTGCTAAATCAATATGTGCAATCACAGATGGATCTTTTTCATCAAACGTATCTGTATAAACTGGGTTTCGAGACAGAGCTTGAAACGTAAGCGGCGTTACGAACTCGCATGCCGAAGCAGTCATCATTACTTTAACTTCCGCTCCCGCTTGTACTAATTTACTTGTTAAAGCTGCGGCTTTATATACGGCGATCCCGCCGCTAACACATAATAAAATTCGTTTTCCCTTCATCATTATGCCCCCATCTATTTATCCCGCTCAACCAGCATCCGCTTGTTTACTCGGGTAACTATCTAAAGCTTTTCAATTTAATTATTATACCATTTTTGTAATGAGACATTCACTATCCTGCTTGAATACAAACAAAAGCATCAAAAAAATAACAACCTATAAAGTAGGTTGTTATTTTTTCACTTACTGATGTTTAGAATCTTCTTCTGCTACACCTTGCTTATAGCTTAATTGTTCAGCATTAATTTCTTCTAAAGCACAGCCTACAAATTTATAAGAAACCGGCTTTTCAATCGGCGTATCATTGTGAAGCTGTAATTGACGTGCACGTTTTGCAGCTACTGTCACAAGCGTGTACTTAGAATCTAATTTTTCCATTAGGGAATCAATTGATGGATAAAGCATGTTTATTCTACCTCCAGCATTCTTTTATAGCGCGCAGAAATACGATCACGACGGCAGTGTTCAGCCGTTACGATAGCACGGATGCGAGCACAAGCATTTTCTACTTTGTCATTTTCTACAACATAATCGTAGGCGTCCATAAGTTCAATTTCTTCTTTTGCCACGCGCATACGGTTATTGATTAAATCTTCTGTTTCAGTACCGCGGTTTACGATACGACTTTTAAGCTCTGACAAACTCGGCGGTGCCAAGAAGATGAACAAACCTTCTGGAAACGCTTCTTTCACTTGAAGAGCACCTTGCACTTCAATTTCTAGAAATACGTCTTTGCCTTCAGATAACGTTTGTTCTACATAATCAACCGGGGTACCGTAGTAGTTACCTACGTATTCAGCCCACTCTAATAATTTCTTATTTTCAATCATGCGCTCAAACTCTTCGCGTGGTTTGAAGAAATAGTCAACACCATCTACTTCACCTTCGCGGGGCTTTCTTGTTGTTGCAGAGATAGAATACTGCAATTTAATGTCTTCTTGCTCAAACAATGCTTTTCGTACCGTTCCTTTTCCAACACCTGATGGTCCGGAAAGAACAATTAATAAACCTCTTTCAATCATCGGTTCAAGTGACCTACCCTTCTAATAATTCTTCTTTGTTTATAAGTCGCTGTGACACAGTTTCTGGCTGTACAGGAGCTAAAATAACATGATCGCTATCCATAACAATAACAGATCGTGTTTTACGTCCTTGCGTTGCATCTATTAAAGAGCCTCGATCTTTTGCATCTTGAATAATGCGTTTGATTGGAGCTGATTCAGGATGAACGACAGAGATTATACGATTAGAAGAAATAAAATTTCCAAATCCAACGTTCACTAATTTACCGCTCATAAGAAGCCTCCCGCTATACCAATATAATCTTTATCTTACACGAAGGCTATTCAATATTTTGAACCTGCTCTTTTATGCGTTCTAATTGTGCTTTCATACTAATAACATACTGAGCAATAGTACCATTATTTGCCTTCGCACCGATTGTATTCATTTCACGATTCAGCTCTTGAACAAGAAAATCCAGCTTGCGTCCTACTGAATCAGGTGTATTTAATGCTTGAATAAATTGTGAAACATGACTTTGAATTCGCGTAAGTTCTTCGCTAATATCTGCTTTTTCAGCAAAAATAGCTACTTCAGTCAGCACTCGCTGCTCATCGAAAGCACCTTCTAAATAATCGCTCAGCTTTCTTTTAATACGCTCGCGATATTGTTCAGCAACTTCAGGAGCAAGCTGTGTAATTTTTTCGCGAATGTCTTGAATATCCTGTAAGTACCCCATCAAATCATGATACAGCTCTGATCCCTCTCGTTTCCGCATATCCACTAACTGATGCACAGCAGCGTCAACGGCTTCAAAGATTGCACCATGAATACTCGTCTGATCAGCTTCTTCTTCATAAGTTGTCATTACTTCAGGCATGTGTAAAATGTCTTGAATTTGAACAGATTGTGACAGCCCATGCTTTTCTTGTACTTGCTGCAACGCATTCATGTATTCCTCAAGCAGCTGCCAATCCGTCTGCAGTTTCTTTTTTGCCATTTCTTCACCTGAAATAGTAACAAATACTTCTACTCTACCACGTTTTATGTATGTTTGAACGATTTTTTTTATTTTATCTTCAATTTCAATTAATTGTCTTGGCATACGAATAACAATTTCACAAAAACGATGATTAACAGACTTCATTTCCACTGTTACTGATCGATTTTCCACTTCCGCTTTTCCGCGGCCAAAACCAGTCATACTTTTTATCATTATCATCACATCCACTATGTACATCTTACATAAAAAGTATCATAAAAGAAAGTGTTAGCAAAAAAAAGAAATCTCTCTTCTTTATTCAACCTGTAAAGGCTGCCTTCATGAGTTTTCTCATTTAGGACAGCCTGTATTAAAGTATAGCACAATTTATGAAGCTTTTCTTGTTAAAAGTGAACCGGCAAGTAAAAAAGTTGGAAGGCTTGCAAGTCCTAGAATAACGAGCCATTCCCGCGGTGCAATAGCCATTGTATGGAAAATAGGCTGCAGGGGCGGATAGTAAATGGCCACCAGCATAAGGATAATAGATGAAATAACGGCTCCTACAAGATATAAGTTCTGAAATGGATTGCGATCAAAAATTGATTTTTCGCTCCGGCAGTCAAATACGTGAATAAGCTGTGCCATGACAAGTGTGGCAAATGCAATCGTCTGTGCATACTGCAGCCGATCTGGGTCATTGTCGTAAACAATCATGAATGCAGCAAGTGTAGCAGCTCCAATTAAAAATCCGCGGCTGACTACTTTCCACCCTAATCCTCTTGCAAAGATACCTTCACGCGGATGCCTTGGATGGCGCTTCATCACGTTGTCCTCTGGCTGGTCTAAGCCAAGAGCCATCGCAGGCAAACCGTCTGTTACTAAGTTTACCCATAGTATTTGAATGGGCACTAGCGGAAGCGGAAGTGCTAAAATCATCGCAAAGAGCATAACTAAGATTTCTCCTACATTTGATGCAAGCAAGTAACGGATAAACTTTCGAATATTTTCATAGATGTTTCGTCCTTCTTTGATCGCTGATTTAATAGTAGCAAAATTATCATCAAGCAAAACGAGTGAAGACGCTTCTTTTGCTACGTCTGTCCCGGTGATGCCCATTGCGATGCCTATGTCTGCTGCTTTAATAGCCGGTGCATCATTTACGCCGTCGCCCGTCATGGCTACAATGTGATCTTTTGCTTGAAGAGCCTTAACAATTTTAAGCTTATGCTCAGGTGATACCCTGGCATATACGTAAACATCATCCACTACTTCTTCTAGCTCTTCCTGCGTCATTTTGGATAAATCCGTTCCTTCCAAGACTTGACCGTTTTTCGGTAGAATGCCTAGCTGTTTTGCAATCGCCTGTGCTGTAATGACGTGATCACCTGTAATCATAACGGTTTTGATTCCTGCGTCTCGGCATTCTTTGACCGCTTGCTTGACTTCTGGTCTTGGCGGATCAATCATTCCTTGAAGCCCGAGGAAAGTCAGGTCTTTTTCCGCTTCGTTCTCTGTATGGACGCTCTCATGGTCTTCTAACGGCCGATAAGCAATCGCAATTGTTCGAAGCGCTTGGCTAGCTAACTGATCAATCGCTCCTTTTACTTCATTATGAACTGTTACCGACAGCGTTTGTTGTCTGCTTTCCCACAAAATATTTTTGCTGTTTACAAGCAGCACATCCGGAGCACCTTTTGTTATAACATAGCGCTTATTAGATGCGTCTTCAATGACTACACTCATCATTTTACGCGTTGAATCAAATGGAAACTCTTCAATAATCGTAAACTGCTTTTGAATGTTTTCTTTTGTCAGCCCCGCTTTCATTGCGGCAACAAGCAAAGCCGCTTCAGTAGGATCTCCGTCGATGACATATTCTTTATCTTTTCTCGAAATGGACGTTTGATTGCAAAGCAGACCAAACACTAAAAGCTGCTGAAGCGGTTTTTCATTCCGTGTATCAACTTCTCTTTCCTCTCGCGAAAATACACCCGTAGGTTCATACCCTGTCCCTGATACCCTCCACGTCATTCCTCCTGACCAGAGGTGAGTAACCGTCATTTTATTTTGCGTTAATGTGCCCGTTTTGTCTGAGCAAATGACTGATGCGCATCCTAGTGTCTCAACAGCAGGAAGTTTGCGAACAATGGATCTTTGCTTAATCATGCGCTGTACACCAAGAGATAGCGCCACGGTTACGATGGCAGGAAGACCTTCGGGTATGGCAGCAACAGCTAACGAAACTCCCGCTAAGAACATACTGTATAAATCATGGCCTTGCAGCACGCCAATCCCGACAACTAATACAGTAAGTGCAAGCGCTACAACGATTAAAATTTTACCTAATTGCTCTAACTTCCGTTGAAGAGGAGTAATCATGGCTTCAGCATTTTGAAGCAAATCAGCAATTTGTCCCATCGCTGTTTTCATTCCAATCCCTACAACGATACCTGTTCCGCTTCCTCGCGTCACAAGCGTACCCATAAACGCCATATTGTCCTGATCTCCAAGCGGCACTTCATCTCCGGGCAAAGCTTTTATTTGCTTGGCAACTGGCAAAGACTCTCCCGTAAGCGCTGATTCTTCAATTTCTAGACTTTTGGCTTCCATAATCCGAAGGTCAGCCCCGATGCGGTCTCCGCTCGAAAACTTTACAATGTCTCCTACTACCAGCTCTTTAGATGGCAACTTAACCCATTTCCCTTCACGCATAGCTGCTACTTGAGGAGCAGAAAGCTCTTTTAATGCATGAAGAGATTTCTCTGCTTTTCTTTCTTGAAAAAAACCTAGAAATCCATTAATTACTACAATGGCAATAATAGCAATCGCATCGATGTATTCGCCTAAAAGACCTGAAATAAGCGTAGCAGCTAGTAAAACCAGCACCATAAAATCTTTAAACTGCTCTAGAAACACAAGAATGGCCGGTTTTTTCTCTCCTTCAGTCAATTCATTAAATCCTTGCTGCTGCTGACGTGCTTTTACTTCTTTGTGTGTAAGACCATGCTGTCTGTCTGTTTTTGTTACTTCTACTATTGCTTTTTCACCTAATTCATACCATCTCATTGCATCTTTTCACACCCTTTTATTTGTAAATGCACCTATTAGATTGTTACAATCTTATATCGTATGCTTATTCAGACTCGTCCTAAAAAATGCTATACTTTTCTATAGGACAATTTTCAATTACTTAAGGATGTGAGCACTATGTCATTTGATGGTATTTTTACATATGGCATTTTACAAGAATTATCTGAGACCTTGGTTTCAGGACGAATTTCAAAAATATATCAGCCGTTTCCAAACGAGTTGATTTTACAAGTACGCGCTAAAGGTGAAAACCGCAAACTTTTAATCTCAGCTCACCCTAACTATTCACGCGTTCATTTTACAAATGAGCCCTATGAAAATCCATCTGAGCCTCCTATGTTTTGTATGCTTCTTCGCAAACATTTAGAAGGAAGCATTATTGAACAAGTGTATCAGCTTGGATTAGACCGCATTTTAGTCATTGAAACAAAAGGACGAAATGAAATTGGCGACGTGACGTACAAGCAGCTTATTATTGAAATCATGGGAAGACATAGTAATGTTGTGCTTGTAGATAAAGAAAAACAAACGATTATCGACAGCATTAAACACGTTCCAATGGCCTTGAACAGGCACCGTACGCTTCTGCCCGGAGCACCTTACGTACTGCCTCCTAGCCAAGATAAGCTTCACCCATTTGAAGCGGATGAGGAAACCGTGGTTAAAAAAATTGATTTTAATAGCGGAAAGTTAGCCACCCAGCTAGTGCAAACCTTCTCGGGGCTTTCTCCTTTAATTGCAAATGAAGTGGTGTTTCGCTCTGGCTTAGCGAATCGTTCTACCCTTCCAAAATCATTCGTCGAAACGATGACGCTGATCAAAGAAGGTCAGTTTACACCGACTCTGACAACCGTTAATCAAAAAGACTACTTTTATTTACTGGAATTAACGCATTTAGAGGGTACGAAAAAAACGTATGCAACCATCAGTGAGCTTCTTGACCGCTATTACTACGGGAAAGCAGAGCGAGATCGTGTAAAGCAGCAAGCGCATGATTTAGTACAGTTTATCTCTACCGAGAAAAAGAAAAATGAGAAAAAAATAAAAAAGCTTGAGCAAACGCTGCAAAATGCAGAAAAAGCATCTGATTACCAGCTAGCCGGTGAACTCCTTACCGCAAATTTACACCTTGTCAAAAAAGGAGATGCGAAAGTGGACGTTATTAATTATTATGATGAAAATAGCGGTACACTTACGATTTCATTAGATCCGCAAAAATCACCGTCTCAAAATGCTCAAAGCTATTTCACAAAGTATCAAAAAGCGAAAAATTCCGTTTCGATTGTAATCGAACAAATTGAAAAAGCAAACGAAGAAGTACAGTATTTTGAATCACTTATTCAGCAAATGGATACTGCTACTCACAAAGACATTGCCGAGATTCGTGAAGAGCTTGTGGAAGAAGGATATTTGCGCAACCGTCAGCAAAAACAAGCAAAAAAACAAAAAAACACCACGCCTACACTTGAACAATACGTTTCAAGCGACGGCACGACGATTTTAGTTGGCAAAAACAATAAGCAAAATGAGTATTTAACAAATCGCCTTGCTGCTCGTGATGACATTTGGTTTCATACAAAAGATATACCGGGTTCTCACGTTGTTATCCGCAGCCAAGAGCCTTCAGAAGAAACCATTTTAGAAGCGGCTCACCTTGCTGCTTACTTTAGTAAAGCTAAAAATTCAAGTTCGGTACCCGTGGACTATACAAAAATTCGCCACGTAAAAAAACCAAGCGGTGCCAAGCCTGGTTTTGTGACGTACGATAACCAGCAAACGGTGTACGTAACGCCTAGCGAAGAACTTGTACTGAAGCTGCGTCAGTCATAATAAAAACCCCCTTTCTATATAGAAAAGGGGGTTTTTATTGAGTTTAGTTCATCCATGAAGGGTCTGAAGGGTTTTCACGCCATTTAAATAGCTTGTCCATCGCTTCTTCTTCAATGTATCCCGCTTCGTTTGCCGCTTCTACTAGCGTAGAATAGTCTGTTAGCGAATAAACTTGAAGTTCTTTTTCTTTAAACAGCTGACGCGCTTTTTCCAGCTCATATGTAAAGATAGACACAACTCCCAGCACTTCACATCCCTGCGCTTTTAATGCATCCACTGCTGTAAACACACTTCCGCCAGTTGAAATCAAATCTTCAATCACAACTACTTTTTGACCTTTTGTTACTTTTCCTTCGATTTGATTTCCTTGGCCATGTTCTTTTGCTTTGCTTCGCACATAGCACATTGGAAGCTCTAGCGCTTCACTTACCCACGCTGCATGAGGGATACCAGCTGTAGCGGTACCAGCAATCACTTCTGCATTGGAAAAATACGTTTTAATTAAATGCTGCAGACCTTTTGCAATTTCTTTTCGCACTTTCGGGTAGCTAAGCGTTAGACGGTTGTCACAATAAATAGGTGACTTAATTCCAGAGGCCCACGTAAACGGCGCGTTTGGTTGAAGGCTTACTGCCTCAATATCAATTAATTGTTTTGCAATTTCTTTTCGTAGTTTTGTCATCGCGTAATACGCTCCCCTTTCCACTGCTGTAACATCTCATAATATGCTTTAAGCGGGTCTTTTGCTTTAGTAATAGAACGTCCAACGACAATGGCACTTGAGCCATATTCTCTCGCTAGCTGAGGTGTTGCCACACGGACTTGGTCATCTACTGAATCTGTGCCCATACGAATACCCGGCGTTACGGTCAAAAAGTCCTCTCCTGCTGCGTTTCGAATCGAAGGCACCTCATGAGTAGAACATACAACGCCGTCAAGTCCACTTTTTTTAGCAAGCGCTGCATAATGCGTAACCACTTCTTGCATCGAATGTGTAATGAGCTGCTGCTCTTTTAGCATTTCATCAGATGTACTCGTTAGCTGAGTAACCGCAATACAATCCGGGCGTTTTTTGCCCGCAGCGGTTCCTAAGTCAAGTCCTTCAACGGCTGCTTGCATCATGTTCATTCCGCCCGCTGCGTGAACGTTAACCAAATCCACTTCAAGAGAAGCTAAAGACTTCATCCCTTGCTTTACCGTATTGGGAATATCATGAAGCTTTAAGTCTAAAAAGATTTGGTGGTTTTGCTCTTTTAATGCAGAAATAATGGATAACCCTTCTTTATAAAACAGTTCCATGCCTACTTTCACAAACAATGACTCTTGTTGAAAAGGCATTAAAAACTGCTGTACATCGTTAATTGATGAAAAATCAAGAGCAATGATTAACGGTTGCTTCACGCTTTTTCCAGCTCCTTCCGATACATTCTGAAACATGCTCGTATCCTAATGATGTTAATAGCCTTGGCAGTTCGTCAATGATGGTTGGACATACATACGGGTCAACAAAGTTTGCTGTACCAACCGCCACTGCACTTGCACCTGCATATAGGAACTCGAGTGCATCTTCAGCAGTTGTCACTCCGCCCATACCGATAATTGGAATGTTCACTTTTTGACTCACTTCATATACCATTCGAATCGCTACAGGTTTAATGGATGGGCCTGACAGTCCGCCTGTGCCGTTCGCTAAAACCGGCTGAGCTGTTTTCAAATCCAGACGCATCCCGAGAAGCGTATTGATCATCGTTAAGCCATCCGCGCCGGCTTCTTCAACAGCCATCGCCATGTCTACAATATTGGATACGTTTGGTGATAGTTTAACATAAACTGGAACATTTGAAACATCTTTTACCGCTTTCGTTAAACGAGCAGCAATGACAGGATCTACGCCAAACGCAATTCCGCCTTCTTTTACGTTAGGACATGAAATATTCAATTCAAGTGCTTTTACATTTGATACGGTTGAAATTTCTTTTGCCACGTGCACATATTCTTCAATTGAAGCACCGGCTACGTTCGCGATAATCGGCACGTCATATTGCTGAAGCCAAACGAGCTCTTCGTTCATTACTTTTTCTAACCCAGGATTTTGTAATCCAATCGCATTTAACATTCCTGCAGATGTTTCCGCTACGCGAGGAGTTGGATTGCCAAAACGAGTGTCCGCAGTAGTCGCTTTAATCATAATGGCTCCAAGTGCATCAAGTGAATAAAATTGAGCATACTCACGCCCAAATCCAAAACAGCCGGATGCGGGCATAATTGGATTTTTCAAATCTAATCCTGGCAATGTCGTTTTTAGCATACTCATAGAAGCACCTCCCCTGCTTGAAAGACGGGACCGTCGCTGCAGATTTTTTTATACGCCGTAGAATCTTCACTTTCTCTGCATACACATGCAAAACAAGCGCCGATTCCACAGCCCATTCTTTCTTCTAAAGAAATATAAAGCGGCTTGTTTGTATAATTATTTTCTAGTGCTTTTAACATCGGAGTTGGACCGCATGAAAACATAACGTCATATGAAAACTGCTGCTCGTCAATCACCGTTGTGACAAAACCTTTTGTTCCGTAAGAGCCGTCTACCGTTGCAATATATGTTTCTCCTAAAGCTAAAAACTCTCGCTCGTAAAATACGTCTGCCTTTGATTGAAAGCCTAAGACGTGAATAACCTGCACGCCTTTTTCACGAAGTCTTTTTGAAAGCTCATAGAGCGGAGGCACTCCAATGCCTCCCCCTACTAATAAAGCCGTTTGACCTGACTCTATCGCTTCCAATGGAAAACCGTGGCCAAGCGGACCTAACACGTCAATCGACTGTCCGGCTTGTTTTTCGGCAAGCAGCGATGTTCCCGCCCCTTCTGCACGGTAAATCATCGTAAACTGTTCGTGCGTTTGGTCAATTTCTGCAATACTGATTGGTCTGCGAAGCAGCGGCAAATAGTCGTTGTTAACGCGGATATGCACAAACTGCCCCGGCTCATTCATGAAACGAACAAGCTCGCCTTGAAGGGTTAATTCATATACATTGTGTGTTAACGGTCGCTGACTGACGACTTGCATCATTTCATGTTTGATCATACGGTTGTCACCTCTTTAGTTGGACGAACTTTTTTCATTGGTGTTGTATGGAAGCTGATCGTTTCAAGCACTCGTAAAATCGCTTCTGCTGTATCAAGTGATGTTAAGCAAGGTACACCATTTTCAACTGCTTCACGGCGAATTTTAAATCCGTCACGCGCAGGCTGTTTTCCTTTTGTTAGCGTGTTGATGACAAGCTGCGCTTCACCTTTTCGTATCACATCTAAAAGATTGTGATCTTCATGATGAATTTTATTTACTACTTTTACGCGAATGTCTTCTTTTGTAAACGTTGAAGCTGTTCCTTCCGTTGCAATCACCTGGTAGCCGATGTTAGCAAAACGCTTCGCCAGCGCTGTTGCCTCTTCTTTGTCTTTATCCGCTACTGTCATAAGTACTGAACCGTACGGCTTAATGGACATACCTGACGCAATTAGTCCTTTATATAATGCTTTTTCGTACGTTGAATCTTGCCCCATTACTTCTCCAGTAGATTTCATTTCAGGTCCAAGCGTAATATCTACGCGACGCAGCTTTGCAAATGAGAAGACCGGCACTTTTACGTAGACGCCTTCTTCTTCAGGGTGCATGCCTGATTCATAGCCAAGCTCTTGCAAACTTGTTCCTAAAATAACTTTTGTTGCGACATTCGCCATCGGAATACGCGTAATTTTACTTAAGAACGGCACCGTACGGCTTGAACGAGGATTTACTTCAAGAACAAACACTTCTCCTTTTGATAAGACGAACTGAATGTTGAGCAGTCCAATAATGTTTAAGCCTTTTGCAATACGTGTTGTGTAATCAATGATTGTATCTTTTACATCCTGTGACAGAGTTTGCGGTGGATATACAGCAATGGAGTCACCTGAGTGTACACCGGCGCGCTCTACATGTTCCATAATCCCTGGAATAACCACTGTTTCACCGTCTGAAATGGCATCGACTTCAATTTCTTTTCCAGTTAAGTAGCGGTCGATTAACACAGGGTGATCTGCGTGTACTTTTACCGCGTGTTTCATATAGTGAAGCAGTTCTTCTTCTTTATACACAATTTCCATTGCGCGTCCGCCTAGTACATATGAAGGTCGTACAAGCACCGGATAACCAATTTCTTTTGCCACAACCACTGCTTCTTCTACGGATGTAACCGTCTTTCCAAGCGGCTGAGGTACTTCTAAACGCGCTAGCGTCGCTTCGAATTTTTTACGGTCTTCCGCTGCATCTAAGCTTTCAAGCGACGTTCCTAAAATCTTGACCCCTCTTGCTTCTAGCTCGTCTGCTAAGTTGATTGCTGTTTGACCACCGAACTGTACAACCACACCTTCTGGTTTTTCTAAATCGATGATATGCATCACATCTTCAATCGTCAGCGGCTCGAAGTATAATTTATCTGAAATACTGAAGTCAGTTGATACTGTTTCTGGATTGTTATTGACAATAATCGCCTCGTATCCAGCTTCTTTAATCGCCCACACGGAGTGAACTGTTGCATAGTCAAACTCAATTCCTTGCCCGATGCGGATTGGTCCTGACCCTAACACCACAACGCTTTTACGATCTGTAACAATCGATTCGTTTTCATCTTCAAACGTACCGTAAAAATATGGTGTTGTAGATTCAAATTCTGCTGCACATGTATCTACTGTTTTGTACACTGGCATCACGCCATTTTGTTTGCGGAAATCATATACTTCACGCTCTGTTTGATTCCATAGCTTAGCAATCGTGCAGTCTGCAAATCCCATTTCTTTTGCTTCCTGTAAAACTTCTACGTTATGAATCTCTTCTTTTAACACATTTTCAAAAGCAATCACTTTTTCAAGTTTTACTAAGAAGAAGAGATCGATTTTGCTCCAGTCATGAATTTGCTGAATTGTTACGCCGCGGCGAATGGCTTCTGCGATGTAGAATAATCGCTCATCACCAGCTTTGCGAATACGTTTTTCAATAATGGCATCATCAAATTCATGCGCATCTTTCAGTTCTAAGTGATGAACGTTTGACTCAAGTGAGCGTACGGCTTTTAAAATTGACTCTTCGAACGTGCGGCCAATTGCCATTACTTCACCTGTTGCTTTCATCTGTGTACCTAGTTTACGATTAGCTGATTCAAATTTATCAAACGGCCAGCGTGGAATTTTAGATACGATGTAATCTAGTGCCGGTTCGAAACATGCGTATGTCTTCCCAGTTACCGGGTTCATCATTTCATCTAATGTTAAGCCTACCGCAATTTTTGCTGCTAATTTTGCAATTGGATACCCTGTTGCTTTTGATGCTAAAGCCGATGAGCGGCTTACGCGAGGGTTTACTTCAATTACGTAATACTGGAAGCTTTCTGGATCTAGTGCTAGCTGAACGTTACATCCGCCTTCGATTTTAAGCGCTCGGATAATTGTTAGTGACGCATTTCTAAGCAGCTGATACTCACGGTCGCTTAGCGTTTGGCTTGGTGCTACAACAATTGAATCTCCCGTATGAATACCGACCGGATCAAAGTTTTCCATATTACATACTACAATCGCATTATCGTTTGCATCGCGCATTACTTCATATTCAATTTCTTTAAAGCCTGCAATGCTTTTCTCAAGTAAGCACTGTGTTACAGGACTGTGTTTTAATCCACTTGTTACAATTTCAATCAACTCTTGCTCGTTGTTACAAATTCCGCCTCCCGTACCGCCAAGCGTATAAGCAGGACGCACGATTACGGGATAGTTTACTTGTTCAACAAACGCATACGCTTCGTCTAGCGAATGAATGATTTCACTTGCTGGGACAGGCTGATTTAGTTCATTCATTAGTGAACGGAACTGCTCACGGTCTTCAGCTTGTTCAATCGCCGATAATTTTGTCCCGAGAATTTCTACATTCAATTCTTCTAAAATACCCGTTTCGTGTAATTCTACCGCTAAGTTCAGTCCCGTTTGACCGCCAAGCGTTGGAAGCAGTGCATCCGGGCGTTCTTTACGAATAATTGAGCTTACAAATTCAACCGTTAGAGGTTCAATATATACTTTATCTGCCATTTCTGAGTCTGTCATGATTGTTGCAGGATTGGAGTTCACAAGAATAACTTTGTATCCTTCTTCTTTTAGCGCAATACACGCTTGCGCTCCTGCATAGTCAAACTCTGCCGCCTGTCCGATGACGATTGGTCCTGATCCGATTACGAGAATTGTGTTAATATCTTGACGTTTTGGCATTAGCAATTACCTACTTTCTGATTGTTTTTCATAAGATCCATAAATTCGTTGAACAATCCGTTTGCATCTTCAGGTCCAGGTGATGCTTCAGGGTGATATTGAACCGTAAATGCCGGATATTCTTTATGCTTTACTCCTTCAACTGTTCCATCGTTAAGCGCAACGTGCGTCACTTCTAATGGCGTGTTGACAAGAGATGGCTCACATACTGTATAGCCGTGGTTTTGAGATGTAAGAGCTACTTTATTGGTTTTTAGATCCTTTACAGGATGGTTGGATCCACGATGACCAAATTTCATTTTTTCTGTATCTGCTCCGCATGCTAGCGCAAACAGCTGATGTCCTAAACAAATTCCGAAAAGAGGAACCTTTCCTAAAACCCCTTGAATCATCTCGATTGCTTCAGGTACGTCTTTTGGGTCTCCAGGTCCGTTGCTCAACATGATACCATCTGGATTTAATTGAAGAATTTCTTGCGCAGTTACGTTATAAGGAACCACAATCACGTCGCATTGACGAGCTGTTAATTCGCGTAAAATTCCGTGTTTCATTCCAAAGTCAACGAGTACCACTTTTTTACCTCTTCCTGGGCTTGGGTAAGGCTTCACTGTTGATACTTTTTTAACTGAATCAGTCGGAAGTTCATGATTTTGAAGCTGTGCTACCACTTCTTCTACATTGACTTCCATGTTGCACACGCGTCCGCGAAGCGCACCGTGCTGACGAATTTTTCGCGTTAATTTTCTCGTGTCGATTCCAGCTAATCCTGGAATATCTTTTTGTTTTAAAAATTCATCTACTGATAGTTCGCTTCTGAAGTTTGAAGGAGCATCACAAACTTCTTTTACAATCAAACCGTGTACAGCTGGTTCAATCGACTCAAAGTCATCGCGGTTAATACCGTAGTTTCCGATTAAAGGATATGTTAATGTCACAATTTGTGCACAGTATGATGGATCAGATAGAATTTCTTGATATCCTGTCATTCCCGTGTTGAAAACAACTTCTCCTGTCATTTCTCTGTCGCTGCCGAATCCTTTTCCGATAAATACTGTTCCATCTTCTAAAATTAGTTGACGTTGCATGCTTTAACATCCTCCCATACTCGTTTACCTTCTACTAATGTCATTACCGGCCAACCTTTGCATACCCAGTTAGCAAACGGCGTATTTTTACCTTTTGATACAAATTCTTCTGGATTAATTGCTTTTTCTGTTTCAAGATCAATGATAGTTAAATCTGCTGGTTTCCCTACTTCGATGGTGCCATAAGGAAGGTTGAACGTGTCAGCAGGCTTGTTTGTTAAATATGATACTAGCTGCTCTAGCGTTATTACTTCTTTTAATACCAAGTTTGTATAAAGAAGCGGGAAAGCTGTTTCAAGTCCTACAATTCCAAACGGCGCAAGCTCCATGCCTTCTGCTTTTTCGTCCGCTGTATGCGGTGCATGATCAGTGGCGATAAAATCAAGCGTTCCGTCTAATAAAGCTTCAATTAATGCCTGTTGATCATCTTTTCCTCGAAGCGGCGGATTCATTTTAAAGTTTGAATCAAGCCCAGGGATGTCTTCCTCATTTAGCAGTAAATGATGAGGCGTTACTTCTGCGGTTACGCGAATGCCTGCTTTTTTCGCATCCCGAATGGCGCGAATGGATTCTTTTGTACTTACGTGACACACATGGTAGTGACAGTTTGCTGCTTCAGCAAGCAGGACATCTCGTGCAATTTGAACGGCTTCGCAGATAGAAGGAATACCGTTTAATCCATGTTCTTTTGCAAATTTTCCGTCGTGGATGCAGCCTTTGTTGATTAAATCATTATCTTCACAGTGTGCAACGATTGCTTTATTTAATGAAGCGGCTTTCTTCATCGCTTCCAGCATCATTCCTGTTGACTGAACGCCTACTCCATCATCTGTAAAAGCAAATGCGCCTGCTTCTTTTAAGCTTTCAAAGTCCGTTAGTTCTTTTCCTAATTGGCGAGTGGTAATCGATGCGTATGGCAATACGCGAACATGTGCTGTTTCTTCAATACGCTTGTTTACCCACTCCATTTGTTCAACCGTATCCGGAACTGGACGCGTGTTTGGCATTGCAGCAATTGCTGTAAAACCGCCCTTTGCCGCTGCTAAAGTACCCGTTTCAATCGTTTCTTTCTTTTCTCCCCCTGGCTCGCGCAAGTGAACGTGGACATCGATTAAACCCGGTGATAAGAAGTTCCCGCCTGCATCAATGACTTCTTCATTCTGTACGTCGATGTGTGAAGCTATTTCAGCAATTACACCATTTTCAATTTTCAGTTCGACTTTTTCAATTTTCCCTTTATTTAACCATGTAGCATTTTTGATAATTGTTGTCATTATTAAGTCCCCTTTCAATTGGTTGTAGCGCTCTTGCTAATACTGCCATGCGAATGTACACGCCATTTTGCATTTGTTTAAAAATTCTTGAGCGTTCACATTCAACGAGCTCATCTGCAATTTCGACTCCTCTGTTTACAGGAGCTGGATGAAGGATAATGCTATGTGATTTCATTTTCCGCTCTCGTTCAACGGTTAATCCGAAGCGGCTGTGGTAGTTCTGTGCAAGCTCTGAAGTGTTCTCTTCATGCCTTTCAAATTGAATACGCAGCAGCATCACAACATCGACCGTTTCGATTGCTTCATCGATATCAAGATATGTACCGTGTCTGTTCTCTTCATCTTTCCATTCTTCAGGTCCCGCAAAATATACGGTCGCCCCTAGTTTTGTCAGCATTTCAGCATTCGATCTCGCTACGCGGCTATGTCGCAAATCTCCGACTATTGCGACTTTTAATCCTTTAAACGAGCCGAACTCTTGGCGAATCGTCAGTAGATCAAGCAGACACTGAGTTGGATGCTGACCGCATCCGTCTCCTGCATTAATGATGGGAATCGATACTTTTTCCTGCAGTGCTTCATAATAACGATCTTGCGGGTGGCGAATAACAACTGACTGAACGCCGATTGAAGCTAATGTTTCAATCGTGTCATAAAGCGTTTCTCCTTTTTGGACGCTTGAAGTTGTTACTTCAAACGGAATTGTTGTTAATCCTAGCTGCTGTTCTGCCATTTCAAAGCTGCATCGAGTACGCGTGCTCGCTTCGAAAAATAAGTTGGCAACAAACATTTTCTCTTCCGGTTTCCATCCTTGTTTATTCGTTCGATAGTTTTCAGCGCTGTCTAAAATCTCTAGAATTTCATTTGTTTCTAGTGTTGAGACTGTCACTAAATGTTTCATATCGATTCCCTCCATTTTTGCTTTCCTCGCATTTCTTTATAAAAAACACCCTTTCTAACTTAGAAAGGGTGTAAGAAAACAAGCTTCGTCTATAACGCGCTTTTCACACACCCTTAGAAACCTCTCTGGATTTCAATTAAAAGGCGTTCTATGAAATTTTTCGTGCTGACGTTTGTTGAACATTTTCTGCTTCTTTTATCTTCTCTTTCGGTAGAACTAGATTCAGCAGAACTCCCATGATGGCAGACAGTGCCATGCTATCAATCTTTACATGTTCTGAGATATCTAAGTGTGCTCCTCCGATTCCTAACACTAAGATAATCGAAGCAATCATTAAGTTTCGTTTTGATCCAAGGTCTACCTTTGCATCCACCATCATGCGCAAGCCTGATGAAGCAATGATTCCGAATAAGAGAATTGAAATCCCGCCCATGACCGGCGTTGGTATACTTGAAATAAGAGCGTTGATTTTGCCGACAAACCCGAACAAAATCGCGAAGACTGCTGCTCCTGCTATCACAAATACGCTAAGCACCTTTGTGATGGCTAACACTCCGATGTTCTCACCGTATGTTGTATTTGGCGGTCCGCCGATCAGTGCAGCAAGCATAGTTGCTACTCCGTCTCCTAAAATCGATCTGTGCAGCCCTGGCTTTTCAATATAGTTTCGATCCACAATCTTATTTAAGACGAGAATGTGTCCGATATGTTCTGAAAGTGTTACGACTGCTACAGGTACCATGATAAGCACAATCCCTAGTGAAATGGACGGCGTGTATGTGACGAACGGCACGTAGAAGTGAGGTACTTCAATCCACTCTGCTTTCACTACCTTTGAAAAGTCTACCAATCCTTGTGTATAAGCAAAGATGTATCCGCCGATAATTCCCATCAGTACCGGAATCAGGCTGATAATGTTTTTAAAGAAGATTGAGCAAGCAACTGTTATCGCTAGTGTCACAAGCGCAACCATCAGGTAAGTTAAGCTGTAATTTCCTTTTGCATCGTTCATAGCCATGCCTACTGCTGTATTAGCTAGTCCTAAGCCTATAACCATAATAACTGGCCCTACTACAACCGGAGGAAGCAGCTTCATAATCCAATTGATTCCTGTTCCTTTTATAATCAAAGCAACGATTCCATAAACAAGTCCAGCTAAGAAACAGCCAACCATCGTTTCTTCAGGTCCAAACGAAGCTTTTGCGAAAATGATTGGCGTGATGAACGCGAACGATGAACCAAGATAAGAAGGAATTTGACCTCTTGTAATGAGCAGGAAAGCAAGCGTTCCTACCCCGCTTGAAATCAAAGCAATTGCCGGGCTGAACCCGACTAGGAACGGCACTAACACCGTCGACCCAAACATTGCAAACAAATGCTGTAGACTCAATGTTAACCAATTTACTGCTTTTGGTTTATCATGTATATCAAGTACAAAATCTCGTTGTTGACTCATATGTTTTTCCTCCTATCACTATTAAAAAACCTCTTTACGCAGAGGCAAAGAGGTTTTCAGCATACAAGGAAGACGCTATACCCCAGTATAGTTTCCCTTGTATAGTGACCCCCCTTTTGCAGCCTCACGGGACTACCATTTAAAAGGGTATATAATTTATTTTTCGTAAATAGACACGTGGTCTTTTTCGTCTACTTCCATTAAATGCACCGCAATTTTTTCACTTTTAGCTGTCGGTACATTTTTGCCAACATAGTCTGCTCGAATCGGCAGCTCGCGGTGCCCTCTATCCACTAAAACAGCCAGCTGAATGAGTTCAGGTCGGCCGATATCAATCAGTGCATCAAGTGCTGCTCGAACCGTACGGCCCGTATATAACACATCGTCTACTAAGATGACGTTCTTATTTGCAATATCTGTCGGAATATCTGATCCTTTTACGAGAGGCTCATCATTGCTTGTTACTTTCGATAAATCATCTCGGTAAAGCGTGATGTCTAGTTCTCCGACTGGCAATGTATTTCCTTCAATTTGTGCAATTCGTTCTGCTAAACGTTTTGCGATATAAATACCTCGCGTTTTAATCCCCACTAGCACACAATTTTCGATTCCTTTATTCTTTTCAATAATCTCATGTGCAATTCGAGTTAAAGCGCGGCGAATAGCCTGTTCGTCAAGTACGGTAGCTTTTACGTTCACTGTTTTTCACCTCAAGTTGTTGACATAAAAAAATCCTCTTGCCTTGAGGCAAGAGGATTTGGTTTTAGACATATTTCTTCAAAAAGGCTATAAGTATGCCTTTTCTGCACCGTTTCCTTCTCAGCCTCTCTGGACTGTTCTTAAAGGTTCTTATTAAGTTAATACAAGTATGCCATCACTTATGGCAGTTGTCAACTTCTTTTTTCAATAAGCTCTAGCATCTCATTAAACTCTTTTGGAGCCGGTGCTTCAAATTCCATATATTCATTTGTACGAGGGTGAATAAAGCCTAATACACCTGCATGAAGCGCTTGTCCGTCAATCGGAAGCGTTTTTTTCGGTCCGTACTTCGGATCCCCGGCAAGCGGAAAGCCAATATACTTCATATGAACGCGAATTTGGTGTGTTCGCCCTGTTTCTAGCTTACATTCGACTAGTGAAAAATCTTTAAAACGCTGCAATACAGTAAAGTGCGTCACTGCATCACGACTGTTTTCATCAGTCACCGTCATGCTTTGACGATCTTGCTTATCTCGGCCGATTGGCGCATCAATTGTACCGTGATCGTGCGCAATTACTCCGTGAACGATAGCTTTATAACGACGCGTCACTGTTTTAGCTACAAGCTGACTAACTAGTGATTCATGAGCTAAATCATTTTTTGCGATCATAAGTAAACCAGATGTATCTTTATCAATTCGATGAACGATACCAGGGCGCATAACGCCGTTAATACCGGATAAATCTTTACAGTGAGCCATTAGGCCATTTACAAGCGTACCGCTATGATGACCAGGAGCTGGATGTACAACCATACCGCGAGGTTTATTTACAACAAGCACATCTTGATCTTCATAATAAATATCTAAATTCATTTCTTCCGCTACCACATCAAGCTCTTCTAGTTCCGGCACTTCGATAATAATAGCGTCTCCTGTTTTACATTTATAGTTTCCTTTAACGGTTTTATCGTTCACTTTTGCGTGACCTTCTTTAATCCATTGCTGCACTTGTGAACGTGACCATTCTGCATTTACAGTCGAAAGTACTTTATCAATACGTTCTCCCGCTTGTTCTTCATTTATAACTGTTTCAATTACATTCATTCTTTGTGCTCCTTCTTCATTTTCCCTTCAAACAGCGTCATAATAAACATGATGATTACTCCGACGACAAGTGCCGAATCAGCTACGTTAAAAATCGGAAAATCATACGTAAAGATGTATGTATTTACGAAATCAACTACTTCTTTACGGACCACTCGATCAATAAAGTTTCCAATGGCGCCGCCTAACATTAATGCTAGCGCAATACCGAACCATTTATCTTGTTTTTTGAGCTTTTGAATATAAATTATTAAACCGACTACCACAACCACCGTAATGAGATAAAAGAACCACATCTGTCCTTGTAAAATCCCCCACGCGGCTCCTCTGTTACGATGAGAGGTAATGTAAAGAAAGTTTTCAATTACGGTGATGCTTTGTCCATAATACATTTCTTTTACAATCATCCATTTTGTTACCTGATCAATAAGTATAACAGCTAAAGCGATAAGATAATAAAACACAAACGTTTTCCTCCCGCAATAAAATCAAACGAATCCATACTAAAGCATTTTAGCACATAATTCATTTTTTTTCTCGCTTCTCACCATAAAACAAATAAATCTTCATTTGTGCGGGCCGTCGGCATTACTTTTAATTTATGAATAGACATCACTTCGCCAGTTAGTTCATCAATTCCAAACGCACCAACGTCAAGCTTTGCTAACGCGTGTTCTACATCTTTTAAATCGGCTTTAATCATTTCTATTACGTAACGTTCCTTTTCATCTATATAACCAGATTGTTCTGTAGCATATCTCAATAGGCGATCTTGTAATTCTTCTTTAATAAGAGCTAATTCCTGTCCAATGGAAAGATAATTTTCATACATGCAAACGCCTCCTGTGCTGATAAGATGAAGTATTAATGATGTTAGGTTTACCGAGTTTTCCATCGAATCTACAACACAAGTTTTTCCTAAGGCTTTAAATACTTTATACCATTGTATTTGGGAATTTCGTACAGCAAAAAACACGCCCAAAAAGGACGTGTTTTTGTTAATTACTGCTGAACGTAGTGATTTTTTACAACATCCGCACAGCGTGTACATAAAGTCGGGTGATCTTGATCTTCGCCAACTGTTGGTGATACAACCCAGCAGCGCTCACACTTCTCACCTTCTGCTTTACTTACAACAATTGAAGCATAGCTGAATTTTTGTGCTTCAGCAGGTGCTTCACCTTCTGCTACCTCAAGATCTGAAACGATGAAGAGTTGACCTACATTTTCAGAAATAGATGCTAACAGTTCTTTTGTATCTGCTGTTGGATACAGCGTTAATTTTGCTTCTAAAGACTTACCGATTACTTTTTCATTACGAGCCTGTTCTAGAGCTTTTAATACTTCATCACGAAGCTCCATAAATGCATCCCATTTCTCTACTAATTGATCTGCTCCCTCGATTTCTTGAACCTCTGGCATATCAACTAGCTGCACGCTTTCTTCCGTTACATTTGGAATGTGAACCCATACTTCGTCTGCTGTATGAGAAAGAATTGGCGACACTAATTTCGTTAACGATAATAACGTTTCATAAAGGACCGTTTGAATGCTGCGACGCTCTACATTATTTTCTGCTTCGATGTACAATACATCTTTTGCAAAGTCTAAGTAGAATGAACTCATATCAATTGTACAGAAATTATGCACTGCGTGATAAATGCTTGAGAATTCATATGAATCATAAGATTTTTTCACTTTATCAATTAATTTGTTCAGCTTCACAAGCATGTAGCGGTCTACTTCACGAAGGTCTTTAACAGCTACAGCATCAGTTGTTGGATTAAAATCCGCTAAGTTTCCTAGTAAGAAACGGAACGTGTTGCGGATTTTACGATATACTTCTGCTACTTGTTTTAAAATGTTATCAGATACACGAACATCAGCTTGGTAATCTACAGAAGCTACCCATAAACGTAAAATATCTGCACCTAGTTGTTTCATTACTTTTTCTGGTATTACAACGTTTCCTAATGACTTACTCATTTTGCGACCTTCACCGTCTAAAGCAAATCCGTGGCTAAGTACCCCTTTATAAGGTGCTTCACCCGTTACAGCTACGCTTGTAGAAAGACTTGAATTAAACCAGCCGCGGTATTGGTCAGAACCTTCTAAATACAAATCAGCCGGACGCTGTAAGTCTTCACGTTCTTCCAGAACAGCTTGATGTGAAGAACCAGAGTCAAACCATACGTCCATGATGTCTGTTTCTTTTGTGAAGCGGCCATTTGGGCTTCCTTCATGAGTAAAGCCTTCCGGAAGCAAGTCTTTTGCTTCACGCTCAAACCATACGTTTGATCCATGTTCTCTAAATAGATTTGATACGTGTTCGATTGTTTGGTCCGTAATGATTGGCTCATCATTTTCAGCATAAAATACCGGAATCGGAACGCCCCATGCACGTTGGCGAGAAATACACCAGTCGCCGCGGTCACGCACCATGTTATAAAGTCGCGTTTCACCCCAAGTAGGCACCCATTTTGTTTTTTCTACTGCTTTTAATAAATCTTCACGGAAATCTTTAATAGACGCAAACCACTGTGCCGTTGCACGGAAAATTGTTGGTTTCTTTGTACGCCAGTCATGTGGGTATGAGTGGGTAATGAAACTTAATTTTAACAGCGCGCCTTCTTCTTCTAGTTTGTCTGTAATTGGCTTATTCGCTTTATCATAGAATAATCCTTCAAATCCTGGTGCTTCATTCGTCATATGACCCTTACTGTCGACTGGACAAAGAACTTCCAAACCGTATTTTTGACCAACGATAAAGTCGTCTTCCCCGTGTCCCGGTGCTGTATGAACACACCCAGTACCAGCATCCGTTGTTACATGATCGCCAAGAACAACTAATGAATCACGCTTGTAGATTGGATGCTCAGCTACTACACGCTCAAGTTCTGAACCTTTTACCGTACGAACCGTCTTATAGTCAGCCCATTCAATTTCTTTAGCAACTGTTTCAATCAGTTCAGTTGCCACTACATATTTTGCTCCATCTGCTTCAACTACGCTGTACTGAAGCTCAGGATTGACAGCAATCCCTTGGTTAGCTGGCATTGTCCATGGTGTTGTCGTCCAAATGATGAATTTTTCATCTTGTTCAAGCACACCTTTACCATCTTTTACGTTAAACGCTACGTAAATAGAAGCTGAACGTTTGTCATAGTACTCAATCTCCGCTTCTGCTAAAGCAGATTCACTTGAAGGGGACCAGTACACAGGTTTTAACCCTTTGTAGATGTAGCCTTTTTTCGCCATGTCACCAAACACTTTGATTTGCTGCGCTTCGTACTGCGGCTGAAGCGTTACATATGGATTATCCCAATCTCCGCGTACGCCTAAACGCTTGAACTGCTCACGCTGGCCGTTTACTTGTTCCCAAGCATACTGTTCGCAAAGCTTACGGAACTCAGCTACCGTCATTTCTTTGCGGTTTACTTTTTTATTTTTTGTTAAAGCTGTTTCAATTGGCAAACCGTGTGTATCCCAGCCTGGTACATAAGGTGCGCAGAAGCCTGACATCGACTTATAGCGAACGATAAAATCTTTTAAAATTTTATTTAGTGCATGTCCCATGTGAATATCGCCATTCGCATATGGAGGTCCGTCATGCAGGACAAATAGCGGACGGCCTTCCGTACGTTTTTGTACTTTTTCATAAATATTCATTTCAGCCCACTGTTCTTGCATTTTAGGCTCGCGGTTCGGTAAATTTCCACGCATCGGAAATTCAGTTTTTGGCATCAATAATGTATCTTTATATTCCATGTTTTACCCTCCAAAAAAAAACGTAAATTTCATATCTTTTTGTACCATAACAAAAAGACCTCCTCATCCCAAAAAGGGACGAGAAGGCCTCCCGCGGTACCACCCTAGTAGATTTGCTGCACGCAAATCCTCTTTGCATTCGTAACGTGAATAAACCGCCACTGCTTACTATCATCGGTTCAGCAATGGTACTCTAGGGTGATTTTCACTTTTTTGCTTGTTATCGAGCTCGCACCATCCTCGATTCGCTTTGACAAACTAAAAAAGCTACTGTCCCTGTCTCCGTACTGTTTGATATGAAATTTCATCTGTTACCAAATTATATGACAACAAAACGTGAGAAGTCAAGATGATGTCTTGACTAGTCAATTTTTTCTTCTAGCGCTGGCATCTCATAATCCATCAGCTGATCCCAGTCGTCGCTGTTTAACATTTCAAGCTGTGCTTCGATTAACATTTTGAAACGAGTTCTAAATACTTTAGACTGCTTTTTCGTCTCCTCAATGTCCATCGCAATTTTACGAGACTTAGACAGTGCTTCGTTAATAATACGGTCCGCATTTTTTTCTGCTTCTTTTATAATGAGCTTCGCTTCTTTTTCAGCGTTTCGCTTCACATCTTCCGCTGCTTCTTGAGCAATTAAAATTGATTTATTTAACGTTTCTTCAATGTTAGTAAAATGTCCAAGACGATCTGTTAATTCAGATACTCTTCCTTCTAACTCCTTTTTATCACGCATGACCAGCTCATAGTCTTTAATTACTTGGTCAAGAAACTCATTTACTTCATCTTCATCATATCCGCGAAACCCGCGATTAAACTCTTTGTTATGAATATCCAAAGGGGTTAAAGGCATCTAGGCCACCTCCGTGTTGTCTCATTACGTCATTAGTAATGGTTTATTCGACATATTTTTAAAATTTCCTGCTAGTAGATTTCTTTATTTCTGCTTTCCTACAACAATCCGCCATTTTTCTTTTTTAGTTTTGCCTTCAAGTGAAACGATACGACTTCTGCCGTGACCACGAAGCGACAAAACATCACCTTCATGACATTCAAAAGAAGGGTGTTCAATGACTTTAAAATTTACTTTTACCGCTCCATTTGCAATAAACGGCTGGACTTTTTGTCTTGATAAATTGTGAATGGTCGACAGCAAAACATCAAGCCTCATTGAAGAAACTGTATAAACGTGTTCAATCAGCTCTTCTTTTACGACATGCAGCTGCTCTCTTTGAATAGAAGAAAGTGAAACTTTGGCTTTTCCAATTGATGTTAAATTCATCTCAATATAAGAAGAAATTTCCTCTGCAGCTACAAGCTGAATATCGTCTCCCGCGACCAAAATATCGCCAAATTTTGAACGGCGCAGTCCTAAGGACATCGCCGAACCAAGAACTTGAGGATGTTCAATCGTCACAAACTTTTTAGGATAATTGAGCTCATACATATGCAACTGAAAATCTTCGCTTTGAGGTACATAGTAATCCGGATATAGCAGCGCACGCTTGCGTTCAGCAAACGGTTGTCCACCATCAAATGAAACTTGAACCTCTCCTTCAGTTCCGACAATAGCCGTCACAATCTGCTGCTCTCTTGGATCTAAAAAGTCCGTTAATTTTGGGCTGTATTGATGTAGGACATCTTCTTTCCACTGAAGAACCTGGTCAATAAATCCATGTTCTTCTTGCCTAAAATGTTCATAAATAGACATATTATTACTCCTACTATTGGTATGTAAAAAAGGAATCCAGCGATTCCTTTTTTAAATAAAACCCACCACATTATTAAGTGAATACACGCCTCTTTCAGCAAATCGCAATAAAAAGATTGCGACAAGAGGTGAAATATCAATCATGCCAATAGGTGGAATGATTTTACGAAAAGGCTCTAAGTAAGGCTCACAAATACTGCCAAGCAGCTGACCAAACTTAGACGCCCTTACATCGGGTACCCAAGACATCAAAATGTAAATAATCAGTGCCCATGAGTAAAGCCCAATTAATTTTCCAAGAATCCCAAAAACGATGTCCAAAAACTACCACCTCTTTACGTTTGTTGTATCGTGTTCTCCCATCATATCTGAAATGCTTCCGCTTACGTCTACATTATCAGGTGTACATAAAAAGATGTCGGTTCCAATTTTTTGAATGTCCCCGCCTAAAGCATAAACTGTACCACTTAAAAAGTCGACAATTCTCACTGCTTGATCTCGTTGAATGCGCTGTAAATTAACAACTACGACTTTACGATTTTTTAAATGATCCGTAATTTCTTGTGCTTCGGCATAGACGCGAGGTTCGCAAAGCATCATTTTTGATGATTTTTGAACGCTTTGCAAGCTAATCACATTTTGCTGCTGATTCGGCTGCTGACTAGCTTTCGCTGCTGGTCTCGACTGCTGTACAGGCTCTTCTACCGACTCTTCTTGTTCGTAATGTTCTTCTACATATTCAGTATCGTCATCAAGAGCAAAAAAACTTCTAAAGCTATTTTTCATACTCATCTTGAATTACACCTCCTTAACGTTCATTCCCAACTAACGTAGTTCCTAGTCGAATGAATGTTGCTCCTTCTTCAATTGCAATTGCATAATCGTTTGACATTCCCATTGATAGCTCTGTACACGGTGCATATGGCAAGTTTAGTTCTTGTATACGACTCTGCAATTTTTTTAGACCTTGAAAACAGCTGCGAAGCGTAGACTCGTCATCTGTGTGAGGAGCCATTGTCATCAATCCGACCACTTGGATATTTGCAAATTCTTCAAGAGATCGAATAAATGGAATTACGTCTTCTACAGCAAGACCATGCTTGGATTGTTCTTCGGCAATATTAACTTGTACAAAACATTTTATACGATGTCCTGCGCGTTTATCAATTTCTTTTGCTAAAGATAATCGGTCTAGTGAATGAATATAGTCAACTTTATCAATCACATTTTTTACTTTTCTTGTTTGTAAGCTTCCGATAAAATGCCAGGTCGCTTTCTCACCGATTGATTCATACTTTTCTAGAAGACCTTCATCCCTGTTTTCTCCGAGATGTAAAATGCCTGCATCCACTGCTTCTGCTGCTCGTTTTGTGGAAACGTATTTTGTTACAGCAATCAGCTCTACATCTTTTTGATTTCGATTAACTTTTTTACACGCTTCAGCAATTGTTTGTTGAACTGCTTCTAGATTTTCACTTACGCTAGCTGTCACTATGTAATTACTCCTCCTTAAAGCCTATGAAGTTAAACATGCGTCCTGTTTTCCCTTGGTCGCGGCGATGTGAAAAGAACAGGTCATCTTCACAGCTTGTACAATACGACGATGTTAAAATTCGTTCCGGCAATACGCCTGCGTTTTGAATCAGCAGCTTATTGACTTTTTTTAAATTAAGCGCGTATTGTCCAGGGCTTACTTCTTGATATCCATTTTGGCCAACTGCTTCGTTTACTTGTGTAATGACGCGGTTATCGACAACATAACAGCAATCTTCAATCGAAGGGCCAATCGCCACGTAAATATCTTCAATTGGGACATTTTCTTGCTCTACCCAACGTCGAATCATATTTCCTGCAATATCTTTCACTGTTCCCTTCCACCCGGCATGAGCTAGACCAACTAAATGGTGATCAGGCGCATAGAAGTACAGGGGAACACAATCTGCATAACATAAAGCTAACAAAATATCAGATTCATTTGTATAAATGCCATCCGCTGCTTTTATGCCCTCTTCGTACTTGTAGATTCCTTTTGTACAGTCGGCTTTTGTTACTTTTTGAACAGTTGCTTCATGTACTTGTTCAGCACATACAAAGCTTTCAAAAGACATGTCTAGTTCGGCTGCTAAAATTTTTCTATTTGTAATAACATCTTCTACGTTATCGTTTACGTGAAGCCCTAGGTTAAAAGAAGCAAATGGAGGTTTACTCACACCACCATTTTTTGTGGTGAAACCAGCAACAAGCATATCATTCTTTTCTACCCAAGGGCTCAGCCACATAAACGAGTCGTGATGACTTTTTTTTAATGGCTCAGGATTCATGTATGTGACACATCCCTTGTTTCATTTGTTCTCACATATTGTACCACAGATTGCTAGGCGCTGTTGACAAAAAACTAATTCTCTTCAGGCTGAAATGCGTCTTTATAACGTACTAAAATGACATCAGAACCAATTTTCACAATATTTTTCCACGGAATCACAATTTCATCATCTTTTCCAAAGAAGCCTAATACACGAGAGCCTCCGATAATGACGGCCTGTATTTTTCCCGTTGTTAAGTCAATATCAATATCCCCTACATTTCCAAGTTTTTTGCCATCAGCTACATTCACTACATCTTTCAGCTGAAATTCTGAAATCTTTAACATGCTCTCTCTCCTCCTATAGCCAACTTTATTCCTTAGCCTATATATATTTTCAAATTTTCATTTCATGAAGGAAAAGCTTATTTTTTCTCTGTCATTCTCTTTCTATAGGGATTTTGTTTACTAATTACACAGCTTTTCATCAAGAGACATTCTCAACAAGTAGCTAGAAGTCCTCACAGCAATAGGAAATCTGATATGAATATCTTTTGGTCATGTATTATAAATTGAATTGATACATACAAAATAAGCACCGCGTCTGTTTTTATAGACACGATGCTTATTAAGTTGAACATCAAATAAAGTGAATGGTATTAATTATATGAACACGAGCAGCTGCCAGTTTAGATAGCTTTTGTTAACTTTGAATATTTTTATTCATCTGTTTAATAGCAGCTTTTTCTAAACGAGAAACCTGCGCTTGAGAAATACCAATTTCTTCAGCAACTTCCATCTGTGTTTTACCTTGAAAGAAGCGCTTTCGTAAAATTAGTTTTTCTCGCTCGTTCAATCTTCTCATACCTTCTTGCAAAGCAATTTCTTCAATCCAAGTTGAATCACGGTTGCGTTCATCGCTTAGCTGATCCATGACATAGATTGGGTCTCCACCATCATTGTAAATAGGTTCAAATAGAGAAACCGGATCTTGGATAGCATCTAAAGCAAACACAATTTCTTCATGCGGTACTTCTAGGACTTTTGAAATTTCCTCAGCTGTAGGTTCCTTGGATGTTTCACTCATAAGCCTTTCACGAACTTGAAGAGCTTTATAAGCAATATCACGAAGGGAACGAGAAACACGGATTGGATTATTGTCACGTAAATAGCGGCGAATTTCCCCTATAATCATTGGGACAGCATATGTAGAAAACTTCACGTTTTGACTTAAATCAAAATTGTCAATGGATTTCATTAATCCAATACACCCAACCTGAAATAAGTCATCAACAAATTCTCCACGATTGTTAAAACGTTGAATCACGCTGAGTACGAGACGTAAATTTCCGCTTACTAGCTTTTCTCTTGCTGTTCCATCTCCAGCCTGCATTTGTTTAAACAACTTTCGCATTTCTTCATTTTTTAATACGGGAAGTTTCGAAGTATCTACTCCACAAATTTCTACTTTATTTCTTGTCAACTCTTTCCCTCCTAACAGGAGATGATGTTCTGAATTCAGTATCTCCTCCGAAGGAAAAAATATGCACTTTTACAATTCTGACAATTCCACGCTAAAAAAGCTGATTGTATAAGATGCTTCTCAGCCCTTATACAATCAGCTTTTTTACTTAAACCATTTTATTAAATTCTTTTCGCAGCCGTTTAATAATTCGTTTTTCAAGCCTTGAAATATAAGACTGAGAAATGCCTAGCATATCAGCTACATCTTTTTGCGTTTTTTCTTCTCCGCCGGCTAGCCCAAAGCGCAGCTCCATAATTTGCTTTTCACGATCATTTAATTGGTGCAGTGCTTTCAACAAAAGTTTTCGATCTACATTGGCTTCCAGGTCTTTTGTGATGATATCTTCTTCGGTTCCCATCACGTCAGATAATAGCAGTTCGTTTCCATCCCAATCAATATTTAACGGCTCATCAAATGAAACTTCAGATCGAATTTTATTGTTGCGGCGCAAATACATTAAAATTTCATTTTCAATACAGCGAGAGGCGTACGTCGCTAGCTTAATTTTCTTTTCAGGATTAAATGTGTTTACTGCTTTAATCAAACCGATGGTGCCGATGCTAATTAAATCCTCAATATTGATTCCCGTATTTTCAAACTTGCGGGCAATATAAACAACCAGTCGCAAATTACGCTCAATCAACAGTGAACGTGCTGCTTCATCTCCTGATGGGAGTTTTTTCAGAAGTACTTCTTCTTCATCTTTTGTTAAAGGCGGTGGAAGAGCTTCACTTCCTCCTATATAATACACTTCATCTGTTTTCAGCTTAAGTTTAATTAATAATTTGTACCACCATAATTGAAATCGAATTCGATATGTAGCCATTCTGTATCCTCCTTTATTTGTTCACACCTTTTACGATGCGGAACTTACTTCTCCAATAACAATGAGCTTCGGATGAACAATACATTCATATTGCTTCTCCACTGAAAGCGTTGTATGACTAATACCTACTAATACTTTAGTGACTTCAATCGTATTGGACTGATGCACCAGCCTTACCATATCTGGCTTTAGAGCAAGAAGCAGCTGATTGGCTTGGCCCACGCTTCGATAAGGGACAAAGCGGACTTTTGAATACCACTCTTGATCAATATCTTCGCTGTGTGAAAAGGATTGGACATTTTTGCTTAATTCCATTAATCCTTCAGGCAATATTTCTTTTAAAGAATCTGCTGTAACAATCATAACCGGGGTTTTCGTCAGCGGATCTACAAGCTGGTTTCCACTATCAATAAGTCCTTTCATCGACAGCGTCTGTTCGTTTAAAATAACTTCCACATCTACCAGCTGATCAAATGTAATGTTTTTCATTCGCAAATCATCAACTCGTGCTTTTGAAAAATAAGATAATAGCGGAAAACCGATAAGAACAAATATCCAGCTAATAGGATCACCAAACTGTGGAGATTTTGTATCAACCATTTGATTAAGAACAAGAAACTGATCTTGAAATAAAAAGTGAACGCCCATTAATCCTCCACCAACAACAAAGGTTGCAAAATAAAACGTTAATAAATTCTCAAAGAAAAAGCGCAGTCGTTTATAACCAAACGTCATCAATACCATAAAAAAAGAGAATAAAATTTTAATGGCAGGGTGAACCATAAGATGAGAAAAAGGCGTAAACATAAGAAGGACAATTAATGAACCGATAAAGCCGCCAAGCAAAAGCCGCCACCACTTGTAATTCCGTTTAAGTACAACTGCACATAACATTAGTAAAATCGTATCTAACCCAAAATTCAGCATCCATATTAAATCTAAATAGATTGGCAATGTTTATAACCTCTCCATTCTTTCTGAATTTTTCTGTTAAAAATTAGTATATAGTACATCCTATTAGAAAGTCTGTCAGTTCATGCCGAGAAACAAGCAGTATTTTTGAGGAAATCATTCGATATTTGTCACACCACTTTTAGAAAGAAAACATAAACCCTTTAAAGGCATCATATTGACCATGTCGAATGTTTTTTATATTCTTTTTGAGTTTTCTAGATTCATTGCATAAAAAAAGACCTCTGTATAAAACAGAGGTCTTGGTTTTTTATTTTCTTAGCGTCTACGATTACGGTTTCGTAAGAATGTTGGAATATCTAGCGCATCTTCAGACTGTGGCTGAGATGGACGCGTATATTCTTGCTGTACAGGTTCTTCACGCTTTACTTCACGCTTCGGCTGTGGAGCCGGCTGCTGTGTCGATTGCTGCATGCGATTCGCCGATAACGAAGGACGACCTGGTTTTGGCTGTGATAAATCTTGGTCACTAAAGCCAGTTGCAATAACTGTAACAACAATCTCGTCTTTTAGGTTTTCGTTAATAACAGATCCAAAGATCATGTTCACTTCTTGGTCAGAAGCCGAAGCAACGATATCTGCAGCTTCTTGTACTTCGTAAAGACTTAGGTTTGTACCGCCTGTGATGTTCATTAATACACCTTGAGCTCCATCGATAGATGTTTCAAGAAGTGGACTTGAAATAGCTTTTTTAGCCGCTTCAGCAGCGCGGTTTTCACCAGTTGCAATACCGATACCCATAAGTGCAGATCCTTTGTTAGACATAATTGTTTTCACGTCAGCGAAGTCTAAGTTAATTAATCCAGGAACTGCGATTAAATCTGAAATACCTTGCACACCTTGTCGCAATACGTTATCCGCTTCACGGAACGCTTCTAGCATTGGCGTGTTTTTATCAACGATTTCCAATAAGCGATCATTTGGAATAACAATCAGCGTGTCCACTGCTTCTTTCATTGACGCAATACCGCCTGCCGCTTGAGTAGAACGCTTACGACCTTCGAACGTAAACGGACGAGTAACAACACCTACCGTTAGTGCTCCTAGCTCACGAGCAATTTGGGCAATGACTGGAGCTGCACCAGTTCCAGTTCCTCCACCCATACCAGCCGTTACGAAAACCATATCTGCACCTTTTAAGGCTTCTTGGATTTGTTCCTTACTTTCTTCGGCTGCTTTTTTACCAACCTCTGGATTAGCACCTGCACCTAATCCTCTTGTTAATTTAGCGCCGATTTGCATTTTTGTTTCAGCTTTTGATAAATTTAATGCTTGTGCATCTGTATTAACTGCAATAAATTCTACACCTTGGACGCCATGTTCAATCATTCGGTTAACCGCGTTGTTACCGCCGCCTCCGACACCGATTACTTTAATCGTCGCTAATTGGTCTACACTTGTATCAAACTCCAACATGATAGTTCCTCCTAATTCTTCGAAATTACCAATCCGTAACGTTAATCAAAGAAGTATCCAAAAAACTTCTTCATTAAATTTTGGTCATTTTTCTTTTTGGGCTGCTCAGCTGATTGTTGCGGCTGCTGTGGTTTCGGGCTAGGTTTGATCATTTCTTGCTCAATCGGCTCTTCTTCCACAACTGGCGCTCCAATTTCCCGGCCTTGTATTTTAGCATTTTTGTATGCAAATTTTATTAATCCTACGCCTGTTGTATAATGCGGCTCACGTACTCCAATATAATCAGGCACTGCTATGCGCACGTTATTCTTTAAAATCACTTGAGCTAGCTCAAGAATACCAGGCATCGCTACTACTCCGCCTGTTAAAACAAATCCTCCTGGAATATCTTTGTATCCTAGGCGATTTACCTCCTGCGTAATCATATCTAAAATCTCTTCTAGTCTAGCTTCAATAATATCAGAGATTTCGAGCTGATTAAACTGCTGATGCTGATCGCTTCCAATAATCGGTACACTAAATACTTCTTCTTCAGAAGCATGATCGTAGAAAGCATGTCCATGCTTTATCTTAATATTTTCCGCATCTTCAGTCGATGTGCGAAGGCCAATCGATAAATCCTTGGTAATGTGCTCTCCGCCAACAGCTAGTACATTTGTTACTTTCAAATGTCCTTGGTCAAAAATCGCAACCGTTGTTGAACCTCCACCGATATCTACCAGTGCGACACCTAAGTTTTTTTCATCACGAGATAATGCAATTGAACCAGCGGCTAGAGGCTGTAAACAAATATCACTGATTTCTAAACCAGCTCTTTCTACACAGCGTAATAAGTTATGTAAAACCGTTCTAGATCCCGTTATGATTGTGCCTTCCATTTCTAAACGTACCCCAATCATACCTCTAGGATCATTAATACCTTCTAAGCCATCTACAATAAATTGCTTTGGAATAACATCAATGATTTCACGATCTGGCGGGATAGACATGACTTGAGCAGCATCAATTACTCGATGAATATCTTCGTTTGTAATTTCACGATTCTCGCTTGATACGGCTACTACTCCGTGACAATCTTGTAAAAATACATGATTTCCGCTTATGCCCACTACAACCTTTTTAATTGTAATGCCTACCATTCGTTCAGCTTGTTCTACTGCTTTTCTAATAGATTGAACTGTTGCATCTATATCAACGATAGAACCTTTTTTTAGTCCGTGTGATTTAACATTCCCTACACCAATGATATTCAATGAATCGTTACTCATCTCTCCGATGATTACTTTCACACTGGATGTACCGATGTCTAAACTAACGTATATTTCATTGCTGTTCATTCTTTGGCACCTCCTTTTTCTTTCTGCACATGTCATCTTAATAAATTAAGAAGAACAACAATATTAATTTTTTATTATATGAAAATATTCAACAAATACATCTGTTTCCCTTTTGTAAAATCAATTTTTTTCAAGTTTTTCACAGACTTTATCTCTTTCAAAGAACAAAACGTTCTGGTTTTGACTTTTTTTTAGATTTAAGCCTAAAATTCACTGAAAAAAGCTATTTAACTACAAGTCTACACTAAGATGTACACTGAGAAAAGCGAAACTTACCTAGAACAAATATTACATTTCCATTTCACAGCAACGGAGAAGAAAATCATATGTATGCAGAATACTTGCATGTGATTATACAATGTACGAGGGCTAGTTTGCCAGTCTCAACTCATCTATTTCCTTTAATTAACACTTATAAAAAATAATTACTGCTTGCTCTTTTTATAAGGTTTAAATGCATATCCTTCTTCTAAATCAATAATACCTTTTTGATCATCACTTAATTTACTTGCAATAGCTGGGTAATGAACAATTTTATCAGAGAAGTTGCTAATTTTCCCGCTTACTTCACGCGTATCATTCATAAACACCTCGATGTGAAGAGGTTCTGATTTTGTCGGCGCGTAGTAAATCTCAGAAATAGCCCCTTTTATGCTCTTAGGCGTTTTAGCTAATTCTTGAACCATGCTTTGTATAGCGTCTCCGTCTTTCCAGTCAATTAGCAGCGGAGCGTCGGATGACACTTTCTTAGCACTTACTTCTTTTAGAACTTTTCCATTTTCATTCACAGGGAAATATTTATTCCCCGAGGTTACATATGCAATTCTTGCGTACTCTTTTACGTCGATTACGACCTTATTAGGAAATGTTTTGTGAATGACAGCTTCCTTTACCTCAGGGTTTTTTTCGACTTTTTCTTGAATTTGATCAGCATCAGCTTTCCAGTAGCTGGTTTTTTTGGACAGACCACTCGCTTTGACAATATCCTTATCACTTACATGTTTATTCCCTTGTACTTCAATGTTAGAAACATTACTCAGAGAAGATTGAGAATATACAATAAATAAAATAAGGATGAAAAAGAGTGATAAATACAAAATCAGCCGTCTATTTGCTTTTTGCTTTCGCTGTTCTTGCAGCTTCGGTACCCGATCTTCTAAAACAATTAACTTACCTTTTTCCATTTTTTTCACCCTTATCCATTTGAGAAAATAAACGAGGAATTACCATCTATTTATTTCCAATCTTTGCTTCATGAGAATATCCCCATTATAGCATAGAATAAACACATAAAAGCTACCTTTTCACGCATAACCATACAGCCACGGGCTGGGTAATTAGCGGCCGATAATCTCAACTTCTGTATGAATATCAATATCGAATTTCTCTTTAATTGTTTTCTTAACATGAGCAATTAAATTCAGCACGTCTGAAGCCGTTGCATCTCCTGTGTTGACAATGAAGTTCGCATGCTGCTCACTAATTTGCGCCCCGCCTACTGAAAAACCTTTTAAGTTGGACTTTTCAATTAAGTCTCCTGCATAATTTGGAAGCGGATTTCTAAAAATACTGCCTGCACAAGGGAAATTCCAAGGCTGTGTTTCGCGGCGATAGTCTTTATTTTTCTGCATGACCGCCACAATATCATCTTTCGTTCCCTTTTTCAAACGCAGCACGGCTTCTACACATACTCCGGGACGGTCTTTTTGTAGAATTGAATGACGATACGAAAATTGAAGCTCTTCATTTGTCAGCCACTCAAGAGTGCCATCTTCAAATAAAATCAGCGCTTTTTCGACTACATGAGACATATCAGAACCATGGGCACCTGCATTCATATAAACAGCGCCTCCCACAGATCCAGGAATTCCACTTGAAAACTCCAGCCCAGACAGGCCTTGTTTTGTAATAACTGTTGCAAGCTTGATGCTAGGGTATCCCCCACCTACAGTAACCGTCTCTCCATCTACTGTTAAATCATCTAATCCGGCTCCGAGCTTAATGACCACGCCTTCAATTCCCTTATCAGAAACAAGAAGATTAGATCCTCGACCAATCGCTCTCCATTTCACGCCGTGTTTTTTAATAATATCCATTGTAACTTTTAAGTGATCAACAGAATCAGGTTCTACAAGCACATCTGCTGGACCACCAATTTTCATTGTTGTATGTTTTGCTAGCGGTTCATTTTCACGAACCTTTCCAATATTCGCTTCGACTAACTCTTTTACTAACGCTTCCATAAGAACCTCCTAAAACCCTCTTTGCTGTTATAAAACTTTCATGTCAATGCGCCCTTACTTCTAATGCATAAGAATAATAAGAACAGATTCATAACTAAGCAGCAGCACCTTGTAAGATACGTTTTTTCTACGAAGGCACTCTATTCTGTTGTCAATTTCATCATTTTTATTTATCGTATGACATTCACCCATAGAATGTACGTTCATCTGCTATATAAAGTAATTTTAATTGTTTTTTTATCGTTTTTCATTTAGAAGTTAAACACATGCTGACAGTCATAAAAAAAACGCTACGCTCATAAGTGCACATACGTTCACCTACTCACTAAGATAAAACATTTAACCTTACACATCATACCATAGTTGGACTCAAAATTGGTTATCACAACATTACATTTTAAAAACATTTCATACAAAAATATCATCTACCTGTAAAAAATCGAAAATAAACCGCCAACAAAATCCGGCGTGCACTTGGATTTAAGATGACGGTTTACTTCAGTAGACCATTGCCTACTTGACATTATACAATTTTTTTCAATTAATAGCGAGAATATCTACTAACATTTAACAAAACTCCAACTGCTGCCAGCATGAGCGTCAGCGATGATCCGCCGTAACTTAAAAATGGAAGCGTAATTCCCGTAACAGGCATAAGACCTGTTACCACGCCTATATTAATCATGACTTGAATCGCAACCATTGAAATAATTCCTAAGGCTAAAAACGTTCCGTAAAGATCAGGTGCTCCGAGTGCTACTTTAATTCCTCTCCAAAGCAATAAGCTAAACAAAAGAAGAACAAGTGTTCCACCGATGAAACCGAGCTCTTCTGCCAGAATAGCAAAAATAAAATCAGTTTGAGGCTCCGGCAGATAAAAGAACTTTTGTCTACTTTGCCCTAACCCTAATCCAAGCAATCCCCCCGGCCCAATTGCATAAAGAGATTGAATGATTTGAAACCCGCTTCCAAGCGGATCTTCCCAAGGATTTAAAAATGAGGTGATGCGTTTAATCCGATAAGGAGCCGATAAAACAAGCCCTACAAAACCGGCAACGCCAAGCAACCCAAGACCTGCAAAGTGACTTACTTTTGCTCCTGAAACAAAAATCATGACTAAACAAGTTCCAACAAGCACCGTTCCCGTTCCTAAATCCGGCTGCATCATAATAATGCCAAACGGTAAGAAAACCAGTAATAACGCCGGTAACATTCCTTTTCTAAAGGATGTAATTTTCTTCTGGTTTTCTGATAAATATTTCGCTAAAAATATAATCATAGCAAACTTCATAAATTCTGAAGGCTGAATCGAAAACGCTCCAACTCCTATCCAACTTTGCGACCCATTCCGTACTAGCCCTACTCCCGGAATTAATACAAGTACCAGCATAACAAAGCAAATGATTACAATTGGTTTTGCCCACGTACGCCACATCCAATAATCAATATTCATGATGACAAACATCGCGCATACTCCAAGCCCTGCAAATAAGAGCTGGCGTTTAGCAAAGAAAAAAGAATCATTAAACTTGTATGTAGCCCATACCGCACTTGCGCTGTATACCATGATAAGGCCGATGGTTAGCAAGGAAAGCGTAACGATTATGAGAAAAAAATCTGGGGTAGACCTTTTTGTCGACACTGTCACACACCTCTAAAAATAGATTAGGGCTAGTGTATTTTCTAGGTGTTTAGACAAGCCCTTATTTCAGTTTATGCACAGATTCAATAAAGATGTCACCACGTTCTTCAAAAGTTTTAAATTGATCCCAGCTTGCACAAGCAGGAGATAATAAAATAACATCTTCTTCATCTGAACAAGCATATGCTTCTGAAACTGCTTGTTTAACATTATCGACACGTTTTACAATTTGTATTCCCGCTTCTTTTGCTACGCGTTCAATTTTAGGAGCCGTTTCACCAAATGTAATCACAGCTTTCACATTTTTAAACTCTTCTTTTAAATCATCAAACTCATTGCCGCGATCGAGTCCACCTGCAAGTAGAATCGTCGGCTGCGAAAAAGCGGAAAGAGCTACTTTTGTAGCAAGCATATTCGTAGCTTTAGAGTCATTATAAAACTTACGTTTGTTGATTGTCGTGACATATTGAACGCGGTGTTTAACACCAGCAAACGTTGTGAGCACGCGGTAGATAGCTTCATTTGAACAGCCGTACAGCTTCACAACGGATATAGCTGCTAAAATGTTTTCTTGATTATGTTTGCCTGGCAGCACCACATCTTTTAAGAACATCACTTCTTCATCTTTAAAGAAAATGGTTTCGTTTTTAATATACGCTCCTTCTGTCGTTTGAGCTGTAACAGAAAAAGGTACTTTTGTCGCTTTAACATCTGCACTAGCTTTCATCACTAGCTCATCATCCGCATTAATAACGGCAAAGTCTTCACTTGTTTGATTGTTAAAGAGATTTGCTTTCGCTTTGATATATTCCTCTTTTGTGCCATGATAGTCTAAGTGAGCATCAAACAAATTCAATAATAAAGAGATTTTCGGACGGAATTTTTCAATTCCCATCAGCTGAAAAGAAGAAAGCTCCGTTACAATTACATTGTCCTTTGTTGCTTTTTGCGCCACTTCACAAGCTACTGTTCCAATATTTCCAGCAATCAACGGCTGCTTTTGATCTTCTTCTAACATTTTATAAATTAGCGTTGTTGTTGTTGTTTTCCCATTGCTTCCCGTAATTCCGATAAAAGGCGCTTCGCTAATTTCATAAGCCAATTCTACTTCTGTTAAAATCGGAATATTTCGCTTTAATGCTTCTTGCAATAGAACATTCGAATACGGAATCCCAGGGTTTTTTACAATAACATCCGCTTTGTCTAAAAGCTCAAGCGGATGATGTCCACACACAACTTCAATGCCCGTTTTTTCTAATTCCTGTGCTGCTACGTTCTCTTCGTACGGTTTTTGATCATTAACGACTACTTTAGCACCAAGCTGTTTAACTAACTGAGCGGCTGCTAAACCGCTCTTGGCTAATCCTAAAATAAGTACTTGTTTACCTTGATACGTATTGACTGATTTCATTTAAATCCACACCTCGATATAAATTCCAAGCATTGCAAATAATAGTCCTACAGCCCAAAAAGTCATAACTACGCGCCATTCCGACCAGCCGCTTAGCTCGTAATGGTGATGAAGCGGGCTCATTTTAAACACACGTTTTCCTGTTGTTTTGAAAGATGCGACTTGAATAATAACAGATAGTGTTTCAATAACAAACACACCACCGATAATAACAAGCAAGAATTCCATTTTCATTAAGACAGCCACCGTAGCGATAGCTCCTCCTAGCGCTAAAGAACCCGTATCTCCCATAAATACTTTTGCAGGATGGGCATTAAACACTAAAAATCCTAACACAGCTCCTACTACAGCAACTGAGAAAATAGATAGTTCAAACTGCTCTGCATTCCAGGCAAGAACTGCAAATGCACCAAAAGCAATCGCACTTGTACCAGATACAAGTCCGTCTAATCCATCCGTTAAGTTAACCGCATTTGAAAAACCAACAAGCCAGATGATAAGGAAAACAACATAAAACCAACCTAAATCGATTGGGTCTTTAATTCCTGGAATCGTCACTTCAGTTGAGAACTCAAACTGTCTTGCAATAAAGTAAAAAATAATTGAAATGACAACCTGACCTAAAAACTTTTGTTTAGATGTTAATCCAAGGTTACGCTTTAACACTACTTTTATAAAATCATCTAAAAATCCTAATAAACCAAATCCGATTGTGACAAATAATAATAGAAACGTCTTATATGTAAGTTCTGCATACTGATTGACCATAATAAGAGTTGCCACAATAATAGATAATAAAATCATGATACCGCCCATTGTAGGTGTACCTGATTTTTTCTGGTGAGATTTCGGGCCTTCATCACGAATACTTTGACCAAACTTTAATCTTCTTAAGAAGGGAATAAAAATCGGCGACAATACAACTGTAATCAAAAAGGCTACGCCGATTGTCAATAAAATTGATTGTTCTAGCACGATGTTCCCTCCTTAACTTCCAACTCATTCCGACTCATTTTGTTCTCTACCCATTTCATTACTACTTTCGCTCCTCAATCATTTTGCGTGATACTTCTCGATCGTCAAAATCAAATACTTTTTTACCAATAATTTGATAGGTCTCGTGCCCTTTTCCAGCAATGACAATAACATCATCTGCATGCGCTGCTTCCACTGCATAGCGAATAGCTTCTGCACGATCAGCAATCGTCACATAGTTATCTGTATCCAAACCTTCTTCCATATCTTTTAAAATAGCCAATGGATCTTCACTTCGTGGATTATCAGATGTCAAAATAGCTTGTGTACTGTATTCAGCTGCAATCCGAGCCATGATTGGTCGTTTTGTACGATCTCGATCTCCGCCACAACCAACAATAACATATATATTGCGTTTTGCGAATTCTTTTACAGTTTTTAACACGTTCTCTAAGCTGTCCGGCGTGTGAGCATAATCAACGATAACCGTAAAATCTTGCTCCGCATCAACCACTTCAAAACGCCCAGACACGCCTTCTAACACTTTTATTTCCTCGACAATAACTGACAGAGGAATACCTGACACTAAACATGAAGCCGTAGCCGCTAATACGTTGTAGACGCTGAATTTCCCAATAAGCTTCATTTCTACACGAACCGTTTCTGTCGGTGTTGTCAAGTCGAACGTTGTGCCGCTGTTTGTAATTTGAATATTGGTTGCACGAATATCACTATCACGGTCAATGCCATAGGTAATCACTGTAGCAGCCGTGTTTTTAATATATTCCTCAGTTGCCGCATCATCAGCATTAAGAACAGCAAACTTAGGACGATTATGGTTATAAGCGTTTCCTAACTGTGCAAATAGCAACCCTTTCGCACGACGATAATCTTCCATTGTATGATGATAATCCAGATGATCTTGCGTTAAGTTACTAAATACCGCCACGTCAAAGTCGCACCCGTGTACGCGTCCTAAGTCAAGCGCATGAGATGATACTTCCATCATCGCTACTTCTACATTCTCCTCCACCATTTGATTAAATGTTTTTTGAAGCGTCAGCGATTCAGGCGTTGTGTTTTTCACATCATAAGACGTATCACCAATACGAATTTCAATCGTTCCAATCAGACCCGTCTTTTTACGTTGTGATTTAAAGATATGCTCAATTAAATGTGTAATCGTTGTTTTTCCGTTTGTGCCCGTTACACCAATTAAATGCATTTTTTGTGTAGGCTGATTGTAGAAAGCATCCGCTAGCACTGCCATTGCTCGCTTTGTACTCTTCACGCGTACAACGGGCACTTCTACATCCACAGGCTTTTCTGCTAAGATTGCTACTGCTCCTTTTTCCACAGCCATCTGTGCAAAGTTATGACCATCAACCGTATAGCCGTCTATACAAATGAACAGTGCTCCGGGCTTAACTTCTCTTGAATCCATTTCAATTGACGTAATATCAATATTCTGTTCAGGAAGCTGAACAAAATCATGTAAATGTGTTAGTAGTTCTCGTAAATCCATTCCTACCATGTCCTCTCTATTTGTAAAGTGAAACGTTTGTTATAAGACGCTATGGCAACTATTCTTCTTTTTCTAGCACCTAACCTATTACATTTTACAGAAAAAGAAGCCCGGAGGGAACACCCCCAAGGCTTATTTGTTGATTTCATGTTCACACGCAGAGTAACCTGCTGATTATCATGCAAGGAAGAATAGTGATTTATAGAGATTTTTATTTTCCCATATAAATTCTAACCGTTTCGCCTTCTTTAACTTTCGTTCCAGCTGCAGGAGACTGCTTGACCACTTTATCTCCTTCGCCACTCACATCTAATTTTAAATTAAGTAGCTGTTCTTGTAACTCTTTTTTTGACATTCCTACGACATTTGGTACTTTTATCATTGGTGTGTCCAGCCACGTTAACTCTTTTTCAATTTGTCCTTTACGCGGTTTAACGTCCATCACACGCAAACTGTCTTCAATCATTTTACCTACAATCGGAGCTGCTACAACTCCACCAAACTGAATAGTGCCTTTTGGGTTATCAACCGCAACATACACGACAATTTCAGGGTTATCTGCTGGTGCAACACCGATAAAAGAAACGATGTGATTATTTTTCAAATACTTTCCATTTTGAGCTTTCTGCGCAGTACCCGTCTTTCCTCCAACGCGGTACCCTTCCACAAAAGCTCCTTTTCCGCTTCCTTGTGCTACTACACTTTCAAGAGCAAAACGCACTTGCTTAGACGTTTCCTCGGAAATAACTTTTCGCTTAGCAACCGGCTTATGACTGCTTACAACTTTTCCGGTAGTTGGATCTACCCACTCTTTGGCAATATAAGGTTCATAAAGCGTTCCACCGTTTACGGCTGCTGAAACAGCAGCTACTTGTTGAATAGGCGTAACAGCAACCCCTTGCCCAAAAGCTGTTGTAGCTTGTTCAACCGGACCTACGCGCTCAAGCGGGAACAATATCCCTTTTGCTTCCCCTTGTAAATCAATACCTGTTTTTTGACCAAAGCCAAATTCTTTAATGTATTTGAACAATTTCTCTTTTCCTAAACGTTCTCCAAGCTCCACAAAACCAGGGTTACATGAGTTCTGTACAACTTCTAAAAAAGACTGCTGTCCATGTCCGCCTTTTTTCCAGCAGCGAAGTCTCGCTCCGCCAACTTCCGCGGCTCCATCATCGTAAAATTGATCTTTTAGTAAATCCACTTTCTTTTCTTCAAGAGCAGCTGCCAGTGTAATAATCTTAAACGTTGATCCGGGCTCATATACGCTCCAGATTGGAAGATTGCGATTATACACCTCAGGCTTCACATTTTTAAAATCCGTAGGATCAAAGCCCGGACGACTTGACATACCTAAAATTTCACCGTTTTTAGGATTCATGGCAATGGCAATCATACCATCTGGATTATAAGCTGTCTGAGCATTATCCAACTCACGCTCCATGATCGTTTGCACACGTGAATCAATGGTCAATCTCAAATCCAGCCCGTCCACAGGTGCTGTGTAGTCATCGGCTATATTGGGCATCTTTTTACCTTTAGCATCCGAATACAATTTAACTGAACCTTTTTGTCCTTTTAGCTCTTTATCATAATATAATTCAAGGCCCGTTAACCCTTGATTATCTACTCCCGCAAAGCCTAATACATGCGACAAATAACTTCCAAACGGATAGTACCGCTTCGAATCCTCAGCTATATATACGCCTTTTAAATTTAAATTTCGCACTTCATTTGCTTTCGCATGTGAAATTTTTCTTCCTTCAGGACGCAAATATACGCTAGAAGAAGCTTTTGTTATTTGTTCATATACTTTTTCTTTTGATGCTCCCAGCACTTTTGCTAACTTTTCAGCCGTAACAGCTGGATTTTCAACTTGTCTTGGCATAACTAAAACGGTCGGTGCACTTTTATTTGTAGCAAGTGCCACATCATTGCGATCTAGTATCTTTCCTCTTTCAGGTTCAAAAGGAATATTCCGACTCCATAAGTCTTTGGCTTTTTCAGTTAGCGTATCCCCAGTCAGCAACTGTACATATCCAAGCCTTGTATCAATAATCAAAAACACAATAAAACCGACAAACAAAACAATGGCTAGCCTTTTACGAACTGTGACTCCTGATACCCGCATATATTAGAACCTCCTCTGAATCGGCTCGTTCCAATATATGCTTGTACAGGATTCACTAGAACTTAATTTCTAGTCAAGTTGCTTATCGTCTTTTTTACTATCAGACTCACTTTTTCCCGTTTCTTTTAACTTATTTAACGTGCTTGAAAATTCTTTAGGCGTTTCAAGTTCCACTTTCAGATACGTTCCTGCTTTTAACGGATCGCCTGCTTTAATACTTTGACTTACAACATAACCATTTTCAAGTGCGCTAGGTCGAACGTTGACAAATTCGCTAAAGCGAATCACGTCGCGATGTGAAAAACCTGTTAAATCAGGCATTGTCGCTTGTCCAGTTGTCTTAATGAACACGCGCTGTCCAATAATAATTGTATCAGCAGTCGGTAATTGGCTTTCTACCGTATCTCCTTTACCTATTACAACAGGAATAAGCCCCTTTTGTTTTAAGTCTTTCACGGTACTGTCAACTGATTCATTAACGTAAGATTTAAGCGTAATTTCTGAATCCACTTTCTTTTCTTTCGTTTCTTTCCCGTCTTTATCCTTCTTAGTAGGCTCTACACCCAAGTACTGTAAACTATTCTTCATAACTGGATTAAATACGGCAACAAGGGGTTCACTTCCTCCCTCTTGAGGCTTGAGAGTCGGGTTTTTAACGGCTACATAGACAAGCAGCTTTGGATCGTTTGCAGGCGCAAAGCCCATAAAGGAAATAAGGTTTTTTCCGTGCCCATGCAGGTAACCTCCATTTGGAGCGGGAATTTGAGCTGTACCAGTTTTTCCAGCAACATCATACCCCTCAATCGCGTATGGTTTCCCTGTTCCATTTTCTGAAGAAACAACGGTTTCTAAAATATTTAACGTCTCGTTCGCTGCTTTTTTAGAAATTGGCTGCCCCACCACGGTAGGTTTCGATTTTTTAATCGTCTTTTTATTTGTTTCATCGACTACTTGTTTAATTACGTAAGGCTTCATCATCTTGCCGTCATTTGCAATCGCAGTAGCCGCTTGAATTTCTTGAATAGGCGTAAAAGCAGACGCCTGCCCAAACGCAGTGGTTACGCGGTCTCTCGGGTACTTCGTCACTAACTTGCTAGAAGCTTCGTTTGGCAAGTCAATTCCCGTCTTATCCATAAAGCCAAACTTGTCCAAGTATTTATACAAACGATCGGTGCCCAGTTTTTCATTGGCTAAAATAGCCACCGCTACGTTTGAAGACCTTTGAATTCCTTCATTAAATGTAATAGCCCCCCAGCCGACCCCGGCGTTGTGATCGTTAATGGGAACGCTGTTTTTCGTTACTTTATAAGATCCCGACTGATAGCGATCTTCGCCGTTATAAACGCCTGCATCAATTGCGGCTGCTAGCGTAAAAATTTTCATCGTTGAACCAAGTTCATAGCTGTTTTCAACAAACGGATTACGATAAGAAGTGATATCACGAATATTCGGGTCAAATGAAGGACGGTTTGACATCGCCAAAATTTCACCGGTTTTTGGATTCACTACCGTTGCCATTAGCTCTTCTGGTTTATATTCTTTAGCTGCTGTTGTCATCGCATCCTCTAAGAACGTCTGAATTTTTTCATCAATCGTAAGCGTGACGCTGTCTCCGTTTTTAGGAGCTACAATTGACTCTTTTGGATCCGGAAGCTTAATTCCGTTTTTAGCAGCTTCGTATTTCACATATCCATCTTCTTCAGAAAGCTGCTTATCAAATACTTTTTCAATCCCCATTTTCCCTACGATTTTACCCTTATCATCTTTTTGTGCGTATCCTAAAATACTTGAAGCGAATACACCGTTTGGATAGAAACGCTTCGAATCGCGTAAAAACGTGATGCCCGGAAGATTTAGTTTTTCAATTTTTTGCTTCAGCACGTTATCAATGTCACGGCCTCCGGGGCCAAGTTCGACTTGGAATGCCTCTCTTTTAATTCCTCTCGTTAACATGCTTTCAATTTTTGATTCGTCCATATTCAATAGCGGCGCTAGCTTTTCAGCTGTCTTTTCAGGGTCTACCACGTGCTGTGGGTGTTTTTTATCTCCTGACTGCGACTCCTTCAAAATCGCCACAACCGTATAAGCACCCGTGTCTTGGGCGATCGCTTCTCCGTTTCGATCGTAAATCGTACCGCGCTGTCCTTCAATTTTAGACGTTCGCGTGTGCTGTTTTTGTGCAATTTCGGCTAAAACTTCTCCATTTGCTTTACCCGTCGCTTGGATGTAAAAGAACCTGATGGCTAATACAAAAAAGAGCAATGCAAATATTAAAATTAATATTGCTGCTCCTGTACTAATATTGCTATTTTTTCTCGACGTAGTCATCGCAATTAATCGTTAACGACTTTTACGTTATTTTCATTCAATTTTAGTCCAAGTTCTTTTGCTTTTGTCCAAATACGATCGTATGCACTTAACTCTGTTACCTGTAATTTTAACTCATTGTTTTTTGCTTCTTGCTTGTCAATCTTTCCATCGAGTGATTGCACCTCTTCACTGATGCTATAAAGCGAAGATTGATTTGAAATGATTTGCACAGACCCAAACAGCATGAGTGCGACAAACCCAGAATACACAATTTTTTCACCAACCGTGATTTTTCTTTTTGTCTTTCGAACAACTTGCCGTACCGTCTTTTGCTGCTTCTGCTGCTGATCTTGCTCTCTTACTTTGTATGCTGCATTGTTCATTCTCGTCCCCTCCTCTTTGTTTAAACCCTTTTATTAGACTAATTTCTCAACAATTCGAAGCTTTGCCGAACGCGCTCGCTTATTTTCTTCTACCTCTTCTTCTGAAGGTAAAATAGGTTTTCTTGTAATGACTTTCATTTTAGGCTTAAATTCTTCTGGAATAACCGGCAGTCCATGAGGAAGCTGCGGAACCGTACTTGCATTTTTAAACGCTACTTTACAAATTCGGTCTTCAAGTGAATGGAAGGTAATAACACTTACACGTCCACCTTTTTTGATCACATCCATAGCCTGTTCAATTGCATCTTCAAATACTTGAAGCTCATCATTTACAGCAATTCGAATAGCCTGGAAAATCCGTTTTGCCGGATGTCCACCCGTTCGTCTAGCTGGCGCTGGAATACCATCTTTAATAAGATCAACCAGCTCTAGCGTTGTTTCAATTGGTTTAGACTCTCGATATGCCTCAATTTTGCGGGCAATTTGTTTGGAAAACTTTTCTTCTCCGTATTGGAAAAAGATTTTCACAAGTTTTTCATAAGGCCATTCATTTACTACGTTGTACGCAGAAAACTTTGAGTTTTGATCCATGCGCATATCAAGCGGGGCCTCATGATGAAAGCTGAACCCTCGCTCTGGTGTATCCAACTGAGGAGACGAGACGCCTAGGTCAAACAATACTCCATCTACTTCTTCAATTCCATGTTTCATTAGCTGCTCTTTTAAATAGCGAAAATTACTTTTGATTAGAATAACTCTGTCTAGATACGGGGCTAATTTTTCTTTTGCATTTTCAAGAGCAACATCGTCTTGATCAAACGCAATTAATTTCCCTTTTTCTGATAGCTGTTTTACGATATATTCACTATGACCTGCTCCGCCAAGCGTGCAGTCGACATATACTCCATCCGGTTTAATATTTAAACCTTCCGCTGCTTCTTTAAGCAAAACAGTTGTGTGATTAAACATTATGACACCTACTTCTTTCTAAACTACTTAGTTATGTATACAAAAAGCAAAAAACGGTGTTTTTCTTTGATATATATACACGTTTATATTATATATCAAAGTTCAACATTATTTCAGCTATTTGTATAAGAATTAAGTAGAATTTTGTCTTTTTGTCACAAATAGTGTCATTTTGTTAAAAGTAGGACATATTCATAGAATAAAATGTAAGGAATATAAGGTTTTTTTGTGTAATTAGAAATAAATACCTTATAAGGATCCAATTGGTTGACATTCACCTTGTAAACTTGTTCTCTTTTCCAAAATAAAAATCCTGCTTTTCAGCAGGATTTTATTAGACATAGCAGACTTTTAACTGGTGATTTAATTCGACTTCAGCACTTAGTAAATCTGACACAAATTGCATACCATAGCCATTTAAATAATACATAATATTCCACATGCGTTCTTGTGGAGCATTGTAGGGACGAAGAGCAAGTTCAATTTGAGCATATTTTGAATGCTTCACATCGTGCTTAATTAGCTGTTTGGATTCGACAATCTTTTGAATGGTTTCAAACTGCTTTTGAATAATCGCTCGATTTTTAAGCATGACTTCATCAAATGTTTTGTCTTCTTTTTGAATATTTTCACGAAGAGTTTTATGAATTTTTTCAAAATCTTCTTTCGCTTTTTCAAAATACATTTCGTACGGGTTGTGAACTTCTGTCTTAAGCCAGTGCTCCCTCTCTGCATCTACGCCTTCGTTTATTACGTTCGAAAGGTCTAGCTGAAGTTCATCCATATACTTTTCGATATGTCTTTCTACGATTGCATAGGATAACCTCGGAACCACGGGAGGCATTTTAAAGCTAAATAAAGAAAATGCTTTTTCAAGCTCTGCCCAATACGCTACTTCCCCTGGACCTGCAATAAACGCAAGGGTAGGAAGTAAGTACTCCTGCATAAGAGGTCTAGTCACAACGTTGTTACTAAGAAGCTCTGGCGTTTGTTTAGCAATTTGAACCAGCTCTTCTTTAGACAGCGCGAGTTCATTTTGCTTTCCAACAAACTGCTCTTGCTCTGCATCTCTTTCTAAAAGTACTCTGTTTTCGTTGTGTGAATAAAAGAGATGGGCTGTTTCTTCTCCCACTTCAATCATTCGTTTGTACTGTTTTTGAAGCTCTGTTTGCTGTTCCATAACGGCTGACGATAATTTGTCATTTTGTTCAATTAACGTCACAAAGAAAGAAGATTCAATGCTGCGCACTTCTTTAGAAGCTGCATCCATTAAAATAAGACCTGACTCTGCGAACATTGTGGTAACCAAATGAGCAAAGAAATCGACATAGGTACGTGATTTATCTAACGCCTCTAAAACAAAGTGTAATACCTGGTTTGTATGCGCCGTTTCGTTAAACGTTTGAAAAACATCACGAACCCAGCTTCTACAGGCTTCATGGTCTAGCTCGATTTGAGAAACCATTTGCTTTTTCTTTAAAGAATGCTTTAACGTTTTCTTTAAAAGCTGGTTTTTATGCTCTGTGTATACATGGTTGATCTCAGCAAAATCATGATCTTCTCCAGCAATCCAAAATACCGGAAGCACGGGCACGTTTAAAGCTTCCTCTTGTTGTTTAGCTAGCAGCACAATTGAAATCACTTTATGAATGGTGTACAAAGGACCTGTAAGCAGCCCCGCTTGCTGACCGCCAACGACTACTACGCTGTTAGGATCTTTTAGCTTTTCAATATTTTCAATCGTCTTAGAAGATGCTCCGTAGCGCTTATTAAAATTAAGCAGATACTCAGCAAGCTGTTCTCTTGGATAAGACTGCTTTTGAACATCCGCTAAACGTTTTTCATATACGTCTTTTTCGTGTATATTATAATGAAAAAAGGAAAGTGCTTGCTTTTCACCTTTTATGTAATCGTTCGTTAGTTTGTTTCCCGCCTTTAAAGAGACGCCTGTAATCTCCATGAAAGAACTTCCTTTCTTTTCCTAATACTTATATTCTCTACATATAGCTTCATTATCCATAATGTAACTGCTCACGTCTAGTAACATGCTTTACAGAGAGGAAATGCGAAAAGCGATTCCACCTATATTTAATACAATATGTGCAATAAGAAACAAAACGAAATTCATCCGAAAGAACCCTTTCGCAATAAGCTTCATTTCTAAGTCATGTTTGACTTTCCAATGTACAAACATCATAATCATTGCTACAACTAAAAGGACTAGCACAATCAACCACAAAAAAGAGTGCCCGAAAATTTCTACAGCTGCATAATGCACGGACAAAATAAGAAAAACCGTAGTAATGTACGTTGCTATGTGGACAGATTTCCTTTTATTTTTCGTCAGTTTGCGTAAAAGCATGTATAGAATAAAAAAACCAACGAGCGGCAGAGTGACAAACGTCGCAAAAACTCCAGCAATAAAACTTCCCATGTTAATCACCCTTTTCTTCTTCGATTCCTTTTATTGACCCATATAAAAAGTCAACAATAGGCGTCGACGTTCTTTTTTCAGCAGCTTGTGTTTGAATATAGCCTAAAATAGCATCAATTTCTGTTTGCCGCCCCTCCTGTATATCTTTTAGCATAGAAGATTGATTTGTACTCGTGCGCGAACAAACCCCCAGTGCATTTTCCCAATAATTAAAAGCTGAATCCAGTTTTAACACAGCGGCAATCTCTTCAAACAATAGACGCATCGTTTTATAAAAGTAGCCGTTATGAATCAGCTGCCCATTTTTTACCCGATACAGCGCCGTAAGAGGATTGATGAGCGCATTTACAACTAATTTCTTCACCAGCATCGCATACCAATCTGTTTCAATCACCCAAGGAAAATTCACAATTGGCAAGATAGACTCCATTTCTCCTCTGTACGAAGCAATACGGGTTGTTCCTATTCCTGTATGATGGACGCTATCCATATTTGTACGCATTGCCCCGTGTTCAACTGTACCCAAATAGAGAGTGCGCTGCGGGAGATTTTTAAGAATTTCAATATGGCTCATACCGTTTTGGATAAACAAAAGGGGAGTATGTATAGTAAGGGTTTTGATAAAAGGAATAATCTCTTTTAAATGATACTGTTTTACAGTAATAATGATTAAATCTGCTTCTTTTATGTTTTTTTCCAGAGGGATAGCACTGACTTTTTTAGTGTGATGTTCCCCTTGTCTATGTAAGGTAATTCCATTATCGTTAATGCACTTTGCTTGAGTTTTTGTTTTCGTATACAAGGTTACATCATAACAATCTGATAAATACGCGCTAAACAACAGACCTAATGATCCGCCTCCAATAATACCTATAGTTTTCATCGTATTTTTTGTTCCTCTTTCCATTATTGAGTTTCATTTTAGCAAAAAAATGCTTTGAATTAAATGCATTCTTAAAATTTTACCTATTCATATAGCCCGTGTGATTAAAAATCACCGGGCTTATTGTAAATTATTTAGAGTGATCCCGTTTTTTTCTATTATACGGGATACACCGGATGTTTACGACGGCTAAAGGTCACATTCTTTGTTTCATATAATCGAAAGCGGTCAATTAAAGTTCGACGCAGTTCATTAGCAGGAACGATGTCGTCAATAATAAGTTCAGAAGCCAGCGTATAGATATCGATGTGTTCTTTATACTCCTGCTGTTTCTGTTTAACAAACATAAACCGCTCTTTCGGATCTTCAATTTCATTAATTTTATTAGAATAGACGGCATTTACTGCCGCTTCAGGACCCATTACGGCAATTTGAGCAGTAGGTAATGCAAGGCAGCAATCCGGTTCAAAAGCTGGACCAGCCATAGCGTAAAGCCCTGCGCCATAAGCTTTGCGCATAACTACGGAAATTTTAGGAACTGTAGCTGAACTCATCGCTGCAATCAATTTTGCTCCATGTCTAATGATGCCTGCTCTTTCTACTTTGGTTCCAATCATAAATCCAGGTACATCCGCTAAAAATAGCAAAGGAATATGGAAGGCATCGCACAGTTGAATAAATTTTGCGCCTTTATCTGCTGAATCTACAAACAGCACTCCTCCTTTGACCTTCGGCTGATTGGCAATAATCCCTACTACTTTTCCATCTATTCGTGCAAGCCCTGTTACCAATTCGGCGGCAAACAGTTTTTTCACTTCAAAGAAGCTCCCTTCGTCAATAAGGGTATCAATTGCTTCATAGATATCAAATGGAACATTTTGATTCTCTGGAATTAATTCTACTAAATCCTTTGTCTGCTTAGGCTCTTTAGCTTTTTGTACTTTAGGCTTCTCTTGATAGTTTTGTGGAAAGTAGGTTAAATAAGATTTGGCATACGAAATAGCTTCTTCTTCAGAATAAGCTAACACATCTCCACATCCGCTAACGCTGCAGTGCATATGTGCTCCTCCCATTTCTTCTAGCGTAACCTTTTCTCCAATAACAGCTTCGGCCATACGCGGCGAACCTAAGTACATAGAAGCGTTTCCATCTACCATCACAACAATATCACAAAATGCAGGGATATATGCCCCTCCAGCTGCTGACGGACCGAAGAGCAAACAAATTTGAGGAATGACGCCGGAAAGTTTTACTTGATTGTGAAAGATCCGTCCAGCGCCTCGGCGGTTTGGAAACATATCTAATTGATCCGTAATACGCGCTCCTGCAGAATCCACTAGGTACAGCAAAGGCACATGCAGTTTTTCTGCTACTTCCTGAATCCGAATAATTTTCTCTACTGTTCTGGCCCCCCAAGACCCTGCTTTTACAGTAGAGTCATTAGCCATTACACAAACCGTTTCACCGTTTACTTTCCCAATTGCAGTTACAACACCGTCTGCCGGCAACCCTTCGGCTTTATTATTTGCAAACATGCCGTCTTCTTCATATTTCCCGTCATCAAATAAAAGGGCTAAACGATCTCTTACAAAAAGCTTCTGTTGTTTTGCAAGTTTCTCTTTGTACTTCTCCGCGTTGCCACGCTCTACTTTTTGACGATTTTCATCATATTTTTTCTGAGATTCACCTGTATGTATCATGATATCTCTCCTTTATGAGTTATGAAATAGTCACCAAAACGTCGCCTTCGTTCACAAAATCCCCCACGGCTATATGGACAGTCTCTGCAATACCAGCTTGATCGCTTTCAATAGGAATTTCCATTTTCATAGATTCTAATACAACAACAACTTCTCCTTTGGCTACACTTGCACCTTGCTGAACAAACACATTAAATACCATGCCTGCCATTGTCGCTTTGATTTCACTCATTGTGGTGCTCCTCCTTTATTTAATACGGTTGATAATAACGATGTGTTATAGGTGCCTTTTTCATATAACTCTTCATTTAACAGCTGCTTAAATAGAGGAATATTCGTTTTGATTCCCTCTACAACAGCTTCTGTAAAATATGATTTAGCTAGTTCAATTGCATTTGAACGTGTACGACCAGTAATAATAACTTTTGCAATCATTGGATCATAAAAAGGTGTAACCGCATTCATATCACTGTAGCCGCTGTCTACGCGTGCATAGGTTCGCTCCGGCAAGTGATAACCCGTAATTTTTCCCGGAGCCGGTAAAAAAGTAAACGGATCTTCTGCATAAATTCGAAATTCAATGGCATAGTTATTTGCTGCTATTTCCTCTTGCACACGTGGAAGCTTTTCTCCGCGCGCAGCTAAGATCTGCCACTTAACTAAATCGACCCCTGCAATTTGCTCGGTGATCGGATGCTCAACTTGCAGCCGCGTGTTCATTTCAAGAAAATAAAAATTTTCGTCTTCATCCACAATAAACTCCACCGTACCTGCATTATAATATCCGATTGCTTTAGCCGCTTGAACGGCTTGGTTTTGCATGGCTTGTCGCGTACTTTCTTTTAAAGAAAGCGCAGGGGCTTCTTCAATCACTTTTTGATTTCTTCTTTGTACGGAACAATCGCGTTCAAAAAGATGAACGACATTACCATGCTGATCTCCAAACACCTGTACTTCGATATGTTTTGCGTTTGTGATAAGTTTTTCAATAAACATTCCTTCTTGACCAAAATATGCTTTGGCTCTTGCTTTTGTGGAGGCATACACTTGTTTTACTGCTTCTTCGTTATCGCAGCGCACCATCCCAATTCCGCCGCCACCTCCGCTTGCTTTTAACATAACGGGATATCCAATTAGATTCGCTACTTTACAAGCCTCTTCAACTGACGTCACATCGCCTTCGCTGCCGGGGACAACAGGTACACCCGCTTCTTTCATCGCGGCACGAGCAGCAATTTTGTCGCCCATCATCGAAATGATTTCGGGAGAAGGGCCGATAAAACAAAAACCTTCATCAATCGCTCTTTTAGCAAATGCACTATTTTCCGATAAAAATCCATACCCAGGATGAATGGCATCTACTTTTTCTTCATGACTAATTCGCAGCAATTCTTCTACATTCAAATATGACTTTTGCACAGGAGGCTCTCCAATTCGACGTGCTTTTGTAGCTGCTTGAACATAAGGAAGCTCTGCATCTGCATCGGAATAGACAGCCACCGTTTCAATGCCCATTTGTTTGCATGTATGAATAATACGAAGAGCAATTTCTCCTCGATTTGCAATCAGTATTTTTTTCACCTTTCTCTCCCCTTTCCTCAAATTTCTACTTTCCCCCATATAATTCTACAATAATTTTAAAACTCCTCTACAATTTTTGAAAACGCTTTCTATTTGAATCTCACTTTCCTTTTGCTTCCTTTCTAAAAAGTGATGCTTATAGTAATGTATTCTTCGTATGTAACTGAAAGAATTCATTTTTCCTTATGCGCATTGAATATTCGTTCACCAATCATGAAAACAGAATATTTTGTATTTTTGTTATATAATATTAGATGAACGAACCAAGCCAGTTCGTTTGTCTAGCAAGGAGACATAACAAGGGGGATATGGGATGAATTACGAAGTGAAGCATTTAAAAATTAATTTTAAAACGCTAGAAGAGTTCAAGAAATTCAAAGAATATGGCATTCAAGAACTTTCAATGCTAGAAGAATTACATGCCAAAATTTCCGATAATGAAATAAATTCTCCGTTTTACGGTATTTATTTTGGAAATAGCTTAGTGGCTCGGATGAGTCTCTATAAGCGAAACAAACAGTACGATCAATATTTCGAGCCGCCTCAAACGTATATTGAAGTGTGGAAACTCGAAGTGCTCAGCGATTTTCAGCGCAAAGGATTGGGTCAAACGCTCGTTGAATACGCCAAATCCTTTCAATTACCTATCAAAACAAGCCCACGAGTAAAATCGAGTGATTTTTGGTCAAAAATGGGGTTTGTACCTGTAACATATGATATCGATCGTGATTTGGGAGAAAACCCTCTTATTTGGCTACCAAACGGTGTAAGCGAACAAAAATAAACAGCTGATTTCCAGCTGTTTATTTTATATCTATGTGGTATATGTGATCAACATGAAGTAGGGAGCCTTCAAACTGTCCCTTTACTTTTGAACTTTTTCTAAATTTAAATTTTTATCCACTTGAAATTTCACTTTTCTACTTTTTTCATCCTCTTTTAATACAACCATTTTACGAGCCCTCTCCATAATTTCAATAAGAGCTTTATAGTCATCTTCCACAATTAACAAGTTGTTTTGCAAAGCTTTTTTTTCTTTTTCCAAAATCGTTACTTTCTCTTGTAAACGTTCAATCTTTTGCTGCAGTTCTTCATTAGCTTCGAGAAGCTCTGACGAGTGCCTTTGCCCTTGATCTACATTTTCTAAATATTTAATTACCTCATTAAGCGAAATATGTTTCTCTGCTTCCATATATGATAAGCGTGCAGGCTGCTCGTCATCTTTTGAAACAGTTCTTGCTTTTAATTCTTTTCTCTGTTTTTTCGCAAGATCAATACCAGTCTTGTATTGTTTGCGCACAAAAGAATTCCAGCGGAAGCCACAAGCTGCTGATGTTCGTGTAAGTTTCTTCCCCACTTCTTCAAATGCAGCTAGCTGAGTGCCACCTTCACGTATATGACGCAGTACAATTTCTGCGAGTAATAAATCTTCATCATGAGTCCATGCATCTTGACGAGAAGAAGTCATTTTTCTATCCCTCCTTATCCGTACTTATTAAATGAATATGCACCTACTAGATAAGATAGACTATTGTTCCTCTTCTCAATCAAGAAAATCTTTCATATACTTTGAAGCAAAATGGGAAACCCGTGATTCTTTCATCTTTCGCTTATTCACTATATTGCTATGGAAATGCAGTTCATAACTATGCTTTTTTAACGATGACCTTTTGAACCGCTTCTTCATGCTCAGGCGACTCCCACAATATCGAGCAGCGATGAATTTCTTGTTCCATCCGATTCCAAACCCGGCTTTGCTCCCATTTCTCAATAGCGATTTCTTTGTAAGCTTGCAATACATGGGTCGGTTTATGAGTGATAGGCGCTAACCACTCCTCACACCTCATAGTTAGCTCTTTAAACGACGTGACATAAGAAAGAAATCCAATTTGCTTTGCTCGTTCTACTCCATACAGCTGAGCACTGTAGATCATTTCCATCGCTTCTTGATAACGCAGCTTTTCAAGAAGAATGGTTCCTCCTCCCCAGCCTGTTGTAATTCCTAAATTCCCTTGAATAAATCCCATTTCGCTATGTGTTGCACTTATACGGAAGTCACATGCAATCGCAAGCTCACATCCTCCTCCAACCGATGTTCCATTCAAAAGGGCAACTGTGGGTTTTGGGAGTGTTAAAATCTCATAAAGAATTTTCCCCATTTTCGTTAACATTTGAGATGCCTCTTTCGAAGTCTTTAGCTCATGAAATACGCTTAAATCTCCTCCACTGCAAAATGCATCTGAACCAGCACCTGTAATTACGAAAGCTTTTACTAACTGATCATGTTTCACATAATCTACAGCTTGCTGCAGTTCATTCATAACATCATAATCAATAGCATTACGCTTTTCAGGACGATTAATCACAAACGTAGCAATGCCTTGGCTTGTAGTAAACAACTCGCTTTTTTTCATGCTTTTTCCTCCTTATAGACAAGGTATGAATCCTTTTACAACAGTAATTGTTTATTTAAAAAGAGTTCTTGTTCTATAAGAAAAATCCTTCTCTTCCAAAGGGCAGAGAAGGAAAAAAGGCAAAAAAAATAAAAGACCCTTTAAGAGGGTCTTTTATTTAAATAAGCAATTATTTGCTTACTACGTCATTTCCTTTGTAAGTACCACAAGCTTTACATACGCGGTGTGATAGTTTCATTTCACCACAATTTGGGCACTCTACCATACCAGGAACTTGTAATTTAAAGTGCGTACGACGCGTTCTTTTCTTCATTTTAGATGTTCTTCTAAAAGGTACAGCCATTATTCCCACCTCCTTAAAAGAGTTTTAAAATCATATGAAGGCCCGAAAGCCGGATCTTCGCATTTTTATTTCTTTTTGTCTTTAAAGAAATTTTCGAGTACGGCTAAGCGGGGATCTACTTTTTCCTGCTGTTCTTCTTCGGTAACAACTTCCCAGTCTTTTCCTGACTGTGGAGCTGCTCCTGCCGCTTGCTGATTTTCACTAAATACCTGCAGAGGAATTTCAACAATAATTAACTCTTGAATCAAAGGTTGTAAATCAACCGTTTCTCCCTCTACAATGCGTACTTCAGCATCTTCTTCATAATCAGCATTCACATTCAATAAAAACGTTTCAGTTGCGTTAATTTCAAACGGATACGGAACGTCAACTAATGTACGAGCACAAGGCAACGTCATTTCTCCTGAGATTTTAAGGTGAAACGTTACTTTCGAAGAGCTAATGTCGGCTCTTCCTTTCACATTTACATCTGACATTCTACGAATTTGAGGATCAGCATTCATAAACTCTTTGCCGTCAATCACTTCGTCAAATGTTAGACCTTTATTTTGCAACTGATACAATTGATGTATTGTCCATTTCATTGTTAATCACCTCAAGGCAACAAAGGTTATTATAGCTTTCACAAGATTATTTGTCAATATTTTTTCTTTACACTATAATGTACTTAAATATGCTTTTTTGTAAATATTTCTTACTTTCATAAAAAAATGTTTTTAAAACAAAGAGCTAGACTAAAAATAATAAATTAAAAGGAGACATTATGCAAGCAGTTGGAATAATTGTCGAATATAATCCTTTTCATAATGGACACGCTTATCATTTGCAGCAAGCGAAACAACAAACCGGAGCAGATTGTGTGATTGCTGTGATGAGCGGGCACTTTTTGCAGCGCGGAGAGCCTGCTCTTGTATCAAAATGGTCCCGCACAAGAATGGCTTTAGCCGCTGGTGCAGACTTAGTCGTTGAATTACCCTATGCTTTTTCTACTCAAAAAGCTGAAACATTCGCAAGCGGCGCTATTTCTATTTTAGAATCCCTTCGCGCTGACTTTGTATGCTTTGGCAGCGAAAATGGCAATATTGACTCATTTACCCGCACCGCTGATTTGCTCGAAGCTCATGAATCAGAACTATCCGCTTTAATTCAACAAGAGATGAAAAAAGGGAACAGTTATCCAAAAGCAGCTTCCAACGCTTTCTTACAGCTTTTCACGGAGGCTCCTATTGATTTATCTCAGCCAAATAATGTGCTTGGAATGAGCTATGTAGCTGCCATTAAAAAACAGCATGCATCTATTAAACCATATACAATCACTCGAATTCAATCACATTATCACGATGATTCCCTATCTTCTTCTTTTATTTCAAGCGCTACAAGCATACGTAAAGCTATTTTTGACAGCAGCAGCAGTGAGGATCTGAGCAAGCACATGCCAGTTAGTACAGCAAATGAATTAGCAGCTTACAAGCAAGCACACGGACAGTTTCATCATTGGGAGCATTATTTCCCATTTTTGAAATACAAATTATTAACTACTCCGCTTTATGACTTACAGCGTATTTATGAAATAGAAGAAGGTATTGAACATCGGCTGTTATCTTATATTTCTTCAGCTACTTCATTTGAAGATTTTTTAACAAAGGTTAAAACGAAGCGATATACGAGAACCCGTTTACAGCGCATGTGCGTTCACCTTTTAACCAATACAACAAAAAGTGAGATGCAACAAGCTGATCCTTACATTCGCTTATTGGGAATGTCAAAGACCGGACAAGACTATTTAAAAACAATTAAGAAAAAGCTGTCTCTTCCTATTGTATCCACTGTCTCGCAATGTAAACTAAAAGAAATTGATATCGATATTAAAGCGACACATGTTTATAGTATGCCGTTTCAAGAGCCTCTGCGCTCTCAATTTATGAAACAAGAATACACGCAGCCTCCTATCATTTGGCCATAAAAAAATCGTCTGCAAGAGACGATTTTTTTATGGTTTCAGCTTTTCTAAATACGTGACGGCATCCGAAAATGAATCTACGGGTACAATTTTCATATCACTGTCTATTTTTTTAGCTGTCTTCACTGCTTCTCGGTAGTTAGAGCCCGCAGCCCCTTTTTCATTTGGTGCAAAGAAAATTTCTGCTCCTTCTTTATCTGCGGCTACAATTTTTTGCGAAATACCTCCGATTGGTCCTACCTCTCCTTTATCATTGATAGTCCCTGTACCTGCAACGCGATGGCCTTTTGTCATGTCCTCTTTAACAAGCTGATTATAAATTTCAAGCGAGAACATCAGTCCCGCTGAAGGCCCTCCTATTTTTTCAGTATCAATATGTATATCGGGCTTAACTTTTAGTTCTTGGTTCGTTTCTAAGGCAATTCCTAAGCCTACTCGTTTCGGCTCGTCAGGGAATGCTTTAACTTTTAGAGTATGTTTGCTTTCTTTGCCATCTCTTTTTACATAGATTGATACTGAATCTCCTGCTTTTTTAGTCGATACGTAGTTGATTAAGTCCTCAGCAGTTTGAATTTTTTTCTCATCTACTTTCGTCACTACATCTCCAACATGAAGTTTTCCATGTGCAGGCATATTTTCTACGACATATGTAACATATACGCCTTTATTGAGGTAAGAAACGCTCTTTCCAGCTTTTTCGTATGCGACTGAAATAGCAGCATTTTTTGACGTATCCATCATATGTAATTGCCTTGTCGAGTAATCTTCATCGCTTTCACCTTGCTGCAAAATTTGCTTTGTAGGGAAAATTTCATGAAAGTCCTGTATTTTCGCAAGACCATATGAAAGAGGAGTTGCTCTGCCCATTCTTACAGTTGTCAGCATAAACGTCCCTTTTTCATGGTATCCATCTTCTACTTTAATAATAGGCGCAAGTTCTTCTGCCATTCCAGGCTTTGTAATGTAGTACGGCAAAGGATAAAAACAAAGCATTGCCACCACTGCAATAACAGCCAAATATACCAAAATTCTAATTCTAGATTTCACTTTTTTTGTTCTCCTTCCAATGATCAATTGCTTGCAGGATAGAAGGCAACTGCTCATGTGCTGCTTGTTCACCAATTGAAATCATTTCTTGAATGTTTGTAAACGCTCTGGAACTAAAAGTATCGAGATTAGGACGAATCATAATGTCTGAAGCAATGGTCCGATGAGCTACTAGCTCATCTTGCAAAATATCTAAACTTTGCATAATGACATCAAAAATAGAGCTAATTTCTGCATTCACTTTCGCTTTTGATACATCGACTCCAATGACAATATCAGATCCCATTTCTTTTACAACCGACACAGGAATACGGTCTACTACCCCGCCGTCTACAAGCAATCGTCCATCAATTACTTCGGGAGCAAAGATTCCTGGAATTGAAATGCTTGCTCTCACCGCTTCAGCGATAGGTCCTTTTTTAAACACCACTTTCTCTCCTGTTTTCAAATCTGTCGCTACAATGGCAAACGGTATAGATAGCTGTTCAATGGTTCTATTTTGCGTAAAGGTGCGAACCAACGATTTTACTCTGTTGCCCGTAATAAATCCCATTTTAGGCACGGTAAAATCCAAATAATACTTTCGTTTGAACGTTAGCGCCATTTTATAAAGAGTTGCCAGTTCAATACCTGACGCATATAGTGCACCAACTAAAGCTCCCATGCTGCTGCCAGCTAGAAAATCAATAGGAATGTTATTTTCTGTTAGCGTTTTGATTACTCCTAAATGTGCAAAACCTCTAGCTCCACCTGAGCCTAACGCAACTCCTATTTTTGGGCTTTCCACTTTACCTGCCCCCTCGTTTTACCTTATAGACTTCTAAAAATGTAAAAACATTTGATGAGCTTCTCTATCATTGTTGCCCTGTCTTCGGTAGGACTATTCTTCATTTTGTATTTGTTCATTTAGTATGAAGCTAAAGATATGTTTTGCTCAATGCACGGTGGTTATTAAGCATTATACTATACTGAAGGTTGTTTTAAGAAATTCTTGCTCTTCGCTTGCTGCGTATACGTTTTTTTACTCCTTGACTATCTTAGAAGTGCATTGATTTATGTATATGAATTGTATTTCCAAATGTGACAAGACGCCTTTTTATTCAGTATGAATTTATTTTCTCCTTACTCACAGGCATAAAGTCGATGCATAGCTTCGTATATTGATATATAGAAGAACTTGTACATTTGCCTAAAACTCCTCATTTCATTCATATCAAAATGACGTGAGCTTAGAAAAGGAGATGAATCGTTCATTGAATAAATCGATGGTGAAAACACTTCTGCTCGGGACGAGCGTAACGCTTCTCGCTATTGCGCTTATTGTATATCCAAAAGAAGCGCTAGAAGGTTCAGTAAGAGGTCTTAACACATGGTGGAAGGTCGTCTTTCCTTCTCTGCTGCCCTTTTTTATTGTTTCAGAAATGCTTATTGGGTTTGGCGTAGTGAAGTTCATTGGGATCTTATTAGAGCCGTTTATGAGGCCTTTATTTCGAGTACCTGGAGTAGGGGGTTTTGCTTTAGCAATGGGCATGGCTTCTGGGTTTCCTTCAGGTGCAAAAATCACTTCCCGGCTGCGTCAAGAAAAGCAGCTAACAGCTATCGAAGCTGAAAGACTCGTATCATTTACTAACTCATCTAACCCTATTTTTATTTTTGGAGCTGTGGCAGTTGGCTTTTTCCACAATCCAGCTGTCGGTATCATATTAGCTCTCTCACATTACATAGGGAATATTTGTGTAGGATTGGTGATGCGTTTTTATGGATCAGCAAAACCGAAAGGACAAGTAACTCAAAAACCTTCTTTATCGTTAGCTTTTCATGAAATGCATAAAACGCGTTTAAAAGATAAGCGTCCTATCGGGAAGCTTCTAGGAGATGCGGTTACTTCTGCTGTTCAATCTCTCTTAATGATTGGCGGTTTTATCATTTTATTTTCTGTATTAAACAAACTTTTATATGTTACTCATATCACGGCCGTTTTAAGCAGCGGTCTAGCTTATTTATTTTCCCTCTGTCATATAGGGACTGAACTGAGCCTCCCCTTTATTTCAGGGCTTTTTGAAATCACACTAGGAAGCCGTCTAGCAAGTGAAGCGCCTGACACGCTGCTGTTTCATCAAATTATCATCGTTAGCTTTGTATTAGGCTTCAGCGGTTTCTCCGTTCAAGCACAAGTGGCTAGTATACTCGCAGAAACAGATATTCGATTTTTTCCGTTTTTTATTGCACGCATTTTTCACGGCTTTTTTGCGGTAGTATTCACTATCTTTCTATGGGGTCCTCTTCGAGAATCCATTACTACTTTTCAAGCATCAGAAGGAGCACTGCCGGTTTTTTCTCACTTGGAGTCCATTACGATTCTATCGCAGTGGCTAAACGTGTACGGTCCGCTCTTAACGATTTTTACGCTATGCTGCTATATTTATATATATTCAAAACGAACGTTTCTTCATCGTTCCTAGTAAAAAAAGAACGTGACGTTTTCTTATCGGCAAAGAAAACGTCACGTTCTTTTTTATCTTATTTTTGAGACAGCTGTTCAAATTTTTCCGCAAGCGCTTCTCTAACAGGCGGAGGAACTAATTCAGAAATATTCCCGCCATATTTAGCTACTTCTTTTACAATACTAGAACTTAAAAACGAGTATTGATTATTTGTCATCATAAATAACGTTTCGATCTCTTTATCTAATACGCGATTTACAGATGTGATTTGCATTTCGTACTCAAAATCCGATACCGCACGCAAACCTCTTAAAATGGTCTTTGCCTGCTTTTCTTTTGCATATTCCATTAATAATCCGCTGTACGACTCGACTACCACATTAGGAAGTGATTTTGTTACTTCTTTCAGCAAAGCTACTCGCTCTTCCCCTGTAAATAGAGGACTTTTTGAAGAGTTATTTAAAACAACCACATAAATCGTATCAAATACATTTGCGCCTCGTTTAATAATATCAAAATGTCCATTTGTAACTGGATCAAAGCTTCCTGGACAAACAGCTATACTGCCCATACGTATCCCCTTTCTACATCTAACAGCTCATTGATTTATTCAACTGATTCTTCTTTTTTGTATGTATAAATAGAAACACCAATGATACCGTACGTTTCGCTTTTTATTTTTTCAAATAAACCAATCTCATTATCTAAATGTACATCATGAGAATGCTCCGCTACAATAATTCCTGTTTTTGCTAGAAGGTTTTCTTCACTTACCGTTTCGATAAGCGCTTTCAACTTTTGTGCTTTATACGGTGGATCAAGCAAAAGTAAATCGACAGTCAGCTCCCTTTTCTTTATCGCTTTCAGTGCACGTTCTGCATCATTTCGATACACTTCAGCGCGGTCTTCTAACCGGCAAGATGCTAAGTTTGCTTTAATCGTCTGAATCGCTTTGCCATCCCGATCCACAAAAATGACTTTATCTATTCCTCGGCTTAGAGCTTCAATTCCCAAGCCACCGCTTCCACCGAACAAATCAAGAGCTGTTCCACCTTCAAAAAACGGTCCAATCATATTAAAAATAGCTTCTTTCACCTTATCTGTTGTAGGGCGGGTTGAGTATCCTGGAACCGCCTTTAACGCATGGCCTTTATATAAACCTGCTACTACTCTCATCCTTATCACTACCTTACTTTTACTTCCTTATTCTTCATTATCCTAACATATTTTGAATTACAAAGACTAGCAAAAATCCTCAATTTATTCAATGCTGTATACATTCTGTGCAATAACCCAGCACCTTGCTTTTATGCTGGACTTTTATGACCGTGTCCTTAGATACACTGATTCTTTTCTAGAAGATACATCTATGAAGATCATTCGGCATTTCGTTCATAGAAGATTTCCTTTACTTTAATATGTCATAATAAACGTAAATTTACCCTTTTTCTCTGTCATGTTATCAGTCTTTTATGTATGAAAAAGTGAATTTCACAACACAGGTATATGAACGTCTAAAACGGACATACTGACTAGTAACAACATCATCTAACCGATGTTGTTGCCAACCGCGGAGAAGACTTACGTTTCCCCATAAGTTCTTCCTCCGGTTTCTCCTCTCCCTTTGCCTTCATCAAGGTGCTTGTAATCGCAGAGGTGATTACACCCCTTTATTGAAGGGCCCTACAATGAGTAGTTGTAGGGATTTTTTTATTTACTCTTAAAATATTCAATGATACATTAAACTACGTGAGTTTGCTTTTTTAATACATAAAGGGGGAAATACATATGATTCAGCGTTTTATTGAGCTCGGAGAAGGGTATTCAGATATTTATGAGCTGTTAGAGATTGTCAAAAGCAACAAACACCGTCTTGCTCATCTTATTATGCTGCGAACAGTAAAAGAAGATCGACCAGTAGCTTCTTTTGTCGCTGTCTTGCATCCAACAGCTGAAGGGAATTTCCAACCGCTTTACGTTTGCCGAGAAGGAATTGTTTTAAAACAAAACGACAGCAAGCGCGTTGAGTTATTTAAACAAGCTGCTGAGGAAGCGGGAAAAGAAATTGTGGTACTCGATGTCAAACCATCTACTACATTTCCAGAAACAGCACTATACTATCAGCACCTTATTGGCATTTTGCGAATGAACCGCTTTATTCCGCCAATGCAATAATCTCATCCCTGCCTATTCATTTGCCAAGGGCAAGTAAAATAAAAAAAGGAATGTACATCACATTCCTTTTTTGTTTAAATTCCTATCTTATAGTCATATTCCTTCGCCTTATCCGGCTTTGAATTTTCGAATTCTGTTTTTAAAAACGGCCGATAAGAAGGATCTACTTTCTTCACAAAAGGTAGAGACTGAAGTTTATGGATTGTTTTTTCAATGCCATCTTGGTTGCAATATAAGACAACATACTTTAATTCTTTAGATACGTAATGTACATTTCCGTACTTTCGCAATGCTTTTGCTTGCTTAACAGAATGCACATACGCCACAATTCCTTGACGTTCAACAAACATATTTAGTTCCCCTTTTGCATACGTTATATTGGTTTTCTTTATCATAAATTCTTTTATATGAAGTAGGTGCTTTATGTATGAATTTAGATGATATCTGGATGCTCTTTCTTACTCATTTTAACGAGCAGAGAGCTATTGAACAAGTCATTTTCAAAAAAATCACAAATATACCCTTTTTGTATATAAACACATCAATTGAGCGTAGAAAAATAGATGAGCTTCTAGAAGCTTCATCTATTTTTGCTACATCCAATACAAATGCTACGTGGCGCTCAACTTTTGTCAGAAGTCAGCATCTTACTTATGTTTATCAGCACAGGTTTTACGTTCCACAGCGTAAAATGGCCTGCTGCGGAAATTCCTGTGCTGATTGCGTTCGATTTATACAGTGAACGGCTTACGCGCTGCACCCACAGCTTCCACCAGATCCGCAGCCACCGCCGCAGCTGCTTCCCGTATCAAAAAACGGATTTCCCGTCGGTACTTTCACGTGCTCTGAAACAGCTTGACCAAGGATAACGCTAATTTCATCAAGCAGCTTTTGTAATTCATTTTCTGCTTTTTTGAACGCAGCGATTGTCGCGTGTAAATCAACTTGACGCTTTACATCACGTACTTGTCTCGTAATGGTTTTATAATCAGGATGATATTTTCCAAATCGCTGAACATCCTCATACTGTTCCTTTATTTTCACAAATTCAGCAATTAATGCCTGTGCATGTGAATCTTTATTTAATCTATATAAACATTGACGATAGTTCTCGGCTACGTCTGATTGTAACACCATGTTCGCTACGTGATCAGACTCATCGAGTAATTCAACAGTTCTCATTGTTGTCAGCATGGCTGTGCACCTCCGTTTTTATCTTATCACGTTTTGGATCTAAAGAAAAAGAACTTGCTAAAACAGCTTACACTGATTTACTACAAGTTCTACTTTTTAACTATATAATTTCAACCGTAAAGGTATTCCTCACTTGATAACTTTCTTCTTTAGATTTCATCAGTTCAATCGTAACAGTATGAGATCCTTTTGGAAGATCACTTAAAACAAAGGCTGCTTGCTTCATTTCTTTAAATGGTTTTCCATCTACTGTGATTTGAAGGAATCCACTCTCTGTTGAAAATGAAAACCCGCTTAGAATACATTCGACGTATACGTTTTGTCCTTTCACATGCTGGTGTACCATCAGTGAAGGTTTTGTATTCATTGCACCAAACGTTTCAGCTGCACGCGGTTGAGAGGGAATTTTAGTTTCAGGTTTTGGTTTATCATGGTTGCATCCTAGCAGAGAAACTACACATAAGGCCGTCGTTAATAGTAAGCGCATAATACCATTCCTTTATCATTCGTTTCTCCATAGTGTTTACAAACTCTTTGTTTTTACTCATGACATGCAAAAATCTCTGCATCGCTATGTATGCAGAGATCATTGATTTTTCATGGACTGAAACATATGAAACATCATGTTTGCCATTTGAATCGAATTCGAAAACTTTTCGACTTTATGAGGAATCGTTTGTTTGTAGTAGTGCTTGGATTCTAATTCAAATTTCTCTAGTTCTTCAGGATTTCTAGATAAACGCCGGTACCACATTGGCTGTTCACGAACGAAGTCGTTGAGTTTAGGACGAGACTGCATATACTCGTATATATCTTTTCTCATTGCGTTTAATCTTTCCTAAAGCCAAATGGATTCCCTGGCCCGGAAGCTGCTCCTCCACCGGATGGCTTAGATGGCTGAAATTGCTGCAGTACTTGTTGAATATTCGAAATAGCTGAATTTACATTTGTGATATGATTTTGCATTTGATTCAAGTCCATGTTTTTCAGCGAGGATACAATTGTACCCATAATATCTTTTTTCTCCTCTGTTGCAGCAGCTGGTTCAGCCTTTGCACTTTCTTCTGAACGATATGCCTCCCACATTGGATCTTCTGCACCGAATAAATACCAATCTTCATAAAGCTCTTTCCACGTTTTTTGCTGCTTTCGAACCTGTTCTACTAATTTGGGATGTGATTTTACAAATTGTTTAAATTCCACAACGGACGGATGAAGCTCTCGTTTGGTTTCCTTCACAGTCACTCACCTCATACTTAAATATAGCCTACTATATCTTAGAAAAAGAGAGCTCGTTTCGTGCGCCTATTTCAAAAATTTTTTATAGCTGTTTTTTTGAAGAAGCACGAACTGTGAACCAGTATGTAATGAAAATAGATAAAATGCTTAGCCAAAATGTAAAATAACCAATTTCAGACATATACGCATTGAGCATGCTGTATCTTGGCATCATAGAAAAAACGTAATCAATGATATCATTATGTACGGCCCATACAGCGGCAACAGCTATATGCCATAATTTAATCCGGTAAAACGGTACGTATAAAAGCCCTTGAAAAGCCATTGCTGCATGAGAAGCCATTAACATAAGCATCATCCAATCAATGTATCCTGTTAACACATAGACCAATACATTCATTACGACGGCCCAAATCCCGTATTTAAACAGCGTGATCATTGCTAAAGCTTCAAACAATGAAAAATGCTTTCCAAGTAAAAGACCGATAAGTACAATAACAAAAAACAAGCTTGCCGTTGGACTATCAGGCACAAATAATAAAAACTTCTTAGGCGTTTCCGCTAATTGGCTTCCATACCAAATATATCCGTAGATTGTTCCTAGTATATTCACGATCAGCAGAAGCGTTAAAAAACGCTTATCTTTTAAGGTATACCATAACCAAGCCATTTAGAAAGTCTCCTTTACATTTAACCTCTTCTTTATTATGTACAGTTTTTGAACAATAGCAAGCACCTATCTCATTGATGTAAACCACAGCATTAAATAAATTCAAAAAAAAACCAGCCCTTTGGCTGATTTTCACTATTCTTTCCCTAAGTTTCCGACAAATTCCGAGAGCGTTTTCAATTCTTTATCTGAACCTTTGAAAACACCTTTTGGCATATTGCCCTTACCATTTTTTGCGATATTGGCGATTTCTTCAGGAGATAAATCAATGCCTGTTAAAGCCGGAGCCGCAGGGCCTCCCTGTAAGTTATCACCATGACAGGTCAAGCACGTTTGTTCTTGCATGATTTTGTAGCCTTCTGAATTTTTGTCAATCGCTACTTCTTCTCTAATTTTCCCTTGCTCTTCACGCGCTTTCCAATCCACCTGTGTCGCTGACTGCCACGTTAGGAAAAAGACTGCTGCTATAGCCAAAAGCATGAATCCTGTTGCAAACGGCCTCTTAGCTGGTCTTCTTTCTGGCCCTCGATCAATGAACGGAGCAAGCATTAATGCGCCAAATGCAATCCCTGGAATAATAAATGCACCTATAATATTATATGGACCAGAAGCAAATGAATATTTAAGCAATTGATATAGGAACAAAAAATACCAGTCAGGAAGAGGCAAGTACCCCGTATCAGTCGGATCGGCAATACGTTCAAGAGGAGATGGATGAGCGATGGTTAAACATAGATAACCGATTAAAAAAACTGCCCCTACCATCCATTCTTTTAGTAAAAAGTTTGGCCAGAATGCTTCTGTTTTCCCTGGAAATTCAGAGTAATCTTTTGGAATATTGGGTTTTCGTTCTGCAGGAACACGTGAATCTCCAACAAACTTCATCCCTTTACCACGATGCATGTTCTCCCTCCTTTTTCTCACTGCTCTAGTGAAAGTACTAACAACGGAGTATGTGCTTGATGCATATGATGACTAGTGTGATTGACTAATTGAATAAAGCGTATAAAATTTTATAGTGGTCCTGAAATTCCTTGTTTACGAATCATTAAGAAGTGGGCACCCATTAAGCCAAGTAGAGCTCCGGGTAAAAAGAATACGTGAATGGCGAAAAAGCGAGTTAGTGTTTGAGCACCAACGATGTCTGGATGTCCTGAGAGTAATGTCTTCACTTGCTGGCCTATAATTGGTGTGGATTCGGCAATTTGCAAACCTACTTTCGTTGCAAATAGCGCTTTCATATCCCACGGCAACAAATAACCTGTAAAACCTAAACCTAACATAACAAAGAAAATTAACACACCCACAATCCAGTTTAACTCGCGGGGTTTTTTGTATGCTCCTTGGAAGAAAACACGAAGTGTATGTAAAAACATCATGACGATAACCAAACTTGCTCCCCAGTGATGCATACCTCGAACAATTTGTCCGAAAGCGACTTCATTTTGCAGATAATAAACGGATTCCCATGCATTTTTTATATCTGGTACATAATACATGGTTAAAAACATGCCTGATAAAATTTGAATAACGGTAACAAAAAACGTTAATCCACCAAAACAATACACAAATGCTGAAAAGTGATGTGCAGGATTTACGTGCTCTGGCACTTCATGATCGGCCACATCTCGCCATAAAGGAGTAATATCTAGCCGTTCATCCACCCAGTCATAGATTTTATTCAACATTTTCTATGCCCCTCCTTGTGGTTTGGCTTTTCCTAGATATAACGTACCGCCTTTTACTTTTTGAACGTATACATCTAACGGTCCCATCGGTGGTGTCCCCGGTACATTTTTACCGCTTTTTTCATACATTCCCCCATGACAAGGGCAGTAGAAACGGTGTGGATAGTTTTTGTCACCAGCCCAGTTAACCGTACAGCCTAAATGCTTACAAATTGGTGACAGCGCGACGATTTCACCTTTATCAGTTTTGTACACCCAAGCCGATCTTGGCTCTTCTGATTTATGCCACGCATCCACTTGCTTGATTTTAAAATCGACACGTTTCGGCTCTTTTGTAATGTCTTTAACCTGCGCTACAGCTACTAAATCCTGACCCGCTTCTTTTTCTAAAATTGGATCTACTGCAAAGCGCACCATTGGCATTAACATTCCAGCAGCCATGAATCCCCCTACACCAGTGAGCGTATAGTTTAAAAACTGTCGTCTTGATACCCGATCACCCATGCTTTTCCCCCCTTTAAAAAAGTTCAGTCCAGAGAATTTTGGACACATGATGGACCATTCTATTAAACTAGGACATAATCATGATATATTAATATTTCTGGAAGGTCAATACAATAAAAACCTAAAACATGGAAATAATCTTTATTTTTCTAAATTTTTTGTCATTATTTTGTGTACGCTTCCATTACTTATTCTACAGTCTTTTTAAACACTCCATTTCTCTACAAAAATCGGTAAGAGCTGTTGAACTTGTTCATGGATGAGCGTATACTTATGCGACTCATCTATATGCTCAAGAGGTAAAGCAGGTATCCAAATGCAGTGCGCCCCTATTTCTTTTTCAAACTGCAGCCAGTCTCGGTCGCTAGTAAGCACAAAAAGATGTTTGACTTCATTGTCATTTATATGCTCATTCCAACGAAGTAATGTTTCATAAACAGCAGCTACTCCATCTTTTTTTAAGTATGTAAAACTAGGTGTTAAAATCACTCTTCCTTTAAATTGCCTTTCTAACTCTTCAGTAAGAGCAGTCGTATATTCACTCATAGATGCAGTAAGCTTTAAATCTTCTCCGAAATCAATCGGAATAAGCGGAACCAATACGGTATCAACATAACTTTTGGATTGTAGGTACACATCCATTTCCTTGGTCTGAAGCTTCAACTTCCTTCTCCTCTCAGCAAGCCCGCTAAAGCTTGTCTTATTTATTTTTCAAAATGAATAAGGAGATAAAAAAAGAGATTGACCTTTTTCTAAGAAGCTAGCCAATCCCTCGTTTATCTACTGTACATAATGGTTATTTAAATATTCGCTTAAGCGCTGAAATTCTTCTTTATCGTTTTCATCTAATGCTTTATCAATTAGTTCCATGATTTTTGATCGCTGAAACTTCTGAATAGATTCTTCCAATATTTGCTCAGCTAATACTCTGTCTTTTTCATTTGTTTGATTAGCTTTTGGCATATACGGATTGTCTTCCAGTACAGCCACATATTGAGGCGATGAATACAACGATCGGAAGTTTAATTGAATATAAATGTCTTCTTCTCGATTCAAACGAATATCATGAAATGATTTTTCTGCATCGGTTGTCATGATATTTTCTTTATAAAAACGAAATGGAGGGTCTTCCACACAGTGCGTAGACATCACCATCCCGCGAGGACAAAACTGTGCTTGCTCAACGAAGTGAACTCGTTTCATCAATTGATCATGGCTCATCAAATAATTTAAAATCCATACACATTCTCTTCGCTTCAGCTGATAATTCGTTAAAAACCAGCGAACAAATTCTTTTTTCTCGTTGACAGTAACAGGGGTCGTCATATTCTCACTTCCCTCCTCTGTGTTTAAACTCTCAGTTAAAACACCTTTTACAGTTATTTATTCCACACGGCAGCAATAAAATCCTCTGAACTATTATTTATTCTTCTAATTGAAATAATATGTCTTGAATTTCATCTACTGTTGGATCCATTGCTAATAAGGCTTGGAAAATCTCCTTCGCTTTCGAGCGCTGTCCTTCTTCTAATAAGAAGTAGCCATACTCTTCTAAAAACGCATACTCTTCTTTAAAAACAGTGTATGCAGATTCGTAGTATTTTAGCGCTTCTTCATAATTTTCTAATTCCTGGTGAGCTTTTGCTAAATCCCATTCAAAATGAGGGTCATGCTCATTATATTCTTTGGCGTGCTCGATATTCTCTACTACATCTTCATATCTCTCTTGACTCATATAAAGTTTAGAGAGAGTTAAAATGGCTTCAATATACCCTGGATCTAGTGCAATCGCTTGTTGAAATGCCGATTCAGCCTCTTCTTCTAGACCGCGCTTTAATGCTATCTTCCCTTTAAAAAAGTAAAGTTCTTTTTGAAATTCATCCTGCGCAATACCTTCGTTGACAGCCACCGCAGCCTCTTCTAGCATCTCTTCATGTTCATATGATTTTGCTAAATATAAATAAAGAGAATGGTACTCACGGTCTAGCTCTTTTAGTTCTGTGAACTTTTCAATAGCAGTCTGATAATGACCTGCTTGATACGCTGAAATCGCATATTCAAATAATGTGTTAATCTCAAGCTTATCTTTTAGCGCTTGATCAAAGTAAGGAAGAGCTTCTTCGAACTGGCCGATACCTGCTAAACTTTCAGCTAATCGCTGACGAAGATCCGTGCCGTTAAATTCTTTTTCTGTTTTTAGCAGCGTTTGATAAAAAGGAATCGCCTTTTGATAAATTCCTTGACTGCTGTAAAATTCACCGAGCCCAAAATCTATAACCGGCTCATTTGGAAGCATTTTTTTCGCTTCCATTAACTTTTGCTCACTTACTTCACTAAGGCCTTGCATTTGATATAAATCAGCTACAAGAAGCAGAGCTGGCACGTAGTTATCATCTTCGCTGCTAATTTGATTTAAAATATGAATTGCTTCTTCTTCTTCTTCTAAATCAATAAGCATTTCAGCTTTTAATAAATACAGCTCGCCTTCTTCTGGGTATTTAGCGATGAGCTCGTCTATTAAAGGCAGCGCATCATTTACTAGTCCCCACTCTTGAAGCTGTTCAGCCATTAAAAATTTTTCTTCGTCTGTAGCTTTATCTTTCAATTCATGAATAAGGGCAAGACCTTTTTCAATTTCATTGGATTCTACGTAACCTATCGCGCGGTCTAGTTCTTTCACACACAATTCTCCTTTATTATTACATTCACTTTTTATATACAAATAAAACGAATTAATTTTCTATTTTTTCCAAACCGAAGCAAGAACACATGCTTCTATACACCATGATAAAATAGTTTGAGCGTTTGTTCAACAAATCAATTTGAATACGCTTACATTTTTTAAGATAAAAACGAGATTAAGACATGACTACATCAATCAACAGCTAGAAGCACCTACATACATGAGACCTACGTTCACCCTAATAAAAATCCGAACGAGTTTGATTCTCTATCAAGAATATCAGTTCATCGTTCGGATTTCCCTTCAACCAAAATACGTTTGTCCCGGTCTTTTTCTTATTCGCTTAGTTTATCAAGATCTTCAAAGAAAGTAGGATAGGAGACGTGAATAGCTTCACTTCTCATTAGTGTTACCTCTCCCGTTGCAATGGCTGCTGCGACCGCAAGCATCATTCCAATTCGATGATCTCCATAGCTGTCTACTTCACCGCTTTTTAGAGCAGTCTTGCCTTCAATGATGAGGCCATCAGCTGTTGGAGTAACAGAGGCACCGAGCTTGCTTAACTCCGTTGCAACCGTATCGATACGGTTCGTTTCTTTTACTTTTAATTCTTCGGCATCTTTAATAACTGTTTTCCCATTCGCCTGAGTCGCCAAAAGAGCAATCACTGGAATTTCATCAATTAAACGAGGAATTAAATCCCCCCCAATTTCAATCCCTTTCAACTGAGACGTTTCAATCGTCAAATCGCCAATAGGCTCTCCATTTTGAATACGTTCATTAGAAATTGTAAGACGTGCACCCATTTGCTGAAGCACATCAATAATACCTGTTCTTGTAGGATTGAGTCCGACGTTTTTCAAAACGATTCGGCTGTTTGGAACAATGGCTCCTGCAACAAGAAAGAACGCCGCTGAAGAAATGTCACCAGGTACGTATACATCCGTTCCGCGCAGAGATTGTCCTCCTTCAATGCTTACAGTCGTTCCATCTACCTCTACGTCTACTCCAAAGGCGCGAAGCATACGCTCTGTATGGTCACGTGATGTAAAAGGCTCAGTTACTTTTGTTGTGCCTTCTGCATGAAGTCCCGCTAGTAAAATCGCTGATTTTACTTGTGCACTTGCTACAGGAGAATGGTAATGAATTGCTTTTAAAGCTCCTCCTCGAGTCGATAAAGGCGTATATTGGCCGTGCTCACGCCCATCAATCTTTGCACCCATAGAGCGCAGGGGCACCGTAACGCGGCTCATAGGACGCTTGGCAATCGACTCATCTCCAATTAGAGACGTATGAAATGGCACACCTGCAAGAATCCCAAGCATTAAACGAGTAGTCGTTCCTGAATTTCCTACATCTAGGATGGAAGCAGGTTCACTTAACCCTTCGATACCTTTACCTTCGACTTCGACATACTCGCCTTCTCTTTTAATCGATACGCCCATCTTTTCAAAACACGAAATCGTACTTAAGCAATCTTCCCCTGCTAAAAAATGATTAATCGTTGTTTTCCCTTCTGCCATCGCTCCGAACATCACAGCTCTGTGAGAAATCGATTTATCTCCAGGAATAGAAATTTCTCCTTGGAGAGATGAAAGATTCGTTTTTAATTGTTTTCCACTCATTTCATTCACGCCTTTCATACATTAAGAAATAAACGTCTGATATTGATGCTGATGGAGACACGCTCTTGCCCGCTTTCTATCTTCCTCTGTTTGAAAGCTCAAACGTAATACTCCGTATATGTCTTCTCGTGTTTCTAAAATTCGAATGTTTGTAATACTGATTTCATCTTCTGCTAAATAACCCGTTACTTCTGAAATAATCCCCGGATAGTCAGGAACATCCACATAGAGATCATAAAAGGATGGAATCGCTCCTTTTGTTCGTACAGGAAGCTGATCTCTAAATTGTTTTGCTTGTGAAAAATATGTATAGATATCGTTCGCGTCTTTTCGTTCGATCATATTTCGCACGTCGTTCATTTCTTCAAGCCAGTGGTCAAACATTGAAAGAAGCGCATCCTGGTTATGAAGCAAAATATCTCTCCACATCGCTGGACTGCTTGAAGCAATACGTGTAATATCACGAAACCCTCCAGCTGCAAGCTGCGAAACTAGCTGGTTGTCTTGTTGGTAATATTCTGCTTGATGAACAAGGCTTGCAGCAATAATATGAGGAAAATGGCTGATGACACCCGCTAATTTATCATGTTCTTTTGGTGACATCACAATAATTTTAGCTTTTGTACCACTTAGCAATTCCTTTAAACTGTCCAAAGCCTCCGAAGAAGTAGAAGATGAAGGTGTTAATACATACATGGCATTTTCAAACAAATGAGCTTTAGAAGCAGCTACTCCGCTTTTATGAGACCCAGCCATTGGGTGGCCGCCGATAAACTCAATGCCTTTAGCAATAAGAGCCTCCGCTGTCTTCACTACCTCTTCTTTTGTACTTCCTACGTCTGTGACGATAACAGACTGTTTGAGCGTAAAATGTTCTAACTGTTTTAGCACTTCCGCTGCTTGAGTAACCGGAATGGCAATAACAATATAATCCGCTTGCTCCGCGCCTTGTTGCAAAGAAGAAGCCGCTTGGTCAATTACACCTAGAGTTTTGGCAAGCTCCAGCTGCTCTTGATTAATGTCAAAACCTATTACATCAAGATGATGATGCGTCTTTTTTATATTAAGCGCCAGCGATCCTCCAATTAACCCCAAACCTATAACAAAAACATTTTCTGTCACTTTCCTTCACCTCATTGTGCATATGAAGATGAGAGTGTGAAATCACACTCTCATCTTTTACTATATTAGGTATTAAGCTTTCGCTGCTGCTTGATTAACAAACTGCTGAAGCAATTCAATAATTTGTTCATTTTGTTCTTTCGTTCCCACCGTAATACGAACGGAAGTTGGGAAGCCTAATGCATTCCCTGAACGAACGATAAATCCGCGCTGCAATAAAAATTGAAACACTTCATCGCCTTGACGGCCAAAATCAATTAGAACAAAGTTAGTGAAAGAAGGATAATAGTTTAAACCGTTCTTATCACAGAAAGCATAATATTGCTGCAAGCCTTCTTCATTTTTCTTTTTACACTCTTCAATGAACGCTTGGTCTTCAAGAGCAACGATTGCTGCTTTTTGAGCCATGCGGCTTGTATTAAAAGGTTCACGAGCCGGCTCAATTTTTTGTAGTAATGATTCGTTTGCAATACCGTAACCAATGCGCAAAGAAGCTAAGCCGTATGCTTTTGAAAATGTGCGAAGTACAATTAAGTTTTCGTATTCATTCAAAAACTCTACCGTATCCGGATAGTCGGCTTGATCTGCTGCATACTCAAAATAGGCTTCATCCATAACGATTAATGTATGCTTAGGAACTTGTTTCATAAAAGAAATTAACTCATCGCCCTTCACATACGTTCCCGTTGGGTTATTAGGACTGCATACCCACACAATTGTCGTATTTTCATCAATTGCACGAAGCATAGCATCTAAATCATGATCTCCGCCGCGCAGCGGTACTTCACGAATTTCTGCACCTTCAATTACGGCATTGTGCTTATATTGAGGAAATGACGGCGTTGGCATGACAGTATTTGTATCAGCCGATAGCAAAGCTCGGCAAATAATTTGAATGACTTCATCAGACCCATTTCCAAAAATCAGCTGATCTTGCTCTACGCCTACGTGCTTTGCTACTGCTGCACGCAGTTCAGCTGCATAGCCGTCTGGATAAAGCGCCATATTTTCGATTTCTGCAGCAATCGCTTCTTTTACTAAATCAGAACTGCCGTAAGGATTTTCATTAGAAGCTAATTTTACAACGCGATCTAAATTAAATTCACGCTTTACTTCTTCAATTGGCTTACCTGGTTTATATGGAGATAAAGTTAGTAATTGTTCTTTTACCTTCAACGTGTTACACCTCGCATTTTTGTATAGGCGAAACGATGGATGCAACATACTCCTCAATTTGATTTAATCCGTCTCGGCGTGTATCCTTATTTAAAAGAACTTGTTCAAGCTGGCCAATTTTATTAACAATTGCACTTCCAATTACAATGCCGTCGCTATGTTCTTTTAACACCTCTACTTGTTCACTTGTTGAAATCCCAAAACCGACGGCCACCGGTATAGAAGCTGCTGCTTTCACATCTTCTAAAAAGGTGCCAATATCAGCTGGCAACGTAGAGCGAACCCCAGTAACGCCTAAAGACGACACGCAGTATAAGAAGCCCGTTGCATCTGCAGCGATTTTTTGAATACGCTCTTTAGATGTAGGAGCAACCATTGAAATGTACGCAACTTCATTTTCAGCGGCAAGCTCCCGGATACGGCCACTCTCTTCGTACGGTAAATCCGGAATTAGCACTCCATCTATTTCATTTTCTCGCATTAACGCGAAAAAGGATTCTAAACCTAATTGTAACACAGGATTAAAATAGGTAAAGAGAATTACCGGTATTTTCACACCTTTTTTTCTCATCACCGATACAAGCTTAATTGCTTTTGAAATAGACATACCGCCAGATAAAGCTCTTTTAGACGCCTCTTGAATAATTGGACCATCTGCTAAAGGGTCAGAATATGGTACGCCCAGCTCTAAAATAGAGGCACCTTGCTTTTGCAAAGACAAAGCAATTTCCACCGTTGCATCTTCATGAGGATCTCCTGCTGTAATAAATGGAATAAACAATGTTTCATGTTTAGGTAGTCTCGCTTCAAACGTATTCATGTTCTTCTTCCTTCCCTTCTAGCAAGTTTACTAATGTATGAACGTCCTTATCTCCTCGACCTGACAAGCAAATTAAAATGGTTTCTTCTTTCGTCATGCTTTTAGCCAGTTCAAATGCTTTTGCCAGCGCATGGGCGGACTCAATAGCCGGGATGATTCCCTCTGTTTTCGCCAGCAGCTGAAGAGCTTCGATTGACTCATCATCCGTTACACTTTCATATTCTACTCGTCCAATAGATGAAAGGTGAGAATGCTCTGGACCGATACCTGGATAATCCAAACCTGCTGAAATAGAATAAGGCTCTGTAATTTGACCATTTTCATCTTGAAGTAAATACGTGAGCGTTCCGTGAATAACACCTTTTGTGCCTTTAGCCATTTTAGCAGCATGGAGGGCTGTATTTAGTCCTTTCCCTCCTGCTTCTACGCCGATCAAGCGTACATTTTCTTCTTTAATAAAATCATAAAACATTCCGATTGCATTACTACCGCCTCCAACGCATGCCACGACAGCATTTGGAAGTTTGCCTTCTACCGCTGTAAACTGTTCTTTTGCTTCTTCTCCAATAATTTTTTGGAAATCTCGAACCATTTTAGGATAAGGATGCGGTCCAATGGCCGAACCAATTAAGTAAAAATGATCTTCACAATGTTGAACCCAGTAGCGAATTGCTTCATTTGTTGCATCTTTTAGCGTTTTTGTTCCAGAAGTTGCAGGAATGACTTCCGCTCCTAGAAGCTTCATGCGAAAGACGTTCAACGCCTGACGTTCAATATCTTCTTCTCCCATGAATACTTTACATTCCATTCCGAACTTTGCAGCTACTGTAGCTGTAGCTACCCCGTGCTGACCCGCTCCTGTTTCAGCAATAATTTTTGTTTTCCCCATCCGTTTAGCAAGTAAAATCTGTCCAATGGCATTATTGATTTTGTGAGCACCCGTATGATTTAAGTCTTCACGTTTTAAATAAATTTTTGCTCCGCCGAGCGTTTCGGTAATATTATCAGCGTATGTTAAAGCCGTTGGTCGCCCAGAGTAGTTGACGAGTAAAGACAGATACTCATCTTTAAATGCCGGATCTTTCATTGCTTGATTCAAAGCTGCTTCTACTTCTTCAAGTGGTTTCATTAATGTTTCAGGTACGTATTTTCCGCCAAATTCACCAAAGCGGCCAAATTCATCAGGATGATTGTATGTCATAGTATGATCTTCCTTTCAATTTCTATAATTTTTGTATAGTCCTTCGTTCCATTTGTTTCAATACCGCCAGAAATATCAATCGCCCCAGGCTTGTAGGGTAACAAGTTCTCAATGTTACAAGCATTGATTCCTCCAGCAATAAAACATTTTTTACCTAACCTTTGGGCAGCTGATTCATACTGAGGAACGAAGCTCCAATCAAAAGCAACGCCCGTTCCTCCAAATTGTTCTTTAACCTTGCTATCAATTACATACCCGTCAGCTTCTTCATATACATGCATTTGCTGCAGCGTTTCTTTATTGTGAGGGAGTGCTTTCCACACTTCATATCCACGCTGCTTTAACTGACGTACGTCCGCAGCTGTTTCTTGCCCGTGGCACTGAATTACATCTAAATTTGTTAGGGAGGCAATTTCAAGTATTTGATCAACCGGTGTATTAACAAATACCCCTACTAGCGAGACTTGTTTTTTTATTTCATCCGTTACAAACTCATTTACTTGTTCAGGCTTTACATATCGTTTACTTCTTGGATAGAAAATAAAGCCAATGTGAGTAGCAGCCGAACTTTCGATTAAAGCTATATCTTGTTTTGATCGAATACCACAGTACTTAATGAGCATATTCACTTTCCCCAAACAGCTTTTCAATCGCTTTGGTTTGATTATCCTGCCTCATAAGCGATTCCCCTACTAAAATAGCTTTTGCTCCCGCTTCTTTTACGTAGGAAACATCATCGTATAAGTAAATTCCGCTTTCACTCACTAACAGCTGATTTTTCGGAACGTGCTTAGCGATTTCTTTGGTCTGCTGCACGCTGGTTTCAAACGTGTGAAGATTTCGATTATTAATGCCGATAATCTTCGGGGTAAATACAGCTAGCAGCTTTTCAAGCGTTTCTAGAGAATGCACTTCTACTAAACAATCTAACTCTTTTTCAGCAGCTTGAAGATAAAGCTCTTGCAATTTTAACGGTTCAAGTGCTTCTCCAATGAGTAAAATAGCATCAGCACCGATTCTTGCACTTTCTTCCACTTGAATGGAATCAATGATGAAATCCTTGCGAAGCACAGGGATAGAGACATGCTGTTTAATGTCACTTAAAAACGTTCGATTCCCTTGAAAATAGTGCTGATCTGTTAACACAGACAAAGCATCTGCTTTCCCTTTCTCGTAGGCTTTAGCAATTTCCACAGGCTGAAAATTCTCTTTTATTAATCCTTTGGAAGGAGAAGCTTTTTTCACTTCTGCAATAAGAGCCAGCTCTCGATTCGGATTTGATAAAGCGTCTAAAAATGATCGTTTTGCAACATTTTGCTGTTCGGGTAACTGTAAGTTTTGAATTTCTTCTTTTTTTGTTTCAATAATTTTATTGAGCATGTTCAACCACCTTTTTCGATTTCAATCGTTGTAATTGTGTGTATGCAGCACCTGATTCAATTGTTTCCAAAGCTACAGCTACTCCTTCTTCAAAAGTAGAAACGTTTCCGCTAACGTAAATAGCTGCAGCAGAGTTCAACACGACTGCGTTTTTAGCAGTTACATTGCTTTTATTTAAAAATAGCGATTCAATAAGCTCGGCACTCGATTTTGCATCTTCTACCACTAAGTCTTCAAGCTTCCCTCTCTGTAAGTGTACATCCTCTGGTGCAAGCGTATATTCTGTAATGACATTGCCCTGTACTTCTACAACGTCCGTTACATCAGTGGCACTGATTTCATCCAAACCGTCTCTGCCTGCAACCAGAAGGACGTGGTTAGCTCCAAGTACAACAAGCGCTTCTGCTAATTTTCGTGCAAGCTCAATGGAATAAACGCCAATTACTTGCTTTGTGCAGTTAGTAGGGTTTGCTAATGGACCTAATGCATTAAAAACCGTTCTAAATCCTAATTCCTTTCGAGTAGCAGCAACGTGCTTCATAGCTGGATGATAAAGCGGCGCAAACAAAAAGGACATGTTGAGGTCAGCCACCGCATTTTTCACTTCTTTTTCATTTCCTTGAATCCATATATCCAGATGTTCTAACACGTCGGCACTTCCGCTTTTAGAAGATACGGCGCGGTTCCCGTGTTTCGCAACCTTTACTCCGGCAGCAGATGCCACAATCGCACTAGCCGTCGAGATATTAAACGTAGAGGCCCCATCTCCTCCGGTACCGCATGTATCTACTACGTTTAATTCTTCTAGAGAAATAGCATTCATATTATTTTTCATACCTCGGACAAAACCGACAATTTCATCGACGGTTTCTCCTCGGTACGTTAAGATGGTTAGCACGCTAGCGATTTGAGCTGCCGGGACTTTACCGTTCATAATATCATTCATAATTTTTTCTGCTTCTTCCGCTGAAAGTGACTCACCGCGCAAACACTTTTTTAACAATTCTTTAAACATATACATCCTCCTTTTTATCGTAGATGTCTTGGGCCAATTGAATTGTTTTGATTAAAGCGCTGGCTTTATTGCGGGTTTCTTTCCACTCAAGCTCCGGTTTTGAGTCAGCAACCACTCCTGCTCCAGCCTGGATATAAGCGGTCTGGTCTTTCAAAAGAATGGTCCGAATCGCAATGCACGAATCAATGTTTCCATCAAATCCGAGATATGCTACGGTTCCTGCATATACATTTCGCGCAACTGGTTCAATTTCATTTAAGATTTGCATCGCTCGCACTTTTGGAGCGCCAGATACGGTACCCGCTGGAAATGCAGAAAGCAGCGCATCAATGGGATGTACTTTTTCGTCAAGGCGCCCTGTCACTTTAGAAATCAAGTGCATGACGTGCGAAAAGTTAACCTGCTGCATTAATACTGGTGTTTGGACACTTCCATACTGTGCAACTCGGCCGATGTCATTTCTTGCTAAGTCCACGAGCATATAGTGTTCTGCCCGCTCTTTTTCATCGTTAATTAAGTCTTCGTATAAGCGCGCATCTTCTTCTGCATCCCTGCCACGTCTTCTCGTTCCTGCAATCGGATGAATTTCTAAATGGCCGTTTTCAATTTGAATCAACCGCTCAGGAGAACTTCCAATTAGCTCCACGCCTTTTACTTTCACGTAAAATAAATAAGGAGACGGATTAACTAATCGCAATACTCTGTAAATATCAAATCCAGCTACGGTCGTATCAATTTGAAATCTCTGTGACAATACGGCTTGAAAAACATCTCCGCTTTTAATGTATTCCTTAATTTTTTCCACATCTTGCACAAATTTATCTTTTTGGTATGACGATGTCACGCCTTCAAAGCTAACTTCGCGCTGCTCGCTTTCAAACATCATTGGCTTTTCTTTCACCGTCTGCGCTATTCTTTCAACATATCGATTGATCTCTGCTAAAGCTTCACCGTATTTTTCTTTTTTCTGCTGCTCTTTGTCTTGCTCATTAAGCTTAATGTAGTGAATCACCATAAGCTCTTTTGTTTGATGATTGTACGCAAGCATCGTTTGGCAATAGATAAAGTGAAAAGTAGGCATGTTCAAATCATTTTGGGCATGTACGTTTACTTTTTCAATTTGCGATACTGCGTCGTAGCTGATAAACCCTACTGCTCCTCCTTTAAAAGGAAGTGCAAGGTCTGGTACTTTCACTTTCAGCTCTTGCTGAATTTTACAAAATACCTCTTTAAAGCTGTCTCCTTGCAGCATAGGCTGAAGCTGCTTGTTTTTTGCTAGATAGGTTCCGTTTTCTTCCTCGACATACAAAAATGGATTTAAGCCAATAAAAGAATAATTGGACCATGGTGATGATTCATCATTACTTTCAAGCAAATATACGGCTTCATCTTTTACTTGTTGAAAAAGATCAACAGGTGTCATGCTATCGATAAATATTTTTTTTATAATTGGAATGGTTAAATACTCTGTAGAGTCTTCTAAAAAAGAAGTATACGTGTTCGTCATATCTTTCAATCCTCCATTTCATGGAGAATGAGAATAGATGAGGTTATATAAAAGAGGATATAATAAATAAACCCAAAGACACATCAAAAATGGGCCTTTGGGTATACGAATGGTAAAATTCACTCAACTAAACTCTGCTCAACTGTCTCATTCTCGTCTACCCTAATCTCAACTAAACTGTCTATTGTTTTCTCATAACTAAAATCTCTAAACTAACTTGTTACCAATTGTAGTACGTTTCAAATTCATTTGTCAACTACTATCTACTTGGCTTTAGACGAAACTAAGCTTTAAGCTCTTCATTCAGCAGTTTAAGAATCACTTCATCTTCTACTTGCTGAACAAAAGGCTTGCCTATGCCTTCAAGCAGTACCATGTGAACATTGCTTGATTTAGACTTCTTGTCCGCTTTCATTCTTACGAGCAGTTTTTCAGCTGAAAGATGGTTTGGGACAGACGTCTTGTAGCCAAATTTTTCAAACCATTTCGCAATGTCGTCCACAGGGAACTGACTTTTTCCAAGAACATTGCTGACTTTCATAGCAAACAGCATACCAATCGCTACGCCTTCTCCGTGGCTGATTTGTCCATAGCCGCACTCTGCTTCGATCGCATGACCTAGCGTATGTCCAAAGTTCAGATGGGCGCGAACGCCAGCTTCTGTCTCATCTTCTTTTACAACAGATGCTTTGACTAAAATACCGCTTTGAATAGCATAAATTAATTTTTTATCTTGTAAATCAGTCAGCGATTGTATATTTTGCTGAAGCCATTTATAAAATGCTTCATCGTGAATAAAAGCGTGTTTAATCACTTCTGCAAAACCGGAACGCCATTCTCTTTCGGGAAGCGTTTTAAGAAGATCAATATCATAAACAACCGCTTCTGGCTGATAAAAAGCACCAATCATATTTTTCCCAAGCTCATGATTAATGGCTACTTTACCGCCTACAGCACTATCGTGTGCAAGAAGCGTCGTTGGCACTTGAATAAAAGAAATTCCTCTCATATAAGTAGCGGCTACAAATCCAGCTAAATCGCCTACTACCCCTCCGCCAAAAGCAATAACGAGCGCATTTCGATCAAGCTGCTGCTCGAGCGCAAATGTCTGACAATCGTAGTAATGTTGAAATGACTTTGCATGTTCACCGCTTGGCACTACGTATTTAGCCACTTTAAACTTTGTATTAATCGCTTTTACAACCGCTTCTCCATAATATGAATCTACGGCTGAATCGGTGATGATTAACACGGACGACAGATTAGGTTTTACACTCTCGATAATAGAAGGCAGCTTTTCAATTAATCCATTGCCTAAATAAAGAGGATATGTTTTGGATAAAGTTTGAATATCAATTTGCAACATTAAAACTCCCTCGCATGTGCACGCATTTTCTCAATATTTTCAGCAATTAAATCAATTCGGTCTTGTCCAAACTGTTCGATTAGCGCATCAGCCAATTCCCAAGCTACAACGGCTTCTGCTACAACGCTTGCAGCCGGCACAGCGCAGCTGTCTGAACGTTCGATGCTTGCCTCGAAGACTTCTTTTGTTTCAATATCAACACTTTTTAACGGCTTGTAAAGCGTTGGAATAGGTTTCATTACACCGCGTACTACAATTGGCATACCTGTTGTCATGCCGCCTTCAAAGCCGCCTAAGTTGTTTGTTTTACGGGTATACCCGTTCTTTTCATCCCATAGAATTTCGTCATGAACTTCGCTTCCTGGTCTGCGAGCCGCTTCAAAGCCAATCCCAAACTCAACGCCTTTAAATGCATTAATGCTCATAACAGCTGCAGCAATCTTCGTATCTAATTTACGATCGTAATGAACATAGCTGCCTACTCCTGCTGGCACGCCTTCAATAATAACTTCTACTACGCCTCCGATAGAATCGCCATTTTTCTTAGCATCATCGATTGCTTGCATCATGTCTTTCTCAACAGCTGAGTCAAAACATCTTACTGGGGAAGCTTCAGTGACTTCTTGAAGGTCCTCTAAGCTTTTGTATTGAGGCGGATTTGCCTGTACGCCGCCAATTTCTAATACATGTCCAGCTACAGAAATCCCGAACTGAGCAAGAATTTGACGAGCCACAGCACCTGCTGCTACCCTTACAGTTGTTTCGCGAGCTGAAGAACGTTCTAATACATTTCTCATATCGCGATGACCATATTTAATAGCGCCGTTTAAATCGGCATGCCCTGGTCTTGGTCTTGAGATTTTACGCTTTACTTCTTCTGACTCTTCTTCAGAAATTGGCTCGATGCCCATAATTTTTGTCCAGTGTTTCCAGTCGTTATTTTCTACCGCTAACGTAATAGGAGATCCTAGCGTATAGCCGTGGCGGACACCGCTTAAAATTTCCGCTTGATCTTTTTCAATTTGCATACGTCTTCCGCGACCATGACCTTTTTGTCTTCGCGCTAAATCTGTATTGATGTCTTCGGCTGTTAAAGGAAGCCCTGCCGGAACACCCTCTAAAATAGTAGTCAATTGTGGACCATGTGATTCTCCTGCTGTTAAATATCGCATAATCGTACCTCCGCTTAATATGTATTATTCGTCAGAATTTTTCCATTTTTAAATATGACTATACCATACTATAACATAAGAATGTACAAAAAGTTTCACCTCAGCTTTTAAGAAACCGCTTCTGGTTGTCTCGATTAAATGGTCTTTACTTTTCTGTAAAAAAACGTATCAGCCGTTTCAAATCCATACTTTTGCGGAGTAAAAACCTGTTCTGTGCTACCTACAAATAAGATGCCGCCAAGTGCTAAAGATCTGCTGAATTTTTCATATAAAGCATGCTTTGCTTCATCTGTAAAATAAATAAGCACATTTCGACAAACAATCAAGTCAACGTTTTTTGGAAAAGAGTCTGACAGTAAGTTATGTTTCTGAAAAACAACTGTTTTTTTGATTTTTTCATCTAATAAGTACCCGGTTCCTCTTTGTTGAAAGTACTTATTTTTCATCGAAACAGGCATTTCCTGAAGTGAACGTTCATCATAAAAGCCTATTTTTGCTTTTTCGATCACTTTTTCATCCAAATCAGTCGCCAATATAGAAATACGCGAAAGAGGAAAAAATGTTGATAAAACCATCGCTAGTGTATATGGCTCTTCCCCTGTTGAACAGGCAGCGCTCCACACTTTCAGGTCTGTTTTTCCTTTTACAAGAGCCGGTAAAATTTTTTGCTCCAATATATCCCACCGCTGATAGTTGCGATAAAACTCTGACACGTTAATCGTCATCCGATCTAAAAACTCCTCAAGCAGTTCGTTATTACTGCTCATTGCTCGATAATATTCAAAAAAACTAGAAAAACCTTTTTTTTCATATAGGGAGGTAAGGCGGCGTTGCATTTGAGACTGCTTATATAGTGATAAATCAATGCCTGTTTTTATTTTTATTTTCTCCACAAACGCGTCGTATTCATCTATCATTTTTGACTCTCCTTTCTTATTTCTATACGTTGATGCTATATAAAGAAATAAAACCTTTATATATGCTTATCTTCTTACTAATATATCGGAATACATTGTGAAAATGTTTATGTAGAGAGATATTCGCAATCTATAGCCTAGGACCTATTTATAAAAACAATAAAAAAGACGAATGAAAATTCATTCGTCTCCTTGCGCTATCTAAATTAGTAAATCCAAGCGTCTGCGTCTTTTTTATAGAAAGTCAGCTCTTCACTTTCAAAGAATAAGCTGATTTCACGCTCCGCACTTTCTGGTGAATCTGAGCCGTGAATAATATTCTTATCGACAATCAGTCCATAATCACCTCGAATAGTTCCAGGAAGGGCTTCTTGAGGGTTAGTTTTCCCCACCATTTGACGTGATACTGAAATCACGTTTTCACCTTCCCATACCATAGCAAAAACTGGACCTGATGTGATAAATTTCACTAACTCACCGAAAAAAGCTTTCTCTTTATGTTCACCGTAGTGTGTTTCAGCTAATTCCTGCGAAATATGCATAAGCTTAGCTCCGACTAATTGAAAACCTTTTTTCTCAAAGCGAGAAATAACCTCACCAATAATGCTTCTTTGTACCCCATCTGGTTTGACCATTAAAAACGTTTTTTGTATCATTTTACTCTCCACCCCTGAAGTTCATGATATGTAAACAAGTTTTGAAAGCGCAATCACACCTCATGAAGATATTAACATTGTTTCGAGCAGTTTACAACTTATGAAAGTAAATAAATCAAAATTTCCGTTTTCCAATGTACTTCGCAATTTGATGCAGCGTTTTTTTCGCCTTGTTTGGCGGCAGTTCTTCTAAAATGCTCATCGCTTTTTGCAGATAACGATCGCTCATCTCAAATGAACGTTCAATGGCGTTAGAAGATTTAATATCAGAAATAATTTCATTGATCAGCTCTTGCTCATATTCCCTCTCGAAAAGCTGTTCTACTTTATCTCGAAACTCAGCATTTTCAATGGCATACAAAACTGGCAGCGTAATATTTCCTTGCAGTAAGTCGCTGCCAACTGGTTTCCCAAGCTGTTCTTCTGATGAGATAAAATCTAAAATGTCATCGGTAATTTGAAATGACATTCCCACGTAATATCCAAACCAAAATAAACGTTTATGTATATCTTCAGGAGCTCCCGCTGCAATTGCACCTAACTGACAGCTTGCAGCAATTAGCAGTGCCGTTTTACGTTTAATTCTACGCAGATACACGCGTAAGTTTTGGTTTAGGTTGTATTTGTCCTTAATCTGTTCAATTTCACCGAGCGTTAATTCCACCATCGTATTAGATAAAATTTTATGTGCTTCCACATCTTTAACCTCACTCATAACTTCAAGCGCACGAGCAAAGATGTAATCCCCTGTATACATAGCAATACGATTGTCCCATTTTGCCTTAATTGTTGGTTTTCCGCGTCTCTTATCAGCGTCATCAATAACATCATCATGAACAAGGGACGCCATATGAATCAGCTCAAGCGCTACTGCCACGTGTTTGATTTGGTCGATGTTGTAATCCCCAAATTTAGCTGCCAACAAAACAAATACAGGGCGAATTCGTTTCCCCCCTGCTTGTAAAAGGTGAAGAGAAGCATCTGTGATAAGTGTTTCATCGGTATGAACAGTTTGTTCAAGTTCTTTCTCAATAAGGGTAATATCCGTATTCAAAAAAGCGTACATCATTTTTAGTTTCATTGGACTCACCTTGCATTATATATTCATTCTTTACTCCTTATCCTACAGGCTGTTGCACCTGTAGGACAAGCTTTTTCTCTTTTATCGTTTGTACCCTAGATGCATCGCTGCTACTCCACCTGTGTAAGATTTCACTTCAACATCTGTCAAACCGGCTTCACGGAACATATCAGCCAATTGCTTTTGACCCGGAAAGTCCCTAGCTGACTCTTGAAGCCATGAATATTCATCATAGCTTTTAGCGACCATCTTTCCAAGCGCAGGCATAATATACTTAAAATAAAGCAAGTACATTTGTCGGTAGCCGATCATCGTGGGCTGAGATGTTTCAAGGCAAACCACTTTTCCGCCAGGTTTCACGACGCGCTGCATTTCCTTTAACACTTGAAGGTAATCGGGCACGTTGCGCAGTCCGAATCCAATCGTTACATAGTCAAATGAATTATCTTCAAAAGGAAGTTCCATTGCATTGCCATGTAGTAAGGTAATATTTGAAAAAGGTGAGTTTTTTACTTTCTCTTCACCAATCTTTAGCATATTCTGACTAAAATCCAGGCCAACTGCCTCTCCTGTTTCTCCAACTGCTTCCGCCATAGCTAGCGTCCAATCCGCAGTTCCGCAACAAACATCTAAAGCTTTTGTTCCTTTTTGAACATTCATTCGCTTCATCGTATCTTTGCGCCATGCCTTATGACGCTGAAAACTAATAACAGAATTCATTTGATCATAATTTTTGTATATTTTTTCAAATACGCCATGGACACGCTGTTCTTTTGATTGCTGCATATCTCTATCCTTCTCCTACGACATTTTTCAGCACTTCTAAGCTAGATGTAAGTTCATCTAAGTGCTCTCTTAAAAACTCATTCATCACAAATTCACTTCGTAAGTATCCTCTAACAATGTTTACAGACTGTTGATTATACGAATAAAGGTATTCTTTTATTTGTTCTTGATTCATACCAATTTGTTTGCAATAGTTTAGCAAGAGAGTAGGCTCTTTATGCTGTAATGACTTTAATTGCTTTAATATCCCGTTCAAATACGCTGCATGTTTTAAAAGTTCTTTCCACTCTTCACGTTCAAAATAGTCACATAAGCATCTTACAAACGATGATTCTGCTGCTAAAAAACTATTCATAACGTCGTGTGGATTAGTGGAGCGATTGTTATAAATGTGTATCTTAGCGATATTAATTTCTTTAATAGCAGATGCTATAACTTTCATTAAATTCAGCTGGTTGCTTTGAGCTAAATAGTAATAGTACAGGCCGCTGTAATAATCTCCGGCCAAAACTACTAGCTGCCGCTCATGCAGCTTTCCTTCATTTCCGCTAACATTTTGAGTGGAGACTAGATCGTGGGTATCAAGTGCGGTTTGAACGAGCATCACAGATAGCACAGAGCTGTTCTTTTTTTCTTCTTCCATTGAAAGAGTATCTAAGAACGAACACATGTACAGTAATCTATTTTCATCAATACGCGGATGATGAATATATTTTTTTACATATGGATGACTTAATTCAACATGAAGCTGTTCTTTCATGTTGGCCACAATATCATAGATGGTTTTTACGCTCATCATCCTTGTCTCCCTTTCCATCACTATTTGTTTAAAGTTCTTTTAACTCCAAATCGATAGTGTCAATTATAACATAATTACATTATAAAATATCCTTTAAATTCTTTTGAAGCTTTTTCACGGTTTAAATCATTTAGCTGCTCATCCGCTTGAACACCGTTCATCTACATACCATCTGGATTCCTTAGACAGTAATTTAAGATATTGCTTTTAGTTTCACCATGTTTTTCCTGTTCTTATTCATTTATTTTAAATATAAATAAAAGCAGGAAAATCCCTGCTTATTTTTTCGTATCGGATTCAATTTCTCCGTGAACAGTCTGAATGACGGCTTTGCCACGAATTTTAATTGCGGATGTATGCTCAGTAAACTGCGCAATCATTACTTCGCCTTTATCTAGTTTTTCTGAATGATGAAATCGCGTATCTGCTCCTCGCGTTAAGCCAATTACGTTAACTCCATCTTCGACCGCTTTAATGACAATATACTCCGGCGTTCCTTTTTGTGTCATATTCTCTTCTCCTTCATCATCCACATTATGATTTAATCAGTGATAAAACTTCAGCTCTAGAACTTGCATCGTGTTCTAACACTCCGCGTACAGCAGAAGTGATTGTCATAGCTCCAGGCTTTTTAATGCCTCGCATGGTCATACACATGTGCTCTGCTTCCACTACTACCATTACCCCGTGCGGCTCTAATGTTTCTACAATAGAATCCGCCACTGTAGATGTAATTCTCTCCTGAAGCTGAGGACGTTTCGCAACAGCTTCTACCGCTCTTGCCAGCTTACTTAAACCGGTCACTCGTCCGCCTTTTGGAATATACGCAACATGAGCTTTTCCGTAAAAAGGCACTAAGTGGTGTTCACACATAGAGTAAAAAGGAATATCTTTTACAAGCACTAGCTCTTCATGGTCTTCTCCAAAAACTGTTTTAAAATGCTCTTTTGGATCTTCATCCAACCCGGAAAAGACTTCCTCATACATTTTAGCTACTCGCTTTGGTGTATCTAATAATCCTTCACGGTTTGGATCTTCGCCAATTGCTTCTAAAATTAGTCTCACGGCTTGTTCGATCTGTGGTTTATTTACAGATGACATGTTGTTGCCCTCCAATTCGTTGCATTGCGACTTTATGAAAAAAATTCTAGCATATGTATATACCAAAGGCAAAAAAGAAAGGTCGCAAATGTGCGACCTTTCAAAGCTCTTCATCAACGGCTATGAATAAAGCCATTTTATGTAGATATTATTTTACAGCATCTTTAAGAGCTTTACCTGGTTTGAATGCAGGAACTTTGCTAGCAGGAATTTCGATTTCTTCGCCAGTTTGTGGATTGCGTCCTTTACGAGCAGCACGTTCACGTACTTCGAAGTTACCAAAACCGATAAGTTGAACTTTGTCCTCAGCTTTTAAAGCTTCTAAGATTGTATCGAAAACAGCATCAACTGCTTTTGTAGCATCCTTTTTTGAAAGCTCACTTGCTTCTGCAACAGCATTAATTAATTCTGTCTTGTTCATGCCATTCACCTCCTCCCAAAATCGGATCATATAATAACTAAAAACCTTGTTAGAAAAGGAATCTAGTAATTCGTTATATCTCATTCTTTAACAAAACAAATGGATATTATACATAACCTATGTATCGACAAGCCTAATCATAAACGATTGAACTAAATAATTCAATGTTTTTCATTCATCTGCCGTATGTATGTAGTGAAAACAGTATGATCGATCGATTTCTGTTAAAAGATTAACATATTGAACAAGGCATAGCAAGCAGAAAATAACGCAGGAATAGGATAACCACGCGATCTATCACAATATATGTAAAGTTTTGTATGATCTATCCAAAAAGAAGAGGCTCCTTTATGAGGAGCCTAACGTTACATGCTTATAGAATAATCGCGATTAAACCTCCGGATCCTTCGTTAATAATCCGTTCTAGCGTTTCTTTTAACTTATATCGCGCATTTTCAGGCATCAGCGACAGCTTTCCTTGAATCCCTTCTCTTACGATTGAACTTAGAGAGCGGCCAAATATATCTGAATTCCAAATTGAAAGCGGATCATCTTCAAAGTCTTGCATCAAATAACGAACTAATTCTTCGCTTTGCTTCTCCGTTCCGATAATCGGCGCAAATTCTGATTCTACATCCACTTTAATCATGTGTATAGAAGGTGCCACTGCTTTTAAACGAACTCCAAAACGCGATCCTTGGCGAATAATTTCAGGTTCATCAAGGCTCATATCCGAAAGCGAAGGTGCAGCTACACCATAACCCGTTTGTTTAACCATACGAAGGGCATCAGAGACTTGATCATACTCGGTTTTTGCATGAACAAAGTCTTGCATTAACTGCAGCAAATGATCTCTTCCGCGAATTTCTACTCCCACGATTTCTTTCAAAATCTGGTCGTATAAGTCATCTGGAGCGTATAAGTCAATTTCGGCAATTCCCTGCCCCATCTCAATTCCGGCTAATCGAGCCTGATCGATGAACTCAAACTGACTAAATTGCTCTACTACCCGTTCAACGTCTCTCAGCCTCTTAATATCTTTTACCGTTTCTTTAACGGCTTCTTGATAGCTTTCACGCAGCCAATGTTTATCTTTTAAAACCATTACCCAGCTTGGTAGATTAACGTTAACTTCTAATACAGGGAACTCATAGAGTGCTTCTCTTAATACGTTCATCACATCAGTATCGCGCATGCTTTCCACACTCATCGCTAATACTGGAATATCATATTTTTCATTAAGTTTTGCACGAAGCTTTTCTGTATCAGGATGATATGGCTGTACGGTATTAATAACCATGATAAATGGTTTACCTACTTCTTTTAGCTCATTAATGACGCGCTCTTCTGCTTCGACGTAATCTTGACGAGGTATATCTCCAATTGAACCATCAGTTGTAATGACGACACCAATCGTTGAGTGTTCTTGAATTACCTTTCTCGTTCCAATTTCAGCCGCTTCGTGAAATGGAATTGGTTCTTCATACCAAGGTGTATTGATCATTCGAGGTCCGTTTTCATCTTCGTACCCTTTAGCCCCAGGCACCGTATATCCTACACAATCTACTAACCGTATGTTAACTTCTAGCCCGTCATCTACCAAAACATTAACTGCTTGATTCGGTACGAATTTCGGCTCAGTTGTCATAATCGTTTTTCCAGCTGCACTTTGTGGTAGTTCATCTTGTGTGCGAGCTCTTTCTGCCTCGTTCTCGATGTGAGGCAGGACCACCAGCTCCATAAATTTTTTAATAAATGTAGATTTTCCTGTTCGAACTGCTCCCACCACACCTAAATATATATCGCCTCCTGTACGTTCAGCGATATCTTTAAATACATCCACCTTTTCCAAAAGATCCCCTCCGATCTATGAGTTCATGGAATATGACATCCATTGCGAGAGTAAATTAGGACACTATATAGTTATGACGTTGTCCTATTAAAATATGACTTTTGATAGAAAAATTTATGATTTTTTTCATGCACATGCTGACTTAGTCATTCTGATTATCATTATTGGTGTACAAGAAAGAGAAAACCCCTTCTCTCTGAATATTATTCAAGGAGAAGGGGTTCATGACTTATTTTTTAAAAAATATTGGTTCATTCTTATCGTTGACTGTATAAGGAAGAGAGTAAGCAGGTACAAAATCACTGTTTTCCACAAGGAGCTTTCGTATATCTTCACCAGGTTTGTAGGAGCTTTTATGCTTTTGAATGGCATCATACAAATCAGGACGATAATCTACAAATACATCTCCCTGTCCATTAACAATTAAAGAAAGACTATTCCCTGTATATGGGCTAGTAACGACAGGAGGCTCTTTCATATTTAATTTTTTATAATTAATAGAGAATACGCCGGGAGCGATGACGTCTTTAAACGGTACGTACCCTTTATGATTTTGACGGTATATATTCAAATGTACGTTAACATCTTGAATCGTATCCGCCATCCGTAAGTCTAATAATTTAACCGTGGGGTTTGTTTCTGCATCCACAAGTACGTACGCAAATATCCCTCCGCTTTCATACGAATTCCCAGGTGCGTCTTGCATGTATCTAGGAACAATTTTCGTAAAGTCAATTGGATATTTTTGATAAATCGGCGTGTCCATATCTTTCGTTTTTATTGGCAATAAGCCTCCGCTTTCTTGTTTAAATTGATCAACCGCCGTTTGCACGGAAGCAACTTGATCTTTATAAGGAACTTGATTTTGAGACATTCTTTCCGCCGGGTACAAACAACCGGATAATACAAAAATGGTTAACCCAACAATAGACGTTAGCATGAATTTTTTCATTTCCCTCACCCTACCATATGTACATTAAGCATCTGTCGGCCCGCTGAATACGACAATTACCATAATAAGACCCGCTACAATCATAAGCGAATAGGCAATGAAAGCGAGTACAATTTTACCAATGCGGTTCGTAATTTTATAACGACTAAAGTAAATAGAAAATACCGAAATAAACATAAATACAATGGAACCCAATGAAATCCACATCTTTAACAAACCTGGTGACAAATTGCATCCACTCCTTTTTTCACCGTTATTATAACATAAGGACTTATAGTTAAGATGGATATTGATAGAACTTTCTAAATTCACTATTTATTTACCTTCCAGTAATTCAAGCTCTATAGTAATTACTTTCCTATTAAATTAACAAATTCCTGCTTTTTTACATAAAAAAAATCGAAGCGAAGGGGGCTCTTCGCTTCGATCATAACTAAATATTCCCATACTAACAGTTCTACTCATCTTTATTTACACGTTATTTTATGCAAGTAAATGATTTTGGGTATCACCAATTGCCTATTTTTTCATATTTCTTTGCACTTAATTTAATTTTTCTCCTAAAACATTCGCTAAATCTTCCATTTCATGTGTTTTAGTACGAGACATAAGGGCGTCTACTGCATCTTTTGCCTTCACATCATTAAACAGTACATTATATAAAGCATCAGCAATCGGCATTTTTACGTCATATTTTTGAGATAGCTGGTAAGCTGCTTTCGTCGTGCGTACACCTTCTACAACCATTCCCATATTTTCTAATACTTCGTCTAAATTTTTGCCTTTTCCAAGAAGATTACCAGCGCGCCAATTTCGAGAATGAACGCTTGTACACGTTACAATCAAGTCTCCAATCCCGGTTAAACCTGAGAACGTCAGAGGATTGGCACCAAGCACAGTACCTAAACGAGCGATTTCAGCTAAGCCACGAGTCATAAGAGCGGCCTTCGCATTGTCACCATATCCAAGTCCATCCGTGATACCAGCAGCAAGAGCAATAATATTTTTTAACGCTCCCCCAATTTCCACACCAATCACATCAGGATTTGTATAAACACGGAAGTACTGCTGATTATTAAATAAATCCTGCACTTTTTCTGCTGCTTGTATATTTGCTGAAGCTGACGTCACGGTTGTCGGCTGCCTTCTACTTACTTCTTCAGCATGACTCGGACCTGATAAGACAACGATGTCTTTTGTATCAATTTCTTGTTGAATCATTTGAGATATACGTAAAAGAGAATCCGGTTCAATCCCTTTACTTACGTGAACAATTGTAAATAGTTCATCGGTAAGGGATTTTAGCTGTTGCAACACTTCACGAATGGCCTTCGTTGGAACAGCTAAAATAAGGGTTTCAACACCTTCTATTGCCTTTTCTAATGACGTAAAACCTTTAATCTGATGAGGAAGCTCTACACCAGGCAAATATTTTTCATTCTGATGCATCTCGTTGATTTGATCAATGACTTGTTGTCTATGTCCCCAAATGCGAACATCGTGTCCATTTTCCGCCAATACGAAAGCTAATGCAGTTCCCCAGCTTCCTGCTCCTAGTACAGCTATTCTTTCCACGCCGATCACATCCTCTGTTATTTTCTTGGTCTTGCAATAATTTTAATTGGAGTTCCTTCGAATCCAAAAGCTTCACGAAGCTTATTTTCTAAGAAACGCTTATATGAAAAATGCATTAGCTCAGGATCATTTACAAACACAACAAAAGTTGGCGGCTTGATCGCTACTTGAGTTGTGTAATAGATTTTTAAGCGGTTGCCGTTGTGAGTAGGCGTAGGGTTCATTGCTACTGCATCCATAATCACATCGTTTAAGATGCTTGTTTCTACACGCACCGCATGGCTTTCGCTTGCAAGATCAATCATTGGCAATAGCGTATGCGTACGTTTTTTCGTTTTAGCTGAAAGGAATACAATTGGAGCATATGTTAAGAACTGAAAATGCTCACGTATATTTTCTTCAAATTTTTTCATTGTTTTCTCATCTTTTTCTACTGTATCCCATTTGTTCACAACGATGACAACAGCTTTTCCAGCTTCTTGTGCATAACCAGCAATTTTCTTATCTTGTTCAATAATACCTTCTTCAGCATTTAATACAATTAAGACAACATCTGAGCGTTCAATTGCCTTTAATGCGCGCAGTACGCTGTATTTTTCAGTACTCTCGTACACTTTTCCACGTTTTCTCATTCCAGCTGTATCAATAACAACATATTCTTGATCTTCTTTTGTAAACTTTGTATCAATGGCATCGCGTGTCGTGCCGGCAAGATCACTGACAATAACACGGTCTTCACCTAGAAGAGCATTAACTAATGAAGATTTTCCTACGTTAGGACGACCAATCAATGAAAATTTAATGACTTCTTCTCCGTAATCTTCGTCTTTTTCTTTTGGAAAGTGCTTAGCTGCCTCGTCTAGCAGGTCACCTAAACCTAAACCATGCGTTCCTGAGATTGGGAACGGTTCTCCATATCCTAGTGCGTAGAAATCATAGATTAATTCTCTCATTTCAGGATTATCTACTTTATTAACAGCTAGGACAACGGGCTTTTTGGATTTATATAAAATTTTCGCCACTTCTTCATCAGCTGCAGTAATTCCATCGCGTCCATTCACTAGAAAAATGATTACGTCCGCTTCATCAATTGCAATTTCTGCCTGCTGTTTGATCTGTTCTAAAAATGGCTCATCTCCAATATCAATACCGCCAGTATCAATAATGTTAAAGTCCAAATTCAGCCACTCACCTGAACTATAGATACGATCACGAGTTACACCCGGAATATCTTCTACAATAGATACTCGCTCTCCTACAATTCGGTTGAAAATTGTTGATTTTCCTACGTTGGGACGACCAACAATCGCAATAATTGGTTTTGGCATACGATTCTTCCCTTTCCTTGATCTTTTTTATGTATAGGCAACCAGTCTTTAATCGACTAAAGGTATTTATCTACATGTACAAATAAATAAGATCATTCGTTTTTCAAAAATTGAGGCCATGCAGCGTGGCATGACCTCTACTAATCGATCATAAGCGATAAAGCAGGCTTTTTATCAGCTCTATTTTACACCAAGCTGATTAACTGCCTATCCGCTGAATAAGCATTACTCTTTCAATCAAACAATTTTATCAAAAATCGCCGGTAACAACAATATAATTTTACGAAATCTCTTCTTCTATTTGTAAGTACTTTGCTTTTGCCTGTGAGACTTCAGCACGTACAAATCTAAATAAGCAGAGAAATAAACCAGCATCTCCCAAATAAACATAGCTCCTACTGCTGTTGCTAAAACGTCGAGCATCCGAAGAGACCCTACTTCATAAGATGCAATATCTCGAATGACAACTGCGTATAAAAAATCTCCTCCAACTACACCTAAAATGATCGCTGCGAATCTTTTTTCAGCATCTTTAATCACCATAAAGCAAATATATAAGATAAGTCCAGTCAAAATCCACTTACGATCAATAAAAATCCACACAGGATCATAGAGCTCAAGTAAACAAAAACCAGCATAGGCAATTATTATAATGCCGCATACAATAACATAATATAACTGCTGAAACCTGCTGTAGCCTGAAGCATAAATACACGCTACCCCCACTAAAAACAAAGCGGTGTAGCTACATGAAAACTGAGCCGTATGCATGTTCATTCCGCTTAGGAGTATACTGATTAATATAATGGCTGCTACCTTCCAACGCCTAGGTGTTTTGGGCATAAGAAAAGTCGCAACAATCCATCCCATCCACGAAAGCCAATAAAAGAAAATTCCGTCCACTGAATATGGCACCTCCTCTACCTGTCATCAGTATGTATCAATTTTGGCAAACTTAATCGGAGTTTTAGAATAGAACCCCTTATTTTGGACAACCTATCAGAAAAAAGGAGGGAATATAAAATGGGAAAAGATCGTCAAGAGAAAAAATTAAAGGAATCAAAACGAGTTGAATCTGACCGTGATCAAGGACTTCACTATCCGGGAGCCACCAGCTTGCAAAGTCCTGAAGAAGCGCGCGAGTTAAATGATCATAAATAAAAAAATGCGCTGACTAAGTCAGCGCATTTTTTATTTTAAAACTGGATGTGAAACAGGATAGGAACGTTCTTTCTTTCCTGTAAACAAAAAGAGAACTCCTCCCACTAACAATAGTGCTCCTGACAAATAAAATCCAAATTCCATACTTCCAAGTTTATCTGCAAAATATCCGGTAATGTAAGGTGCAAAGATCGATGACAGCATGCCGCTGAAGTTGAAAAAACCGTACACTTTAGAGTACATGGACGATGGAGTAATATCTGCCATATACGAAATCAAAATCGGATCTAATGCTAATTTCCCTATCAGACCGTACACAATTAAGCCGGTTAATAGCCAAGAATAGCTCTCTGTATAGGGAATAAAAAATTGACATAAAGCGCCCGCTACTGACAAACTCACAATTAATGCTTTTTTATTTGCAATTCGATCAGATATATATCCAAAGAAGATTGCTCCTGGAATAGACGCCCACGGTACTAAAGATGCTATGATGCCTGTTTGAGACCCTTCTAAGCCGCGCGAGTGCTGCAAATAATAAGGAAGCCACGTCAGCATCCCAAAAAATCCGTAAAGAGAGCAGAAGATTAAAATGTATACGAAAATATGATTTTTTGTAAATAATACTTTTAGCGACTGCTTTGTTTCTTTATTTGGCGAATTTTTTTCTTGATCCCTTTGCTTATCTTTTACAAAGAAAGCTATTAAAACAGCTATTACTATAGTCGGAATAGCAAATAAGTAAAAAGTAAACTGCCAGTCTTTTTCTAACGTATATGTAATGTATGTAGAACCGATAAAACCAAGCGATATACCAAAAGCCATTCCACTATTGATGAGCGCCGACACTAGACCTCGGTATCGTTCAGACGTGATGCTTGAAGAAATTCCGTATTGTGAACCATAATACGTTCCTTCTCCAAGTCCTGTCAGCGCCCGCATGAGTAAGAACATACCGAAAGTAGTTGTAAGTCCTGTAAAAAATGTGGCAACTCCAAACAAGATGTATCCAGCTACTAAGATCTTAACGCGACCAAATCGATCTGCCAAAAAACCCGTTGGAATTTGCATAGCTGCATACGCTGCAAAAAATACCGTAGACATTAGCCCAAGTTCAGCTTTATTAAGGTCCCACTGCGCACCGATATCTCCCATAACTGGAGATAAAATATTACGATCTGCATACATGAAAACCCAGCCTAAAAAGAAAAGAAAAATTGTAAATATAGGATGTCCCTTTTTCATTATGCCACCTCTTTTTCTGATTTTTCTGTTTATTTAACCTATTATAAGAGGCTAACGTTTGGGATTTCATGCTTTTTGTCACTTCTTCTGCCAACCTTTTTTGTTTTTTAAAATAAAAACGCGATCATTTATCTTCTAAAGAAATAAAAAAGCATGCAGTTAACTGCATGCTTTTTTATGATCTGTTATTAAATGTTTCTATAGATACATTTCGCTGAGTCAGCCAGCTATGGGTATCCCCTGTAATAACTAGAGGCATTTGCTGAAGTTTAGCAATAGAAGTTGCTCCTAGCGCAGCCATGATAAACGTTAACTCCTCATGGAGCTCCGCTATCTCTTCTACAACTGCTTCTAAACCTGACTTCATTAAAATGGATAAAAAATATCCTGCCATTCCCGTTGCAGAAGCTCCTAACGCAATAGACTTAGCAATATCCATAGAAGTTTGAATACCTCCTGAACCAATAATGGACATACCCTCTACGTGCTGAGATACTTCCGCTAAAGAAGCTGCTGTGGAAATTCCCCAATCATTAAAGAAGTGAAAATGTTTTGCTCGTCTTTCATTTTCGATTTTCGAAAAATTGGTACCACCGTACCCACCAATATCAACGATTTCAACACCAACATCTTTAAGTTTTTGCACTGCTTGAGCGCTCATCCCAAAACCTACTTCTTTGACAATTACAGGAACGGTTACTTCTCGGACAATGCGTTCAATACGACGTAATGCATCGGTAAAATCACGATCTCCCTCTGGCATGACCAGTTCTTGTATAACATTTAAATGAATTTGAAGTCCATTTGCTTCAAGCATATCAACCGCTTTTTTAGCTTGTTCAACTGTAGCTTCACTGCCTAGGTTGGCAAAAATAATTCCGTTAGGGTTTTCTTGACGCACTACTCTGTATGATTGTTCTTCCTTTTCATCTTTAATCGCAGCCATCTGCGATCCAACGGCCATTGCTAATTGACCATGATGAGCAATTTGAGCAAACGAACGGTTAATCCGTTCCGTTTCTTGTCCGCCTCCGCCCGTCATAGCATTTATAAAAATTGGCGAACTTAACAAAAGTTCGCCAATTTTTGTATCAATATGAACATCGTGCACGCCTGTATTTGGTAAGCTATTATGAACGAAGCGAATATCATCTAGCCCATGCAGCCGATGCTGTCCCGTTTGAATCGCATGATGAATGTGATCAATTTTACGTTTTGCTCTGCTCACAAATCATCACCATTACTTATCTTAATTTTTTTAATTGATCTCCAATCATATCACCTAATTGGAAGCCTTTTGACTCTTCTTGTAATTCATAGTCACCGTAATCTTCTTGCTCTTCTTCCTCAAGGTCACGAATGCTTAACGAAACGCGTCGTTCTTGTTCATTCACATCAAGTACTTTTACCGTCACTTTTTCGCCTTCAGAAAGCACTTCATGCGGTGTCCCGATATGCTTATGTGAAATTTGAGAAATGTGTACAAGTCCTTCTACTCCAGGTAGAACTTCCACAAAAGCTCCAAAAGATACAAGTCTTTTAACGGTTCCATCTACTACATCACCTTGGCGAAGCTTCGTAGAAATGTTGGACCATGGACCTTCTAACGTATCTTTAATAGATAATGAAACACGACCCGTTGATTTGTCAACAGATAATACTTTGACTTTCACAGTATCTCCCTCAGCTACTACGTCTGAAGGCTTTTCTACACGCGTATGTGAAAGCTGAGAGATATGCACTAGCCCATCTACTCCGCCTACATCTACAAACGCACCAAAGTCTGTTAAGCGCTGAACGGTTCCTTCTAAAACCTGACCTTCTTTTAATGACTCAAGAACATTTTCTTTTTGTTGTACAAGCTCTTCTTCTACAACTGCACGATGCGAAAGGATCACGCGATTTTTTTCTTTATCTAATTCCACTACTTTGACTGTAAGAGTTTGATCTTGATACTCTGCAAAATCATCAACGAAATGAGTTTCAACAAGAGAAGCTGGAATGAACCCTCTTACACCAATATCTACTACTAATCCGCCTTTGACAATTTCCTTGACTACCGCTTCAAACACTTCACCTGAAGAAAGTTTTGCTTCTAAACCATCCCATGCTTTTTCAGCATCTACAGCCCGTTTAGATAGCACAAGCAAATCGTCTTCCACTTTAATTACTTTCGCTTCGACTTCGGCACCTTCTTGGATTACATCGCCTGCTTTTTCAATATGTAAGCTCGCTAATTCACTAATTGGAATAATACCGTCTAGTTTGCTGTTAGGTACATCTACATACACTTGCTTTTCTTCTACTTTTGTAATAGTACCTTTTACTGTTTCCCCTACTTCTAATGACGTTACCTCTACTTGATTCATATCTTCTGTCATCGTCTTTTCCTCCTCCAATATCCATCTACAATATGTATTCCCTTGTAAGAGTTCTTCACTCTTTTAGCTCATCATTATTGTATATAGCTCTGTATAGAAAAAACTCTCTTTGTTACTAACTTCTAATAAATAGAATCTTTTGTCAAGTCATAAGGTTACAAACTATTGATATTTTTCAATTAATTCACCAATGCTTTTCATAATAACTTCGGTTACTTCCTCGGCTGATGCCTTTCGTTCACGAAGTTCATCCATCTGAATTGGCGGTCCATACACTACTTTTAACCTTGCAAAACGCTTATATGGACCAATAACAGCACAAGGAACAACAGCTGCTTTTGAACGCAAAGCAAAAAAGCCTACTCCAGCCATTCCTTTTCCTAATTTTCCATCTTTACTTCTTGTTCCTTCTGGAAATAATCCAAGCACTTTTCCTTCTTTTAAAATCTTTAACCCTTGGCGCAAAGCTTCACGATCTGCCATCCCGCGCTTTACGGGGAATGTTTCTAACTTTGGCAGAACCGTCTTCAGAAAAGGTGCTTTAAACAGCTCTGCTTTTGCCATAAACGAAATAGGCCTTGGACATGTCACACCTACAGTAGGCGGATCTAAGTTGTCAATATGATTTGAACAAAGCAAAACTCCGCCTTCTGAAGGGATATTTTCTGCACCGATTACTTCATAACGATAAACTGGTGTTAAAATGCCTTTTACAATGGCACGTGCAAACATATAAAAGCTCAAAATCATCCAATCCTTTCTTTTGTAATAGAAAGTATTTTTTCTACAACTCCTTCAATCGATAGGGAAGTTGTATCGATTTCAATTGCATCTTCAGCTTTTTTAAGAGGTGCTACTTCGCGCTCAGAATCGAGCTTGTCTCTGCGGGCAATTTCTTCTTTTAAACGTTCTAAATTTGATTCAAAACCTTTTTTTATGTTTTCGTCATGGCGTCGCTGTGCTCTTTCATCCACAGACGCTAATAAAAAGATTTTAACTTCTGCGTGAGGAAGCACGTGTGTACCGATATCACGTCCATCCATTACAACGCCTCCATCTTTAGCAAGGCCCTGCTGTCTCGCTACCATCTCTTCACGAACTGCACGATGTTTCGCTACGATGGATACAGAGTTAGTTACTTCTGCGGAACGAATTTCACTTGTAACATTCTGTCCATTTAAGATGACTACCTGTCCAGATTCAGACGGCTTTAAATCGATTACTGTTTCGTTAAGTAAATGCAATAGCTCTTCTTCATTTTGTAAATCTACCTGGTTTTTCTGCGCTTGATACGTTAGAGCACGATACATCGCTCCTGTATCAACATAAATATATGATAAGGTTTCTGCTATAATCTTTGCCACTGTACTTTTCCCAGCAGCTGCAGGACCGTCAATTGCGATTGAAATTTGTTTTTCCATAAGTGCCTCCCTTAATTTCAAAACAGGAACAAACCACTTTCATCTTTTATACAATGAGCCATTTTATATGAAACGTTTATAAACGAAAAAAAGAGCAGGGGGGTCTTCTCCTGCCTGGTGTTCACTGCATGTTTCTTTCCTAGTTATTCTACCATACGTCCGACTACTGGTCGAATGTTTCAATAATTTTATTAAAATTATTTTTGCTCACTCCCTCATACTGAATAACCTTTGAGAAATATGTACTGTGACTGCTAGATAGTAAAATACATTGAGCAATTATTAAAAATACAAATTGAATAACCACTAATTTAATTAAAATTCGTTCTACTCGATTCACCTTTTTTCTCCTTTTGTAAGAAGTAATACCTTTGCTTACAGTTTAGGAAAGAGAAGTTTTTTTTATACGCTAAAGAAGTCCTTTTCTTCTTAGGTCGAGCTGACGCTTTAAGGTATAACGAATCATCATTTCTTTCGTTTGTTTTTCCATACCCATAAATTTAATAGATAGCTGACCTACTTTACAAGAAGTCGGGGCGGTAATTCGTACAACTTCCCCTTTTAATTCAAGATGCATCAAAGCTCCCTCACGATTAGGAAGACTTAATCGTACAACAACCGAATCTTTCTCATTAAAAAGCAGCGAGTGATGGAAGGAGCCGGCTATTCCACCTGCACTGATGTTTTTAGTCATGATTTCCATTACGTTCTGCTGTTCTTGTTCACTTTCTACCACCGCCTTCACTGTAAGCGGCACACGGAAAAAATTTCTTCTTTGGATCGATTTTATCTTTTTATCGCCCGGGTAAAAGAGCTTCACAACAGGCATGCCTTTTATTTCACGCCCTGTTACTTCAGTTGGAAAGGTATATACATTTTGATCGTATCCAATAAACGTGGCAAACAATTTTGTACCTTTTAGTAAAAAAGCACTTCGCTGCGTTTCTTCATTTAACGGATAGCTAATATAAATCACTTCTTCCGTAAACTCAACTACCTTACATCGATATGTTTTTTGTAATGTAGACTCTCTGTGCCCGCTCTCTAACGTCAACCTCATTCCCGCTTTTATCATCTTCTCTCTCCTTCAGTTCCACTATATACACTTTTTCCCTTTATTCAAACATAGTCAAATATGTTTATTTTGTAAATAAAAATTAGTTATTTAGACTCAATAAAATATTAAAAAACACAAAAAACCGGTGTCTATAGACACCGGTTTTTATCAACTTTACACTTCATTATATAAAGGTTCTGAGTTTTGCAGTTTTTCGACTTTTTCTTCAAAACCCGTATCGGCATTGATAAAGATTCGATACGTGTCATTTTTTATTGTCCCTAAAAACTCATAGCATAGCACTTCTTCGTTTAAATCATTCGTAATAATTGCCAAGCGGTCTTCCATCACTTTTACGTTCGAGTTCAGCTTGGTTTTTGCCTGTTCTTTCGAAATTTTAGGTTTTGGAATATCTCTCGTACGATGTTTTAATAAGAAGTCTTTAGCTGAGAAACCAATCACAGATCCATCTTCTAAAGACATTTTCATTTTAACTGAATCCGGATAAATCCGAACTCCGCTTTCCGTTTGCTCTACGAATGTAAAGACTCCCATGTTATCGTATTGAGCACTTTCAGCCATCACTAGGCTTTCAAAACGATGATCTTTTAAAAACTTATTCGCTTTGTTCATAGCATCGTTTAAACTAATATTTTGTTTTTTAATATCTCGATCTTCGAGCACCCAAAGCGGATATCCGCCTTTTTGTGTAATATCCATATACGTCTCTTGTTTAGTCTTTGGATCTGTAATGGTTAAGCTGTACGCCTCATAATCAGCGTCTTTTCCGCTCTTTACAATATGAATTTGTTCATTTCCTTTTAAATTCAAAAACGAACGCGCCACTTGTTTTGCAACATCTTCACTAACTTCTCTACCTTTTAATTGGTGAAAAGCGTTTTTTTCCTGCTCATTCGTTGCATTCATAACGCCTAAATCTGTTTCGGCAAAAGAATCCATACTTTTTTCAACGGTTTTTAATCCGTCAATAATCGTATTGTCCCCTTGCTTTTCTTTTGTCGCTAAGGCTAGCTCAACATCCATCCAGCGCAAGTTATTATCAATGACTAGATGCTGTACTTGGCGCATTTCATTTTGAATTTCGCCTGACTGATCATAAAGCGAATTTAACGTTTTATACTCTTTATCTGTTAAGGGGGATTTGCTTAAATCCCTTACCGCCACTTTATACGTAAAGTCACCAACATCTGAAAGAAACTCTTCTGTTTTATTGAACGGTAAAAGCGATAAAGGCAGCTGTCCTACATTGTTATGAGCTTCAGAAGTTAAACGCCATACTTCTGCAAGCGCGGGCGAAAGCTGATCTCTCGAACTCATGGCGAGCGTGCCACCGATTTTATCATTTAATAAATCTAGCTGATATGACAAATCATGAAATGCTCGTTGATACGTATTCTCGGCTTGAAGCAGCACAGCATCTTTTTCTTGATGTTCGCTGTACCCCCAATAACCTACACCTACAACACCAATAGCTAATAATACAATTAAAATTGTGCGAATCATGTTTCCTTCACCTCTCTTTATCGACAGAAAATGTGTTTCCCGATTTGCTTAATTTGAGGACGTGACCAAATCCATGCGCTTGTTGCTGTATCCGGATTAAAGTAATAAATCGCATTCCCAGTAGGATCCCATCCGTTAATCGCATCCATAACCGCTTTTTTAGATGTTGGATTGGGTTCAAGCCAGATTTGTCCATCTGCTACGGCAGTAAATGCACGCGGTTCAAAAATAACTCCAGCGACTGTATTTGGAAATGACGGACTGTTAACTCGGTTCAAAATAACGGCCGCTACGGCTACTTGGCCATTATATGGTTCACCCCGTGCTTCACCATGCACGGCATTTGCCATGAGCTGAATATCATTTTGTGAAAAGCCGCTTGGTACATTCACCGCTGTTGGCTTTTGTGCTTTTTCTTTCTGTTGTTCAGAATTTCCTTTAGACGTATTACGCTGCGGCTGACTGGCAGGTTTTTTTGCTTGAGAAGATCCGCTTTGTGCTTTTTGCTGACCATTGTTCCCCCTGCTTTTCCCACTGCTACCGCTTCCTTTAGACTGTTGATCAAGAGGCTGACCGCCATAGTGCGTAAACTTATTCCCTTTTCTAATTTGATTTTTCACATAGTTTTCGTGATATTTTGTTGCGTTGGCTAATTTAATCTTTGTTTGCCAGCCTGCTAAACCGTCAATCTTTTTAATGCCAAATTCATATTGAAAATTGCGCAGTGCCCAGTATGTGCTCCATCCAAATACACCGTCAATTTTCCCGTTATAATAACCTAAATACTGAAGTCTCGACTGCAGCTCAATAACGTCATCTCCAACTGCTCCGTGTTGAATGACTTGATTTGAAAACGCGTGAGCGGCCTTTGGACTCACCACGGACGCTGCAATAAATGAACATATGCATATGAGACATGCATACTTTTTAAAACATCGAAATGATAACATGACAAAACCTCCTACATCGTATGTAACTGATAAGATGATAGGAGTATTTTTTGTAAAGGTTGTTTTTTTATACAAGATGCGCAAAATTTACCGAAATGAAAAAAACTCAGCTCATAAATCTCTCAAAAAAGATTTACAAGCTGAGCCTAGACAATCGATGGCTGTTTGGCCTTTTTTACTTTTCTTAATGCCAGCCACCATAAATAAATCATAAATGGAATAATAATAAATACCCAATGATCCATTGTTTTTAAAATATAATCATATGTTCCATGTAAAATGAGCGGCACAAATACGGAGTACAGCGTCCACTTCGTTTTTTCCTTTCCTTCAGAAAACTTTGCTTTCCCTAAATAATACCCCATAATGACGCCGAATAAAGCATGACTAGATACAGGTAAAAAGGCTCTTCCTAGCGCTGATTCTAAACCATTTGCAAATAAATATAAAATATTTTCAACGGTAGCAAAACCTAATGAAACAGCTGCTCCGTAAACAATTCCATCATAATGCTCATCAAATTCCACATGCTGATAAATCGTGAAATATAAAATGAACCATTTGAAAAATTCTTCTAAAAAGCTTGTCGTAAAAAATGCTTGAAGAAAAGGTGATTGAAAAACGTGTTCTTCACCAAATACATATTGAATAAACATAATTGGCAAAACAAGCATTGCTCCAAAAATAAATGTTTTTAATACCATTGAAATAGGCTCAGTTTCATATTCATCTTTCAAATAAAAAAAACTTAACAATGCCAATCCTGGCGCAATGCCTGCAGATACAATCGCCAACATAAATAGCGCCTCATCTCCTCTATTTTTTTTAATAGTAACATGTTATCTTTAGGATGAAAATCTCCGTCTATAATGTCCTTATCTTTATATGTAAATGCTCACATAACTTGCTGTCGATTTACAAAGCCTAACAAAGACCTTAAACAAGTATACCAAAAAATGTATCATACTTATATGAAAAATTGAAAGGAGCTCTCTATGAAAACTGTTTATATTCTTCACACCGGCGGCACAATCTCTATGAAAGAAGACATGGCAACTGGATCGGTAACACCAGATATTCAAAACCCGCTTCACCGCTCAACATCATCTGTTTCAGGTATGGCCAATGTAATCGTAGAAGAAGCATTTCATCTGCCTTCTCCTCACATTACTCCTAAGGAAATGCTTATACTTTCAAAGAAAATACGCGATAAAATTAATGAAGGCAAAATTGATGCAGTCGTGTTAACTCACGGTACGGACACCCTGGAAGAAACCGCTTATTTTTTAGATTTAACAGTGCATACAGATATTCCAATTGTCTTAACTGGAGCCATGAGATCAAGCAATGAAATTGGTTCAGACGGTCCTTATAATTTTATATCTGCGGTTCGGGTGGCTATTAGTGACGGTGCAAAAGGAAAAGGTGTCTTAGTTGTGATGAACGATGAAATTCATACCGCTGAAAATGTGACCAAGACCCACACAAGCAACGTGGCGACATTTCAAAGTCCTCAGTATGGACCAATAGGATTAATTACAAAACGCGGCGTATCTTTTCACCACATGCCTACAGAACATGAATTTTATCCTGTTAATCAAATAGATAAACAAATCACCTTATTAAAAGCTTATGCAGGTATGGACGACCACTTGTTTCAAGCAGTGGCTTCAATGAATGTTGATGGACTTGTAATTGAAGCCCTCGGTCAAGGAAATCTACCTCCTCTCACAATTCCAGGCATTCAATTGCTTTTGAAGCGAAAGATACCCATCGTGCTCGTTTCTCGCTGTTTTAATGGAATTGCTCAAGATGTATATGGATATGAAGGCGGCGGCAAGCAGTTGAAAGAGATGGGCGTTATTTTTTCAAATGGCTTAAATGGTCCTAAAGCACGCATTAAACTGTTAGTTGCTCTCCAAGTAACAACGAATCATGATGAGCTGCAGCAGCTATTTAATCATTAGTAAAACAACGCATAGAAGCCTATGCGTTGTTTTTGTTGATAATATGAGAAGCAATGGATTTTCCATGAAAACGTCCATTTTCGATAAAAATCTCATTAGCATTGTTTCCTGCAGCAATCACACCAGCGATATAAATTCCTTCCACGTTTGTTTCCATTGTCTCTTCGTTGAAAGAAGGGCGGCCTGTTTCAGCATCTAATTCCACACCCATTTTTGTTAAGAACGAATGATCAGGATGATAGCCAGTCATCGCAAAAACGAAGTCGTTACGAATCGTAGATTCTTTCCCTTCCTGCTCATATGTTACCGTTTCATCCGTTATTTTCGTTACATGAGCATTAAAATGCATCCCAATTGTTCCATTTCGAACCAGTGCCTCAAATTCAGGCAATATCCAAGGTTTTACGCTAGGGGAGTAATCTGAGCCACGATAAATAACCGTCACCCTTGCATCACACTTCACCAATTCCAGAGCTGCATCGACGCTAGAGTTTTTTCCGCCTATAACGACTACATCTTTATCAAAGTACGGATGCGCTTCTTTGAAATAATGAAATACCTTTGATAACTCTTCACCAGGAACATTCATATAATTAGGATGATCGTAATAGCCCGTAGCTATAATGACATTCTCCGCTTCATACGTCTCTTTAGATGTTGTGACAATAAATTGGTTTTCCGCTTGTTTGTCTACTTGCAAGACACGTTCAAACGGCTGAATTCGAATTTGCCTGCGCTTCACCACTTCTCGGTAGTAAGCAAGAGCTTGGTTGCGCACAGGCTTACGATTTTCCGTAATAAAAGGGACATCCCCAATTTCTAGTTTTTCACTCGAACTAAAAAACGTTTGGTGGGTCGGATAGTTATAAATGGCATTCACGATATTTCCTTTTTCAATTACAAGGGCATCAATACCTGTATGTTGAAGCTCAATAGCCGCTGAAAGGCCGCATGGTCCTCCCCCAACAATAATTACTTTTTCTTTCTTCATGCCTGTCACTCCTTCAGTTGTAAACGCACCTTTTTTTATTTTAACGCAGTGTAAAACAAAAAAATCTCCTCATTAATGATAGGAGATTTTTTCTATTTACGCAATTGTTCTGCTGTTCTGTTTTTAAATCCAGCCTCTGAAACGAGAGCCTTCTGCCATTTTTCTTACGCCTATCATATAAGCAGCTAGACGCATGTCGACTTTTCGAGTTGTAGAGGTTTCGTAGATGTTATTAAATGATTTAACCATTACTTTTTCAAGCTTTTCTTCTACTTCTTCTTCCGTCCAATAATAACCTTGGTTATTTTGCACCCATTCAAAATAAGAGACTGTTACACCGCCGGCACTGGCCAAAACGTCTGGAACTAATAAAATTCCTCTCTCTGACAAGATGCGCGTTGCTTCAAGAGTTGTTGGTCCATTTGCTGCTTCTACTACAATACTCGCTTGAATGTTATGGGCATTTTCTTCTGTAATTTGATTTTCAATCGCAGCTGGAACTAGGATGTCACAGTCAAGTTCAAGCAGCTCTTTATTGCTGATTGTATTATTGAATAATTTCGTTACTGTACCAAAGCTATCGCGTCGATCTAATAAATAATCAATGTCTAAACCGTTAGGATCATGCAGCGCTCCGTACGCATCGGATATCCCTACAATTTTAGCGCCAGCGTCGTGCATAAACTTAGCTAAAAAGCTTCCTGCATTTCCAAACCCTTGTACTACTACCCGTGCACCTTGTAATTCAATGCCTCGTTTTTTCGCTGCTTCACGAATACAAATAGTTACTCCTTTTGCAGTCGCTGTTTCACGGCCGTGTGAACCACCTAAGACAAGGGGCTTTCCAGTAATAAAGCCCGGTGAGTTAAATTCATCAATCCGGCTGTATTCATCCATCATCCAAGCCATAATTTGTGAATTTGTAAACACATCCGGCGCTGGAATATCCTTTGTTGGTCCAACAATTTGGCTAATCGCACGAACATATCCGCGGCTTAAACGCTCTAATTCTCCAAAAGACATATTTCGAGGATCACAAACAATTCCACCTTTTCCTCCACCGTAAGGAAGGTCAACGATTCCACATTTTAAACTCATCCATATAGATAGAGCTTTTACTTCTTTTTCAGTTACGTTTGGGTGAAAACGAATTCCGCCTTTCGTAGGACCAACTGCATCGTTATGCTGCGCTCGGTGACCTGTAAAAATCTTAACTGATCCGTCATCCATACGAACAGGAATTTTTACTGTCATCATTCGTAATGGCTCTTTTAATAGTTCATACACTTCATCAGGATAGCCTAGTTTTTCTAACGCTTTATGTATCACTGTTTGTGTAGATTTTAAAACATCATGCTTCTCTTCTTGACTATTTTTACTGTCTTGCATCTTGTCGGCTACCATCTGTAAACCTCCTAAAATGTATCGAAAATTATTCGTTTTTAATTGAATGGTGCTTCTTTCATGACATAGTATACACCCTTAGTTTTACATTGCAAAGGAAAATATCGAACTTTTAGTATTTTTTGTGTTCTTCTAAGAAAACGCTTCCAATAACTTTGCAAGGTATGCTACAATGTTTTAAGTCTGCCTCTTTTCTAGTATGCTTTAATCGTTTTAAAAAAATAAAAAACACCCGGTGATAAAGAACACTTTCAACAACTTTGTACAAGCTGAAAGTGCAGCCACTCTTATTTTAATAAAAGTGCTTTATCCTTCACGGGTGTAATTATTTCAATTAAACAGTTAAGAAAAGACAGAATTAATATACTCCAAAGCTCTCTTTTCTACTAACATTTTTCCATATTCATTTACGCGGTGCTTTGTAATTGTAGAGGGATTTCCATACTCCGCCAAAACCGCAATCATATTCCCAACTTCAGCCGGTGACAGCATGTGATAATCCAACAGCACGTAAAAACGTTTTTCAAATGAATAGAGCACGCTATCCGTATCGTAAAAGTTTGACATGCGTTTGGTCAGCTGAATGACATCTTCAAATGAATCAAACTCAAAAAACATGTCTTCGCTTTCATCTAGCATGACCTGCATTTCAATGAAGTCTTCGAACTCGTCTTCATCGAACTCACCGTAGCTGGTTTCTTCTTCATACTGCTTTGTCACAAATACAACCATTCCCTGTGCTTGAAGTGAAAAAACTTCTACAGAAAGAGAATTTGTAGGTTCAAAGTTCAGTTCTTGAGAAGCTTGCTCTATCATCTCACGAAAAAGCTGTTTTACTTTGAATGTATCTGTCCATAGATCTTCTTTTGTTAACCCTCTTTCTTTTAAATCATCGTAGGTCAAAAAAACTTTTAGCTTATTATAGTTTAGTCGTTCAAGCCTCATTAGCGTCCCTCCCCGCTTGCACTCATAACCACATGGTTCGATAATGCAGTATATGTATTTTTTGGAAAACGGTTCGTGATGTTTACTTACGAGTTTACAGGTTTATGATAGGAAAGACAAGCTATTCTCAATCAATTTCTGCTAATTTTTTTGTTAGCCAGCTGTTCCACTCTTCTTTTGTATTTCCTAAAATAAACGGCTGAGCCTCGCCTTTTCTTTTGCTATCTAAACCATCAAACACATAACCGCCTAATCCTACTTTGAGATGCGGGAATTTCTTTATCATTTGGTTCGTCAAATTTAGTGTTTTCTCGGCATTTTCCATCATTGTACATGACATAAATAAAAACGTTGGGTCTACTTCTTTAACAATTAACTCAACATCTTTATCTTCAATGCTGCTTCCTAAATAAATAACCTCAAACCCTTTACGGCGTAAAAATAGCGTAAAAACTAGGAGTCCCACTTCATGTGTCTCATTAGGTCCGCATACAGCAATCGCTTTAGGCAATAAGCCATTTGAAGGCAGCGAATAAAAAATCATGCTGATACGCGTTTTTAATACTTGAGTCGTATAATGCTCATGAGCACTTGTGATTTGCCCTTTTTCCCACATGTCTCCAACCGTCACGAGTAGAGAACCCAAAATATCAATAACCACTTTTTCTACCGAATACAGGCTAAAAGCATGATTAATTAAATCCTGTGCTTTTCCTTCTTCAAAAGATAAAAGCATCGTTAACAGCTCATCCCTAATTTTTTGAGGGGAATCTACTTCTCCTTCTTCTTCAAACGTTCCTACTGTACTGCTTTCCGTTTCTAATAGCGAAACCGCTTGACTGATGGTAAAACCTCCGCTCACTTTTTCCGTGAGCCATTTTAATTTCCGCAAGTCTTCTTCTGTATATAACCGATGCCCGGATTCATTGCGGACAGGATTTAAAATTTGATAGCGTCGTTCCCATGCACGCAAAGTTCCCGGCTGGATTCCGACCATATTTGAGATGGCTTTAATATTATACTTCCCTTCGTGAGCCATACGTAACCTCCAACTACTCTTCGTGAACTGTATCTATTAATTGAATTATAGGATAAGTTATCCTTTGTGTAAAATTTGTATATGCTATGTAAAGAGTTTGTTCAAGGCTATTCTTTCCTTTTTAAAGTGATATAATGCGTTTGAGCTCTAGCTTGTAAACGGAGAGGCAAAGAGGTTGTACCATATCCGTTACTGACAAAAAGAGGAATCTTTCTTTTTTCTTTCAGTCCTCCTAATTCATACATACCCAAATTAAATAAGCGTATCTGTCCCCCGTGTGTATGCCCGCTCAAAATTAAATCTACTTTTGATTCTTCATCTACATAATAGATAACATCAGGATTATGGCTTAGAAGAATGGTAAGCTGCTCAGGTTCAATGGAAGAAACAGCTCTCTTTAGATTCATCTGACCTTCTGATAAATCATCTACCCCCGCAAAGTGGCATGTAGTACCATCTTTAGAAACGGCAAAGACATGCTCATTTTTAAGGGCAATAACTCCTTCATCTCTAAGCATCTGCTTCAATTGCATTTGACTTACTTCGTAATCATTATTTCCCCACACAAAATAGACGGGTCCTAGCGTTTTAAGCTGTTGAATATTTTGACGAGCCCGCAATAAAGGGACTCCTCCTTCTAGTAAATCACCGCCTATGATCACAAAATCTACTTCGCCCGGTATTTTTTCCAACAGCTTCGACGAAACTGTTCGCTTATGTATATCTGATATAAAAAACAGGCGCAAAGGCTGCTGATTTTCAGGAAATCTTGATAAATGAATCGTTCTTTCTTCCACATGTATACGATGGGCTTCTGAAAACATAAAAATCAGCAAGCCTATGCCTAACGCTAAAACCATTAAAAGAATAACCATATATTCTCCTTCTTTTCATTTTATACCCGATGTGTTTCTCTTAAAGAAGAAAGGGCATAAATTATCGCAATTGTTAACAAACCTACTACTTGATAAAGCGCAATTGCACTTAACCATAAAATTCCTATCACACATAGACATGAAACAAGGTATTCATGCCATTTTACCTTATAGCCTTTTAGAAGCAACCGACTTTGCAGAAACACTTTACGAACTGCCGTCGACAGACAAAAAAGAGCCGTGAAAAACAAGATTATAACACTAAACACATCTAACGGATGTAAAATCATTTGAATAAGTAAATAGGTTAACGAAGCTTTTGAGCCTACAGCCGTTACACTGCTGATATAATAACTGCATAACCACGCAGCCAGCAAGTTAAACCAATCCCTCACAAAAAAACCCCCTTCACTAAACTTCTATGTAAAAAGAGGCTTTTTCATGCGATTCTATTTGTTTTCATGATATAAATTAATTCCATAGGTTGACTGCATCCAGCGGAACGTTTCTTTTCGGTGCTCCCATGTTTCAGGCGTCGCCCATAGCTCTTTGCTTCTTTTAATAATCTCACAGCGCAAATCTTGGAAAGTCTTTTCTGCTTTCTCGCTTTTTTTCTGCAGCTGTACAGTATAAAAGTAAAGTGAGACGGTAAGCAATAGAAACATCAAATGTCCCATGTTGCCTAACAAAAATGAAAAAAATTCGCTAAACGTCGTAAAAAAATCGCTTTGAAATAGGAAAAAAAAGTAGCTAATAACAACCGTTACACTGGCTAAAAACAAAAGCTTCCATTTTTTCTCTTTAGCTTTCAGCTTATTGACTGTCTCTTTTCTTTTAATAACGCTCGCTAATATATATTGAAGTGTTTCATCGCTTTCAAAGTCTATCACTTTGTTTTCCATCATTCCACCCCCTCGTATGCTAGTACAACATATGAGGGAACATAAAAGATTATGTGGATAGCACTGAAAATAATGGCTGTTTCCTTAACTTTACTGAATTAGTTCTTCTGGCTGTGCAGATTCCCCTTTTGATTTTCGTATCTGCAGGCCCAATAAAAAATCAATGAGAAAATGAGCAAAAATCGTGACATACAAATTTTCAGTCCACCAAAAAAGCAACCCTATTAAAAAGCTTAAAAACACAACCGAAATAAAAAGAAACCACTTTTTTAAATATCGAATGTGAACGAGTGCAAATACAATACTCGCCCAAAAGAGGCCAAACTGAACTTGTATAACCCCTCGAAATAATATTTCTTCTGAACATGCAACGATTAGGCAAATAAGGATCAGATGAGGAACAGAACGATTAGCAAATAAACGTTCATTGATCCCTCCGTCATCGTATAAATGCTCAGGTACGCATTTCATTAGAAGTATATCTCCTCCTACTACCAAGAGAGCTGTTCCTCCCCCGTACAATAAAATAGAAGACCAATCCAGCTGAAAAAACTGCAAAAAGGAATTCCATGAATCGAATGTGAAAAAACCGATGCCTAAAGCAATGAAGCAGATGAGCAGCTGTGTTACATATAAATTTTTAACTAGCTCTGCATCTGTCATGGATGAAATAAGCTCTTGCTGTGATTTTGCCATTATATCTCTCCTTGACGAAGCAAACGAGCTAATTCTAATTCCCAGCCTTGAAATGTCCATTGCTCCTGCTCACCATTTGTTTCTTTATAGTTTTCTAAATCCAGGCCGCAGCAATCGCAACAGTTCTCAAGCTCTGATTTTCCCGTTTCATCGAAATAGCCAAGCAGCACGTGACGACGGCATTCTTTTGTCTCAATAAACCCCTTCATCGCACGATATTTGTCATGTTTGTTTCGAAGACGTTTATTTACAGCTGCAACAATCGTTTCATGCAGCGATTCAGGAATTTTCCAGGGTTCAACATGTTCATTTTTCACTACATTTTCTCTGTACAAATAATAACGAATAAATCGCCAATGTGTTTCTTGAACACCCACTGTATAAAGAAAGTGAGACTCTACTTGTTTTAAAGGAATGGCCTGATCATGGTTTCGTAAATACGACAAGCAGTATAAGATGCTATCTGAAGAAGGAAGCTCAATTTCAAGTAAAGAATGAGCAAAATCATCGTCTCCTTCAGCATAAAGCAAGATCGCAATACTGTTTCGCTGATCGCGTCCACTTCTTCCAATTTCCTGTACATATGCTTCTAGCTGCGTAGGTGTATGAAAATGAATAACAAACCGAACATTCGATTTGTTAACCCCCATTCCAAATGCACTTGTGCAGCAAATGATATCAAGCTGATTTTCTAAAAATTGCTGTTGAACAAGCATTCTTTCATTCGGTTCCATTCCTCCGTGGTAATACTGCACTCGCTGTATCCCATTTTCCTTTAGAAGCTGTGTTAATGCTTCTGTCCAAGATCGGCTGGAACAATAGATAATTCCCGGACCTTGCAGTTCACTAACGTACATCAGTAACTTCTCTTTTTTTTCTTCAATACTTGCAACAAAATCAACCTTCATCGCAATATTACTTCGATTCATGGAATAGATGTGCTCGTTGACAGCAGGAAGCGATAAGTAGCGCTTAATATCTTCCACTACTTCCCTAGTCGCAGTTCCCGTTAGTGCCAGACATAGCGGACTGCCAAGTTCCTTCCATATATCTCCTAGCTGTAGATAATCTAAACGAAAATCATGTCCCCACTGAGAAATACAGTGCGCCTCGTCCACAACGAAAAGCCCTACCTTTGCCTGCTTTAATGCTTCTACTACAAAACCATTTTGCAAAATTTCAGGAGATGCATAAATAAAACGATAAAAAGCTAAATTTTTTAGCGCTCGTTGTTTTTCTTCTTGTTGTAGGAAACTATTTAAGGCAATAACTCGCTTTTCTCCGCTTGCCTTTAGTTGTTGAACTTGATCTTCCATCAGTGAAATTAAAGGAGATACAATCAGCACCGGTCGGTTCAACAAATAAGCTGGGAGCTGATAGCACAATGATTTCCCTGTTCCTGTAGGAAGAACCGCTAACACATTATGACCTGTTAAAATATCTTGAATAATCTCTTTTTGTCCTAGTCGAAATTGGCTATAGCCGAATTGTTTCTGTAGAAGTTGTTCTATCTTCACATCAAACACCACTTTTTTTAGTATCAGGTAAAATGTTTTGCTAATACGAGACGAATCTGAAAATAGGTAACGTCGTCTTTTACTTCTTCTTTTATCACCTTTAATTTATTTGTCCGCAAACCTTCAAAGGCTGCGATAATTTTTTCCTGCTGCTTAGGCGATACGTATGCATCGATTGAAAAAGATGGAACAAATAGAGCTAATTCTGCAATATGATCTTCAATGGTACTTTCTTTTAAACGCCTTATATAAGCAATTTCTTCAAGCGTCTTGCCTTTTTGAAGCCAGCTATACGTTTTTAACGTCGAGCTTGTCAAAGGCAATTCTAAATATAGATCACGTAAAAAAGAAGAAAGTACATGAAAGCGTTCATTATTTTTACTCACTTTTTCAATGATATGGTGAATAACCCCTAACAGTTGAATATGAACATAATGCTCATCGAGTTCATATTGATATGCTAACTGATTTTTTGTAAAGCCTACTCTTTGGTATCCAGTCAGCTGCAAAACAAAAAGAGACGCGTCCCGTTCCGTACAACCTTTCAAGCACGTTCGGAGCTCTTCGAATAGCTCGGCGGCTAACTCTTGACGCGTTTGCTTTTGAGACATAATATACGTTTTGACCCATTGAATGACCTCAGGATTTTTGGAAATGGGTAAAAACCCTTTTTGAAAATACTGTAGGTTTGATAAGGTCTGAATGAACAAAGTGATTCTTGCTAAAAATAATTGAGTACTGCTTGCGAATTTCCATCCGTCTAAAGCTGGATGAAAGGGCCGAGCCGTCAGTTCATCTTCAAGGCGTGCTTGTCCCTTATCTGTCATCACATATTTTTGATTTTCAGTTTCTTCAATATACTGCTGTTCTTTTAAATATGCAACGCAGGTTTCAAAAGACCGTTTATCTAAGTAAACAAATGACTGAAAAAGAAACGAAATTCCAAAAATTTTTCCGTCTTGAATCGTTTGAGCTGACTTTTTACCTGTTAATAAATGATAAATACCATAGGCGGTTCGCTCACCTTTTAACTGTTTTATACAAAATAAAATGCTAACTTGAATATAATTCAAAGGTGTCAACTTCCTTTCTCATTCATTGTACCAAAAGTGACCAATAGCATGTGAGATAAAGGCTTTTCAGCTCTTTCCTTTATGTATCAAAACGTTTGGGTAAGTGAAGAAACCTTGATTTGATAAGCATTCTCAGTGACTTTTCTATTGAAAAGTTTTATAAATCATTTTACAATGAATAAGGAGAAATTTCACTCTTGATTCGCGAAGAGATTATATAATGAGAAATTTTCGAACACTTTACAGGAGGTCTTGTTATGCCAAAATATACAATTGTTGATAAAGATACTTGCATCGCATGCGGCGCTTGCGGAGCAGCAGCACCAGACATTTATGATTATGATGATGAAGGTATTGCATTCGTAACATTAGATGATAACCAAGGTGTAGTAGAAATTCCAGAAGATCTAGAAGATGATATGATGGATGCAATGGAAGGCTGCCCTACGGATTCAATTCGCGTAGCGGATGAAAAATTCGAAGGCGATGCTAATAAATTCGAATAAGTGTGGAGCAAACCTGTAGTGTACATGCTGCAGGTTTTTTTATATATAAAAATCGCTCTCCCCGGGAGAGCGATTGAATTAAACAGCAATGCGACGCGTGATCCATTGCTTCATTTTTGAAAACAATAAGACAAAGATAACCCCTGTTGCTGCTCCTTTTATTAAGTTAAACGGCAAAATACCTGCAACGATATATTGACGTGCTTGTTCACTAGACATTTCTGGCGATTGTAAGAAGATTGTATACGCTGGTAAGAAGACATAATAATTTAAGACAGCCATGAGTACCGTCATTACCACCGTACCCGTAACCAAACCTATCGTTACGCCTTTAGCCGTTTTAAATCGGTTGAACATGTATGATACAGGAAGAACGAACAGTAAACCAGCCACAAAGTTCGCCGCTTGACCAACTGGAACCCCTGTAGCACTTCCTTGAATTAAATAATTCAATAAATTTTTTATTCCTTCTACTATAACAGCAGCCATCGGTCCAAATACAAGTGCTGCTACGAGTGCAGGAATTTCGCTAAAATCAATTGTTAAAAACGGAGGTAATCCAGGAATTGGAAAATTAATCATCATTAAAATATAAGCAATACTACTTAACATTCCTAGCACAACCAGCTTTTGAGTTTTCTTACTTTGTTGCATCTTGCCTCTCTCCTTCTTTGTGATCCACTCTTCAAAGAAGAAAGGTTCAACTTTATATCCCCACGCAAAAACCTCCCAACAAATGATTCGTTGAGAGGAGACATGGCAGGCATATTTAATAAACGTTCATCACATTAGGTTTTGAACGCTGAACCTCCACCTTCTCCCATCCAGACTGTACTGTCGGCTTTGGAATTTCACCAAATCTGCTCGTATGTATTACATATAAGCTCGCGGGCTCAAAACAATTTGTTTTTTACCGCCGGTCGGGAATTTCACCCTGCCCCGAAGATAGACCAATATTTAATTATGAATTTATTATATGTTATCTCGAATTAAAAGTAAATAAAGAAGTTCTTTAATTCCTATTAAATTGATGTATTTTATAAACTTCATTACTGTTTTTATATGAAAAATAAGGAAATAAGTGCATAACCAACAGCATTATGACATATTTATAGTTTCAATTTTACGTTTATAATAGTGTATTTGATAACTAATCGTAAAGTTTGAAAAATATAATTGACAGAATTTTTTTAACATGGTAAATTATCAAATATTTGATGATAGTAAAATCCAAGGGAGATGTTCACGTCATGTATAATGTATTAGTAGCTGATTCAATTAGCAATGAAGGTCTTGCTCCACTACTTGAAGCTCCTCATGTGAATCTTACGCGAAAAAAAGTTGAAGAAGTTGAGAATGATTTGCATACGTACGATGCGCTTTTAGTACGGAGTGCTACGACGGTTACAGAGGATTTGCTGGCAAAAATGCCGAATTTAAAAATTGTTGCTCGGGCTGGAGTAGGTGTCGATAATATTGATATTGAAGCCTCAACCAAACGAGGGGTTGTCGTTATTAATGCGCCGAACGGAAATACCATTTCAACGGCGGAACATACATTTGCTATGATGGCTAGCTTGTTTCGGCATATTCCCCAAGGTAATGCTTCAGTTAAAGCGCGCGAATGGAACCGCTCAGCATTTGTTGGAACAGAGCTTAATCGCAAACACCTGGGCATTATCGGATTTGGACGAATTGGCTCAGAGCTTGCCAAACGCGCAAAAGCCTTCAATATGAGCGTTCACGTTTACGATCCTTTTTTAACATCTTCCCGAGCTGAAAAGCTAGGCGTAGAACTATTATCCCTGGATGAATTACTAGCAGCAGCGGATGTTATTACCGTGCACACTCCGCTTACGAGAGAAACAAAGGGATTGCTCAATCATGACACGTTAGCCAAAACAAAGAAGGGCGTGTTTTTATTAAACTGCGCACGCGGCGGGATCATTGATGAAAAAGCCTTAGTTCATTATTTAGAAATTGGCCATGTTCAAGGTGCAGCTATTGACGTATTTGAAGTTGAGCCGCCGATTGATAACCCTTTGTTACATTTTGATCAAGTTATTACAACTCCCCATTTAGGAGCTTCTACAAAAGAAGCCCAGCTTAACGTTGCTGAAGACGTGGCACATGACGTTTTGCGTTTTCTAGAAGGTAATCCTGTAAGCTCATCCATTAATTTACCGACGCTTTCTAAAGAAGTTTTTGAAAAAATTCAGCCGTTTACGAGCCTTACTAAACAAATGGGAGCTATTTTATCTCAATGCATGCGAGAACCTGTTCAGCATATCTCTATCTCCTACGGAGGTACAGTGACGGATTTGGAAACCACTTATATTACACGGAGCTTATTATCAGGCTTTTTAACTCATCGTATCGACTCACCTGTTAACGAAGTCAATGCTTCTATGATTGCCAAAGAACGAGGAATTACATTTGGTGAAAAAACATCGGAAGATACGCAAGGATATTCCAATATGATTGACGTTACTGTAACAGGCGAACAGCTTACATTTACCATTACGGGTACCTATATAGCCGGCTATGGACCTCGAATTGTTAATATTGATTCGTTTGATATTGATTTTTATCCGGAAGGACATCTTCTTTATATCCGTCACAGTGATCAGCCCGGAGTTATTGGAAATGTAGGGAAAGTACTTGGAGATTTACGTATTAACATTGCTACCATGCAAGTGGGCCGTAAGCAAAAAGGCGGAGAAGCCATTATGATGCTTACGTTTGATAAACTTTTAGATGATTCTGTCATTGCTTCGTTAAAACAAACAAGCGAAATTGTGACCATACAGCGTATTGAATTGTGACATTGAGAAAAAAGAGCCTGAGCGGCTCTTTTTTTATGGACTTATTTTTAATACTTGTCCTGCATTTAACATCGTATTTTCTAAATGATTCCACTTTTTTAGCTGATCCATATCTACTTCATATTTGACTGCGAGCTCAGATAATGTATCTCCTTGATGGATAAGAATACAGTTATCAGAAGTCTGATGTAACTGCTGAAAAACCGTGGCAGCTAAATCGCTTTTTACGTATGCCAATAGTTTTTGATTGTCCAATTTGGCAAGTGGGTTTACTGCATTGGTTTTATCCGGATTCCAACTTCCTTGATGAACTTCAAAATGCAAATGTGCACCTGAAGATCGCCCTGTATTGCCAACTCGTCCAATGTTTTGACCTGCGGCTACACGATTTCCTTCTGTAACAAAACGTTCCTCTAGATGAGCATAGACCGTTTCGTATCCATTTGTTTGTTTGATAAAAACAACCTGTCCGTATGTATTTGAATAATAAGAGCGGCTCACCACTCCTTTTGCAACAGCATACACCTGTGTACCAACAGGTGCTGCTATATCAATTCCAAAGTGTTTGGCGTGACGTGAACCAAATATATCAGTTAAGACTCCTTCAACCGGCCACTCCCACTGCTTCTCTTCTGCTTTTACCATTTGCCCGCCCAAAAATAAAAGACCTATACACAATCCCATTACTAATACAACCAATATTCTTCTTAACACGTCAATCATGAAGAAAGAACCTCCTATGTAGATCATTGCACACAAAACATACTATATGCCAATTCCTTCTCTTTTAGACTTGTTTATAGAAAAAATAAAGAGATGTGATTCAGTGGAGAATCACATCTCTTTATTATTCTTATTATTTCAGCCGAACAAACTGTTATTTAGCATGTTTTTACTTTGGCAATTTGATAAAGAAAGTTGTTCCTTCATTTAATTCACTTTCAACCGCAATGATCCCTTGATGTGCCTCCACGATATTTTTGGCGATTGCAAGCCCAAGACCAGTTCCTGACTTCCCTCTCGTTCTGGCTTTATCCGCTTTATAAAATCGTTCAAATACAAATGGAAGATCTTCTTTCGGAATGCCTGCTCCTGTATCTTGAACAGAAAGATGGATTTCGGATTGACTTTTATCAAGATGCAGCTTTACTTCTCCGTAGTCATCCGTATGACGAATAGCATTATCAATTAAGTTTGTCAGCACTTGTTCCATACGGTCTGAATCAATCATCGCTTCAAATTCATCTTCTATTTTTCCATTAAGAGACAGTTTAATATATTTTTCCTTAGCTAACCCTTGAAACTTACGCAAAACACGTTCTGTAAATTCAACCATTGCTACAGATTCTAAGTGAAGCTGCACATGTCCCGCTTCCATTCGCGCCAAATCTAAAAGTTCATTTACAAGCCGGCCCATACGGAGTGATTCATCATAAATCACCTGTGCAATTTCTTTCTTTTCTTCATCCGTACTTGCAATGTCGTCAATAATAGCTTCACTATAACCTTGAAGCATAGAAATAGGTGTACGCAATTCATGAGACACGTTTGCAATAAAATCTTTTCTCGATTTATCAAGTTTACGCTCTTCAGACATATCCCGTAGTACGGCTACAGCACCGCGAATTTTCGTTTGATTATAGAGCGGTGACATTAAAATGACCCACGTTTTCCCTTGAATTTTCAATTCTGCACTTCGCTCCGTTTCAGTCTCTACTACCGTTTGAAACAAATGGACAACGTTTGCTGGAAGCTCAGGCACCTGCTGATTGTTGACATCCTGCTCGTAATACCAAGTCTGAAGAAAATGCTCCGCTGGGGGATTGGTAATTAAAATCGATCCGTCTCTACTAAACGTAATAACACCGTCTGCCATACTGCTTAAAATACTTGAAAGCTGCTCTTTTTCCTGATTAAGCGCATTGAGGTTAAACTTTAACTGCCTGCCCATTTGATTAAAAGCAATCGCTAACTCTCCAATTTCATCGTGAGTTAAAATAGGTACTTTTGTATCAAAGTTGCCTTTTGTTACTTCAAATGCCGCCTGCCTCATTTTTCTAAGAGGCGCTGTAATTCGAGTGGATAAGAAAAAAGCAAAGATAGTAGTTAAAATAATAGCAATACCTGCAGCCAATAAAATGAACTTAGTCGTATATTGAGCGGGTTCTTCAATTTCAGAAAGAGATTGATACAAATAAACGCCGCCTGTCGGTTTGTTATCTTTCATTAAAGGTACACCGACAACAAACATTAAAGGTTCATCACTCGTGTCTTTCTTTGTGGTCATGTACATTTTTTCCCGTATTACTTTACCTTTTTCAACCACTTGATTTAGCTGATCGTTTTGTTTAACAATGGCCGAAATAGCTTTCTTATTTTCTTTATCAGGATGTGTGGAATGCCAATAAAAATCTTTGTCTTGAACAATAACTACACTTGCTTGGTCTGCAAGTTCACGAGCAATGGATAGTCCTAGTTTTTCATCGTCCGTTTCCTGCACAATGGTAGAGATTTTAGCAGCCGTTTTAGTTAAACGGTTTTCTGCATCTACAACATGATAATTTTCAAAAAACTGAAGCAATAAAATAGTCAAAATAAATAAAACAAGCGTGACGAGCAATAGGATAGTAAACCATAGTTTACCAACTACACTTCTCCAAAACATCAGTTATTTTCAACCTCAAATTTATACCCTACTCCCCATACGGTTACAATCATTTTCGCCGCTTGTGACGATACACGATTTAACTTTTCACGCAAACGCTTGACGTGCGTATCTACCGTACGAAGATCTCCAAAGAAATCATAATGCCATACTTCACGCAGCAGCTGCTCTCTGTCATATACTTTATCTGGCGTTTTTGCAAGGTAGCATAATAATTCATATTCTTTTGGAGTTAAGTTAACTTCTTTTCCGTCTGCTGTAACGCGATGTGCATCATTATCAATCGTTAAGTGATCAAAGACAATAAGATTTTTTACGCTCGTTTCTGGTTGAATAAACGTTGCTTGAGAAGAACGTCGAAGCAGTGCTTTTACGCGAAGAACCACTTCTCTTGGGCTAAATGGCTTAACGATATAATCATCTGTACCTACTTCAAATCCTTGGACTCTGTTTACTTCTTCCCCTTTAGCTGTAAGCATGATAATAGGAGTTGCTTTTTTCTCCCGAATTTGTTTACAAACCTCAATACCATCTATGCCGGGCATCATTAAATCTAATACAATCAAATCATAATCTATGTGTAACGCTTTTTCGATTGCTTCATGCCCATCGGCTGCTTCTTCAATGATGTATCCTTCTTTTTCTAAGTACATTTTTAACAATCGTCTAATGCGATCTTCATCGTCTACTAGCAGTAATCTTTGTTCGTTTTGCATGTCTTTTCAACCTCCTAGTCTTAGTGTACAAAAAAAAACCGGCGAGTTCTACTTATGATACCCAAACAATGTGACAATTCGTGAACACCTTTACGAAAAACAGCTTTTTTTACCAAAAAGAGGCTGAGACGCAACGAAATCCATGCAATCTACAGCTGAATAAATAAAATAAAGAAGCTAGTAGGGATCGCTTGTTTCAAGGCTATAAGCACCTACATACACGAACCTTGCGTTCACCATCTCAATGAAAAAATCCGAACGAATGAGATTCTCCATCAAGAATCTCATTCGTTCGGATCTTCCTTCAACTAAAATATCTTCGTTTCAGCCTCTATTCTATTATTAAAGGTTACGCATATGAATGTAAACCTGCAATAATTAGGTTCACAGCCACTAAGTTGAACATAATGATGGCAAACCCGCCAACTGCCAGCCAAGCTGATTTTTCACCGTGCCACCCTTTCGATAGCCGAAGATGAAGAAAAGCAGCGTAAAATAAAAAGGTGATCAGCGCCCACACCTCTTTAGGGTCCCACCCCCAAAAGCGCGTCCAGGCCATCTGAGCCCAAATCATAGCAAAAATAAGTGCTCCTAGTGTAAAAATAGGAAATCCAATCGCCACTGCTCTGTAGCTTACTTCATCAAGCAAGTCGCTGTTTACCTGCTTCACAAGCGGCTGCAGCGCGGCTCCAATTCGCTTCCGTAAAATAAGACGAATCAGCCAATATAATACAAAGCCACCGCCTAACGACCAAATAACCGTATTTAATTTCTTAGCATTGATAATAGCGGGCATATCAATAAGTGGCTGTATATCGTTCCCATCTGTCCACTCACTTTGATGCGGCCCCACTAGCGGAACCATATGATATACGACTTGCTCTTGTTCTCCACTTTTATTAACCCAATTAAATGATGACTCGTAGTGAGCCGCATTAAAAGCCAGCGTCACCGCTACAAACCCAAGCGTACTAATAAGCGTATACAGGATGAATTCCAGCCAAAATGCTTTTTTATTTCGCTTGGATTGGTCAATCGTTTTGATTAAATAAATCAATCCTGCAACAAAGCTAATGGAAAGCACGGCTTCACCCGTAGCTGCGGTTGTAACGTGGATATGCAGCCAATTCGTTTGGAGAGCCGGTATCAGCGGCGTAATTTCAGTTGGAAACATGCTTGCATAGGCAATGATTAAAAGAGCCACCGGCAATGCAAAAAGTCCAAGCATGCTAAGACGATAAATAAAGTAAATAACAATAAATGCGCCAACAAGCATCATGCCAAAAAACGTCGTAAATTCAAATAAATTACTAACAGGAGCGTGGCCTGATGCAATCCACCTTGTAATAAAGTAGCCAATCTGTGCAATAAAGCCGATGATGGTAACCGCAATTCCAAACGTTGCCCACTTTGTTTTCTTTTGAGCTGCTCGCTTATCTCGAATAGCTCCTCCGAAAAAAAAGGTTGCAACTAAATAAGCAATAAACGCCACATACAGTAAATTACTACTTATACTCGCGTAATCCATGCTTTTTCCTCCTATTTTGTTTCTTTATCATTTTGGTCCTTCAGCTGTGTAAGAGATGTTGATTCTAATAAACCATTTAGTTCTTTTTTAAGCCCATACCAGTTTTTATTTGTATGTGCGGCCAACCATATCTCATTATTGACTTTTTGAATCCACATGCGGCGATGATTCCAATACATCCCTTGAATTACACCAATCATAAAGATGGCTCCGCCAATTCCTAAAAACCAAAGCGTATAGTCTCTGCGAACGGTTAACCCTGTTACATTTTTCGTTTCCACACCAGCAAAGGTCATTTTATAATCGTTATTTCCTAGCGGCTCCAAGTTCTCTCTAATTCCAACAAAAGCAACTTCCCCTTTTTTATGCTGAGGCGTAATCATTTTAAATACAAAAGCAGGATTGTTAGGCACTCTGGTCTTTGTATTTGGATTTCCTTCATCATCAAAGAAAAAGTCTGGAAAGTAGCTCATGAGCTTGACTTTATATCCGTTTTTTAAATCATATGTTTCTTTTGGATTATGTAAATCTACTGTAAGTGAACCAACGTTTCTATTTGCATTTTTATCTGTTAAATGGAAAGACATAGAGCTAAATTCATTTAACTTAAAATCCACTTGGTACATGGCATATCCTTCAAACTTAAGCGGCTGATTCACACGAATCTCTGAATCTTTTATTTTCTTTAACTTTGGATCTGCTCCCGGTATAAGCTTTCCTTCGCGCTTATACAAACTAACATCCGCTTCATATTTTTTGGCTACTTTATTATTCCCTGCACGATCGATTGCTTCTTGAAACACGGCGCTTTCGCTATCTTTATCATACGTTTCAACAGTAAAACGATGGTTTTTCAAAAAATACTCTCCGTTCGTCCCAGGAATAACTTTTGTTTCACCTTCACGGATCCAAAGAACTTCATCTATATACATGCCTGGTACAAATCTAAGCATAGCACCTAGTAAAAAGATAATGAGACCGATATGATTAACGTATGGACCCCATCTTGAGAAGCGTCCTTTTTCAGCCAGCAGATTGCCGTTTTCTTCACGAATAGAGTATCTTCTTTTTTTGAGCATGCTTTTTACATGTTCATAATCTTGATCCGTCCACGATGATGAAATGCTATATAAACGCTGTCTTTTTAAGAAGTTTGGATGTTTTGTTACACTCTGCTTTTTTAGAGCTCGGTACAAAGGCACTACTCGATCTAAACTGCAAATGACTAACGACATTCCTAAAGCAGCAATTAAAAGCAAGTACCACCATGATTCATATAAATGATGAAAACCTAACTTATAATAAAGCTCTCCTGTCCATCCATATTCCTTTTGATAATACTCGTCGGCTGTCACATTAGGTGGTATGTAAGCTTCTTGAGGATAAATGGTTCCGACTGCAGACGCAACAAGCGTCACAATAATGATCCAAATGCCTACCTTTACAGAAGAGAAAAAATTCCATACTTTATCGATAACTGTTTTATTGTACGTTTGCGATCGCCTTGCGCTTCCTTCATAACGCATATCTACTAATTTTTCAGTTGTTTCTTCTGCAATTGGTTTACCACAGGCTTCACACAAAATCGTACCATGCGGGTTAACGTGTCCACACTCACATTTCACGTGTTTCATTGTCAACACTCCCTATGGTTTAATTTCTTCCATATATTCTTTTATTTTAGATTCTTCCAACCCGCCAATAAAGCTGTCTACAATCTTTCCGTTTTTATCAATTAAAAATGTAGTCGGAAGAGGATCTATTCCGTACGCACCCAAAACTTGTGAATCTTTATCCATCAAAATTGGAAACGATAGCCCGTATTGTTTAGCAAACTGCTCTACCGCTATATTCGTTTCTGCAACGTTAACAGCTAAAATTTCAACGCCTTGCTTTTTATATGCTGCATACTGCTTTTCCATAGCCGGCATCTCTTGTTTACAGGGCTTGCACCACGTTCCCCAAAAATTCAAAAAAACTCCTTTACCTTTGTAATCTGATAGCTGATGAGTTTCTCCATTAACATCTCTTAATATAAAGTCAGGTGCCTTATCTCCTACTGATACCTTTTGTTTATCAGCAAAAAATTGAGCATAAAGGGTATATCCAACCGCGCACAGCAAAACTGCTAATATCACTGTTCGAATAATCAAGCGCTTTTTTTTCATGGCACGAACTCCTTTTAACCGCTTTCAATACGCTTTTTTTCTACCATTATATCATTTTTTTGGTAGTGGCTTTCCGATAATATTTCGACGTTTCTGTGAAGTCTTCCTCTCATTCTACAAGTTCGACATTTTTTCAAAAAACCTTGCTTGTTTTTCTAATTCACGACATTTTTCATAAAAAAAAACAGGTAAGTGAAAATTACTTACCTGTTTGAGACATTGAATATAATTGTTTGACTTCATGCGCTGTAAGCTCACGAGCTTCTCCTGCATTTAATCCGCGTAAATCTAAAGGTCCGTAGCGCTCACGTTTTAATTTTAAGACAGAATGTCCGATTGCATCGAACATACGACGTACTTGACGATTTTTCCCTTCGTGAATCGTCAATTCCACAATTGCCGTCTGCTTGCTTTTATCAATAGAAAGAACTTTCGCACGAGCTGGTGCTGTTTTTCCGTCCTCAAGCATCACACCGCGCTGCAGCTGTCTGATTTTTTCACGACTTGGAATTCCTTTAATTTTAGCCACATACACTTTGTCCACTTCAAATTTAGGGTGCATTAGCTGATTGGCAAATTCACCGTCGTTTGTTAAAAGAAGTAAACCCGACGTATCATAGTCCAGACGTCCAATCGGATAAATTCTTTCTTCTACATGTGGAAAGAAGTCAACGACTGTTTTTCTTCCCTTGTCGTCGTTAGCAGCTGAAATGACGCCTCTTGGTTTGTATAACATAAAATAAACGGGCGCTTCGCTTTCTACCGGCACTTCGTCTACTTCAATTTTATCGTTAGGACCTACTTTCGTGCCCAATTCTCTTACAACTTTTCCATTTACTTTCACTCGGCCTTGGCCGATTAATTCTTCAGCTTTACGTCTTGATGCTACACCTGCGTGAGCAATCACTTTTTGTAATCGTTCCATTAACACTTCACCTCTTGTAACATCTTACTTGTTTACGAAGTAATACACAAGTCTATTTGCCACTCAGAGGTAGAATTTTCGATTTCTTACCGGCCAAACACAAGGATTACAATGACAACTGAGGCAATAATTCCTACCAAATCTGCCAGTAAACCAACCTTCAGCGCATCTCCCATTTTTTTAATGCCAACCGCTCCGAAATAAACCGTTAAAATATAAAATGTGGTATCTGTACTTCCCTGCATGGTCGATGCCAAACGACCGATAAAAGAATCAGGTCCGTATGTAGAAATTAAATCCGTCGTGATACCAAGAGCAGCCGTTCCAGATATCGGTTTGATAAGAGCTAAAGGTACAATTTCAGCCGGAACGCCGACTGCTTGCAGCATAGGTTTTAAAACAGATAAGAAAAAATCAAGCGCTCCTGAAGCTCGAAAAATAGAGATGCTCACTAACATGCCGACTAAGTAAGGAATGATGGAAAAAGCAATTTGTAATCCGTCTTTCCCTCCCTCTACAAACTTTTCATACGTAGGAATTTTTTTATAGGTCCCATAAAGTAAAATGCATCCTACAATAAGAGGAATAAACATCAATGATACTTGATTAAGCATAGTCATTTTCGTTTTCCTCCTTTTCGTGTACGTCGATAATAAAAGAAGCGATCAATGATGATAGCTCCTATCGTAGCTACAACAGTTGCTAAAAGCGTGGTACCGACAATTTCAGTAGGATTAGCCGAGTTATACGTAATCCGAATGGCAATAACTGTGGTTGGTATAAGTGTTAAACTGGTGGTGTTAAGTGCTAAAAGTGTGATCATAGAACGGCTTGCTTCGTCTCTATCGCCGTTTAGCTTTTTAAGCTGCTCCATCGCTTTAATGCCAAGAGGAGTTGCCGCATTCCCGAGTCCAAACATATTCGCCATCATATTGGACAATATGTACCCTAGGGCCGGATGATCTTTTGGAACATCAGGAAAAAGTCTTGTAATGATGGGTCGAAACAGTTTCGCTAACTTGTCGAGAAGCCCTGCACTTTGAGCAATATTCATCATCCCTAACCAAAAGACCAGCACGCTGATTAACCCAATGCTGATGGTCACTGCTTCGCCTGCTCCTTGAAAAATTGCTTTGTTTACATCACCAATTTTTCCATTTATAATCGCAAAAACAATTCCGATAATGGTCAGCAGCATCCAAATAATATTAACCATCTGTTTTGGCTCCAGACTGAATAAACATTAATCGCTTCACTTTATCAAAGAAACCTTTTTGCTGCTCGGACTGCTTTTCGAAATAAATTGGAACACTGTCAATCGTCTCTCCACTTCTATAAATATCGAGCTTTCCTACCACATTTGGAACTTCTCCTGTTTCTTTCCACTGCTTTTTAGGCTGAATCAACGTTGTTTTCACTTCTACAGAGCTTTGTTCTTTCTTGGTGAGCGGATAGACAACATTTCGTTTAATATACAGCTGATCTTTATAAAAAGAATCCTTTATATCTGCCAACTCGCCTTTTGCAGCTAAACTGGTCATATCATATTTATCAAATGCATTTTCATACATGGAAATGTGATCGTTCCAATCATCTGGGGCATTAATCGTTACGGCGATTAAATCCATTCCATCTTTTGTAGCAGTTGTTACAAGCGTTCGTTTTGCTAATTTTGTATACCCTGTTTTTCCGCCAGTACAGTATGCATACAGTGTTGTCAGCAGTTTATTTTTGTTTTTCCACACTCGATCCCATTTCTCTTCAGGATGCTTCATTCGATAGACTTTTGTTCCTGAAATCTCTTTGAAAATTTTATTATTCATTGCATAGCGCATGAGCAGAGCCATATCGTGCGCTGTTGAGCGATGATTTTCATGATCGTCTAATCCATGCGGATTTTTAAATGTTGTATTTGTCATGCCAATTTCTTCTGCTTTTTTATTCATCAAATAAACAAATCCATCTTCGCTTCCTCCAACGGCTTCTGCGATAGCTACAGCAGCATCATTACCTGAACGAAGCATCAGGCCATATACTAAATCTTTTAATTTTATTTTTTCACCTTCAACTAAATACACAGAAGAACCTTCAACACCAACTGCGCTGTGGCTAACGGTAACTGTTTTATTTATTTTGCCAGATTCAATCGCCAGTATTGCTGTCATAATTTTTGTAATGCTAGCAATTCGGCTAACTTGATCTGCATTTTTAGCATATAATACTCTCCCTGATTTCTGTTCCATCAAAATAGCACTATGAGCACTTACGCTCCCCGCTGCAGATGATGTGGAAGGCCAACCGCTGAGACATAGCAATACAATAAATAGATAGATGATACTTTTTTTGCTTCTTTTCATGTCATCCCCGTCCCTCTACCTGTTTGTACAAGTTTATGCTCGTCTTTTTTGGTTATGAATGAAAAGATTTGTCCATACAAAAAAGAACATAGAAAAAACTCTATGTTCTTTTACATTTTCACTTCATTTCTTGAAACGATTGAAAAAACAAATCTGCTTCTTGATCGGTTCCTTCTTGTAATAAATCTTCTGGAAGCGGCGGCAGCTCTTCGATACTTTTAAGACCAAAATAGCCTAAAAATTCTTTTGTCGTTCCGTATAAGATGGCCCGACCTGCGCCTTCCGCTCGTCCCACTTCTTTTAATAAAACCTTTCCAATTAAAGTTTGAAGAGGTCTTTCCGTTTTCACTCCGCGAATCTCTTCGATTTCAGCTCTTGTAATTGGCTGCTTATACGCTACAATTGCTAACGTTTCAAGCGCTGCTTGTGATAACGATTGATTAGCAGGAGCTTCTACGAGCTTCTCAATATATGGTGCATACTCTTTTTTTGTAACAAGCTGATAGGCCCCTCCTATTTCAACAAGTGTAACTCCTCTGAACTTACACTCTTGCTCTAAGCTCTCCAGAGCACCTTGAATGTCTTCATGAGGCTTTTCTATAATCTCAGCTAACCGGCTAATGGATAGACCTTCATCACCAGAAACAAAAAGTAAGCTCTCAATAATAGCCTGTAGATTATTCGTTGTCATTCCTCTTCATTCCTTTCTCGATACGATACATAAAGCTCGTCTAGATTGTGCTGCTGTTCCACAACGATTTCATTTTCTTTCATTAATTCCAGCACAGCTAAAAACGTTACAACAATATGATCACGCTCTTGATAAGGAAACAGCTGATAAAAACTTTTTTTCCCTTTAAAGGCTTTTAATTCATTCACAATTTCACTCATGCGCTTATCAATTGGAATGTCTTGCCTTGCTATTTTTGTCTGCATAGGCTTTTTATTTTGCTTTCGTTTCATCAACTTTTGAAAAGCACTTAGCATATCATACAGTGATATATCCAATCCTTCATCCTGAGGCTGCGTACGTTCTTCTGCATTTATTTGCACATTACTTGGAGGTTTTGTATACACATGACTTTGGTCTTCTTCCAGCTTTTGAAGCTCTACAGCCGCTTCTTTAAACTTTCGATATTCAATTAAGCGCTGCATCAATTCTTCACGCGGATCTTCTTCATCGACCATTTCAATTTCATCCATATCTTCTTCATACGTAGGCAGAAGCATTTTACTTTTAATTTGAAGCAAAGTTGCTGCCATGACTAGATATTCACTGGCAACGTCTAGCTGAAGCTCATTCATTGTATGTATAAACATCATATATTGCTCAGTAATTGTCGCTACTGGGATATCGTAAATATCAATTTCAAATCGGTTAATCAAATGCAGAAGAAGATCTAAAGGTCCTTCAAACGCATCTACTTTTACACTATACTCCACTTTTACCTCACCAACACTTTTCAATTGCTTATCATTTCTGCTGCTTTATATAACGTTACTATCATTAGTATAGAGGATTATAGACACATGTCCAATACAAATTAACGTAAAAATAGGTCATTTGCCCATACAAAAAGTTTAAACATACATATGATGTCAAGGTAATAAGATTTTGAAATGGCTGAAGGAGGAACTCGCATGGGTGAAAAATCTTGTGGATACGGTAGCGGTTTCGCTTTAATTGTTGTACTGTTTATTTTATTAATTATTGTTGGTTGTTCTTGCTTACGCTTCTAACCACACATATTGAATAAAAACAAACGTGTTCGCCATACCTTGAGCACGTTTGTCTCTTTAAAGGCACCGCGCTGATGAATAGCTAATTTTTGTGATACACTACATATAGAGTCTTACCAGGAGGGAACAAGATTGTATTCACAAGCCTATATTGATTATTTAGTTCATTTTCATGGCGACCGGGATTACTTTGAATGTCATGAACTGCTAGAAGAACACTGGAAAAAAGACGAAAGAGGACGCCGCAATATTATTTGGGTTGGCCTTATTCAAATTGCTGTTTCACTCTATCATCATCGACGCCAAAATTTCGCTGGAGCCAAAAGAACGATGCAAAAGGCGCTGGCAATTTTAACGAAGGAAGAAGAAAATATTGCACAGCTTGGACTTAATTATCCTTCACTGCTTAAACTTCTTCGCAAACAATTAGCTTTAACCGATACCTATCAGCCATATAAAAGTATTAACTTGCCCATTGAAGATCCAGCATTATTACGGGCTTGCAAACAAAGAAGCACTGATAAACAGCTTGTCTGGTTATCAGCTTCTAATCTGCAAAATGATGCGATTGTTCATCGTCACAGCACGCGAGATCGGTCAGATGTGATTGCGGAAAGACAAGCGAACTTATTGGCAAAACAAAACAACAGGTAGCTAGAAGCTACCTGTTGTTTTATGATGACTAAGATGTGAAAGAAGCTTTCACACCTCACCTAATCATGCTTTTTTTATTCATCCGCCTGACACTTTTCATAAAACGGAGCGATGATTTCACTCGGCTTAATTTGTGCAGTCGTATACATTTCTTTAAGAGCTTTAATCATTTTTTTGCCAATACCCTGTTGGCGGTGTGAAGGGTTTACACTGACGTGTTGAACCTCAATCAAACTTTTATCGAGCATGGAAATGCCAACAATCCCAATAATATCTTCTTCTTGCTTCCAAAGATACAGCTGCCAATGTTCGTTTTGCTCATATTCTTTCATCGTTTGTTGAAGTTTTTTTAAATCTTTTTCCGTAGGTACAAACGATAGAAGACCCATGGCAATTTTTTCATAGTTTCGTTTATAGCGAATAAGCATACGATTCTCCCTCGTCCTCAAACTTTCCTACAAATTAATGTGCTGCGTTTTTTACTGCTTTTATCATACAAAATTTATAAGTAAATAGCAATATTACACAAAAGCTTGTCCTATGTCATGCGTGTATGAGAAACCTAATCTATTACGCTTTTTGAGCTGTTGCGCGAAGAAAAAACGCCGTAACCCCCTGTAAAAGGTTGTTATGACGTTTTATCAGCTAATATCCATTTATAGCAATATGCTCTTATTCTTCCCAGACTTTTACTTCTTTCATTACGTCGCCATTTTTCATTTTTAACACTGTATCAAGTCCTTCTGTTACTTTCCCAAATACAGTGTGAACACCGTTCAAATGAGGCTGTGGCTCATGAACAAGAAAGAACTGACTGCCGCCTGTGTCTTTACCAGCATGTGCCATTGATAGAGAACCCGCTTCATGTTTGTGAGGGTTTCCTTCTGTTTCACATTTAATTGAGTAGCCAGGGCCGCCAGCACCTGTACCAGTTGGGTCTCCTCCTTGAGAAACAAATCCAGGGATAACGCGGTGGAACGTTACGCCGTTGTAGAATCCTTCATTAGCTAACTTTTCAAAGTTTTCTACTGTTCCTGGTGCTTCGTTCGGAAATAAATCGATTAGAATTTTTTCGCCATTTTCCATTAGAATACTTGCTTTTTTCATATAAATGACCTCCAATATATGTATTAGTACCGCTATAGGCTCTGTTTTCCCTATCAAAGCGGCAAAACGTAAAAGTTGTAAGTGCCACCTAGAGTAGAACACTTACATTTATAAACTCACTCTATTCTACTACAAACAAGCTCATGAATTCAATGAATGCACTTCTTCACTTTCTTCTCGTAGGGCTCTAAATAAAAAATAGTAGTTGTGAGATGAAACTTTTTATAGTATCATCCGTCTAATACAGTGATAGAGATACATAGATTTCATTTCATATAGAAATCTACGCCTCTAGACTGATTTATGGGAAAATGATGAATTGACTCTGTTACTTCAGACCTGCCCGTATTATAATAGGGCAAGTATGGGATTAAAGGAGGAAAAAGGTTTGAAATTAACGATAAAAGCAATGATGGTGACATTAGGTCTTCTTCTATTCCTAACCGCACCCTTAAAAAGTTTTGCAGATGCTGCGCCGGGCGATGTTATTATTACATTAGGTCAGGACTTAACCAGCTCTCAGAAGCAACAGGTATTAAATGACCTCGATGCACCAAGCAATGCTCAAACAGTAACCGTGACAAACCAAGAAGAGCATGAATATTTAGGTGACTTTATTCCAAAGGCTACTATTGGATCTCGTGCTATTTCATCTTCTAGTATTACCCTTGGTTCAAAAGATTCAGGTTTAAGCGTATCAACTCAAAATATTAATGGTATTACAGACGACATGTATATTAATGCTTTGATGACCGCCGGCGTTAAAGATGCAAAAATCCAGATTACCGCTCCATTTGAAGTATCTGGTACAGCTGCTTTAACAGGTATTATGAAAGCATATGAAGTTCAAACAGATCAAAAAATCCCAGAAGAAGTAAAAAAAGCAGCCAATGAAGAGATGGTCCAGACATCTGAGCTTGGTGAAAAAATCGGTAAAGAAAAAGCAGCGCAGTTTATGGCAACGATTAAAGAAGAAATTGCCAAAGAAAATCCTCAAACAAAGGATGATTTACGCACGTTAATTCAGCGAGTGGCTGATGATTTAGGTATTAAATTAACAGATTCAGAGCTTAATACACTTGTTGATTTTTTCAATCGTTTAAAAGATATGAACATCGATTGGAATCAAGTAAAAGACCAACTTTCCGCGACAAAGGAAAAAGTAACAACATTTCTTCAGTCAGAAGAAGGCCAATCATTTCTTGATAAATTAAAGCAATTCTTTGTTGATATTATTAATGCTATTAAATCGTTATTCTCATAAAAAAAAGAGCCTCTTGAACAAGAGGCTCTTTTTTTTACGTTAATCACTCGTTACTTTTTTACCGTCACTTTGTATTTCACGTCATTTTTTACAATGTCTTCATACGTTTCGCGTTTTACGACTAGCTGTGCTTCTCCATCTTCTACGAACACGACAGCTGGCTTTGGCAAACGGTTATAGTGACTTGCCATAGAATAACCGTATGCGCCTGTACAAAACATCGCTAATAAATCATCTGGGTTTGCTTTTGGAAGATGTACATCCCACATCAGCATATCCCCCGATTCGCAGCACTTACCCGCAATAGATACAAGCTCATCACTCTCATCATTCATTCGATTGGCAATGACCGCTTCATATTTCGCTTGATACAGCGCCGGACGGATATTGTCGTTCATTCCTCCATCAATCGCTACATATTCACGTACATTAGGCACATGTTTACGAGAACCAATTGAATACAGGGTCGTTCCAGCATCTCCTACAAGAGAGCGGCCGGGTTCAATCCAAATTTCAGGAATTTCTACCTCTAACTGTTTAGACTGCTTTTTGACCTCTTCTATAATAACTTCCACATACTGCGAAACAGGAATAGGCTGATCTTCTTCCGTATAACGAATACCAAAGCCCCCGCCTAAATTTAATACTTGCGGAACAAATTCTATACGTTGTTTCCACTCTTTCATTTTTGCAAAAAGCTTTTGAGTCGCCATAATAAATCCGGTTGTTTCAAAAATTTGAGATCCTATATGACAGTGAATACCTAAAAGTTCTAGCCCCTTGCTATTTTGTACAAGACGCACAGCTTCGTCTGCTTGACCGTTTTGAAGATCAAACCCAAACTTCGAGTCTTCCTGCCCTGTCAAGATATAATCATGTGTATGAGCTTCAATTCCGGGTGTTAATCTGAGAAGAACAGGCATCTTTTTTTGATACTGTTCCGTTATTTCCTGAAGTAATGAAATCTCATAAAAATTGTCAACTACAATACATCCTACATCTTCTTTGATAGCCATTTCTAGTTCTGCTCGGCTTTTATTGTTTCCATGAAAATGAATCCGTTCTTTCGGAAAGTCAGCTGCTAAAGCCGTGTACAGTTCTCCTCCCGAAACAACGTCTAACGAAAGACCTTCTTCATGAACGACTTGGACCATGGCAATTGTAGAAAAAGCTTTGCTTGCATAAGCGACCTGTGCTTTTACCCCATGCTTTTCAAATGTTTCTTTAAATCCTCTAGCACGCTGCCGAATTAAAGCCACGTCATATACGTAAAGGGGTGTCCCAAAATTTGATGCTAATTCAACCGTATCAACTCCACCAATTTCAAGATGACCCTGCTTATTTATGCGACTTGTTCCGTGTAAAAACATGTTTAGACCCCGTTCCTGTGTATAGTGTAAAAAAGACAGTTAACGGCAATTCGCTGCTAACTGTCTAAATATTTATTATTTTCCATATTTAAAACAAATCTATCACATCTTCATACAGGTTTCAACCACATATTTTGTTTAAGGTTTTGCAGGCTGGCGGTCTTTGTCCTGCGGATGTACAATACTAGGACGCGGATTTGCTCCAGGAACCGGTGTGCGAATGATAATCTGCCATAAAGCCTGCGGGTTGAATGGAAGAAACGGCCACAAATAAGGCGTATTCAACGATTTTAATCGCGCCATATAGAGAATGATACACGTTGTTGCAATAAGAAACCCTGGAGTATGAAAGGCCGCCACAAAAATTAACAGAAACAATCGCAGCATTTTATTTGCTACTGCTAACTCATAGCTTGGCGTTGCAAACGAACCAATTGCTGCAATAGCCACATACAAAATAACCTCCGGAACAAAGAGACCTACATCAATAGCAATTTGCCCAATAAGCGCGGCGGCAATCAAGCCCATCGCCGTGGCAAGCGGCGTCGGCGTATGAATCGCCGCCATCCTCAGAAATTCAATCCCAAAATCAGCTAAGAAAATTTGAACAACAGTTGGAATATTTGTTGCTTCGTTTGGTCCAATAAACTGCAGTTTTGACGGCAGCAAGTCTGGCTCAAGTACAAATAATAGCCATAGCGGTAATAAGAAAAGAGAAGCTAGAATTCCTAAAAAACGTATCCAGCGAATAAACGTTCCTACAGAAGGAGACTGCCTGTATTCTTCTGCATGCTGTACGTGATGAAACAGCGTAGTTGGCGTAATAATAACGCTTGGAGACGTATCGGTAATAATGATTACATGCCCTTCTAGTACATGAGCTGCTGCTGTGTCCGGACGTTCTGTATAACGTACCATTGGAAAAGGATTAATTCCTTGTTTGACTAAAAACTCTTCAATTGATTTGTCAGCCATCGGCAAACCATCTATATCAATTGCTTCAAGTTCATCTTTTATCAGTTTAACCAGCCCTGGATCAGCTACGCCATTTATGTACCCAATCGCTACGTCCAGTTTTGATCGTTCGCCTACCTTCATAATTTCAAAACGAAATCTTCCGTCACGAATTCGTCTTCTTGTTAACGCTGTATTGATAATGATGTTTTCAGTGTATCCATCTCTTGCTCCGCGAATTACTTTCTCTGTATCGGCTTCTTCAGGGGATCTGCCAGGATATGTACGCACATCGACTTCAAAGCCAACTTCTTCACCGTCAATTAAAACGAATAGCAGTCCTGATAAAACCGACACCATTCCATCATCCAGCGTCTTTAGAGGCTTGACTTGCTGATGAATAAGACGGTTTTCAACAATATCCTTCAGCTTTGCCCGTTCAACTTCATTATCATTAATTTGAACGAGCACTTTTGTAATTTCAATAATAAATGAACTATCGCACAGTCCTGTTACATAGTAAACGTGAACTTCTCGATCCAAAATAAGCAGTTTACGCACGCCCACATCAAAACTTGTGTTCATACTAGCATTTTCTTTGAACCACTGATCGTTTTTTTGTACTTTCGAAAAAATAGCTGTTTTCTGCTCTGCTAGCTTATCCAAACGAACCACTCCTTTCTAAAATAAGTCTTGCTGCTTTTTCTGTAATAGGACATCCCAGTTTAACATCATCCATCCTAGCCATTTTGCCGATATCCCCTATTCCTACAACTAAGGGAATATCAAGCTGATCCAAGCAGTAAACTGTATCTCCATTAATTCGTCCGACTTCTAACTCTTGAATTCCGCTTTTATCCACTCCGTAATGCGATATTTCTCCAAAACGATCAATGGTCACATCCACTCTTGTCCATTCGCTTTGATGAGTACGTGATGCAACGGCAATCACTCCAAGAACTTCTACTTGAGGATGCTTTGCTACATGGAGCAAAGCAACTTCCCCAGGCCCTTCCTCTAAGAAACCGCTATCGTCAAACATCACAAAGACAGGATCATATGGTGCTTGAAGAATTAACTCTACCGTTTGACTGCCTGTTAACGTAGTAGGGTTTCCATATGACCTCGAAATGCATCTGCCACCAACCGATTTAGCTACATGCTCAATTGCTTTGCGTGCATATTCGTCCCCATCGGTTACAATAATGACCCTTCTTTTTTTCATAATCTTTTATCCTTTCGGTTTAAAGATTAACGCGATAATAAAAGCAAATAAAATAGCTGCTGAAATTCCAGCGGAGGTAAGTTCAAAAATCCCAATCCCAATTCCAATAAGTCCATGGTCATCCGCTTGCTTCATCGCTCCGTGCAGCAAAGAATGACCAAAGCTTGTAATTGGAACCGTCGCTCCGGCGCCAGCAAATTCAATTAACTTATCATAAAGACCAAATCCATCTAAAATCGCTCCTGCAACTACAAATGAACTCATAACATGTGCTGGAGTAAGCTTAGCAAGATCTAGCAGCAGCTGCCCAATAACGCAAATGATTCCTCCTACAGCAAAAGCTATTACATACTCCATTGATCATCCCCCTCCCCAATATGTTCTAAGACGACGCCATGAGCAATTGTTGGAATTGACTCTTTTTGCTGAATCATCGTTGGACTTAAAAGAGCTCCTGTTGCTACCATAAACACTTTTTTTAAGTTTCCTGATTTTAATTCATTTAAAATATGCCCATACGTGACAATGGCCGAGCAGCCGCAGCCGCTTCCTCCTGCAAATACATTTTGATCAGGGCGGTATACCATTAATCCGCAATCATTATGATTGGTTGATATATCGTAGCCTTCATCCTTGAGCAGCTGTTTTAAGATTGGACTTCCTACACCAGATAAATCTCCTGTTAAAATAAGATCATACTCGCTTGGAGCAACGTTTAAGTCTTCCAAATGTCTTTGAATGGTATCTGCAGCAGCTGGTGCCATAGCAGAACCCATGTCGTTTGCATTTTTAATCCCGTAATCCATTACCCGACCAATCGTTGCAGACGTCAGACGCACAATACCTTTTTCTTTCGAGACCAGCGCTGCCCCTGCTCCCGTAATGGTTGCCGTTGCTGTATCTGGTTTTTGTCCTCCGTACTCGGTAGGATTTCGAAATTGGCGCTCAGCCGTTGCGTTATGACTGCTCGCTGATGCAATAACACGATTAGCAAACCCTGCATCTACAAGAGCTGCTCCTGTTGCAAGTGTTTCCATCGATGTGGAGCAAGCGCCAAACATGCATAGAAATGGAATTTGGTTATGCCGGGCTACAAAATTAGCCGTTACGTTTTGATTTAATAAATCTCCAGCCAAAAACAAATCAACGTCTTCATAGGATAAATTTATTTTTTGCAAGCAGGAATCAATGGACTCCGTCATCAGCCTTCTTTCAGCCAACTCCCAGTTGTCTTCTTCACAGTGCAAATCTTTATGTGTAATATCAAATGTTTCTCCTAACGGTCCATCTGCTTCTTTTGGTCCTACAGCTGTTCCCGTGGCGTTAATATAAATAGGATTTTCATAAACCCACGTTTGCTTCCCAGTTTTTCTCATAATCCCCCTCTTTTCATAGCAAATAAGTTTTAAAAAGGTAGCGAATGATTCCTACAACGTAAGCCGAAACCGTTCCAAATACAATGACGTTTCCAGCCAGTTTGAACATGTTCGTCGCAATTCCAAGAACAATCCCTTCACTTCGATGTTCAAGCGCTGCACTCGTCATGGAATTGGCAAAACCCGTAACAGGAACGGCTGAACCTGCACCTGCGAATTGACCAATACGATCGTATATCCCAAACCCGGTTAAGAGCGCAGATATTAAAATAAGAGTTGCAACGGTAGGATTACCTGCATTTTTTTCATTAAAGTCAAAAAATGCAATATAGAAATTTTGAATTGCCTGTCCTAGTGTACAAATGATTCCCCCTACCAAAAAGGCTTTTAGGCAATTTGCCACATATGAAGGTTTAGGCTGAAATGGTTTAATGCTTTCTTGATAGTTATCTTTTAATTTTTGATTATTTGCCATGTTACATACATCCTTTTCTTATTGATTAACAAAATAAATCCAATGAAATAATGATCCGCATACTTTGCCTAGTACAATGGCCATTAACAATAAAATAAGCTTGCCTTCCATTCCTATTCGTTTCGTTAACGTCGGCAATACATTAAGCACTTCTGTTAACGCTGCTGCCAACATTCCAATAAAAATACCGCTCGTTAGACCTATGATCATAATGAACACCACAGGAAACTGCCACGTGTATTGATGAAGACTGCACCAACCGCCTGTAACAGCACCCCCTACTACTCCCCATTCATATGCTTGAATATATTTCATGGTTTTGGTCAGCTGCATCAAACGCGGAATAATGCCCAGCACCGTCAAAAATGCTACAAACCCAGCACCTGCAGCCAGTCCTCCCGCAAGTCCAATTACAATGGTCATCACAATGTTAATGATCATCAATTTTTTTCATACTTTCTTTATTCTCGTGCATAATGACGTATTGATCTAAGTCTTGCTGGTAATTAAACATTTCGACTTCGAGAGGACTAGGCTCTTCATTAATTCGTTTTCTAAAGACATGGTTAAAAAACAGAATCATTCCCAAGCCTAAACCGATAGAGTAAGGCACTTGAATCAGCAAAGGCTGCTTATCTCTCAGACCGGTCAGCATATAGAACAATTTTTGATGTACTTGTTTCATACTCACATCTTCGTGAAAGTTCATAATTGCCAAAGCAGCTCCGATGAAGAGAAGAAACCAAACAGCTAGAAAAAACAAAAAGGAATATTGTTTCTTTTTATACACGACCTCTACAATCGTTTGAGCGGGTCCAATCGTCTGAATGTCTAAATGCGGATACTGAGAGGTAACTTTTTCAATTACCTTCATTAAATCAACAATGATAATATTTCGATCACTCATACTTACTTGATATACAACTAGCTTTTCAATTTGCTTTTGAACAGAATCTCCTGCTATAACCATTGCTAATTGTCCAATATTTACAGCCTCATCAGGTTTTACTTGAATACGATGCCTCATTTTAAGATAAAGAACGTTTTCCATTCATATCACACCTTACGATTCATTATCTCCCTGTACGAGTAGTATGGATTTTCTTAAATTTTCTAATTCACGTTTCTGAACAGACCATTAATTACCAAATAAAAAAAGCAATCCGTTTCACTATTCTTCTTTGAATAGCAAAACGGATTGCTTCTTAAGTATTACGTATCATTCATATGCAGCTTCATTTGTTTTAAGATTTTCTTCTCAAGCCTCGATACCTGAACTTGAGAAATTCCCAGCCTTGCGGCCACTTCAGACTGAGTTTGATCTTTGTAATACCTCAAATAGACAATGAGCTTTTCACGCTCATCAAGTTCTTCAATTGCTTCTTTTAAGGCAATTTTATCAAACCACTTCGCTTCCGTATGATCAGCAATTTGGTCAAGAAGGGTAATTGGATCCCCATCATTTTCATAGACCGTCTCGTGAATAGACGAAGGAGCACGATTAGCTTCTTGAGCTAGCACTACTTCTTCAGGAGTGAGATCCAAATGTTCTGCAACCTCAGCGACTGTAGGGACGCGTCCAAGTAATTTGGAAAGCTCGTCTTTTGCTTTACGTATTTTATTGCTCATTTCTTTCAGAGAACGGCTAACCTTTACCGTGCCATCATCACGAATAAATCGCTGAATTTCACCAATAATCATTGGAACAGCATATGTTGAAAATTTAACATCATACGATAAGTCAAATTTATCAACGGACTTTAATAGCCCTATACATCCAATTTGAAATAAATCATCGGGCTCATAACCACGGTTAATAAAACGTTGAACAACCGACCAAACGAGCCGCATATTTTTTTGGACGATTGTATCTCGTGCAATTTGATCACCTTGCTGACTGCGCTTGATGAGGTCTTTAACTTCATGATCCTTTAAATACGGTTCGTTTTTATTTTTTTTGACCTCCACATCCATTGGCAAGTCTCCTTAATTACATAGCGCTTTACTATTTGTTAAGTGCTTTTTTAAATATAAGGTCGTACCTTCTAATACAGTTGACTCCACTCGAATTTCGTCCATAAAGTTTTCCATTATGGTGAAACCCATCCCAGAACGTTCTAGATCTGGCTTCGTTGTGTATAAAGGCTGTTTGGCTTCATCCACGTTATCGATACCAATTCCTTCATCACGAATCATCAGCTCGACTACACCATCTTCATGAAGCGTCACAGAAATGTATACCACACCATCCGGATTGCTTTCGTAGCCGTGAATAATAGCATTTGTTACTGCTTCAGATACGACTGTTTTAATTTCTGTTAGCTCATCCATTGTTGGATCTAACTGCGTAATAAATGATGCTACCGTGACGCGGGCAAACGATTCATTTTGACTAAGCGCGGAAAATTGGAGGTTCATTTGATTTTTCATTATGCCACCCCCAATTTTTGAAGCGCGTTTTCTTCATTAGGTTCAAAACGAATAATTTTAAATAAGCCTGACATATTAAACAAACGTTCTACGGCAGGAGAAATAGCACATACAACCATTTCCCCGCCGTTATTATGAACCTGTTTGTATCTCCCTAAAATAACCCCCAAGCCAGAGCTGTCCATAAAGGTTAAATGCTGTAAATTTAAAATCAAATGGCTGATAGATTCCTTCTCTATCGCTTCGGTGATTTTGCTTCTTAGCTCTTCTGCCGCATGATGATCTAATTCTCCAGTTAATCGAACCAACAAGACATCTTGTTTGAATTCCAATTCAATCGAAAGACTCACTATACAAACCTCCTCGGAAATCTTATAGTCAGTCTTTCGCTGCCGACAGAATAGAATCCTTCTCACCGACAAAACTAGTTCTATTTCGTCACATTTAGCTGTTTAAGATGTTTGAGAGAAAATAGAGAATGTACGTTTGAATATCTTCCACCAAGAAGCAGCATCGATATCTTCTTTTGCAAGAAGTGGTGAAGAACTAACTACTTTGTTATCCTTCTTAATGGTCAACGTTCCAATTTTGTCGCCTTTTTGAATAGGCGCATTTAACTTCTCGTTCATTTTCACTTCTGTTTTAACATCTTTGGCTGCATTTCCTTTTTTCAATAAAACAGAAATAGGCTCGGACGTAACAGCTGTTACCTGATCTTCGCTACCCTTGTTTACATCTATCTTGGTAATGACGTCTCCTTTTTTGTATAAAGGCTTCGTTGTATATTGACTGAACGCGTAATCTAACATTTTGGTTACTTGATTATTGCGATCTTTTGGCGTGCTTGCACCGAATACAACCGCTAACACACGCATATTTCCCTTTTTAGCGGTAGCTGTTAGGCAATATTTAGCTTGACCTGTAAATCCGGTTTTGAGTCCATCAACGCCGGGATAAAACTTCACTAAGCGATTTGTATTTACTAACCAAAACTTCTTATCTGTATCCGTACGTAAATAAGCTTCATATTTACTTGTATAGTTAATAATTTTTTCATACTTTAGCAGCTCTCTGCCCATCATGGCCATATCATGAGCTGTACTATAGTGATTTTCTACGGGCAGGCCTGTCGGATTTTGAAATTTTGTATGAGTCAAACCAAGCTCTTTCGCTTTTTGGTTCATCTTTGCTACAAATTTTTCTTCTGATCCAGCTAAATATTCAGCCATTGCCATAGAAGCATCGTTACCAGAACCTATCGCAATCCCTTTTAGCAAATCATTTACCGTCATTTCTTCTCCGGGCTCTAAAAAGATTTGTGAGCCCCCCATTGAAGCGGCATATTCACTTGCCCGCACTTTATCTTTTAAGGTAATTTTCCCTTTATCCAAAGCCTCCATAATTAAAATCATTGTCATAATTTTAGTCATACTGGCAGGGGGAAGTTCTTGATTACTATTTTTTTCGTATAGAATTTTTCCTGTATCCCGTTCAATTAAAATAGCTGACCTAGCACTGTCAGCAAGCTCAGAATTCTTTTTTTCTGCGGCTAAAACAGGTTGCGTCATAAGTGGAAATAAAAATATGACAACGAGTAACTTTACAATAGTTCGCTTCATCTCCACAAACCTCCATTCTTTATACAACCTATTTTTTCCAAGGTATAATCGATTTATACTAAACCAAATAAAAAAAGCATCGAGAAATTCTCGATGCTTGAAGTCATATTTTCTTCTTATTGTTGATAAGCTGGAAGCTGCTTTACTACTTCTTTTACAAGAGATAAAAACTGCTGCTTTACTTTTTCAGTCGTTTCAATCACTTCTTCATGATTTAACGGCTGATCTAAAATGCCAGCTGCCATATTAGAAATACAAGAAATACCTAGTACTTTCATACCTGCATGGCGTGCGACAATAACTTCCGGCACTGTAGACATGCCGACCGCGTCTCCCCCGATAATGCGAAGCATGCGTACTTCAGCAGGCGTTTCATATGTTGGACCTGTATTTCCTACATATACACCTTCTTGTAAGGCGATATTTAAATCAGCTCCTACTTTCTTCGCTAATTGACGAAGATCCTTGCAGTAAGCAGTTGACATATCCGGGAACCTTACTCCAAAATCAGAGTCATTAGGTCCAATCAAAGGGTTGGTTCCAAAGTTATTAATATGATCAGAAATAATCATTAAGTCTCCTGGATTAAAGGATTCGTTCACTCCGCCCGCTGCATTCGTTACAATCAACGTTTCTACACCGATTTCTTTCATTACGCGCACTGGAAATGTTACTTTATCAAGGGCATACCCTTCATAAAAGTGAAAACGTCCTTGCATAGCTACAACCGGTACGTCATGAATAGTACCTATTACTAATTGACCTGCGTGACCTTCAACTGTTGAAACCGGGAACTCAGGAATGTCGTTATACGGAATTTTTACCGCGCCTTCAATTTCGTCAGCTAATACCCCTAGCCCAGAACCTAAAATAAGTCCAATTGTTGGTGTAACAGCTGATTGATTTTTAATATATGCTGCTGCTTTTTCGATATATTCTTTTTTCATACTCCATTCCCCCTGCTTAATTCAGCTCTTTTAAAAAACTTTTTCCATGCTTAGGCATTGCTACGCCAAAATTTTCTGCTACCGTTGCGCCAATATCCGCAAACGTTTGACGAATAGAAAGTTCTTTTCCTTCTTGCATGCCTTTATTGTACACAAGAAGCGGCACGTATTCACGCGTATGGTCTGTCCCATGATGAACTGGGTCATTTCCATGATCAGCTGTAATAATCAATAAATCATCTTCTTTTAATAAATCAAATACTTCTTCTAAGCGTGCATCATATTCTTCAAGCGCTTGCCCGTATCCTTGTGGATCACGGCGATGACCATAGAGAGCATCAAAATCAACTAAATTTAAGAAGCTTAAGCCTGTGAAGTCCATGTTTAATGTATCAACTAGCTTATCCATGCCGTCCATATTCGATTTGGTACGAAGAGATTTTGTTACCCCTTCTCCGTCGTAAATATCAGAAATTTTACCGATAGCAATAACATCGATGTTATGGTCTTTTAATTCATTCATTACTGTACGTCCAAAAGGCTTTAATGCATAGTCATGACGATTGGATGTACGTGTAAAGTTACCTGGTTCACCTAAAAACGGGCGAGCAATAACACGTCCAATCATATATGGATCATCAAGCGTTAATTCACGAGCAATCTCACAAATTTTGTACAATTCATCAATTGGAACAATTTCTTCATGAGCAGCAATCTGCAAAACAGAATCTGCTGATGTATAGACGATTAAGTCACCTGTTTCCATATGTTGTTTTCCTAGCTCATCCAAAATTTCTGTACCAGACGCTGGTTTGTTCCCAATGATTTTCCGACCTGTTTTTTCTTCTAATTGTGAAATCAGCTCTTCTGGAAATCCGTCTGGAAATACATTAAAAGGCGTATCAATATTAAGACCCATAATCTCCCAATGGCCTGTCATTGTATCTTTTCCTGCAGAAGCTTCCTGCATTTTTGTATAGTAAGCCAACGGTTTTTCGGCTTTATCGATTCCTTTAATTTCACGGATATTGCTTAGGCCAAGCTTAGCCATATTGGGCATATGAAGACCGTTGCAGTGCTCTGCAATATGACCAAACGTATCAGCACCTTTATCATTGTATTTTTCAGCATCCGGCGATTCACCGATACCTACTGAATCCATGACAATTAAAAATACGCGTTTATATGTATGCGCCATTTTATTCCCTCCAAATATCAATTTATTTATTCTCTATAAAATTCCCGTTTGGAAATAATTTAACCATCTTCTCTTATTGGTCAGAAGTCTGACCTCTCTATTAGTATAGACGCTTTTTATTTTTTTGTACACATGAATGAAAGTGTTTTCAATCAAAAAAACCAATGTCTATGAACTCACTGGACATTGGAATCTTCCTACGCTCGCGGATGAAACTGATTGTATACATCTTTTAAACGTGCTTTTGTAACATGTGTATAAATTTGAGTGGTCGAAATATCCGCATGCCCGAGCATTTCTTGAACAGCTCTCAAGTCCGCGCCGTTCTCTAACAAATGAGTAGCAAACGAATGCCGTAACGTATGAGGAGTTAATTCTTTTTCAATTTTTGCTTCAGAAGCTAATTTTTTTAATATTTTCCAAAACCCCTGCCTTGTTAAACGCCTTCCGTGATGATTAACAAAAAGTGCTTTGTCCTGTTCCTTTTGCTTTGTTAAAACACTCCGGCTATGCTGTAGATACTCTTCAATTGCCTCCGTTGCCAACCTTCCGATAGGGACAATTCTTTCTTTATTCCCTTTTCCGATACAACGAATAAATCCCATCGTCAAATGTGCATCATCAATATTTAAGTTAACGAGTTCAGACACACGAATTCCAGTAGCATAAAGCAACTCAAGCATCGCTTTGTCTCGCACGCCAAAAGGCGTCGAAGTATCAAACACATTTAACAGCGCCTCTACTTCCTCTGCATTTAGCACTTTTGGCAGCTTGCGCTCAAGCTGCGGAGTATCAATGTGAACGGATGGATCTGTATCCGCTGCTTTTTCTCTTAGTAAGAATTGATGAAAGGATCTAGTTGAAGCCACATGTCTCGCAATCGTTTTAGATGACTTTTGCTGATCACTTAAATATTTCAGAAAATTAACGATGTGAAGTCTTGTTACTTCATTAAATGATTTCAGCTGCTCTACATGCTCTAAATATTGAGCATACTTTTTTAAGTCTCGCTCATATGAGTCAATCGTATTTTTCGCCAGTCCCCGCTCTACTACTAAATAATGAATAAAATCTTGAATTTGATCATTCAATAGCCTCTACTCCCCGTTTTGATAAAACATAAATAAACGCTCTAGCCACGTCTGATCTTTGTTCACACTTGCTTGCATGACCTTAACTGCTGAACCCGACGGCTCATCATAACGTTTATAATTTTGATACTCTTGAGATACCCATATCATTCCAAAATAAAACAAAAGAGTAAACCCGGTAAATAAGATAAATACTTTACATGTATTATATACCATTTCAGCCCATGATTTCATGAAACAATTCCTCCAATTTTTGATTCTATTAGAAGATATGCCAATTGGGACAGGTTTTATACATGTTTCTTGCCTTTACACGCTGAGTGCTCTCCTGGTCATTTCCTTTCTTTCTATAAAACCATGTAGCTTGTAATCTCGTTATTTTTTTCTATTTATGTACAACAAAAAACCTTCTCCATTAGGGAAAAGGCTTTTACTGCTTGTCTTCTTTATCCTGACAGCGATGGCAAATGCCATGAAATGTCAAGCGGTGATCTTTAATTTTAAAATTCCATTGCTTTTCCACAATTTCTTCAACGTCTTCAAGCAAATCTTCTTGAATTTCGTCCACAGATCCACATTCCATACACACAAGGTGATGATGAAAGTGTGCGGCTCCTTCTTGTCTTAAATCGTAGCGAGAAACGCCATCGCCAAAGTTTATTTTATCAACAATTTTAAGTTCAGTTAACAATTCTAACGTACGATAAACAGTTGCCAATCCAATTTCCGGAGACTTTTCCTTGACGAGGAGATATACATCTTCGGCACTTAAATGATCCTCTTCATGTTCAAGAAGTACTCTTACAGTCGCCTCACGTTGAGGTGTCAATTTATAGCTAGCTGAGTGCAACTGCTGCTTAATTCGCTCAATTCGACTTTCCATAATTATTCCCTCCCTCGCCATTCACTAATCCATTATATCAGATGTGTCGAGGGTGTCAAAATAAAGTTATTATTAATAAGAAAAAAGAATTCTTTTTACTTAATACTTATTCTTATTTATTTAATAGAGCCATTACACTTTTCATTAAAGTAGGTGATACGTAGGCTTCAACTGTAGCCGCACAGGCAACCAAACATATCATTGCAATCATCGTGCCGCCATAGCGTAAAAAGGATGCGGAAATTGGCTCCGCTGCTTTTTTAAAGAATTGCTGCCGCACAAGCTTCAAAGAAAAGGCAACGGAAGCTGCAGACAAGATTAGAAACGCCGGGATGAGAAAGATATTTTGCGGCATAACAGATACAAAAGATAGCGCAAAACCAGAGAGTCCCATTTGATTGACTAAAAAGCCTACGGTAAAACCAATCACCATTCCTTTTAAAAACAGCAGAATTAACACTACAGGCAAACCAATAATGGCGATTCCTAATATCCAAATGAGCCCTAAGTATTTAACATTATGAAAAAAACTTTGCTGAAACATTTCAACGCTGCTTGCTACTTCTCCACTCTTTACCTGTCCGAAAAACCGGTTTAAATAAAAATACAGGTCTTCTTTTTGATCAAGCGTCAAACTATTTACAACAATAGCCCCAAAAATGATTCCCATTAAAAACAGCACGGTCACAAACAAATAAATAGAACTGTTTTCTTGAAAATGTCTTGCATACGATAATGGCAATTGTTTTTTTCTCATCGTCTTCCTCCTATTAATCGCTTAATAGAGTGTATGATAGAGTACAAAAACTATGCCAAGAATCTTTTGAATCTATCAAATAAAAAAAGAGAATGAGACATAATGAAATCTGCATTCACCATCACCTTAAAAAAATCCGAACGAATTTGATTCTCCATCAAGAATCTCTATTCATCGTTCGGATGTTCCTTAAACTAAGATATGGTTGTCACACATTTTTTTAAGTTAGAGATATACGCATGCCTGTTTTTTCTCACATCAAATGACGTTTCAATGTAAACCTCTAAATTGCTAGATTGCCGTTCGTATGTAAAAGAAAAAACTCTCTTACTCTCCTAATCCGCTTTTTAACTGTAAGTACTGCACGGCATAGGCTGTTTTTGCATCATAAATTTCCTTGTTTTGAATAAGAGTAAGGGCCTCATCTACCGTAACTTCCATTACTTCAACAAATTCATCTTCGTCTAATTCTGCTTTGGTGGTCATCACTTTTAAATCTTCCGCTAAATAAAGGTGCACCAACTCATCCGCAAAACCTGGTGATGTATAAAAAGAAATAATATGGCTAAGCGAATCTGTCGTATAGCCCGTTTCTTCTTCTAACTCACGTTTTGCTGTCACAATCGGCTCTTCTCCTTTTTCTAGCTTGCCGGCTGGAATTTCGACTAAAATACGATCCATCGGCCTGCGATACTGTTTGACCATAACCATTTTATGATCGCTTGTTAATGCAATGACAGCTACGGCTCCAGGGTGCTTAACTACTTCTCTTGTACTCGTTTTTCCGTTTGGAAGCTCTACTTCTTCTAAGTACAAATCAATCACTCTGCCTCCAAACAGCTTTTCAGAAGACAGCATTTTTTCTGTTAAATGATCCATTTTCTACACCTCGTTCTATTTTTTTGACTCTTACATATATTCTATCATACGAATCTTGGGAGGTAGAAAAAATGAAAGTTTATGTTCACGAGAAGCAAATCATTTTGGTTGGTAAAGCATGGGAAATCAAACAAAAGTTAAAAGAATACGGTGAACAATTTCAGTATGTTGATGAATGGACGAACGCTATCTCTCAAAATTTCAATTCTTACAAACAAGCAGACTGCAGACACTAATTGTGCTGCAGTTTTCTAATCTTCTTATTTGAGTTTCCCTCTATCATAGCGCTACAATAGATAGAAACAAGTAAAAAATAAGGAGTGACATAGATGGAAAAAAGACGCTTAGGTACTTCAGACTTGCTTGTCAGTACATTAGGTTTAGGGTGCATGTCTCTTGGAACGGAACAAAAACACGCTGTCAATATGATTGATGAAGCTCTCGAATATGGCATTAATTATTTCGATACAGCAGATTTATATGATTTTGGCTTAAACGAGGAGTTTGTGGGACAAGCCCTAAAAAAACGCAGAAATGATATTATTTTAGCCACAAAAGTGGGGAATCGCTGGAATGATGCAAAAGACAGCTGGACGTGGGATCCGTCTAAAGCTTACATAAAAGACGAAGTAAAAGAAAGCCTGCGCCGTCTTCAAACAGATTACATCGATTTATATCAACTGCACGGAGGAACTGTTGAAGACAATATTGAGGAAACGATTGAAGCATTTGAAGAATTAAAACAAGAAGGCGTCATTCGCTACTATGGTATTTCATCTATTCGCCCAAATGTGATTCGAGAGTATGTGCAAAATTCTTCTATTGTCAGCGTCATGATGCAATACAGCTTGTTAGACAGACGTCCTGAAGAAAGTGCACTTCCGCTTTTACATGATAACGGCATTAGCGTTGTAGCGAGAGGTCCAGTAGCCAAAGGGCTGCTAACCGAAAAAGGAGAGCAAAAGCTTGCTGCATTCGAGGGCAAGGGCTACTTAGATTATAGCGGTACGGAATTAGCAAAAACGATAGAAGAATTTTGTCACGTACGACCAACTCACTCGCTAAACTCAACGGCACTTCAATACTGTTTAGCTAATCCTACGGTAGCCTCGGTTGTAGCAGGAGCAAGCTCTTCTTCACAGCTTCGTGAAAACATCAAAGCTGTCGAGGCTTCCCCGCTTCAGCCTACTGAAATCAGCAAGCTGCAATCGATCTTTAAAGCAAATCAATACGAAGCTCACCGTTAAAAAATAAAAGCGCCGATAAAGGCGCTTTTATTTTTTAAATTCAGACCAGTTCAAATTACTTTCATTTAACAGTTCTTCAAACGACTTATTTTTTTCTTTTTCTTTTCGAATTCGAGCAGCTTCTTTACGTTCTGTTTCTTTCTGCTCTTCTTCTTTTAAAGAAAGCGCCTGTTTTTTAGCTTGAAGCTGTTTTAATAAGCTATCATTTAGCTGATCTTTAATACTAAGCTGATCATTTTGTTTTTGTGCTGATTGTTTTTGCTTTTTTTTAGCCATCACAATTCCCCCGCTACTTTAATTGAGAGATATTGTATCATATTCTTGCTTTTGTTACCAAAAATCAAAATGCATCTAGTTTTACATGTTCATCAATGATTAAAGTTGGCTCTGTAGATTGTTGAATATCTTCTACCGTATAGCCTTTCGCTACTTCAACAAGCTTTAGACCTTCTGCCGTAATATCAATGACCGCTCGATCTGTAATAATACGATCCACTACCTCTTTTCCTGTCAGAGGGAGGCTGCACTCATTTAAGATTTTAGGCTCATCTTTTCTCGTCACGTGTTCCATAATAACAATGATGCGCTGTGCTCCATGAACTAAATCCATTGCACCGCCCATTCCTTTAATCATTTTTCCAGGAATCATCCAGTTTGCCAAGTCACCAGTTTTTGAGACTTCCATTCCTCCTAAAATCGCAATGTTAATATGCCCTCCGCGAATCATTCCAAACGATTCAGCACTATCGAAGTAAGAGGCGCCTTTTGTCGCCGTTACGGTTTCTTTACCTGCATTAATTAAATCAGGATCTACTTCTCCTTCTTTCGGATATGGTCCAATGCCTAACAAACCGTTTTCGGACTGAAGCACCACCGTTTTATTATCTGAGATATGATTAGCCACAAGCGTTGGAATACCAATTCCAAGGTTTACATAAAATCCGTCCAAAATTTCTTTTTCAGCACGTTTTGCAATTCGCTCTCTCACGTTCACGCCGTTTTCAATCATGAAAAATCTCTCCCCTTTTGTTATTTTTGAACGGTTAAACGCTCAATACGTTTTTCTTGTTCACCAATAATTAACGATTGAACATATACACTAGGTGTGTGAATAATATTTGGATCGAGTGAGCCTGTTGGATGAAGTTCCTCTACTTCTGCTATCGTCACTTTTCCTGCTGCTGCAATCATTGGGCTAAAATTGCGCGCTGTCTTGTTATACACCAAGTTCCCCATATGATCGGCTTTCCAAGCTCTAACCAAACTAAAATCAGCTTTTAACGCCTCTTCTAGTAAATATTCTTTTCCTTCAAACACGCGAACTTCTTTTCCTTCAGCAATGGGTGTTCCCACTCCCGCTGGTGTATAAAATGCAGGTATGCCCGCTCCGCCGGCGCGAATCTTTTCAGCTAGCGTGCCTTGAGGCAGCAATTCTACTTCAATTTCTCCTGACAATACTTGTCTTTCAAACTCTTTATTTTCTCCCACGTAAGAACCAATCATCTTTTTAATTTGTTTGTTTTTCAGAAGCAGTCCAAGTCCCCAGTCGTCTACGCCGCAGTTATTTGAAATTACGGTTAAATCTTTTACCCCTGTTTCAACTAACGCTAAAATCAAATTCTCCGGAATTCCACATAAACCAAAACCACCGACCATAATCGTAGCACCGTCGTGAATATCTTTCACCGCTTCTTTAAACGACGTATGTACTTGTTTCATACATAACCACCCCTTCGTTATTTTTGAAAACGCTTTCTAATCTATTATAAAAGATTTTTATTTCTTTTTAAATATATATATAACTGAAAATTATAATTTAATCATTTTTTTGTCAAAAAAGTTATATTACTAGACAAATTAAAGGAAAAACAAAAACGCCACGAGTTCCAAAGCTGTATGTTTGGAATCTGTGGCGTTGTGATATAGCTTTAATGTTTGTTAAAACTATATCAAATTAAGGACGTTCAACGATTGTTGCAACGCCTTGGCCTCCGCCAATACATAACGTTGCTAACCCAAGTTTTGCGTCGCGTTTTTGCATTTCATGAATAAGTGAAACTAGGACACGTGCACCACTTGCACCAATAGGATGTCCAAGCGCAATTGCTCCACCGTTTACATTTAAAATATCATGATTAAATTGAAGTTCACGATCCACAGCGATTGACTGTGCAGCGAATGCTTCGTTTGCTTCTACTAATTGAACATCTTCTAATGAAACAGCAGCTTTTTCAAGCGCCTTTTTCACTGCGCTTACAGGACCGATTCCCATAATGCTTGGGTCTACTCCCGCAGTTGCATTACCTTTAATTGACACTAATGGTGTTAGGCCTAACTCGTCTGCTTTTTTACGGCTCATTACCACTACTGCCGCTGCACCGTCATTGATACCAGATGCATTACCAGCTGTTACAGAACCGTCTTTTTTGAAGGCTGGACGTAGTTTCCCTAAGCTTTCAGCCGTTGTGCCTGCACGTGGGAACTCATCTTGTTCAAAAACAGTTACTTGACCTTTTCTTCCAGGCACTTCTACTGGTACGATTTCATCTTTGAAACGACCAGATTGAATAGCTGCTTCTGCTTTTTGCTGACTTGAAGCTGCAAACGCATCTTGTTCGTCACGAGTAATTTCATATTTATCACACAGATTTTCAGCTGTAACGCCCATATGGTAGTCGTTAAATGCACACCATAATCCATCTTGAATCATGCTGTCAACTACTTTTTGGTCGCCCATTTTAAACCCGTTGCGTGCATTTTTTAATAAGTATGGTGCTTGGCTCATGTTTTCCATTCCACCAGCAACAATCACATCAGCATCCCCAGCAAGAATCGCTTGTGTAGCGAGATGTACTGCTTTTAGTCCTGATCCGCATACTTTATTGATGGTTAATGCTGAAACAGTTTCAGGTAAACCTGCTGCTAAAGTTGCTTGTCGTGCTGGATTTTGTCCTAAACCTGCTTGTAGGACATTTCCCATGATAACTTCATCTACTTCGTTTGCTGATACCCCTACTTTGTTTAAAGCTTCTTTAATTACAGTACCACCTAAAGTTGTTGCGGATACATTTTGTAAGCTTCCCCCAAAGCTGCCGATTGCTGTACGTACAGCGCTTACAATGACTACTTCTGTTTGACCCATGTCGAAAACCTCTCCTTACTGTTTGATTACTGTGATTAACTGTCACCTGTATTAATTTCGACATCGCTTGCGAAATTCCTCTTTTTTTGTAAAAATTTATAATTTTTATTGAATTTTAATTTTTTAGAATTAAAATGAATATTAGTAAGCGTTTACAATGTGGGAGGAGAGCGGTTTATGGGATTTCCTGAAAAAGTAACAATTATAGAAGTTGGTCCACGAGATGGACTTCAAAACGAAAAAAATTTTGTTCCAACTGAAAAAAAAATTAATTTTATCAAAAAATTAAAAGAAGCTGGACTATCCGAAATCGAAATTACATCCTTTGTTTCTCCAAAATGGGTTCCTCAAATGAAAGATGCTTCTACTGTTGCAAATACATTTCAGTCTGATACGTGCCGAAACATTGTACTTGTGCCAAACCAAAAAGGCTTGGAAAAAGCACTGCAAGCTAATTGCCGCTCCGTTGCGCTGTTTATTGGCGTAAGCAATACCTTTAATCAAAAAAATATTAACAAAAACACCAAAGAAGCTGTACAAACGCTGCTTCCTCTCATTCAGCAGCTCAAGCAGCAAGAATGTTTTATTCGAACTTGCATTTCCACCGCCTTTTATTGCCCGTATGAAGGAAAAATACATGAACGCGACGTGCTGGCCCTTTGCGAAAGCTTTGTGGAGGCTGGAGTTAATGAGCTAAGCGTTGCTGATACAATTGGCATGGCAAACCCTAAAGATGTATTTTCACTTTTTTCGAAATTAAAACAAAACTTTCCCCACACGCTACTGGCTGCGCACTTTCACGATACGAGAGGATTAGCCATTGCAAATATCTATGCAGCTTTGCAAGCCGGTATTAACAGGTTCGATTCATCGGCTGGGGGGTTAGGTGGATGCCCATTCGCTAAGGGAGCAACGGGAAACGTAGCTACAGAAGATCTCGTCTTTATGCTTCATGAAATGGGTATTTCCACTTCTATTAATGAAGAAAAGCTGCTCGAAGCGGTCGCTTTTATCGCTCCTCACATTTCAAGACCGATTGAAAGCAAGCAATACTCTTTGTTTGCACAGCGTTAAAAATTAGGTTTTTATGAGAGCGATGCTATAATAAATAATAGCTATATTAACAAAAGGAGCCGCTAATCATGAAAAAATGGCTATTATTAATAGGAAGTATTTTCGGAGCATTTGCCGCTCTTGGCATCTTTTTTACAAATCAAATGATGTACATCCGTAAAAAGACCGACAAAGTTATTATTGACCGCGACACGGAAGATGGCTTTTATGATGAGAAAGTCTATAGCACTCTTCCTAAAGAAGCATTTGTGCTTCCTTCTTCTCTAGGCTATAACATAGCTGGGACCGTTATTAAACAACACGAAAACAACCGATTTATGATTCTTTCGCACGGAGTTACAGTTCATTCACTCAACTCTATGAAATATGCTCGGCTTTTTCTAAAGCTTGGATGGAACGTCGTTCTTTATGATCACCGCCGCCACGGCAAGTCTGAAGGGAAAACAACGAGCTACGGCTATTATGAAAAACTAGACCTTCAATCCGTTGTTCATTGGGTAAAAGAACAATTCGGTTCAACTATTTCCCTCGGGATTCACGGGGAATCTATGGGAGCTGCGACCACTCTTTTGTATGCTGGAATGGAAGACGGAGCTGATTTTTATATTGTCGACTGCCCTTTTTCTGACTTGGAAGAACTTCTTGCCTATCGCTTAAAACAAGATTTCCACTTACCAAAACAGCTTGTGATGCCAGCAGCTAATATTATTTTAAAATGGCGAGAAGGCTACTCATTTAAAGACGTATCACCTATTTCAGTCGTAAATCAAATCAAACATCCTGTTCTGTTTATTCACAGCAGAGAAGATGACTATATTCTTCCTAAAATGACGGAGCAGCTGCATGCCAAAAAAATGGGAGAAAAACGGATGTATTTAGCACCTGTAGGCACTCATGCCCGCTCGTATGCTGATAATCCAGAGGAATATGAACAAGTTATTGAATCATTTTTAGAAAAAATACAAAAAGAAGCGCTTTAAAGCGCTTCTTTTGTTTTATCGATAAATGACATGCGCGGATTTAAAATTTGAGAAGGACATTTTAGCATAAACGCATATGCACTTTCATTGTAGTCAATCGTCATATTATCATCTAAAAATACTTGCTTTGTTTTTTCGACAAGAACAGGAACAAAATTCGTCTCAATGGTTACATCATCGCTCTCTTTTTCATCAACAATCCATAGCGTCGTTACGCCGCTCACAACACAGCCGCATCCATCCGTATCGTATTTTAATTTTAAATATAGTGAAGAATCTTTCCCGTACTTTTCTTGTACTTTTGCTATCGCTTTATCAGTAAAGGTAATATTCATTTTCCTTTAACTCCTTTTAAACTAATTGTATAAACAAACGAAAATTGCTTATATAATGAGTATAATACACATCTCGCTTTCATTAAACTCTGGCGATTCATATAGATGTGTACAAAAAGGAGGTTTTTTTATGTCAAAAGTACAAATTAAAGTAATGGATAACGGTTCTTTCCGTGTCACTGGAGACGTTGAATTAATTGATGCAGACGGCAACAAATTTGAAACAAAGCCGACATTTTCACTATGCCGATGTGGCCAGTCGCAAAAGATGCCCTTTTGCGACGGAAATCATAAAGGAAAATTCGACTCTTGTGTGCGCGCTGCAAAAGTTTTGGACGAGCAGTAGATTTATAGAATTACAGCCTTACTGAACGAAACCATTAACAAAAAACTTTGATAACCTGTGGTTAAAGCACAGGTTATTTTCTATTAAACGCATCCCCTGCCAATTTTTCTACGATCCCCGGGGCAAGCTGATACATCTTCGAGCCTATATTCATCCACTTAGGCAAGTTGACTTCTCGTTTTGGTTTTCCAATAATATTGACCGTTTTTTCAGCTACGTATTGAGGGGTTAACATAAACTTTTCTACGCTTTTTTCATAGTTTCCTGATTGATCTGCTATTGAAAAGAAGTTGGTTTGAATAGGACCTGGATTCACTGCCGTTACATAGATATCTGTTTTCGCTAATTCCATTCGCAGGCTGTTGGTAAACCCTAGCACGGCATGTTTAGAAGCTGAATAGCCACTGGATTTAGGCGTCGCAAGTTTGCCTGCTTGAGAAGCAATGTTAATAATATGTCCTTTGTTTTCTTTTAGCATATAAGCTAAAATTTCTTGTGTACATGCAATTAATCCAATAACATTGACTTGAAACATTGAGGCAATGGTCTTAATCGATGCTTCTTTCACTTCTTCAAATACACCAAAGCCTGCATTATTAATCAGGACATCAACACGCTTAATTTCACTCATCATTTTCTGAACCACTCTTTTGACTTCCTCTACGTTCGCTACGTCAGCTTTGTATATGTAAGAGGTAATCCCATACTGTTGACTAATTTGCTCAGCTACTCGGTGCAGCTTTTCTTCTGTACGTGCAAGTAAAACGGGGACGCCCCCTCTTTTAGCCACTTCGTAAGCTAAATGTTCTCCAAGACCTCCTGAAGCGCCTGTAATCACGACATGTTGGTTCTTTAACGAGGATTTCAAATATAACACACCTTTTTTATAAGTTAAGAGCACACAGAATAAATAAGCGTACTTTCTTTTTCATGTGTACTGATTTTATTTGCGTCTTCTAAAAAATCGAGCTGACCAATTGTTTCAGAAAGAGTTAGCCCTAGTTCTTTTTCATAAATAGTAGGAAATAGCTGTTTGCAAATATCAAACGCTGTTTGAGGACGTTCTTTTATCATGCTAAGCACTTTATCCGCTCGGTCGCTCTGCTTTTGTAACCGCTCTTGTACAAGTTCGCGAACACGTAACACTTCATCTCCATGACCTGTATAGATACAGTTTATCTCTAAATCAAGCAGACGTCTTAATGAATGATTATATTGAAGAAGCGTTTTAGGTCGCTCGCCGCTTGGTTTCATAGGAGGTTCAATAAGCGGATTAGATGAAATATGCTTTAACAATAAATCTCCTCCAATCATAACCGCTGTTCTTTCATTGTATAATGCAATATGGCTTTGAGCATGACCTGGTACTTCAAGTACTTTCCAACTCTCTAGGCCCGGAATGTAATCTCCTTCCTGCACAGAAGTTGTAAGAGAACGATGACATGAATACTTCATTGATGCTTTTAAACGTTTTAAATAAGGGCGAAACCTTTCATCTACGCCGGCTTTCATAAAGTGGTCTTCAAAAAACGCATCGTACCACTCAAAAAAATCTGGATTTTGGGAGATCCAAGGCTGATTTTTTGCATGACCGACTATGGCGATATCTTTATCAAAAAAATCAAGCATTCCTACGTGATCAGGATGGTGATGAGTTAGGACAACTTGCTTAATATCATCTGGTTTTAATCCTATTTCATTAAGCTTTTCTTTAAATACAGACCACGCTGCCTCCGTTTTAATACCAGCATCGATTAGCGTAACGGTCTGACCTTTTATAACAAAAACATTCACATCTCCTACCGCAAAAGGAGTAGGCAGCACAATTTTATATAATTGCTCATTCATCTGTATTTTTGCTCCTTTACCATCGCATTTTCTTTTAAGTTTACACGATTTTCCCTGTTATTTATACAATTGCATTCGTTTTCTGAAAATTACATTGACATCCCTCTCTTTTTCATTGCATAATGACAGAAATATAGTGAAGTTTTATTCATATCTTTAGATAACTATGCATTTTATAAAGAAGAGATACACAAACACAAGCCTTTAACAGATACTGAAATCTCAGTATCTGTTTTCATTGGATAGCAAATGACTGGAGGAACTTTTAATGAAAACGGATCTAAACATCGCCTTTATTGGAGCTGGATCAATGGCTGAAGCCATGATCTCAGGGCTGCTGTCAGATAAAAAGCTTCGCCCCAATCAAATCACCGTAACAAATCATAGCAACGATAAAAGACTTCACGAACTTCGAAACGCCTATGAAATTAACATTACGCGTAATCATGCCTTGTTAATCGAAAAAAGCGATATCGTCGTGCTTGCTATTAAACCAAAAGACGTAGCGGAAAGCATCGATACGATTAAGTCTTATATTCGTCCCCACCACCTCGTTCTCTCTGTTTTAGCAGGTGTATCGACTGCCACAATTGTAAACTTGTTTGACCAAGAAGTAGCGGTTGTAAGAGCTATGCCAAATACATCGGCCTCTATTGGATTATCGGCTACAGCCATTGCACCCGGCAAGTTTGCTACAGCAGAGCATATGAACGTTACTACTGCTTTATTTGAAACGATTGGTACGGTTACAACTGTAGAGGAAGAGCAGCTTCACGCTGTAACAGGACTATCTGGAAGCGGCCCAGCGTATGTCTACTATCTAGTAGAAGCAATGGAAAAAGCAGCTGAAAAACAAGGCTTGGATACGTCAGTGTCAAATGAACTAATTCTTCAAACTCTTATCGGTGCTGCAGAAATGCTGAAACAGTCACCTAAAACGCCAGCCGTACTTCGAAAAGAAGTGATGAGTCCGGGCGGCACAACAGAAGCAGGAATCGAACAGCTTATTTCTCATAACTTCCAAGAAGCCATGATGCAGTGTATTGAACAAGCTACAATTCGCTCCAAATATTTAGGAGATACGATTGACGAAAAAATCTCGAGTAAACGTTCGTAAAGGTTCACCTCTTTCTAAAAAAAGAAAGAGGTTTTTTTATGATTAAAAATGGATAAGCAGATTATGTGAAAGAAAATTCAATGCGGTGATATAATAACTTTTGTTTAGAGTATCGAAATAATTGGAGGTTAAACCAAATGACAACAAAACTATTTTCACCTTATACAGTGAAAGATGTAACATTAAAAAACCGAATTGTAATGTCACCAATGTGCATGTATTCATGTGAAAAGGAAGACGGCGTAATAACTGACTTTCATATGGTTCACTACACAACTCGTGCGGTTGGACAAGTAGGTCTCATTATGGTTGAAGCCTCAGCTGTCGTGCCACAAGGTCGTATTTCAGCTCAAGACTTGGGAATTTGGAATGATGAACAAAAAGATGGATTAACGAAACTTGTGACACAGCTAAAAGAAAACGGTGCAAAAACTGCTATTCAACTTGCACACGCAGGACGTAAAGCAACTGTTGAAGGCGATATTTATGCTCCTTCCGCTATTGCTTTTGATGATAAAAGTAAAAAACCTGTGGAAATGACCACAGAACAAATTCATGAAACGATTTCTGCCTTTAAAGAAAGCGCTCGACGTTCAAAAGAAGCTGGATTTGATATTATCGAGCTTCATGCGGCACACGGTTATTTAGTACATCAATTTCTATCGCCGCTAAGCAATAAGCGCAGCGACGAATATGGCGGCAGCGCTGAAAACCGCTATCGTTTCTTAAAGGAAATTATTGAAGCTGTGAAAACAGAGTGGGACGGCCCTTTATTTGTCCGTGTTTCTGCTTCTGACTATACAGAAGGCGGATTAACAGTCGATGATCACGTTGTATTTGCAAAATGGATGAAAGAACAAGGCGTCGACTTAATTGACGTTAGTTCCGGTGCTCTAGTACACGCTCCAATCAACGTATACCCTGGCTATCAAGTGCCGTTTGCAGATAAAATCAAGCAGCAAGCTAATATTGATACAGGCGCTGTTGGGCTAATTACAACTGGACGACAAGCAGAAGAGATTTTACAAAGCGAACGCGCTGATTTAATTTTTGTTGCGCGCGAACTTCTGCGCGATCCGTACTTCCCGCGCACGGCGGCAAAAGAGCTAAATGAAACAATTTCAGCACCCGTTCAGTACGAACGCGGATGGTAAAAAAAGACGAGGATATCCTCGTCTTTTTTTATGAAATCGTAAACCGCTTCAAGTCTTCTGCTATGTCGGTATTCGGAAAAATTTCTTTTGCTCCTTCTGCTAGCTGGCTGACTGCGTCTCCTTGGTAACGCGAACTAATATGAGATAAAATAAGACGCTCGGCAGATGCTGTTTTAGCAATTTCAGCAGCTTCTTTTGCAGTAGAATGAAAATAGTTGTAAGCAAGCTCCTCGTCTCCCGCTGAAAAAGTAGCTTCATGGACTAATACATTCGCATCCATAGCAAGCTGAACACTTTGCATACACTTTCTTGTATCTCCTAAAACCGTGATGACCTTCCCTTTTTTAGCCTCTCCTACAAATTCTTGACCCTTGATTATACGCCCATCTTTTAATACTACTTCTTTCCCTTCTTTTAACTGCTGATAATGAGGCCCCGGGGGAATATTCATCTCTTTTAAACGCTGAACGTCCAGTGATCCTGGCAAATCTTTTTCGACAACTCGATATCCATAAGATAAAATGCCATGTTCAAGCTTGCCAAACTCCACTGAAAAAGTTTCATCTTCAAAAATCGTTCCACTTTCACTGTCCTCTTCTATTTCAACAACCTCTAGAGGATATTGCAGATGAGTTTGACTTACAGCCAGCGTGACTTCAATAAATTCTTTAATTCCTTTTGGCCCGTATACAGTAAGCTGCGATTCTCCGCCTTGAAACGAACGGCTTCCAAGGAGTCCAGGCAATCCGTAAATATGATCACCGTGAAGGTGCGTAATAAAAATTTTCTCAATTCGCCTCGGTTTAACGGTTGTATGTAAAATTTGATGCTGTGTTGCTTCTCCACAATCAAAAAGCCACACCGCCCCTCTTTCTTGCAAAAGTTCGAGCGCAAGAGATGAAACATTCCGCTGTTTCGCCGGTACTCCTGCACCCGTCCCTAAAAATAACAATTCCATTTTCTACTTCCTCCTTCACACGCACAAAAAGCCTGTAATTATATTATACAGGCTTTTTGCAAACTTACCTATTTGATGCTGTCAAGCGCATACGTAATAGTAGCTAATAACAGCTCAATATCACTTTCCTCAATGTTAAGCGGCGGTGAGAGCGTGAGAACATTATTATAGCCGGCGACCGTTGCTCCATTTTTCCCAATAATCACTCCTTTGCTTTTGCATTTAGCAATCACTTCATTTACAAGATTAACGTCTAACGGTTCCTTCGTTTGTTTATCAGCTACAAGTTCAATTCCAATTAAAAGCCCTTTACCCCTTACGTCTCCAACGTATGGGTGGCTATCGATAAGCGGCTTTAGCTCACTTAATACGTAAGCTCCGAGCCGTTTAGAACGGTCAAAAAGATTTTCTCTTTCCATAATTTCTAAATTCTTTAATGCCAGTGCACACGCAGCCGGGCTTCCTCCAAATGTATTAACATGGCGAAAATACTCGTACTGATCGCTATCTTTGAACGCTTCATAAATTTCTTTTTTAACAGCAGTTGCAGAGAGCGGAAGATATGCGCTTGTAATTCCTTTTGCCATGGTAATGATATCTGGTTTTACATCGTAATTCATAAAACCAAAGGCTTCTCCTGTACGTCCAAAGCCGCAAATAACCTCATCTGCAATTAAAAGTGCACCGTGTTTTTCACACGTTTCTTTTACGCCTTTCATATAATTTTGAGGCGGTAAAAGAATTCCTCCTCCTGTAATAATTGGCTCCATAATAACAGCGGCAATCGTTTCACTTAGCTCCCACGTCATAACGTTGTCAATATCTTTTACAGATTGAAGATTTTCTTTCGGTGCATCGTAGTCATCTTGCCCTCGGTACGAATCAGGCGGGGCAACGTGAATAAAGCCAGGGGCAAGCGGTTCATATTTATATTTACGCTGAGCTTGACCCGTTGCTGCTAGTGCGCCCATTGAATTTCCGTGATACCCTCGGTAACGCGAAATAAATTTGTAGCGAGAATGCTCTCCTTTTTGCTGATGATACTGACGCACAATTTTAAAAGCCGTTTCATTTGCTTCAGATCCGCTATTTGAAAAGAAGATAACATAGTCATCACCTAGCATTTCATTTAGCTTCTCTGCCAGTTTGATAGCAGGTACGTGAGATTGAGTGAGTGGAAAATAAGCCAGTTCTTTTAGCTGCTCATAGGCTGCGAGCGCTAACTCATCCCGTCCATACCCGGTATTTACACACCAAAGCCCTGCCATTGCATCTAAATAGCGATTTCCTTGTTCATCTGTAATCCAAGCACCTTTTGCTTTTGTAGCAACCATTGTTGCATCCGGACTGTATGGTTTCATTCCATGCCATACATACTGCTCATCTTTTGCACGCAGATCTTTTTCATTTTGACTGACCTGTACCATCTTATCCACTCCCAAATCGCTAGCGCGGTATTTTTTTCTGTATGAAAAGACTTCGACAAAATGCCGAAGCCACTTGCTATATTCATCTATATGTTAAAAGTCAAAGCGTGATGTAACCATCTTTTTACGTGTAAAGAAGTTCAAACCGTCTTTGCCGTTGACATGCAAATCTCCGTAAAAAGAGTCTTTCCAACCGGAGAATGGGAAGAAGGCCATTGTAGCAGGTACTCCTACGTTAATACCGAGCATACCCGCATCTGCTTCTTCTCTAAATTGACGCACGGCTTTTGCATCTTTTGTATAAATCGTTGCTCCATTTCCAAAACGGGATTTTTCCATATAGCGAAGTGCTTCATCTAATGTGTCAGCGCGAAGCAAGCTGAGTACAGGTGCAAAAATCTCTTCTTTAGCAATGGTCATATCAGGAGTTACGCGGTCAAAAATTGTTGCTCCTAAGAAATTGCCTTCTGTATGTTCATCCATTTCTTTACGTCCGTCACGAATGAGTTCCGCTCCTTCTTTCATGCCAAGTTCAATATAATCCAGCACCTTATCACGGTGCTCTTTTCGAATCACAGGCGTTAGAAGCACTTCATCATCAAATCCGCTTCCCATAATTAATTCATCTGCTTTTTGCTTTAATTTTGCGACGAATTCATCGCCTTTTTCACCCACGACGACCACGGCGCTGCACGCCATGCAACGCTGGCCGGCACTTCCATAAGCCGAGCTGATAATATGTGATACCGCTTTATCCATATCGCAGTCTGGCATCACAACATGGTGATTTTTAGCTCCAGATAAAGCCTGAACTCGTTTCCCTTGAGCAGCAGCTTGTTCATAAACATATTTTGCTACCGGCTGCGATCCGACGAATGAAATCGCTTTAACTTTTTCATGCTCTATTAATCCGTTCACAACATCGTGTGCCCCGTGCACAATATTTAATAATCCATCCGGTGCTCCTGCTTCTGTAAAAAGTTCAGCAAGTCGCGTTGCTAAAAGCGGCGTTCGCTCAGACGGTTTTAATACAAACGCATTTCCACATACAATGGCAAGAGGGAACATCCAAAGCGGTACCATCATCGGAAAGTTAAAAGGTGTGATGCCGCCAACGACACCCAATGGAAAACGGAACATCTCAGAATCAATTTCTTCCGCTATGTTATTTAATGATTCCCCCATTAATAAAGTAGGAGCACCCGCGGCAAACTCCACGCATTCAATACCGCGCTGTACTTCACCGTAAGCTTCTTTGAAAGCCTTGCCGTTTTCTTGTACAACTAATTTAGCTAACTCTTCATGATGCTTAACTAGTAAATGCTGAAACGCAAACATTAATCTTGCTCGTTTTGGAGCAGGAACGTTACGCCATGTTTCAAATGTTTTTTGAGCTGTTTCCACCGCATTGGCTACGTCTTCTTTTGTAGAAAGCGGTACTTTTGCAATGACTTCGCCCGTCGATGGGTTAATTACCTCTCCAAATTTTCCCCCTGCCGTATCAACCCATTTTCCGCCCACGTAATTTTTTAAAACTTGCGTATCATTATTCACAACTGACATATCGCTTGGCCTCCTCAAAAAATAAGAAATGACAAATCTACCTTTATTATTGAATAAATAAATGGTGGTTGCATTAGACAAAATGTGAAACAACTCTAGATTCTCGTTTCACATTTTGCGCAGTGAACTAGGAGAAAGCATGAACTAAAATGAACATATAGTAAAATCAGCCTCAACATAAAAAAACAGCTGTTTCCAGCTGCTTACTTATCCGTTTATAAATTCCGCGCGCGACTTTTTCATCATAAACAAATATTCATATGCCATAATCATAAACTCAATTGCCAGTCGTTTTTCCGGCTCCATAAAGTCTTCACCCAGCAGCTTTTCTAGTTTTTCGATACGGTGATACAACGTTTGCCGGACAATGTATAAACGCTTAGCCGTCTCTTGTTTAGATCCGTTGCATGCTAAATAAATTTTTAATGTTTCCATGAGTTTTGCATTATACGTTTCATCATATGTAATAACGGGCTGCAGATATTCAAACACCACTTCCTGTAAGTCTTCATGCTGATGTAAAAGCGAAATAATCCGGTACATATGCAAATCATCATAAAAATGAATAATGGTTTGTTTTTGCAGCATTTCTTGAATCGAAATTGTTTCTTTAGCCGTTTCATAGCTTTTATGCATGCAGTCAAGCTGTTCACAGTATTGGCCAATTCCGATAAAACTAATGGCATTCCTCTTTGAATTTTCATCCGATTCATATTGATTCATCCAGCGATGAAGGCTGTTTTCTAATCTCTCTCTCCATGTGCTAACCATTCGTTTGTTCAAAAGAATAAATAATACTTCGCGATTTCGCTCGGAGACTAATAAGTGAAAGCCTTCTTGTTCAAAAATGCTTCGCAAGATCAGCTTAAAATACGTTCGATCAAACTTCTCCCGCCTTTGCCACTTACAGCAAACAACGACACCTCCGCGAATAGGCGAATCTGAACACACTTCGTGCATAGAGTCTTTTATTTGTTCAAGAGTTAACTCTCCGTTCATCCATTTTGTCATCCATTCGGTTTCATCTACTCTTTTTTTCTCTTCGACATACAGGTCCTTCAAAAAATGCTGAGCAAGTGCAGTCGCCGTTCGGTCAACAGTGAGCACTTCAAGTTCTGTTAACGCTTCATTTATAGAAGCAACATACAGCTGAGCATAATCTTGTCCTAATAAATGAATAGGCTGCTCAGTAAAATGCGGACTTTCATTTTCCCTGCTTATATAATGAAGTAGAAGCTGCTGTTTGAGCAAGTCCATCTCCGGAGCAAAGGTAAGTAATTCATTTGAAACTTTAAGGCCGACAAGAAGCCCCGTAGATTCATATAAACACTGTAAGATGAGGGCCGGATCATTAACTGTTAACAGCAGCTGATTTAGCCTATGAGAATACTGTTCTAAATCGGAAATCATTTGATAGTGCTGATTAATTAAAAGCGAGTGAACATCTTGCGTAATTTCAACGAACGGAACTTCCTCGTGAAATAAAATAATCGGAAAATCACATTCGTTCGCTTTATCAATGACAATTTGCGGAATCTTAGAAGTATAAGTGCCAAGTTCAATACACAGTCCTGATGCCTTACAAGAAATTAATTGCTGAAGAAATGATAAACAAGATTGAGGATCTTCTCCCCAGCCTACCCCTGTCGATAAAATGAGCTCGTTTCCTTTTAGCAGCTCATTAATGCGCGTCACTTCCATCACGTGCACCCACTTAACAGAATTAGTAAGCCCTTTCTCTCCAGCTATTACTTCACAGTTTACAAAATGTTTCCTTGTTAAAATCTCTGTTACTGTTAAATATGATTTCAAGTCAACACCGCCCCTAGCGAATTTCACATCATGTCTCCTGGATCATTAACGCGTATTTCGCATATGTGTAGAACAAAAGCTATATCTTCTTACATTATATTAAATATTTAGAAGAAATAAAATATTTAATGAAAGAAATGAAAAAAGCTGTAACGATAATGGATCGTTACAGCTTCTGAGCTGTTTGCTGTAATTTATTAAAAAAACCGTGGCGTTTAACCGCTTGTTCTTTAATTCGGTGAATTTCTTTTTTGTAAAAACGCAAATCTTGTAGTGACACTGCATTTAACATTTCCATTTTTAATTTATCAATAATTTTTGTTTCTTCTTGTGTCATACACTGCGTAGCTTGATCCATCGGTGTCACACCCTTTTCGTATTTAATAGATTTAGTTTGAAAACGTTCTACTCTAATATTTACTACAATTTACTAGATAACTAAACCTTTTCTCTTTCGATGTAAACGAAATGTAACAACTGTAATACAGTGAATGGATAATATCTAGTTATTTTGTTTCACATCCAAAACGAAAAAAACACACAAACGGATCACTTTTGTCAGCCAATATAGTAAAAAACTTATAGGTATTAGTAAACAAATAAAGAGATTGAAACATAATTAAATTACTCCAATCAACATTTGAAAGCGCTTATATATATGAAATCTACGTTCACTCTACCAATAAAAAAATCCGAACGATTCATCGTTCGGATCTTCCTTCAGCTAAAATAATTTTGTCCTAGCCTCCATTTTTATACTTGTTGAATCAGTACGGATGAAAAATATTTTCTAGCATCCGCCGTCAATATATGAAGCGTTTCTTGTTCGGTTTGGTTATTTTCGTTGCGTTCAAACGTCACAAACGCCCCGCTTAGATTCTCTGTTACGGCCGTTATTTTGAATCCTTTTTGCAGCAAAAAATCAATCTTTTCTCGCTCTGCCATATATTCATGGTAACTTGACATTTCCCTGCCTCCGATCTATTTTTACATCTGTTTTTATAACATTAATTTTTCAGCTTCGTTAGCCGTGTTTAACTCATTAAACTTTGCTCGTTTTGTAAATTGTCCGTAGCCTTTTTGACCGACAAACTGCTTATCTTTTACGACAAATTCCCCGCGGCAAAGTACTGAAACCGGCTCACCTGTGACTTTCATTCCCTCAAATGCGCTATAATCGACTGCCATATGATGCGTGTTTGCTGAAATCGTACGTTCAACAGATGGATCAAATATAAGCAGATCCGCGTCTGCGCCAACCGCTATTGTTCCTTTTTTCGGGTACAGTCCGAACAGCTTAGCAATTTTTGTTGATGTTATATCAACAAACTGATTGATATTAATTCGTTTCTTCACTACTCCTTCTGAAAATAAAATACTCATGCGATCCTCGATAATAGGTCCTCCGTTTGGAATTTTCGTAAAATCTCCTTTCCCCAGATCTTTTTGACCGTTAAAATCAAATGAACACTGATCAGATCCAATCGTTTGCAAGTCGCCATTACGCAAAGCATTCCACAAAACATCTTGGTTCCATTTTTCACGTAAAGGCGGTGACCATACGTATTTTGCTCCTTCAAAATTCGGTTTCTCTAAATAGGTTTGGTCAAGCGTCAAATACTGCGGACACGTTTCACCCCAGATATTTACGCCTTTTTCCCTTGCTTCAGCAATCTTTTTAACCGCTTCAGCGCACGACACGTGAACAACATAGAGCTGTGAGTCAGCCAGTTCCGTTAGCACCGCGGCTCTTCCCGTAGCTTCTCCTTCTATTTCTGGAGGGCGAGTCAGTGCATGATAGATAGGATCAGTTTGTCCTTGTTCTAGTGCTTTTGCCGTTAAATACTCAATCACATCTCCATTTTCAGCATGTACCATCACAAGCGCCCCTAGTTTTTTAGCTTGCACTAGCGTTTGATAAAGGGTAGCATCGTCTGCTTGAAAAACATTTTTATAGGCCATGAATACTTTAAAAGAAGTAATTCCTTCTTTTTCAATAATTGTAGGAAGCTCATTTAATACATCTTCCGTGATTTCGCCAATCATTAGATGAAAGCTATAATCGATAGCCGCTTTCCCTTTTGATTTTCCATGCCATGTGCCGATCGCTTTTTGCAGCGGTTCGCCTTTATTGGTTAAGCAAAAATCAATAACAGTTGTCGTACCTCCAAAAGCTGCTGCTCTTGTACCTGTTTCAAAGTCATCTTTTGTAACGGTGCCTCCAAACGGCATATCTAAATGAGTATGAGGATCGATCCCTCCTGGAAATACATAATTGCCTTTTGCATCAATCACTTCACAGCCTTGCTCTTCAAATGCCGAGCCAATTGCCGAAATAACTCCATTTTCAATTAAAATATCGGCTTTATACGTATCTGTTGCTGTGACTACCACACCATTTTTAACGATTTTCTTCATTTCTTCATCCCCTTTGTCTTTATACGTCTAATCGCTGTGCAGCCGTCGCTTGTAAAGCAGCTTGGCGTTCATTCCACGTCATTGGAGGCTGTTCATTTGGTAATTCAACCATGGATATAGCCCCGTCCACCGGACATACAATCGAACATAAATTACATCCTACACAATCTTCTTCTCGTACTTTTAAATAAGATTTCCCTGAAGGATCTTTCAGCATATCAATACATTGGTGAGAAGTATCTTCACAAGAAATATGACACTTGTTGCAGTTAACACACGTATCCGGATCGATGCGGGCCACTACTTTATAATTGAGATCTAAGTTGCCCCAGTCGGAATATTTTGAAACGGCTTTCCCTACAATATCACTTACTTTTTCGATTCCTCTTTCATCCAAATAATAATTGAGACCTTGAATCATATCCTCTACAATGCGGAACCCGTGATGCATAGCCGCTGTACATACTTGCACACCTGTAGCACCCATGAGCATAAATTCGACGGCTTCCTGCCAGTTCGAAACGCCTCCCATACCTGATATTGGAACGTTAATAAACGGACTTCTTGCACATTCAGCAACCATGTTTAATGCAATCGGCTTAACAGCCGGGCCGCAATAACCTCCGTGAGCGCCTTTTCCTGCTACGTGTGGAATCGTATTCCATGAATGAATGTCTACTCCTGCTAAACTATTAATAGTGTTAATCATGCTCACAGCGTCAGCACCACCTCGAACCGCTGCTTCTGCTGTAACGGTGATATCTGTGATATTTGGGGTTAATTTAACAATGACCGGCGTTTGGGCAACTTCTTTAGCCCAATACGTTTGTTTCTCAACTAAATCAGGGACTTGCCCAGAGGCAGCACCCATTCCTCGTTCTGCCATTCCATGAGGACAGCCAAAGTTCAGCTCTAATCCATCCACTCCTACGTCTTCTACTTTTTTGACAATTTCATGCCATTTTTCTTGCTGAGGCTCTACCATAAGAGAGGCAATAATTGCGTGGTTAGGAAACTTCTTTTTCGTTTCATAGATTTCCTTCAAATTAACTTCAAGCGGACGATCGGTGATTAACTCAATATTATTAAAGCCGGCTACGCGCTGACCGTTGAAGCCAACGGCAGCAAATCGAGAGGAAACATTTAAAATCGGATCACCAAGCGTTTTCCAAACTGCGCCTCCCCATCCTGCTTCAAATGCACGCTGCACTTGATAACCTGAATTGGTTGGCGGTGCGGATGCCAGCCAAAACGGATTTGGTGATTGAATACCTGCTAAATTTGTTGTTAAATCTGCCATAGATTTCTCCTCCTCCTGATTTTAAGCTGTTTCCATTGTTTCTTTTGTTAACTGCATATGAATATTTAACGCCGTTTGTTTTCCTTGCTGAGCAGCGGTCACAACCATTGCTTCTCCTTGCCCTTTACCAAAAATAACGTCTCCGCAAGCAAATACTTTTGGATTGGATGTTTGAAACGTCTCTTGATTAATTAAGACAACTCCGTCTTCATGATGCACCTGAAATTGTTGAATCAAAGACAGGTACCGTTCTTGACCAATTGCTTTAACAACAGCATCGACTGGAATGGTAAACGTTGAACCCTCAACAGGAACAGGCTTTCTTCGGCCGTCTGCATCTGGATCTGTTAGAGTCATTTTTACACATTCAATCCCGCTCACCTTACCATTTTCATCTCCAATAATTCGTATAGGAGCCGTTAACCAGCGGAATTCAACACCATCTTGTTTCGCAAATTCAAATTCAAAATCATAAGCCGTCATTTCTTCTCGTGTACGACGGTATAAAATTTGAACATTTTCAGCCCCCAAGCGCACGGAACACGTAGCACCATCAATCGCAGTATTTCCCGCACCAATGACGGCAACACGCTTACCCACAAATTCTGTTGATAATGCTTCCGACTTCGTTTTTTTCACAAAATCAATCGCATCATACACACCGTCTAGCTCTTCACCTTCAACATGTAGAGAAGGCACCTTGCTCATACCAATAGCTAATACAACCGCATCATACGACTGCAGCAATTCGCTTGGAAGAATATCTTCTCCAATTCTTACGTTTGTTTTAATTTTTACATCTAAGCTTTTTACTTGTTCAACTTCCCAGAATGAAATCGCTTGAGGAAGACGAAACGACACGATTCCATATGTATTTAACCCTCCTGCTTGTTTTTCCGCTTCAAAAATGGTTACGTCATACCCAAATCGGGCCAGTTCTCTTGCTGCAGAGAGACCAGCCGGACCTCCACCAACAATTGCTACCTTTTTACCGTTTGCTCTTCCTTTCTCAAACAGCACCTGTTCATTTTGAATAGCCCAATCCGTTGCGTAGCGCTGCAAATCTCCAATCATAATTGGTTTGGTTGAGTGGTTAAGCACACACGCTCCTTCACATAGTTCATCGGTTGGACAAACTCTCGAACAGCTTGCTCCTACGGGATTAGAAGACATAATCGTTTCGGCAGACCCCTTTAAATTGCCCGATGCAATTTTTTTAATAAACGTCGGGATGTCAATTCCTGTAGGGCATGCCTGAATACAGGGTGCATCATAACAGTACAAACATCGATTAGATTCTTCGACTGCTTCTCTATTTGACAACCCTTTTTCTACTTCATTAAAGTTTTGAATGATGGACTGCAAACTTTCCTGTGATCGCATTGCATCAACCTCCCAAGGATATCTGTTGATAAAACTCGAATTGAAAGCGCTTACATATTTTTTATATACGTTATTTTCAACTTCTACTTTGGTAAAATGTATTACTAACTTTATTGTACAAAACGACCGTCTTTTCTTCATTATACATTATGTTAAAAAATTCAGACTATTTACTATTCACTATGTAAAAAGCCTTGCTTTTATATAAAAGCAAGGCTGCAACTATTATTTTGCTACTTCTTTAATAATCGACACTACTAGTTCAGATGTCTTCACCAGTTCTTCTACCGGAATTTTTTCATTTGTTGTATGAATGTCTTCATAACCAACTGCTAGATTTACTGTTGGGATATCAAAGCCTGCGATTACATTTGCATCGCTTCCGCCTCCGCTTTGAAGCAGGCGTGAAGGACGATCGATATTAGCCACGGCTTTTTTAGCAACTTCGACAACATGATCTCCATCGCCAAATTTAAAGCCTGGATACATCACTTTAATATCCACTTCTGCACGTCCGCCCATTTCTTGTGCAGCTGTTTCAAACGCTTCTTTCATTTTCGCTACTTGTGCTTCCATTTTTTCTGGAATTAATGAACGAGCTTCTGCTAAAATATCGACGCGGTCGCATACGATATTCGTTTGCGTTCCACCTTCAAAACGTCCAATGTTCGCTGTAGTCTCTTCATCAATACGTCCAAGGGGCATTTTAGAAATGGCTCTTGAAGCAATCGTAATAGCAGAAACGCCTCGTTCAGGAGCTACACCTGCATGAGCTGTTTTTCCATAAATTGTTGCATTTACTTTTGCCTGCGTCGGCGCAGCAACAATAATGTCTCCCACTTTGCCATCGCTATCTAAAGCATAGCCGAATTTTGCCGTTACGAGACTAGAATCAAGAGCTTTAGCGCCCACTAAGCCAGATTCTTCTCCTACTGTAATAATAAATTCAATTTTGCCGTGCGCGATGTTTTCTTCTTTTAATACGGTGATGGCTTCTAGCATTGCTGCTAAGCCTGCTTTATCATCCGCTCCAAGAATTGTCGTGCCGTCACTTTTAATATAGCCATCTTCAATAGATGGTTTAATACCGTTTCCAGGTACGACTGTATCCATATGAGACGTAAAGTAGATTGTGTCTACGCCTTCTTTTGTAGCTGGCAGTGTGCAGATTAAGTTGTTGGCTCCGTGACCCGTTTTTTCTTTGGCATCATCTTCTACTACTTCGACGCCTAATGCGGTAAATTTTTCTTTTAGTACAACAGCAATTTTTTCTTCATGCTTTGTTTCTGAGTCTACTTGTACTAATTCAATAAATAAATCAACGATTCGTTGTTCATTAATCATAATATGTAATCCCTCCAAAAATAACCTACAATGGTATGTTACCATGTTTCTTTGCTGGACGCTCTTCCTTTTTATTGTGCAACATTTCAAGCGCTTGTATTAATTTTATTCGCGTTTCCCTAGGATCAATAACATCATCCACCATTCCAGCGCTTGCCGCTACGTAAGGATTAGCAAATTTCTCGCGATACTGTTCAATTTTTTCGTGTCTTGTTTTATCTGGGTTTTCGCTACCTCGAATGTCGTTTGCAAAGATAATATTCGCAGCACCTTGAGGACCCATAACAGCGATTTCTGCATTCGGCCACGAATACACAAGGTCCGCTCCAATCGATTTACTATTTAAAGCTACGTATGCACCTCCGTACGCCTTTCGCAAAATCACCGTGATTTTCGGAACGGTAGCTTCGGAGTATGCATATAAAATTTTAGCACCATGACGTATAATTCCGCCATGTTCCTGCTTGATACCTGGGAAAAAACCTGTAACATCTTCAAATGTAATAAGTGGGATATTAAATGAATCGCAAAATCGAATAAACCTTGCTGCTTTATCTGAGGAGTTAATATCTAAACTGCCTGCCATTACTTTAGGCTGGTTACACACAAGTCCGACAACTTTTCCATCTATGCGGGCAAAACCAATGACAATATTTCTTGCAAAGTCTTTTTGCACTTCAAAAAATGAGTGCTCGTCCACTACTTGGTGAATGACTTGACGCACATCGTAAGGGCGCACGGCATCAAACGGGACAACGTCTAATAAATCCGGACGATAATGATCAGACTCTGCCTTTGAGGCTAAAGGAGGCTGCTCTTGGCTAGACTGAGGAAGATAGCTTAAGAGCGTTCGTACTTGTTCTAGCACCTCTTGTTCTGTTGAACCTCTAAAATGGGCATTACCGCTAATTTCGTTATGAACAGCTGCTCCTCCAAGATTTTCAGAGGAAATGCTTTCTCCCGTTACCGTTTCAATTACTTTTGGTCCTGTAATGAACATTTGACTTGTTTCTTCTACCATAAAAACAAAGTCAGTAATCGCCGGTGAGTACACGGCTCCGCCTGCACAGGGACCCATAATAACAGATATTTGAGGCATGACACCCGAATAAATGGCATTTCGATAAAAAATATGACCGTATCCATCAAGAGACATGACGCCCTCTTGAATACGAGCTCCCCCTGAATCATTTAAGCCAATAAACGGCACGCCTGTTTTAGCCGCTAAGTCCATTACGTGCGCAATTTTTTTAGCATGCATTTCACCTAACGCGCCTCCGAATACTGTAAAATCTTGCGAAAACAAGTAGACTGAGCGACCGTTTACCTTGCCGTAACCTGTTACTACCCCGTCTCCTGGTCCTACTTGATTATTCATACTGAAATCTGCACACCGATGTTCAATAAACGGATTTAATTCGACAAATGTATGTTCATCCAAAAGAATTTCAATTCGTTCGCGTGCCGTTAGTTTTCCTTTATGGTGCTGTTTTTCAATCTTTTCGTCTCCGCCGCCTAACTCGATCTTTCGGCGTTTATCGTACAATTCATTTAACTTATCATAAATGTCAACCATGTTTCTTCTCCTCCTCTAGTGTTTTTTCACAGAGCTCATAAAGAACACCGTTTGCTGACTTTGGATGCAAAAAAGCAATGGATGCTTCCCCTGCGCCTTTTCGCGGAACATCGTCAATCATGTGTACACCCTTTTCCTTTAACTCGTTAATCCGTTCTTCAATCGTGCGCACACCTAAAGCAACATGATGAAGACCTTCACCTCTCTTTTTGATAAACGCGCCGACCGCACTGTCTTCAAAGAGCGGCTCTAATAATTCAATTTTTACGTTGCCGCACTGAATAAAAGCAACTTTTACTCCTTGTTCTTCTACTTCTTCTACTTTTAATAGAGACAGTCCTAATACCTTTTCATAAAACGGGAGGCTGCCTTCAATTGATTTTACAGCTATTCCTATGTGATCAATTCCTTTTATCACTTTCTCACCTCTTAAAAAAGCGTTTTCATTTACACATATTCTTGAAAACAAAAGAAATCTCCTGCTCGCGTATCTACAGAAAGTTGCTTGTCTAAGCAGCGGAAGACATGTAAAATAAGAAAAAAACGTGTAGGAGGACTTTGGTTGTATGTCTAATAAGAAAATCCAAAAAACCATTGTGTTTTTAATGCTTCTTGTCATGTTAATATCTACGCTTTTAGCGGGACTTGCCATGTGGTTTTAATCGGGACTGATGACTAAAAACATAGCTGCACTGCCGTTTCTGTGTGCAATGCAAACATATAAAAAAGACTGGTGACTAGTCACCAGTCTTTTGCTGTATATTCACAATGCCTTTTTGAGCGGCTAACTCTTCAAAAGATTGATCTGTAGATACAATCCACACTTTTGTACCTAAAGGGACTTGATCATATAAATGGCTTACTTCTCGATTTTCTACGCGAATGCAGCCATTTGATACATATTTACCGATGGAACCCGGCTGATTTGTACCATGAATGCCATAAATACGTCCGTCAGTCTCTCTTGCATCAAACCCAATCCATCTTACACCTAGAGGATTTTGAGGAGCGCCTCCTTCAATGTTACTTCTCCGATAATAAGGATTAACAGCTTTTACTGTTACCGTGAACTCTCCTTCGGGCGTCAGGTTAACTGTTTTCCCCGTTGCTACTTTAATAATTTGTTTAATTTCTTTATTTTGAATATAAGCAAGCTGATTGCTTTGTTTATTAATAATAATATAAGGATCATTTGGCAACGGATTTTCTCCTAATGGCCAAACCGGAGATAGTAGTAAAAGGATAAAAGCAAACACATGCACGTAATCCACCACCTTACGTTAGTCCTAAGTAAAAGACAAGAGAGATATCTCTTGTCCTATTTAGTGTTCGTAAGCAAGATAAACAACATGCATGCTGTTTAACTTATTTTTAAGGTTTGTTTAATAACCAAATATTGTTCAATTTCTTTGACTACGTGCAGTAAATCCGCACGTGCTTCAAACTCTTCCCGCGTTTTAGGAAGCGGCATCTCTGCAAACGCTTCTCGTAAATGCTGAAGTTTGGCTAAAAATAATTTTGCTGTATTACCGGGGTGGATGGATAGACTTAATTCTTCAATGAAATCGGCAATCATGTAGCGCTGTTCTACCACCAAATCAATAGCGGTAATGAGAGGAAGCGTTCGCTCAATAATTTCAAGCTGTTTTTCACGAATTTTAAAATAGCGATAATAATAGTTTTCCCCACGCACAAAATGATTTTCTACATCACGAAACGCAAGGCTTTTTGCTTTTTCTAAAATTTTTACCGTATCTGCAATTTCCTTACCATCCCAACTGCTGTCATTGGTTCTGAGATATAGGGCAATTTCTTTTAACATCGACCGGAAATTCTCTTCAATTTCTTGCTGATACGTGCGAAGCTCTTGATCTAAACTTGGCATGTATAAATTCACAAGCAGGGCAACACCTATCCCAATTACAATTAAGCCAAGTTCATTAAAGACGATTCCCCATGTCATATTGCCTTTGGAGTAAATATGAAGCAAAATAACGGAGCTTGTAACAATGCCTGCATTCACTTTGAATATAACCGTAACCGGGATAAACAAAAGCAGCATCAGTCCTATAACAAGTGGATGATAAGCAATCCCTTCAAAGAATATAAACGAAAACAGAATGGATAAAGAACAAGCAATAAAACGGTCGCTTGCACTTCGTAACGATTTTTTCTTTGAATTTTGAATGCACAAAATGGTGATAATTCCAGCTGATACAAAAAACTCGAGGTGAAAGAACTGAGCTATAATAATAGCCAGTGATGTACCGACGGCTGTTTTAATTGTCCGGTACCCAATTTTAAATTTCATTTTCTAGACTCCTACATGTTGGTTTCTTTTTAGTGTGATAAAATACTCTATTCTTTATTAACACGAATAGAAAAATAACACAACCTTAAATCTTGCTGTACCGTATAAATTTCAATAAAAAAAGTGCAGAAAAGATCGTACTCTTCCTGCACTTTTTTTATTATAAAATCTTTTCTAAGAAATCTTTAGCACGCTTGCTTTTAGGCGCTGAGAAAAATTCAGCCGGAGGCGCATCTTCAACAAGCACACCGCCGTCTAAAAACAGCACACGATCCGCTACTTCTCGTGCAAATCCCATTTCATGCGTTACAATGACCATCGTCATTCCTGTTTCTGTTAGTGACTTCATTACATCTAGTACTTCTTTTACCATCTCTGGATCTAATGCTGAGGTTGGTTCGTCAAACAGCATCACTTTCGGTTCCATTGCCAGTGCTCTGGCAATAGCTACACGCTGCTTTTGACCGCCCGATAAGCGACTTGGAAACTCGTTGGCTTTTTGAGCAAGTCCCACTTTTTGAAGTAATTCTTTGCCTTTAGCAACAGCCGTTTCTCTTGACACGCCTTTTACCGTCATCGGAGCATAAGTCAAATTTTCAAGCACTGTCATATGTGGAAACAAGTGAAAATGCTGAAATACCATTCCTACGTTTTCACGCACACGCATAATGTTTGTTTTTTTATCTGTAATCACTTGACCGTTAATTGAAACTACTCCGCTCGTCGGTTCTTCAAGCAGGTTCATACAGCGTAAAAAAGTAGATTTACCAGAACCAGAAGGGCCAATAACAGCTACGACTTCTTTTTCCTTAATCGTAGTTGAAATACCTTTTAAAACTTCATTATTGCCAAATGATTTGTGTAAATTTTCAACGTTAATCACCTTTTCTCATTCTCCTCTCGACTGCTTTACCAAGGAGCGTTAAGCCCATTACCATTACATAATAAATCAACCCTGCAAAAATTAACGGTTCAAGGTAGGCGAATTTTTCTCCACCTACAATGTAAGCACGGCGCATAATGTCGAGTGCTCCAATAACTGTAACGATAGCTGATTCCTTTGTTAATGTAATGAACTCATTCATTAAAGCAGGTAAAATATTTTTAAGTGCCTGTGGCAAAATAATTTGTCCCATCATGCGGCGATAAGGAATTCCTAACGCTAATGCCGCTTCACGCTGTCCTTTATCAACAGCTAAAATACCAGCGCGAATAATTTCAGATATATATGCTGCAGAGTTTAGCCCGAACGCAGCAACGGCCGCTGGAAACGGGGCAATATCAAACCCGAGCAGCTGAGGTAATCCAAAGTATATTAATAATAATTGCAGTACAAGCGGTGTTCCGCGAAACACGGACGTATATGCATCCGCAAACCATTGAAGAGGTTTATTGCGGCTGATTTTACATAAAGATAAAATAACTCCCAGCACAAACCCTAAAATTGCTGAAGCTAGGACTATCTGTATCGTTACCCCTATCCCTTTTAAAATATAAGGCATAGAAGGCACGATTTGCGAAAAATCCAAATTCATGCCTAGTTCCATTCCTCTCTAACTATCATTCTTATTTTTGGTCGTCAAACCACTTAACGATTAATTTATCTAATTCACCGTTTTCTTTCATTTTCTTTAATTCACGGTTAAAGTCATTCGTTAGCTTGCTGTCTTTAGGAAATGCGATTGCTGATCCTTTACTTGAATCTGGACGTCCTGTATCAGACATTTGCAAGCTTTTGTCTTTGTTCACATACCCTTTAGCTACTGTATCTTCAATAATTGCTGCATCGATACGATTTGATTTCATTTCTTGAATTAGTTCTGGAATACGGTCACGCGTTGTTACATTTACTCCGTCAACTTCTTTTGCAATTTCTTTTGCTTCGTCTGCTTGGATAGAAGAAGTTTGTACACCGACTGTTTTTCCTTTTAGTTCTTCTGCATTTTTAATTGGCGCATCTTTCTTCGATACAATCATGTTTTTTGCTTCATAATATACGTCTGAGAAGTCCACGTTCTTTTTACGCTTTTCAGTTGGCGTCATACCCGCTAAAACTAAATCGACTTTATTAGATTGTAAAGCTGGAATTAATCCGCCAAATTCCATATCCTTCACCTGTACGTCATAACCTAACTTTTTACCGATTGTTTTTGCTAAATCTACGTCAAATCCGATTGCTTCACTATCACCTTTTGCCGTATCAATATATTCAAATGGTGGGTAATCTGCTGATGTTCCCATTACTAGTACTTTTTTATCTTTGTCGTCGCTGCTTGCTCCGCCATTAGACGTTCCTTCTCCTGCTCCGCATGCAGCTAAAACGCCTGCTGTTAAAAGACCAATTGCCGTTACCGATAACCACTTCTTCAATTTCATCTTCGTTCCCCCTAGTTTATTCCTTGCATTATTTTTTAAAAATTAATAATATTATGAAATAAGTTTTTTGCTATTGCAAGTAAATGTCGAAATTTAAATATATATTCATATAAATGTATTTTAACACAACATTATAAATATGCAATATCTTTTTTTAAATATAAGTTTCACTATTTGAAAATACCTTTTCTTAACATTTTCCACTCTCTAGAAAGCCTGCATACAGATAGGTAAAAAAACGCATAAAAAAAGAAGCCGTTCAAAACGGCTTCTCTCTTACACCTCTTCACAGTGCTGTTCGAATGCTTCTTGCAGCTTCATCACAACTGACATTGGCTCGTGGCCTTCAATTTCGTGACGCTCTACCATTGTGATAATTTTTCCGTCTTTTAATAAAGCGAAAGATGGAGACGAAGGCGGATAACCTTCAAAGTATTCGCGTGCACGTGCAGTTGCTTCTTTATCTTGCCCAGCAAATACTGTAACCAAGTTTGTTGGACGTTTATCATAATGTACAGAGTGCGCTGCAGCAGGTCTTGCAATACCTCCTGCACAACCGCAAACTGAATTCACCATTACAAGCGTTGTACCAGGCTTTTTAAACGTTTCATCTACCGCTTCAGCCGTCGTTAATTCTGTATAACCAGCAGCTGTAATTTCTTTGCGGGCTTGACGAACAACGTCGTTCATAAACAAGTTAAAATCGATATTCATTTTCATACCTCCCTTTTGCTATCTATTCTTTATCATAGCAAACGAAAACTAAAAAGGCGATTGCTTTGACTCATTTTTTCTTGGTAATCAAAATTAAACAAGAAAAGAAATGGTGATACTATTTTTACAGCTAGAAAACCATACTCTTAACTCCCTAGTGTAGAAGGATCCGCATAAAATGCAGGATCCTTTTTTATATTTCCTTCATCGCCTGCCGGTAGGTTTTAATCAAGTGTTCGAGAGCTTCAGCCATCGTGACATCTCCCGTCATCATTTGTTTTTCAACATCCCCTAACGTTTGCTTAACTAAAGGATGTTCATAAAATGATTCTTGTAAATATTCATTAACACTTGCTTGTAACCATGCCTTCATTTGCTTTTGCCTTACTGTATAAAACAGATCATTTTTATTCATCCATTCCTTATAGTCACAAATTATCTTCCACAAGTCTTGGAATGATACTTCTTCATAAGCAGAAGTTGTGATGACCTGTGGGTTCCATCCTCCAGAATGACCGTGAAGGAAACCGATGATGCTTTCGTATTCTTTTGCAGTCACTTCTGCTTTTAGGCGGTTATCCCCGTCTGCTTTATTTACACAAATCAAATTAACCCACTCAAGCAGCCCTTTTTTAATTCCTTGCAAATCATCTCCTGCTCCAGTTAAAGCAAGAAGAACAAAGAAGTCTACCATCTCTTTTACAATCATTTCACCTTGGCCAACGCCCATCGTTTCGACAAATATGATGTTATACCCAGCCGCTTCACAAAGAAAAATGGCTTCTCTCGTTTTAAGATGAACACCTCCAAGCGTTCCTTGAGAAGGTGAAGGACGGACAAAAGCATTCTCTTGTTTGGTAAGAAGCTCCATTCTCGTTTTATCTCCTAAAATACTTCCTCCAGACAAGGTACTGCTTGGATCGACTGCCAAAACTGCAACGGAATGGCCATTTTTGCATAGGTACGAACCAAATTTGTCAATCAGCGTACTTTTTCCTGCTCCGGGTACGCCTGTAAAACCAATGCGCACTGAATGCCCCGTATGAGGATAGATTTCTTTAATCAGCTGTTGTGCTAGTACTTTATGCTTCGGCGCTTTACTTTCAATTAAAGTAATGGCTTGAGCTAACGCTGTTCTTTTTCCTTCAAGCAGCCCTTGTTTATAATCTTGTACCGTTTTTAATTTCACCAATTGTCTTCACCAACTATTCTTCTAACCGTTTCTTTATTTCATATAAAACGGAAACGGCCGCTTTTGGGATTACTGTTCCAGGTCCAAAGATTGCAGAAGCGCCGTGTTCTAAAAGAAATGAGTAGTCTTGTTTAGGAATAACGCCTCCGACAATAACAACGATATCGTCGCGCTCTAATTTCTTTAATTCCTCAACAAGCTGCGGCAGTAACGTTTTATGCCCGGCTGCCAAAGAGCTTATGCCAATCACATGTACGTCGTTTTCTACAGCTTGCCTTGCTGTTTCTTGAGGCGTTTGAAATAAAGGACCGATATCAACGTCAAATCCAAGGTCAGCAAAGGCTGTTGAAATCACTTTCGATCCTCTGTCGTGACCGTCTTGCCCCATTTTTGCGACTAAAATTCTTGGGCGCCTTCCTTCTTCCTCTAAAAATTCAGCAGTGAGCTTTCGAACTTCTTCGATTTGATCTCGATGCACAAACTCCGCACTGTATACCCCGCTGACTGACTTAGAAGTAGCCTGATGTCTTCCAGCCACTTTCTCAATAGCTTCTGAAATTTCACCTAGTGTAGCTCTAGCTCTCGCAGCTTCAACCGCAAAAGCAAGGAGATTCCCTTCACCTGTTTTGGCACAATTGGTAAGTCGATTAAGCGCTTCGATTACCGCTCGTTCGTTACGTTCACTGCGTATTTTCTTTAACTTTTCCAGCTGCTTCATTCGAACTGCTGTGTTATCAATATCAAGAATATCAAGCGGTTCTTCTTGCTCCGGCTCAAACTGATTCACACCTACAATAATTTCTGCCTGCGAATCTATTCTTGCTTGTCTGCGCGCAGCGGCTTCTTCTATCTTCATTTTAGGTACGCCTGCTTCTATTGCTTTTGTCATTCCGCCGAGCTGCTCTATTTCTTCAAGGTGCTTCCACGCTTTTATCATTAATTCGTTCGTTAATGATTCCACATAATAAGAGCCTCCCCAAGGATCAATAACGGAACAAATCTCCGTTTCATTTTGTAAATAAAGCTGCGTATTTCGGGCAATTCTAGCTGAAAAATCAGTTGGAAGAGCAATCGCCTCATCCAGTGCGTTTGTATGAAGCGACTGCGTATGTCCTGATACTGCAGCCAGAGCTTCGACGCATGTTCTAATAACATTATTAAATGGATCCTGCTCCGTTAAGCTCCAGCCGGACGTTTGAGAATGCGTTCTAAGAGCTAAAGATTTAGGATTATCCGGCTCAAACTGCTTCATTAGTTTTGCCCATAGCAGCCTTCCTGCTCTCATTTTCGCTACTTCCATAAAATAGTTCATTCCAATTGCCCAGAAAAAGGATAGCCTCGGAGCAAATGCGTCAATTGTAATCCCCGCTTTCAAGCCGGTTCGTACATATTCAAGTCCGTCTGCAAGCGTATAAGCAAGCTCTAAGTCTGCTGGAGCACCTGCTTCTTGCATATGATAGCCTGATATACTAATACTGTTAAATTTCGGCATGTACTCCGCTGTATATTTAAAAATATCCGCAATGATTCGCATTGACATCTCAGGAGGATAAATATACGTATTGCGCACCATATATTCTTTTAAAATATCATTTTGAATCGTTCCAGCCAGCTTTTCTTTTTTTACGCCTTGTTCTTCAGCTGTTACGATGTAGAAAGCTAAAATAGGAAGCACCGCCCCGTTCATTGTCATCGACACAGACATTTGATCAAGCGGAATCCCTTCAAACAGCTGCTTCATATCCATCATTGAATCAATTGCCACACCTGCTTTCCCTACATCTCCAACAACTCTTGGATGATCAGAGTCATAGCCGCGGTGGGTAGCGAGGTCAAAAGCAACAGACAGCCCTTTCTGTCCAGCAGCTAGGTTTCGGCGGTAAAAGGCATTGCTTTCCTCCGCCGTTGAGTATCCTGCGTACTGTCTAATCGTCCAAGGCCGATTGACATACATCGTTGCATACGGTCCTCTCACAAACGGTGGGACACCAGGTGCAAAGTGAATAAAGTCGAGGCTATCTCTGTCTTTTTTTGTATATACTGATTTTAATTCAATTTGTTCATTTGTTTGAAAGGCAGTGAATGAACTTTGAGCCACGTCATCTTCCCTTTGCTGCTTTGAAAATGATAATGGAATATTAGAAAAAGAAGGCTTTTTATACATGAACTTCTACCTCCAAAGCACATAATAACTTCTTAACGCATTGAATAACATTCGTCTTAGGATGTATGACGCTCATTACACCTTTTTGCTGCCACTGCGTTTTGCGTGATACATGTTCTTCCCCTACTACGTACACATAAACGGAATCTTCCTCAAAATAAGTCATCGCTTTCGTTAAGAGCTTTTCCACAAGTTCATCACTTCCACAGATCACATATGCTTCGTGCTCTTGTTCATTCATCCAATCTGCTATCTCGACATAGGAATCTATGTTTTTAATTGTTTCACACGCAAAGCCTGCGCTTTCAAATAAAGACCGGGCAATCTCAGCTTTTTTACGGCTGCTAGGATCTGTGAGCTCCATAATGCCAATGCTCATCCCCTTTGTATGAACCCGTATTTTTTCAAACTTCTCTGCTGCTCTCCACTTAGTGAGCGGCACAATACTGTCAGGCTGTGTCTGCTTCGCCATTTGCTTTAGCATCCACCCTGCTGTTACCCCTTTAGATGCTAGCTTTGTATAGTCCTCTAGCGAAAGGTTTGATGAAAATTCCGAAGCGTTCTGGTCACTGTATTTACGCATTTTTATTTCTTCTTTTTTAAACGGCGTGCTTTTTATCTCTTGAGATACATCCTGTTGCTTAGGAGCATAGTGTGTGACTCCGATCAAGCGCTCAATGCGGCACTCTATATCCCCTTGTCTTTTTACTTTCATTTGTTCAACTTCATCTTGAATTCGCCCTTGTTTTAAAGCTTCTTCCATTCCGCCGTGGTCTTCAATGTTGCCAAATAACTCCCAAGCTTTTGTCATTAATTCATGTGTGTAAGCTTCAACGTACCAAGAGCCTCCGGCAGGATCCATTACTTTTGATATATGTGTTTCGTGCTGCAAAATTAAGTGAGTGTTACGGGCAAGGCGATGAGCGAACTGAGAAGATGAAGATGTGACGGAATCATATGGTTCAATATGCAGACTATCGGCTCCTCCTACAATAGAAGCAAATGCTTGAACCGTGCTCCTTAATGCATTTGTATACATGTCTTCTTTAGACTGTGTAAGATGTGACGTTTCTGTATGGATAAACGGCACTGAAACGGCCGTGTCATCAAAAGCACGAACCACATTTGCCCAAAGCATGCGAAAAGCACGAAGTTTTGATATTTCCATAAATAAATGTGAGCTAACTGAAAACGAAAAGGTCATATGAGGTAAAACTTGATGTAAGGACAAACCGCGTTTTATGCATTCATCAATATACTGCACTCCTGTAGCAAGCATATAAGCTAGTTCTTGAACAGCGTTTGCACCGCTGTTATGGTAAGGAATACTTGATACAATGATCGTTTTGAGCTCTGGAACATTACTGTGAGCCAAACGCGTTGCGTAAGCTAAATGATCGTATAAATCTCGAGTAGAAAGTGGAACTCTTCCATACTCAGCAAGGGTGCCGAGCGGATCCATTCCAACCGTACCTGTCAGCCGTCTCATATCAAAGTTATGATCAGCACAGTATGCTTTTAAGAACGAAAGAAGTGGAACGGATGTACATCCCGTATTTAAAAATAAAGGCACAGCTTCAAGAGCTACATGCTGAAACAAATGAACAACATCCTCTAAAGTAGAAATTGTAGCGCCTGAGGCTACTTCAGCTTCAGTTGCTTCATCAATGTCTTTTCCTTGCCTCATTGCTTCACTGCACGTAAAAGCGGCCGTATTTTGTCCATTTCTCAAACTGTGTAAAAGAAGTTTATTGCTTTCTTTAATAGAAGGTAAGTCGATTTTTTGGGTGATTTCCCATTCCCCTAGTATGTATGATTCTTTACCGGCTCCTCTTAAACAATCTATTTCCGCCGGACTCTGCTGCAAGTAGTCTAAATGTGCCGTATCACTTTCAAAATAAAGCGGTTTCAAAAAGATGTTTTCTAACGTTTCTTTTGAGCGGAGCGCGGTGTTTTTGCTAACTTCCTGTGCCCAATCTTCTTTAGGTGTACGTGTAAATTCATGAAATGATAATGTATTTGTTTTCATTTCCATGCCCCTTTACAGTTAATAGCTGCCTGCTAGACCTAGATGATTACACTTTGAAGTTTGATGATTCTTCTTTTATTTTAATACATCTTTTACAAATTGTTCAATCATTGCTTCAAAATAAAACGAGACGGGGACATAATTACCCTACATTTACCATCACGATAAAAAAATCCGAACGAGTGGGATTCTCTATCAAGAATCTCAATTCATCGTTCGGATCTTCCTTCAGCTAAAACAGTTTTGCGCCAGCCTCTTTTTTAATAGACGGACGTATTCTCTTTAGACGTAGATTCTAAAATCTCTTTAACTCTTGCCAAGAATCTGCCGCACACCAAGCCGTCTAACACGCGGTGATCAAGTGATAAACATAAGTTAACCATATCTCGAACAGCAATCATGTTATCAATAATAACCGGACGTTTTACAATAGATTCTACTTGTAAAATAGCCGCTTGAGGGTAATTAATAATCCCCATTGATTGCACGGAACCAAATGAGCCTGTGTTGTTAACAGTAAACGTTCCGCCCTGCATGTCTTCAGACTTCAATGAACCCGTACGAACTTTTTGCGCGAGTTCGGTAATTTCACGCGCAATGCCTTTGATTGTCTTTTCATCGGCTTGTTTAATAACCGGCACAAATAAAGCATCGTCTGTTGCAACAGCAATCGATACATTAATGTCCTTTTTCTGAACAATACGATCCCCTGCCCACATTGAATTCATTTGAGGGAATTCTTTTAAAGCCTGAGCCACTGCTTTTACGAAGAACGCAAAATACGTTAAGTTAAAACCTTCTTTTTGTTTAAACTCCGTCTTTAATGCATCACGATAAGAAACTAAGTTCGTTACATCAACTTCAACCATTGTCCATGCATGTGGAATTTCATGCTTGCTGCGAAGCATATTTGCTGCAATAGCTTTGCGCACGCCTGTAACAGGGATTTCTTGATCTCCTGCTGCGGACACAACCGGCGCGGGCTGCTGCGTTTTTGGAGCAGCTGCTGCTACAGGTGCTTCTGGCTGAACTGTTGATGCAGGTGTTTCTTTCACTTCAGCAGCTCCGCCTTTTTCGATAACAGCTAAAATATCTTTTCTCGTAATGCGGCCGCCCGCTCCTGTTCCTGTCACGGCATCTAAATTAATATTATGCTCTTGCGACAGGCGCATAACAGCTGGAGAGTATCGGCTTTTATTGGATTGACTGTCCGCTGTTTTTGGCGCTGATTCTTCTACAGTCTTATCAGACGTTTTCTGTTCTTCTTGAGGTACAGTTCCTTCTACTTCAATTAAACAAATCACTTCTCCTACAGGCAAAGTATCATCTTCACCTGCAATTAACTCTTTAATTGTTCCACTAAAAGAAGAAGGCACTTCAGCATTTACTTTATCCGTCATGACTTCAGCTAACGGGTCGTACTTATTTACGTGATCTCCAACAGAAACGAGCCATTTGCTAATTGTACCCTCTGTTACACTTTCACCGAGCTGCGGCATCGTAATTTTTTCAATAGCCAATTGATACAACTCCTTTTAAAATTGAGCTAATTCTCTCATTGCTTTTTCTACTTTATCTGGATTCACCATAAAATATTTTTCCATTGTTGGTGCATACGGCATAGCTGGAACATCAGGGCCAGCAAGGCGCTGAATTGGCGCATCTAAATCAAATAAGCAGTGTTCAGCAATAATAGCTGCTACTTCGCTCATAATGCTGCCTTCTTTGTTGTCTTCCGTTAAAAGCAGAACCTTACCTGTTTTAGATGCTGCTTCTATAATAGCTTCTTTATCAAGCGGATAGACCGTTCTTAAATCTAAGATGTGTGCTGAAATACCGTCTGCTTCCAGTTTTTCAGCAGCTTGAAGAGCAAAGTGTACACAAAGACCATATGTAATAACCGTGATGTCGTCTCCTTCTCTCTTTACATCTGCTTTGCCAATCGGAAGTACATAATCATCTTCAGGGACTTCTCCTTTAATCAAACGGTACGCACGCTTATGCTCAAAGAAAAGAACTGGATCATCATCACGAATAGCTGCTTTTAATAATCCTTTTACGTCATAAGGCGTAGAAGGCATCACAATCTTTAACCCTGGCGTATTGGCAAACAGTGCTTCAACAGACTGAGAATGATAAAGAGCGCCGTGAACTCCGCCGCCGTAAGGAGCTCGAATTGTAATTGGACAACTCCAATCATTATTAGAACGATAGCGAATTTTTGCTGCTTCTGACACAATTTGATTGACTGCAGGCATAATAAAATCAGCAAATTGCATTTCAGCAATCGGACGCATGCCGTACATTGCCGCTCCGATTCCTACGCCTGCAATAGCAGACTCTGCAAGAGGTGTGTCAATAACTCTTTCTTCCCCAAACTGTTCGTACAGTCCGTTGGTTGCTTTAAATACGCCGCCTTTTTTCCCTACGTCTTCTCCTAATACAAACACGCGGGAATCTCTTTCCATTTCTTCACGAATGGCCATTGTTACTGCATCAATATATGAAATAACCGGCATATGTTCTCCTCCTTACTCACCGTACACGTATTTTAAAGCCGATTCCGCTTCTGCATAAGGAGCGTTTTCAGCATAATCTGTTGCATCATTAACGATGTTCATAATATCATCAAGCATTTGTTTTTCTCGTTCATCGGTTAACACGTTAACCTCTTTTAAATAAGTCGCAAAGTACGAAAGCGGATCGCTCTTTTTAGCTTCAGACAATTCTTCTGCTCCGCGATATGCACGATCATCATCATCACTTGAATGGGCAGTCAAACGCTCTGAAACAGTTTCAATAAGAGTAGGCCCTTCTCCTCTGGATGCACGATCTCTTGCTTCTTTTACCACTCGGTATACTTCAAGGACATCGTTTCCATCAATTGTGTAGCCTGGCATACCATATCCAATCGCACGATCAGATACTTTTGCGCATCCTAGCTGCTTTTCAACCGGAACAGAAATCGCATACTTGTTATTTTCACACATAAAGATAACAGGAAGCTTATGAACACCTGCAAAGTTCGCGCCTTCGTGGAAATCTCCTTGGTTAGAAGATCCTTCTCCAAACGTGACAAACGTTACTAAGTCTTTTTTCTCCAATCGTCCTGCTAAAGCGATTCCTACTGCATGAGGCACCTGTGTTGTAACTGGAGAAGATCCTGTTACAATTCGCTTTTCCTTATGCCCAAAGTGACCTGGCATTTGACGACCTCCTGAGTTTGGATCTTCTGCTTTAGCAAACCCAGAAAGCATTAAATCGCGCGCGGTCATTCCAAATGCTAGTACAACACCCAGATCGCGGTAATAAGGTAATATGTAATCATTCTCTCTGTTTAAGGCAAAAGCTGCGCCAACTTGAGCGGCTTCTTGACCTTGACATGAAATAACAAAAGGCACCTTCCCTGCACGGTTTAATAGCCACATACGCTCATCAATTTTTCTTGCAAGCAGCATAGTGCGGTACATTTCAAGTACTTGTTCATCAGTTAATCCTAATGATTCATGACGGTTTTTTGTCATGTTTAAACCTCCTTTAATCATCAAAAATGAATCGCTTTTCCATCTACAGCTAATGAAGCTTCTCCCATCGCTTCTGAAAGGCTAGGATGAGGATGAATGGTATGAGCAATTTCCCATGGTGTAGCATCCAATACCTTTGCAAGACCCGCTTCAGAAATCATATCCGTCACATGAGGTCCAATCATATGCACACCAAGAACATCATTTGTGTCGGCATCGGCAATAATTTTAACAAATCCCTCTGCCTCTCCATATACAAGAGCTTTTCCAACGGCCTTAAACGGAAACTTTCCAACCTTCAGCTGAAATCCTTGCTGTTTTGCTTCTTGTTCTGTTAATCCTACACTTGCTGCCTCCGGGCTGCTGTATACGCATTTAGAGATTGTTGTATAATCAATCTTCAAAGGCTTGTCACCATGTAAATGCTCCACAGCTACAATTCCTTCGTGAGAAGCTACATGTGCAAGCTGCAGTCCGCCAATCACATCTCCAATTGCGTAGATATGAGATTCTTTCGTTTGATAAAAATCATTCGTGGCAATCACACCGTTTTCTACTACAATATCAGTATTCTCGAGACCAATTCCTTCGACATTCGCTTGACGCCCTACAGATACAAGCAGCTTTTCTGCTTCATATTCTTGCATATCGTCTCCTACTTGAGCGGAAATTTTCACCTGACCATCAATAGACAGTGTATCAGCCATTACTTTAGCAGAAGTAATAATAGTAACTCCTTTTGCTTTTAAAAGCTTCGTCATTTCACGGGAGATATCTTGATCTTCTGTTGGTAAAATTCGATCGCTGTATTCCACAACCGTTACATCAACATCAAAATCTGTGAGCATTGACGCCCACTCAATTCCAATGACGCCGCCTCCCACAATAATAATAGAAGCAGGAAGTGTTTCCATCTTTAATGCTTCATCTGAAGTGATTACTTTCTCTCCGTCAATCGTTAAACCAGGTAATGTTCTAGGACGAGACCCGGTTGCGACAATTACATTCTTTGGAATAAGCATTTCGTTTTCTTCACCGCTTTTTAATTCGACGGAGATGGTTCCTGGCATAGGAGAAAAAATAGAAGGTCCTAAAATACGTCCAATTCCTTCATACACGTCAATTTTACCTTTTTTCATTAGCTGTTTAACACCGTTATGTAACTGTGAAACAATTTCTGACTTTCGTTCTTGTACACGTGCATAGTTCAATAGTACATTGGACGTTTCTACGCCAAATTCACTGCTTTTCTTAGCCGTTTGATAGACTTCTGCACTTCTTAGTAAAGCTTTGCTTGGGATACACCCTGCGTGCAGGCATGTGCCGCCTAACTTATTTTTTTCCACAACCGCTACTGATAGACCTAACTGAGAGGCACGAATAGCTGCTACGTACCCTCCGGTTCCACCGCCGAGAATGACCAAATCATATTCTTTTGCCACACTGCTTCACACCTTTCTGCAAACGCTATTAAGCGCCTTTATATTCCTTCACTTCTTCTTCACCTGTAAGCACTCGGAGAGCCCCTTCAGCTAGCGCTTGAAGCTCATTTTCTCCAGGATAAACAATGACATCTGCAATCCACTTTACATGATTAATAATCAGCTCAACAAACGCTTTTGAATAAGCAATGCCTCCCGTTAAAATAATGGCATCTACTTTTCCATGCAATACCGTACTGGCAGCTCCAATTTCCTTCGAAATTTGATAAGCCATTGCTTCGTAGATAAGCTTAGCTTTTTCGTTTCCATTTTTCACTAGCGCTTCGACTTTCTGCACGTCAGATGTGCCCAAATAACCGACAAGCCCGCCTTTTCCTACAAGCATTTTCATAATCTCATCGCGGTAATACTGACCTGAAAAGCAAAGACGAACTAATTCACCAACCGGTACACCGCCAGCGCGCTCTGGACTAAAAGGACCGTCACCGTGCAGGCCATTGTTCACATCAATTACTTTTCCGCGTTGATGAACTCCGACTGTAATGCCTCCACCCATATGGGTAACAATAACGTTCAGTTGTTCGTATGTGCTATTCATTTCTTTAGCCACTTTTCGAGCAACCGATTTTTGATTCAGCGCGTGAAAGATGCTTTTCCTTTCCATAAAAGGAGTTCCTGAGATACGAGCGATGTCACTTAGCTCATCTACCACCACTGGATCAACAATGTACGCTGGAATATTTAATCCAGACGCAATCTCAAACGCTAAAATCCCGCCTAAATTTGAAGCATGATGGCCGGCATAACCATCTTTTAAATCTTTGAGCATGGCTTCATTTACTTCGTATGTGCCGCCTTCAATCGGGCGTAAAAGCCCTCCTCTTCCACATACTGCACTTAATTTAGATAAATTAATCCCTTCTTCATCAAGTGCCTCTAAAATCGAGTTTTTACGAAACTCATACTGTGCATATATCGTCTCAAACTGATTCATTTGCTGTGAATCGTAGCGGATTGTTCGATCAAAAATTGGTTTATCGTTGTGAAACACGCCAATTTTCGTGGACGTTGAACCCGGATTTATTATCAGCATTCGATATTCGTGCATATCCAACAAATGTCCTCCTACCTTATCATTCTCATAAACGAAGGCTAGGTCGAAAGGATTTCATTTATTCCTTTTGCCTAGCCTTCAGCTCAAACATTAGCGCGTATGACGTCTACTTAAAATATGCTGTCCATTTTGTAAAAATTGACTGCGTGAACGACGCAGCTTTTCAATTCTTTCTTCAGCTAAGCGATCTGCTGCTAGATAGGTTGGAATGCCATCTCGTTTTGAGATTTCAACTACCTTTTCAATATTATCATAAATACCTTCAACTTTTTTCAGCGCACGCTCACGGTTATATCCAACTAGCTCATCAGCTACGTTAATAACGCCTCCTGCATTAATAACATAGTCCGGTGCATATACAATGCCTAATTCATGGATTAAATCACCATGACGCGTTTCTTTTAATTGATTATTAGCTGCCCCTGCAATAACTTTTGCTTTTATTTGAGGGATCGTTTCATCGTTAATCGTTGCTCCGAGTGCACAAGGAGCATAGATATCACATTCTACACCATAAATATCATTCGGGTCTACTGCTTGCGCACCAAATTCTTCTACCGCACGCTGAACAGCTTCTTTATTAATGTCCGTTACAATAAGTTTCGCTCCTTCTTCGTGAAGGTGGCGGCATAAATTATATGCTACGTTTCCTACGCCTTGGACAGCTACTACTTTTCCTTCAAGCATATCTGTTCCAAATGCTTCTTTTGCTGCTGCTTTAATTCCTCGGTATACACCGTAGGCTGTGACTGGTGATGGATTGCCTGATGAACCAAAAGCAGGAGATACACCCGTTACATAATCCGTTTCCTCATATACAATATCCATATCCTCTACCGTTGTGCCCACATCTTCTGCTGTAATATATCGACCATTTAATCCTTGAATAAAGCGACCAAATGCACGGAACATCGCTTCATTTTTGTCTTTGCGAGGATCTCCGATAATAACCGTTTTCCCTCCGCCTAAATTCAAGCCTGCTGCTGCATTTTTATAAGTCATTCCGCGTGATAAACGAAGCGCATCTTCAATTGCAGCCTCTTCTGATTCATATGTCCACATTCTCGTACCGCCTAGGGCTGGTCCAATTGTTGTATCGTGAATCGCAATAATGGCTTTTAAGCCTGAATCTTTATCTTGGCAAAATAATAACTGCTCATAATCGTATGTTTCCATATAGTCAAAAATTTTCATTGTTAGTGCCTCCTAAGAATTCTGTTGAGCGACGCTGATAGCAAGCGCCAGTGAGTATAATTTACTTTCTGATGAATCTGCTCTGGATGTTAAGACGACCGGAGCTTTTGCTCCCGCTAGAATAGCTCCAACTTTTGCTTTAGCAAAATAAATGAGGGATTTATATAAGACGTTCCCTGTTTCAATTGCTGGAACGAGTAATATATCTGCTTGACCGGCAACTTCACTTTGAATGCCTTTTTGCTTGGCTGCTTCTATATTAATGGCATTGTCGAGTGCTAAAGGTCCATCAATAACGCAGCCTTTAATTTGTCCTCTGCGGTTCATCTGTGTAAGAAGTGCAGCCTCTACTGTTGCAGGCATCAAAGGGTTCACAACTTCAACCGCTGCAATAGGAGCTACCTTTGGCATCTCGATCCCAATCGAGTGGGCAACGTTCACCGCATTTTGAATGATTTGAACTTTCTCTTCCAGAGACGGCGTAATATTCATAGCTGCATCTGTTACAAGAATCGGACGGTCATAGTGAGGAACGTCAAACACAGCTACATGTGATAAAACATTTCCCGTACGCAAACCATGCTCTTTATTTAACACAGCTTTTAAAATAAGCGATGTGGATAAATTCCCTTTCATTACGATATGAGCTTGACCTTGCTGAACTGAACGCACAGCCAATTGAGCCGCTTCTAAAACGGACTCCGTATGTACGACCGTCACAGCCTTATGAGTGAGTAAGGATGGGCGGTACTGCCTGAATAATTCATTAATTGTCGTTTCATTGCCAAACAAAATAAATTCAGAAACTTCCCTTGACACAGCTTCATACACTGCCTCAATTGTTTCTAAGTCTTCAGCTGCAGCAACAGCAACAGTCAAAGAAGACTGCTTAGCAACCCGAGATAAGATGGTAGCAAGAGTCATGGAATGTTCGACCTCTCCTTTTTCATTCTTTCTTTTGCTCCGTTTTAAAGAGCATACTGCGCGTTTATGCAGTCACCTAAAATACATGCAAGATTTGTGCCATCCACTGCATATATTACATAATATAGCTGCTTATATCGGTTCTTACGCACAAAAAAAATTTTTTATTGATTCTAACACCAAATAGAAAAAAAGAATACCTCTCTATTTATATGCAATAAATTGCACACCATGCATTTTATTGCATGCTGTTATTTGCAAGATTGTATTTTTCCAACTTATAATACAAAGAACGCAGCGAAATATTGAGCTGTTTTGCTGTTTTCGTTCGGTTATATTCGTTTGCAAGCAGCACTTTTTGAATAAGTTCCGCTTCGTAATTTTCCATCATGTGCGCTAAAGTCTTCCCTTCGAATACTACCTCTTCATTCACCTGATTTTTTTCTTTTTTGCCCTTACCTTCAAGTGAAGGGAGATGAACAGAATCAATCATTGTTTCTGTATAGTGCATATAAATAATCGCTCTGCCTAATATGTTTTCAAGCTCTCTGACGTTTCCTGGCCAGTCGTATGATCTTAATGACTGTAAAGCCCGCTCTGTTACTCCTTCAACATGCCGGCCGTAATCTTGATTAATTTTTGTAATTAAGTGTGTAACAAGCGCACCAATATCCTCTTTTCTCTTCCGAAGAGGAGGTATGTGAATCGGAATTTTGTTTAGCCGATAATACAAGTCCTGTCTGATGCTTCCATCAGCCATTCCTTTTTCTAAATTCACATTCGTAGCTGCAATAACGCGAACATTCACCGGAATAGGAGTCGTTCCTCCAACGCGAATAAGCTCTTTTTCTTGAAGCACCCGAAGCAGCTTAGCCTGCATATGAGCTGAGAGCTCCCCGATTTCATCTAAAAAGATGCTACCGTTATTGGCTTCTTCAAAAACGCCGCGTTTCCCGCCTCTTTTTGCCCCGGAAAAAGCTCCTTCTTCGTACCCAAAAAGTTCGCTTTCAAGCAAAGACTCAGAAAGCGCAGCACAGTTAATCCGGACGAATTTATTAAACTTTCGGCTGCTCGCATTATGAATCGCATGTGCAAACAACTCTTTACCCGTCCCAGATTCACCTCTAAGCAAAACAGTAGCTGGTGTTTTAGCAGCAAGTCTAGCCTGCTCAATTGCTAACTGAAACTCTTCAGATTGCCCAATGATATCAGCAAATGAATATTTTGCTTCAAGCGTTCGGATAATTTGACGCGCTCTTTTGAGTTCATTTGTAAGCTCTTGAATTTCAGACATATCATGAATAACGCCAACGCTGCCTTTTAATTTCCCGTCGACAATAACGGGTGCAACATTGACAACCACGTCTCTTTTACTCGGACCTAGCCTCATTCTTACACCTCGAACAGGACGCCTTGTTTGCAGCACCTTCATGTGCATACTGTCTCCTTCAGAGATATCAGCAGTCGCGGGCTGACCAATAATATCCGTCTTTTTTAAACCCGTAATTCTCGTATAAGCAGGATTAATTAAAATCCCTCTTCCTTCTTCATCGACAACCGAAATAGCTTCTTCAGAAGATTGAATAATAGCTTGAAGCATAGTTTGTACTTCTTTTAAGTTCGTAACTTCTTCTGCCAATCCGACAACGTCCGTAATATCTTTAAAAATGGAAAAGGCCCCAAACAGCTCTCCATTCTCGTCGAGTATTGGTATTCTAGTCGTAATTACCTTGCGTCCGCTATCTAACACAAATTCACTATTTTGATCAATCGTTTTTGTATGAAGAACATCAACAAGTTTACTATTTGGAATGACTTCATGAAGATGCTTGCCAATTACATCTCTGTGTGAAAAGTTCGTCAAGCGCTCGGCACTTTGATTAAATAGCGTAATATATCCATTCCTATCAATCACGACCATCGCATCATGAGCTGCGTTAAAAATAAGATCATATTTATACGATTCTTGCTTTAACCTCTGAATTAACTCTTCTTTTTCCTCCATCAGATTTGCCATAATTTCAGCAACCAATCCCGGCACTACCAGTGCATCAGCGGGTTTGCTTCTTTGCAATTGTTGAAAGACGCCTTGTTTACCTGTTGTTTCAACAATGACATCGAGCTGCTTTGTCATATAAGGCTCCCAATTCATTCCGGTTGAAATATCTTGTTCTTGCGCATGCAAAACAGCCGGCGCGTTAGCTCGTACGTCTACTACACCAATCACTTTCATAAATTCTGTTTCCAACAAGATTTTCAGAAGAGCTAATCCGCCTTTTCCTCCTCCAACGATCAACACATTTTGCATATTTTTTCACCTTTTCTACTTAATATGTACATATCCCGTGCAAAATATTGCATATACCTATCATATAAAAAAAGAAACGCTCTTGACAATTTATTTAGTTCTTTTATGATTCAAGTATAACGGTTTCGAAATGTAAACGCATTCATTTTAAAAAAGAGAAGCGAAAGGAGCATTTATGGTTCGAATTATCGCACTGCTAATCTTACTTATTCCCGGTATACTCGCTGGCTATGGCATTAAACTTATGAGAGATATGATTTTTGGCATCCTGCAATCCCCGTTCCCTTCTTTATTTTTGCAATTTTCAGTCGGGCTTCTATTATTTTTAATCGGCCTTGGATTTGTTGCCGGCTTTATTCTGCACAGAGACCGCAAGCGAAACAAAGTTCAAAACAGATTTCAAAAAGATAAAAAAACATCGCATTAATGCGATGTTTTTTTACGAAAAGCGTCCTCCAAATTGCTTCACCATTTTTTCTGGATAATCGGTAATAACGGATTCACATCCATATTTTCGAAGCTGCTCAGCTACTTTTACATCATTTACTGTGTAAGGTCGCACTGGAATTTGACAATCTTTTGAAGCCGCTACATTTACTTCATTAACGGTACGCTGATTAGGGTGAAGAGCTTTTGCGCCAAGATGCTGCGCATATACCCAAGGCTCATACATCGGATAAGAATATAAAATAGCTGTTTCAATCGTAGAATCCAGAGAACCAATTCGGGCTAAGCTGTTATGATTAAAAGATGAAATCATCGTTCGATCCTTCATCTTGTATAAATAAATTAAATCCAAGACTTTCATTTCTAAGTATGGATAGTCAAATATATTGTTTTTCAACTCAATGTTTACGCTAATTCCTTCACTTGAAGCCCACTCCATTACTTCATTTAACGTGGGGATTTTACATACTCCATACTTTTTTTTGAACTTATAGCTCGCATCTAATTTTTTTAAATCTTGATACGTAAAATCTTTTACATACCCTTTTCCATTCGTCGTTCGATCTACTTTTTCATCATGAATTACAGCAAGTTCTCCATCCTTTGTCATATGCACATCAAGTTCAATTCCGTGTGCTCCAACTCTCGCTGCTTCTTTGAAGGAAATCATCGTATTTTCAGGAAACGTTCCAGCTGCGCCGCGATGACCTATTACAAACATACTTGCTCAACTCCTCTATTATCACTTATTATTAACTTTAGCATTACTTAATAGTGAAAGCACGAATTTACTGTTTATACTTTTTTTACTTTCATTACTTTATATGCAAAAGGAGGTTGTTGTGTATGAGACCACTGCAAATTTCACCGGATACAGCCGTAAAATTAGCGGAACAATTAAATATCCCCCTAGAGCAATTAATGCATATGCCTCAGCATATTTTGCTGCAGAAACTTGCTGAATTAAATGCGAGCGAAGATAAAAAAGGATCTGAATAACAGATCCTTTTTTCTTTTGAATTTTCATTTCTAAAAATAGTATTACCTTCTCATTTCATTCCCTATAACATATATTAGAATATTTAATAATATAAATGTATTTTTAAAAATGCTTTTAAATAAGTAATTTAATACTTTTTTGTGTATATTTAATTATTTTTTGATTTTTCCATATAATTTCATTGACGAAATTATTGTTTTTCTACTAAAATAAAAAGACATTATATTTATTCCAGTACTTATATTCTGATTTTTTGATCAATTCAAACAAAAGAATTAAATAGTATGAGAAAAATTTAGGGGGACTTCATTATGCAAGCAGCTGTACAACACGAAAATCAGCAGCCAAATGGGTCTAGGAAAAAACACCCTCCTGGACTGTACTTATTATTCGCTACTGAGGCATGGGAAAGATTTAGTTATTATGGAATGAGAGCCATTCTGGTTCTTTATTTAACTGCTACCGCTGCTCAAGGTGGACTAGGGGTAGATAAAGCAACTGCACTGAGCTTATATGGAACATTCACTAGTGCTGTTTACATTACGCCGATGATTGGCGGATATTTAACAGACCGCTTCCTCGGAAGAAGGCTAGCCATCACTATCGGTGGTGTGATTATGGCACTCGGGAATTTTTCCATCTTCATTCATCAAAGTGTAGCCGCTTTGTATATCGGACTTGCTTTATTAATTATCGGAAACGGATTTTTCAAACCAAATATCTCCACATTGGTCGGAGATCTTTATGAAGAAAATGATCCTCGCCGTGACGGTGCTTTTACCATTTTTTATATGGGTATTAACTTTGGTGCATTTTTCGCACCGTTAGTTGTTGGATTAATGAGTTACAAATACGGATTTTTAACAGCAGCTATCGGAATGGTTGTTGGACAAATTTTATTTAACCTACTGGCTAATCGCTACTTAGGTGATATCGGGAAAGAGCCTACAGGAAAAGTTCACGCAGCGGCATCTCAAACATCAACTGCTCCGCTGTCAGCACGAGAAAAGAAAAGAACGGTTGCTATCGTTATTCTAGCCTTCGTTGTTATTGCTTTCTGGACAGCTTTTGAACAGGCCGGAAGTTCTTTAACGCTATATGCTCAAGATCAAATTAATCGTCAAATAGGTAGTTTCACGGTTCCAACAGAGTGGTTCCAATCATTGAATCCGCTGTTTATCATGATTTTAGCACCAATTATGTCACTAGTTTGGTACAAGCTCGGAAATTCAAAACGCGGTGATTTCAAAACGCCAACAAAAATGGGTATGGGACTTGTGACAGTGGGATTAGGATTCTTAATTTTAATTCCAGCCGTTATGTATACTGGTAATGACCCAGCTTTAAAAGTAAATATCCTGTTCATGATTTTCACTTACTTCCTGCACACGCTAGCTGAGCTTATGATTTCGCCAGTAGGGCTGTCTATGGTAAGTAGACTGGCTCCATTAAAGCTTGCTTCTCTTTTAATGGGCGTATGGATGGCAAGCTCTGCTGTTGCTAATAAGCTAGCGGGTGTTCTTGCATCTTATACACAGTCTTTAGGTTATTTCGATATCTTCAGCTTAATCGGAGCTGTAACAATTGTACTTGGAATTATTGTTCTGTTCCTTTCAAAACCGATTGCTAAATTAATGGATTAAAAAAAGCAGCCTTTTCTGAAGGCTGCTTTTTTATAATTTACTTATCTATATCCCATTTAAAATATGGACATGAATTTTCAATGCATCTTCTAAATCTTCTTTCAAACACAAAACCCTCATAACAATTAAATAAATTATTTCAATAAAATACTCCACTATGGATATGAAGAAAAACAAGATGCACGTTCTAACCTCAATATTTTCACCTCTTAAAACAAAATAAAAAGACCAATGAATGAGTAAAATTCATTGGCCCTGCAGTAAAAAGTTTATTGGTTTTTAGTTTACTATCTAGTGTAAATTCCAAAGATTTATCGGCATGTACTCTGTATTACAAAAGGTATCAGCTCACTCAAAACCCCGTAATTCCAGCAGTCCTATCCCTTTCAACTCGCTTTATGTTCAAGGCGTAATTTATCCGCAACCATAGCGATAAATTCACTGTTTGTCGGCTTCGCTTTTGACATGCTGACAGTATACCCGAATAATGACGAAATGGAATCAATGTTTCCTCGGCTCCATGCTACTTCAATGGCATGACGAATGGCACGCTCAACGCGGCTTGCCGTTGTATTATATTTTTTTGCAATATCAGGATACAGTACTTTTGTAATCGACCCAAGCAGCTCAATATCCTTATATACCATTGAAATGGCTTCTCTCAAATACAAATAGCCTTTGATATGAGCAGGTACACCAATTTCGTGAATGATGCTCGTAATGCTTGCATCTAAATTTGCTGGTTTGCTGTCGCGATGTGAACGCATGGAAGAAGATGAACGTTGCATAAATGAAGATGTTTGTCCGCTAACTTGACGAATATGATTCACTAAGTTTTCCATATCAAACGGCTTTAGAATAAAATAAGCAGCTCCTAAATCAACCGCTTTTTTCGTTACGTCTTCTTGCCCAAATGCTGTTAGCATAATGACATTTGGATAATTTTCTTTTTTCATTTCTTTTAACTGACCTAAAACTGCTAATCCATCTAGATGCGGCATAATAATGTCTAATACAAGAACATCCGGATCTTTATCTTTTAAAATGGATAAACACTCTTGTCCATTGTAAGCTACTCCGATTACTTCCATGTCTTCTTGCTCTGAAATATAATCTTCAAGCAAACCAATTAGTTCCCGATTATCATCAACCAAGCATACTTTAATTTTTTTCAATGCAGCTTCCTCCTCAGTCCTTTATGTTATACGTCGTTTCCTACGTGTCTCTATTCTTTATTCTAAAGGACAAATTCGACAATGCAACATTATTTCCTTTATTTTTTTAGAAAAAAGTCTTTTAAATGGAATTTATTCGATTTTCTCTTATTTTCTTTGTTTTTCGACGTTTTTCTCGTACATTTACGACAATAATTTTTATCAAAAAAAGCGAACTAATGACAACATTAGCTCGCTTTTTTTCGATTATTTTTATAAATATCAATTCCTGCTTCGTTAAGCATCCATTCAATATGGACACCATAACCCGAGGTAGGATCATTTACAAAAACGTGGGTAACCGCTCCAACGACTTTACCGTTTTGAATAATCGGGCTCCCGCTCATTCCTTGAACAATTCCACCTGTTTTCTTTAACAATTTAGGATCTGTAATTTTAATAACCATTCCTTTAGTAGCCGGAAACTTTTGAGGTATAGTACTCATAATTTCAATATCAAATTCTTCCACTTGATCATCATCTACTACCGTTAGAATTTTAGCCGGTCCTTCTTTTACTTGATGAGATAGGGCAATTGGCATTGCTTTATCCATTATTCCGTTTTCCATCGTTGAAGACAATTTTCCAAAAATACCAAAAGGACTATTTCGTGTAATATTTCCAATGATTTGTCTATCTTCAGAAAACCTTGCTAGCTTTTCACCCGGAACGCCGTTAGAACCTTTCTCAATTGATGTAACGGTCGAACGGACAATTTGTCCATCTTCTACTACGATTGGCTTTTTTGTATCCATATCCGAAATAACGTGGCCTAAAGCGCCATATTTTTTAGATTTTGGATCATAAAAAGTCATTGTGCCAATTCCTGCAGCTGAATCACGGATGTATAAACCGATTCTGTACGCATAATCTTGCTTATCTTTTAACGGATACAGCTTAGTATCAAACTGCTTTTTTTCTCTTAAAATATGCAGATTTAATGGTTCACCCGTTTTTCCTGCCTGCTGAATAAACGGTGTAATATCACTCATTTTTTCAATGGTTTTACCATTAATCTTCGTAATCATATCTCCAACTTGAATACCCGCAATTTCGCCAGGAGATCTTTTACCTTTTGCTGTATCTACCTGATGATAGCCTACAACAAGAACACCTTTTGAATTTAATTTCACACCGATTGATTGTCCACCTGGAATGACTTTAAAATCAGATAATACCTGCACATCTACACGCTTTACAGGAATACCGGCCAAATGAAGCATCAACTCTTCTTTGCCTACCTGTTTGCCTGCTACGGTCAGCTTCGCCTTGTTACTTGTTACATCGTAAACAGGTGATGAAGCTTCTACGCTAAGCGGTAATGTCGTATTAATTTTTTCTTTTTGCTGTTCAAATAAGACGATTTGTTTTGGAATGTGTATATATTGTTGCACAACTGGAATAAATCCTACAAAAATGAACGAAACAAGGAGAATCGCACCAATTATATGTCTGTATCGATTTTGCATGTTTTCACTCTCCTCGCTTCCTCGCCTAAATGGCTACACATTTAATTTAGCCTTCTTAGAGCGCATTTATAACAGAAGTTCAGAGAAAAATGAAAAGAAGTGCAAGGAAACATTTTCAGTTCCTCCATTTTGTATAAAAAAACACCTTTAACACATACTGTTACGTGTTAAAAGGTGTTTTTTTAAATGGTGTGCTTCATCTTATCCGCTAAATCTAAAAGCTCTTTGGCATGTTCCTTTGTTAAGCTTGTAATTTCAGCTCCTGCAATCATTCGACCAATTTCTTTTACTTTTTCGTCAACAGTTAATGGAAGAACAGACGTCGTTGTACGATCGCCTTTTATCTCTTTAGCAATAAAGAGATGAGTATCTGCCATTGCTGCTACCTGAGGCAGATGAGATATACAGAGAACTTGTGAATCAACAGAAATAGCATGTATTTTTTCACCGATCGATTGAGCTACTCTTCCACTTACGCCTGTATCAACTTCATCAAAGATAATGGACGTCACGCCTTGATGCTTAGAGAAGATGCTTTTTAACGCCAGCATAATTCTTGACAGTTCTCCTCCTGATGCTACTTTTGCAAGAGGCTTTAACGGTTCACCAGGATTGGTAGAAATATAAAATTCTACGTTGTCAATGCCGTCTTTGGTGAATTTTATTCTTTCTCCATTTACTTCAACATCATTTTTACCTGCATTTACAACAGAGAATTTAATTTGAAATACGGTCTTAGCCATATACAGTTCTTGAAGCTCATGATGGATGCTGTCCGTTAACTCTTGAGCAAGTTTTTTTCGAATAGCTGAAACGTTATTAGCTTCTACTAATAAATCCTGTGCTACACTGTTTAACTCTTCTTTGATCTTGCTCACATGCGTATCTCGATTTTCAATACGATCAATTTCATCTTCAATTTGCGCTGCATATTCTAGAATTTCATCTACACTTTGACCGTATTTACGCTTTAAGTGATTAATTTCATTTAAACGCGCTTCAATAAAATCTAAGCGTTTGGGATCAAATTCTAATAAATCAAGCTGCTGACGAATTTTATAAGATGCGTCTTCTAGCTGGTAGAAGCTCGATGAAATGATCTCAGAAATTTCGGCATAGTTTTTTTCCAGTGACGAAATATCCTCCGTATGATTCATGGCTACACCTACCCAATCTAAACCTTGGTGTTCACCGTGCAGCGCATTGTACGCATCGTTTAGCGACGTATAGATCTTTTCAAAGTTAGAAATCTTCAAACGCTCTTCATTTAGTTCCTCGTCTTCGTTCAGCTGCAAATTTGCCGCTTTGATTTCATCTAATTGAAATTGAATAAGATCGAGGCGATGTGCCATCTGCTGTTCATTTTCAGTTAATTGATCGAGCTGTTTTTTTAGCGATGTATACCTAGAAAATACCTCTCGATACTCCGTCAAAGCCTCTTCTACTTTTTCTCCTCCATATTGATCAAGAAGAGTTAAGTGACGATCTTGATTCATTAAATCTTGGTGCTCGTGCTGTCCATGTATATCAATTAACGTCTGTCCGACTTCACGCAGGATAGCTAACGTTACGAGCTTACCGTTGATCCGGCAAATACTTTTCCCATTTGTGGTAATGTCTCGGCGAAGCACAATCATTCCATCTTCCACTTCTAAACCGACTTGTTTAGCTTTTTCATGACTTGGATGCTGTTCTTCATCAAATAAGAAAAGTCCTTCAATTTCGGCTCTGTCTGTTCCGTGGCGGACAAACTCCGAAGAGCCTCTTCCACCTACTAACAATGAAATGGCATCAATAATAATCGATTTCCCCGCTCCTGTTTCGCCTGTTAATACCGTTAAGCCTTTTTCAAATGAAACAGAAAGTTCATCAATAATCGCAAAGTTTTTAATGGATAATTCAGCTAACAACCTGCTTCACTCACCTTTATAACATTTCTAAGAATCGGTCTGATATAATTTGCGTATCTTCAGGAGTACGGCAAATAATCAAACATGTATCGTCTCCACAAATTGTTCCTAATATTTCATCCCAGTCCAAATGATCAATTAATGCGCCAATCGCATTTGCATTTCCCGGTAATGTTTTCATCACCAACATATGCCCAGCTGAATCAATTTTTACAAATGCGTCCATAAGAGAGCGCTTTAACTTTTGTAAGGGATTAAAACGCTGATCTGCAGGCAAGCTGTATTTGTATCGACCGTCCATCAAAGGCACTTTGACTAAGTGCAATTCTTTAATATCACGAGAGATTGTTGCCTGTGTTACATTAAAACCTTGGTTTTTTAAAATATCTACCAATTCATCCTGTGTTTCAATATCATTATTCGTGATAATATCACGAATTTTAATATGTCTTTGCCCTTTATTCATGTTGGCACCTCACATTAATATGTAATCTTCTTTTTGTTTTGTTGTTTATAAGTCTTTCACTAATTAAGTAGCATAATGTGTTCAACTTGATTATGCACCTTTTGTATAAAGAGTCATAATCAAATCGCCAATGCTAAGTCTTTGCTTAACATTGGCCATTATTACTTTTTCTCTTTTAACGTCTTATGTGCTTCTTCGACTACTTCATGCACAGTGAGCGGAGCTTGATTTTCACCAAGTTCACGCTCGCCTTTCCAGCGCAGGTGGAGAAGGAATTCGATATTTCCATCTCCTCCCGTTATCGGTGAATACGACATGTTATATACATCGTATCCTTGACGAAGCGAGAAATCCACCATGCCTTGAAGGACTTCTTCATGCACTTTTGAATCACGTACAATTCCTTTTTTCCCAACTTGCTCTCTTCCAGCCTCAAACTGTGGCTTAACGAGCGCAACAACATCGCTGTGTGGAACAAGAAGTGTTTTTAACACAGGAAGAATGAGTCTTAAGGAAATAAATGATACATCAATAGAAGCGAATTCAGGCAAGCCTCTTGATAAATCAGCTGGCGTCACGTAACGGAAATTTGTTCGTTCCATTACTTCTACTCGCTCATCTTGGCGAAGCTTCCAAGCTAGCTGATTATAGCCTACGTCTAGCGCATAGGACATCTTCGCTCCATTTTGAAGCGCACAATCAGTAAAGCCTCCAGTAGAAGAACCAATATCAATCATGATTTTATCCGCTACATGGACATTAAATTCTTTAATCGCTTTTTCAAGCTTAAAGCCGCCTCTGCTGACGTAAGGCATTACTGCACCTTTAATTGTCAGCGGCGTATCGCGCTCAATTTTCTCTCCCGGCTTATCCAAACGGACTTCATTCGCATAAACAAGTCCTGCCATTACTGTACGCTTTGCTTTTTCTCTTGTTTCAATCAAACCTCGTTCTACTAATAATACATCTACTCGTTCTTTTTTTGTCACTTAACTTCAAGCCTCTTTTGTGTTGGTGTTACGAGTTTTTTAACTCGATTTATAATCTCTTCTTTGGTTAAGCCAATTTCTTCTAAAAGTTTTGTTACGCTGCCGTGCTCGATAAAGCGATCTGGAATCCCCATACGTTCAACGCGCGTATCATAATAGCCGTGCTCTGATGCAAACTCTAACACCGCGCTTCCAAAACCGCCTTGAAGTACCGCTTCTTCTACCGTAATCACAGGCTTATTCGTTTGGAAAATCTCATGAAGCATTTTTTCATCCAGCGGTTTAATAAAACGAGCATTTACCACTTTGACGCTGATTCCTTGCTTCTCAAGTTCTGCTGCTGCATCCATCGCCATTGAAATCGTTGTACCAAACGTTAAAATGGTTGTATCTGAACCTTCTTTTAATACGTCCCATGTACCGATTGGAATGTTTTTCAGTTCTGAATCTAGTTCAACACCTAATCCGTTTCCTCTAGCGTAGCGCATAGCAATCGGACCTTCTTCATAAGTCAAAGCAGTGTGAACCATGTGCTGGCCTTCATTCTCGTCTTTTGGCATCATAATAACAAGGTTAGGCAAATGACGTAAGAATGCAATATCAAACACGCCTTGATGCGTTTCACCATCAGCACCTACTAGTCCAGCGCGATCAATTCCAATAAATACATTTAGCTTCTGACGGCAAATATCATGAACCACCTGATCGTATGCACGCTGTAAAAACGTAGAATAAATAGCTAAAAAGGGCTTCATATTTTGAGTTGCAAGACCCGCTGCCATTGTTGTTGCATGCTGCTCTGCAATCCCAACATCAAACATGCGATGTGGAAACTCTTTTTGAAATGCTTCGAGTTTTGAACCTACAGGCATTGCTGGCGTTACGGCTACAATGCGATCATCTTCTCTAGCCATCTTCAATACCGTATCACTTACTAATTTACTCCAAGCAATCGGAACATTTTTGTCTTTAATAAAGTCACCAGACTCAATTTTGTAAGGGCCTGTACCATGCCATGCTCCGCTTTTATCGCTTTCCGCTGGCAAGTACCCTTTCCCTTTTTTCGTAATAACGTGAATCAGTACCGGTCCTTTTGTTTTCTTTGCATATTGTAACGTTTCCAATAAATCGTCATAGCTATGGCCATCAACCGGGCCTAAATACGTAAAGCCAAGATCTTCAAAGAACATGCCTGACACGACCATGTACTTTAGGCCATCTTTTACACGTTCTGCCGTTGCTGCAAGCTTCCCGCCTACTGCAGGCACTTTTTTCAGCAAGACTTCAAGCTCATCTTTTACCCAGTTGTATTTGCCCGCCGTGCGCAAACGTCCTAGAATACTGTGTACAGCACCCACGTTAGGAGCGATAGACATTTCATTGTCATTTAAAATAACGGTCATATCCGTTTGCTCGTGCCCGATGTGGTTAAGCGCTTCAAGAGCCATACCACCTGTTAAAGCTCCATCCCCAATGATAGGAACAATATGAGCTTTTGTTTTTTGTAAATCTCTTGCAGCAGCCATTCCCATTGCGGCTGAAAGAGATGTAGAACTATGTCCCGTTTCCCATACATCATGCTCACTTTCGTCACGCTTTGGAAAACCGCATAATCCTTTATATTGACGGATTGTATCAAACTCTCCCGCTCGTCCTGTTAAAATTTTATGGACATACGACTGATGCCCCACGTCCCATAAAAATTTATCTTTTGGGCTGTCGAACACTTTATGGAGTGCAAGCGTTAACTCAACAACCCCCAAATTCGGCCCTATATGACCACCAGTTGCAGAAAGCTTTGTAATTAAAAAACGACGAATCTCTTCACTTAGTTCTTCTAATTGTGTTACTGACATTTTCTTTAAAAACTCAGGATTTTTTATCGTTGTAAGATCCAAGGTGGATCACTCACTTTCGTACTTGTTATAAAGTTACCTTAATACATTGTCTATTGTTTTATACGTATAGTCAATTTTTAGTATTTCCTTATTACTTACAATACCTTTGATATTCTATCAGTAAACCAGTGATATTCAAAGGAAAACAGTGAAAAAATAGCCGCTAACACAAATGTGATAACGGCCACCAAGATATTGTATATGTCTTTCAAACCTATGCACTACGCTTTTATACAGTAGTAAAATCATTATAGCATAGCCCCTATTGGGACTCAATCTTATTTTACTGTATCACTCAAAAAACCTGACAGAACTCGTCATTAACTATCACGTTTTGCTATATATAAACAAATTTCTTCTAGTAATCCGTGCTTAATTTGAGCTTGACGTAACGAGAGAAGTGCTTGTTCAACATGATACTGTAACTTTTCTTTGGCCGCTTCCATACCTAACAAAGAAGGATATGTCGTTTTTTCATTTTCTGTATCACTGCCAATTGGCTTTCCTAATTTTTCTTCAGACCCTTCCACATCCAAGATATCATCTTGAATTTGAAACGCTAACCCTACATGCTTACTGAATTCTTCTAATAATTCTTGCTGTAGAGGCGTAGCTTTTGCAAGAATAGCTCCTGCTTTTACACAAAAACCTAGCAGCTTCCCCGTTTTGTGAAGGTGAATATATTCAAGCTCATCTAGCGTGAGCTGCTTTTTTTCGCCTTCCATATCCGCAACCTGTCCGCTGATCATACCTTCTGTTCCGCTTGCTTTTACCAGTTCTGTAATGAGCTGAAGCTTCATATGTGATGTAATCTCAGGATGTGCCGCTTCAGAAATGAGCTGAAAGCTATTTGTTAAAAGAGCATCTCCAGCTAATATAGCCGTTGCTTCGCCGTACACCTTGTGATTCGTCGGTTTACCTCTTCTTAAGTCGTCATCATCCATGCTAGGTAAATCATCGTGAATGAGAGAATATGTATGAATCATTTCCACTGCACATGCTGTTTCTAATCCCATGCTCTCGTCTTTTCCAAACGCATGTAGCGTTGCAAACAACAGCACTGGGCGAAGTCGCTTTCCTCCTGCCGTAAGAGAGTAAAGCATGGATTCCTTTAAGTTAACCGGAGCATGTAATGCTTTTACCACTTCAGGCAAGCGTGTTTCTACTCGATCTTTTGTAAAAGAAATATACTCTTTTAAATTCATTTCATTCACCATCACTCTTCCTCCTGCACCGAGAATGGCTCAAGCGTTCCGTCTTCACGTAAAATAGTTTCCATTTGCTTTTCAATATGCTGAAGACGATCGTGACAGAATTTTGAAAGAGTCATTCCTTCTTGGAATTGTTGAATTGCTTCTTCTAAAGGCACGTCGCCTTCTTCTAGCTTGTTTACGATGGTTTCTAACTGCTCCATCGCCTCTTCAAACGTATACTCTTTATTTGTCGCCATTTTTCATCGCTCCTCTATTTTCGAAACTTCACACTGCAACTGTCCATCGGTCAAACGAACGTTTACCACATCGCCTTTGGATACTTGTTTGGTTGATTTAATTAACTCTTTTTCTTTATCGTATACTAAGCTGTAGCCTCTTTCCATTGTTTTTAATGGACTAAGCGTATGTAATTTTGACGTTGCCGTTGCAAATAAAAGCTGTTTTTGCTTTAGCAGCTGCTGCATCTCTTTTGTCAGCATTTTCGTCAGCTGCTGTTGACGCTCCGCTGCTTTCGTTAACTGATGCTGGGGGTGATTGCGCAACAAAGCGGCTGTTAGCTGCTCGGAGTTCGTCCGTTTATCTTCAATGTACCTTCTACCTTCACGATAAAAACGCTCCATCAACTGATCTAACTGCTGCTCTTTTTGCTGGACCAACTTTTGAGGATAACGAAAAGCATATGATTTTTGGGATCGTTCAAGCCTGCGGCTACTAGACTGAAGCATTTCTTTCATCGAACGAAGAAGACGGATATTTCGCTGAGTCAATCTTTCTGTAATTTCACTGATATGAGGCACAGCCAATTCCGCAGCACCCGTTGGAGTAGGAGCGCGAAGATCTGCTACAAAATCTGCAATTGTAAAATCGGTTTCATGTCCAACCGCTGAAATAACAGGAATAGTAGAAGTGAAAATTGCACGAGCAACGCTTTCTTCGTTAAAAGCCCAAAGCTCTTCAATTGACCCACCACCGCGGCCAACAATTAATACGTCTGCTTCTTTACGACGGTTTGCTTCTTCAATTGCCTTAATGATAGACGGTGCCGCATTCACTCCTTGAACAAGAGCGGGCATCACAATAATGTTCGCGTTATATCTGCGCTTTAATGTCGTAATAATATCACGTACGGCTGCTCCAGTTGGAGATGTAATAACACCTATTGTTGTTGGATACTTCGGCAGTTTTCGTTTCCTAGCAGGATCAAATAAGCCTTCTTTTTCCAGCTTTTTTTTCAGCTGTTCGTAGGCCAAGTATAAGTTTCCAACGCCATCAGGCTGCATTTCTTTTACGTACATTTGATAGTTTCCGCTTGGTTCATAAACCGAAATTTCAGCTCGAATGAGTACATTCATTCCTTCTTCAGGCTGAAAATTAAGCTGCCGGTTATGCCCAGCAAACATAACGGCTGCGATACGAGCATTTTGATCTTTCAAGGTGAAATACATATGTCCCCGACTATGACGTTTAAAGTTAGAAATTTCTCCTTTAATCCATACATCTTGCATGTGAGGGTCTACATCAAACTTGCGCTTAATGTATCGTGTAAGAGCCGTAACGGTTAGATAACGCACTTCACTCATCGTTTTGCCTCCTTTGCAGTCACCCTCTCCCCTTTATATAAAGGAGAGAAGCATTTTGGTCACTTGATTTGGCAAGATGAACCTTTATTTAGATAAAGTTGTTAACACTTTAGACAATACGCCATTGATAAACTTGCTTGATTGATCATCGCCAAACGTTTTCGCTAATTCAATCGCTTCATTTAACGTAACGCTCGTAGGAATTTCTTCTTCATACTTCATTTCGTATACGGCAATACGTAGGATAACGCGGTCTACAGTAGCTACACGATCTAACGTCCATTTTTCTAAATGATTGCGTAAAAGTTCATCAATTTCTTGCTGATGTTCAACCACACCTAGCACGAGACTTTCTAAAAATTGATCAGACTTTTCATTTTGTACAACATTTCCGATTGCCTCCATTGGCTCGGTCTGCCCTAAATCATGCTGAAATAGTGCTTGTAATGCTTTTTGGCGTGCTGTATGTCTTTTCATTATTTTTGCTCCTTTATTTATCTTCTTCAACTAGTATACCTAGATAATAGCATAGTTTATGAAACGATACTTCATTGTTCTTAGACGAAGTTTGTAGAACACGAAAAAGACCGTCTTTATGACGAGACAGTCTTTTTCACTTTACCATAGCTTGTGTTGAAAAGGAACAAGTAATCATACGTTATTCCATTTTAGCAACAGCCGTTAGGTCAACGTTTGTTTTATTCAACTTCTTCAATATCAGTTTTTTGCGTATCAAACTGAATCCCTACGATATGAATGTTTACTTCATCGAGATCAATAGCTGTCATATTTTTAAGGGCTTGACGAATGTTATCTTGTACTTGTTGCGCTACGTTTGGAATAGACACTCCAAACTTCATCATACAAAATACGTCTACTTTTATCCCGTTTTCTGTTAAGTCCACTTTTACACCTTTACCGTGGTTTTTCTTTCCTAGTTTCTCCACAACGCCAGCTGCAAAATTTCCTCTCATTGCAGAAACGCCTTCTACTTCAGAAGCAGCAATACCCGCAATGACTTCAATAACCTCAGGAGCAATTTCTACTTTGCCAAGAGAATTTGGGTGTTCTTCCATTTCTAATACATGATTTTCATTCATGTACAGCACCTCCTATAGTTTATATTATACTAAGAATTCATTACGTCATATAGCTCAAGAAACTTCGTGTTGAATTCACCGCTAACAAATTTTTCATGATTTAATAGTTTTTGGTGAAAAGGAATAGTGGTCGCCACGCCGTCGATAACAAATTCATCTAACGCGCGCTTCATTCGTTCAATAGCTTCCTCACGAGTTGGCGCATGAACGATCAATTTAGCCACCATTGAATCATAGTAAGGCGGGATTGCATAGCCCGGGTATGCAGCAGAGTCTACGCGCACTCCGTAGCCACCTGGCGGCAAGTACATTTGAATCGTACCTGGTGATGGCATAAAGTTTTTCTCTGGGTTTTCTGCGTTGATTCGGCACTCAATTGCCCATCCGTTAAATGTCACTTCTTCTTGCGTAAACGGTAAAGTTTCACCATTTGCCACTTTGATTTGTTCTTTAATTAAATCAACTCCTGTCACCATCTCTGTAACAGGGTGTTCTACTTGGATACGCGTATTCATTTCCATGAAGTAAAATTTGTTTTCACGGTAATCATAAATGAATTCCACTGTTCCGGCTCCTGTGTAATTAACGGCTTGAGCAGCTTTAACGGCAGCGTCGCCCATTAATTCACGCGTTTTTTCGTCTAACGCTGGAGAAGGCGTTTCTTCAATTAATTTTTGAAGACGACGTTGAATCGAGCAATCACGCTCTCCTAAATGTACAGTATTCCCATGAGAATCAGCCAACACTTGGATCTCAACGTGACGGAAATCCTCAATGAACTTTTCAATGTACACACCAGGGTTACCGAAAGCTGTAGCAGCTTCTTGCTGTGTAATTGTAATACCTTTGATAAGCTCTTGTTCATTTTTCGCAACGCGGATTCCTTTTCCTCCGCCTCCTGCCGTTGCTTTAATAATAACAGGATAGCCAATATCATTAGCAATTGACATACCGTCTTCCACTGACTCTACAATTCCAGTTGAACCAGGGACAATTGGGACACCCGCTTCACGCATCGTTTCTCTCGCTACGTCTTTTGTTCCCATTTTGTTAATGGCTTCAGGACTTGGTCCTACAAATGTAACGTTACACTCTCTGCATAGCTCTGCAAAATCAGCGTTTTCAGCTAAAAAGCCGTATCCAGGGTGAATGGCGTCACAGCCCGTTAGCATCGCAACGCTCATAATGTTTGTAAAGTTTAAATAGCTGTCTTTAGATGACGTTGGTCCAATACAATACGCTTCGTCTGCTAATTGTACATGCAAAGAGTCACGATCAGCTTGAGAATGAACAGCTACTGATTCTACACCTAATTCTTTACACGCTCGAATAATTCGAACCGCAATTTCTCCTCGATTCGCAATTAATAGCTTTTTAATCATATTTACCGCTCCTTATTCAGGCTTTACTAAGAAAAGAGGTTGACCGTATTCTACAAGTTGTCCATTTTCAACTAATACGTCAACGATTTCACCTTTAACTTCTGCTTCGATTTCATTGAATAATTTCATTGCTTCTACGATACATACAACCGAATCTTTTTGTACTTTATCTCCAGGAGTTACGTATACATCTGATTCTGGCGATGATGACGCATAGAATGTCCCTACCATCGGAGATGTAATTTTATGTAAACTCTCATCAACCGCTGGGGCCGCTTGTTCTTCTTTTGGTTGAGCAGACTGTGCTGCTGGGGCTGGCGCTGGAGCCGTTGCTGCCTGCGGTGCAGGTGCTGCCACTTGTTCAGGTGCCGAAACCACTACTTGCTGCGCTTGTTTGGAAACAATTGCGTCTTTTTTCTTCATCTTGATTTTGGAGCCTTCGTGCTCATAGGTGAACTCCTCGATTGATGATTGATCAACTAGTTTAATGATCTCACGGATCTCTTGAATTTTTAACATATTGAACACTCCTACCTCATGAAAATAGAATTCTCTACAATGTTAATAATACGATAGATGGCTACAGCCATTCAATTCGTTTGGCAAACATTAAAAAGAAGTTCCACTTACTCTATAATAACTTTTTAGCGTTATCGTTTTATAAATGGAAACATAGCTTTACAGATGACAATACGTATGAAAACATTTGTCACCTAGTACTAATATAAGATTATGAAACCTATTATAACCGAAGTAAAAAAAGAAAGCCATGTTAAAATTTTTACCGTCTCGCTTAGATTTTAGTCATTTCATAAAAAAAGAAGTGTAAACAACCCCAATTTACGGCTGTTTCACACTTCTTTTATTCCCTTTATTTAGTTGGCTGAAACTCTACCGCTACTTCTTTTGGACCCATTTCTTTTTTGACTAGCTGAATGATTTGATTTGCTTTTGTTTTTGAGTGTTTTTCTGTCTTAACCGTAATTTGTACTTGCTTTCCGTCTGCTCTTACTAGCGCGTCACTGTATCCTTTTGCTTTAATTAATGTTTCCAGCGTGGCTTCTTTTTCCCCTAGCTTTGATAATTCATCAATTTTATCCATCGCCTTGCTTACTTCCGCAGGCGTCACATTTTTTGATGCCGCTACTTCTTGATACTCTTCTTTTAATTGACTTCTTTCATCATTTAATTCCAAACGAAGCGCCGTAAATAGCTCATCGCTGTCCGTGCTTGATACAACCGCTGATTCTTTTGCATTTTTAGCCGTTTCCTTCTTTACATCTTCTGATGAGCCTTCAGTTTTTGAATCTTCTTTTGTTCCTGATTTCTCATCTGTCTGTTGTTTTGTATCTTCTGCAGGAGCCTTGTCATCAGCTTGCTTTTCGCTTTGCTTTTCATTGTCTACTAACGCAACATTACTCTGAGGATTTTCTGGCGTTGTCATATAATACACCGATAACACAACCACTAAACTTAGCATTGTTAATAACCAAACCGTTTGCTTTTTTAATAACATATTCATTTCCCCCTCATCCTTTTTTCGCTAATACTGCTACTCTATGACTTGGTATATCGAGCGCTCTTGTCACGGCTTCAATAATAGATTTCTTTACCTCGATATTATCAGCTCCTTTAGCGACAACTAACACGCCTCTTACTTTTGGTTTTTCGGTTTTAACTACAACAGGCTTTTCTTGTTCTCCGCTTCTTACAATGACCAGCTGTTCGTCTGTTGAGGAATCTTCAACTTTACGAGTCCCTCCTTCACGGTCCGTTTCGTTGGTCGTTTGCGATTTTGTGACGCTGTTTTTTTCATATATTTTGGATTCTGTTGCATCTAGGTTCACAATTACTTTTACCTTACTTACGCCTCTAACTTGATCCAAAATATCTTTCAATTCTTCCTCATACCGCTCTTCATAACCTGTCATCGTTGTTGTCTTTTTAGAGCTAAAAGCGGGAACATCCTGTGATACCGGTGGTGCGCTGGTTTCTTTGCTTGCACCCTTTAGTAATCCGCCTGAATTCATAGATGTTGTGAGTGAGTTGCTAAATACCATAAAGATAACGCCTGCAGCTAGTAAAATGCCTATATACATTAACTTTGAAGGTTTCTTCGTAGTTGATGACTGTTTAAGTGAAAAGAACCGCTGAAAAAATGATGGGTCACCTTTTTCTGGCTTTTGACTCATTTCGTGTCTCCCTCCTCCATATTCACAACAACTTGGCCTTGTTTTACATCCCATTTTGCTGCTAAATAGTTGGATAATTTCTTGGATTCTGTTGGTTTGTTTGTTTCGATCGGTGTGGAGGTATCAATAGAAATAACTTTCACAGCTGAAACAACCTCGGAATCATCCGATGCTTTTTTACTTACGGCAACTGAAATGGATTTAATATTATCAGCGGTAGGTTCGTCGTTCGGCTTTTTTGTTTCAATGTGAATTCGATCAATTGCTACACCATACTGATCCATCAACTCCTCTTTTACATCTGTCTCCATTTGGACAGCCATTTGTTCTAAAATATATGCACGTTGTGAAGCTTGTATTTCTTTTTTCTGATTTTCTATTGAATTTTCTACCTGCTGATCGGATCGAATAGATGATAAGCTAAGTGATTTCAGCATTTGATTAACATCCACTTTGAAAATTTGAAAAACGGGTGTAATAATAATCAGCATTAAAAGAAGTCCAACCACCAGCTTTGTATATTTTTGAAAACTAGAATTGGGCAATAGTAAATTAATAATGGTAGCTAATAAGATAAAAAGAACGATATTAGTAATCCACGTCGTTAAGGCCTGCAATTTCTTCACCTCACCATCATTGTGACGTTGCTCGCTGTAATGATGACCGTTAAACATAAGAAAAACATAAGCGAGACAACCGCAAGCGCCGCGAAAATATAGATGACGCTTTTGCTGATAATGCTCAAGCAGGAAATAACCGGTCCTCCTCCAATAGGTTGAAGAAGAGCTGCTGCTAGCTTATAGATAAAAGCGAGCGTTAACACTTTAATAGCCGGAAACGCGACGATTAACAGTAAGACTGCTACTCCAGCAATCCCTACTGAATTCTTTAATAGAAGCGAGGCACTGATGACTGTATCAGCCGCATCTGTGAATACACGTCCTACAACAGGTATAAAGTTCCCTGTGACAAACTTTGCCGTTCGAATTGTAATACCGTCGGCAACAGCTGAGGTGGCCCCTTGAACGGACAGCACCCCTAAAAAAACAGTTAGGAATATTCCAAGCACGCCAATGCTTATATTTCTCAACAGCTGAGCAAGCTGTGTAACCTTATGTTCATCTGAAATCGTACTCACAATGCTAAGCAGTGCTGAAAGAAAAAGCAGCGGCATCACTACGTATTGAATAAGCAAACCGCTTGTGTTCATTAAAAACAAAATCATCGGATGAAAAAAGGCTGCCGATACAACTCCTCCTGATGATGCCATTAAGGCAAGCAGCAGCGGCACCAGAGCTAAAATGAATTTGGTCATGGTCTCAATCGCTCCCGTTGCATAAGAGATAGCAATTTGAAAACTATTAAGAGCAATGATGATCAAAACCATATATACAAGCGCATACGCTACTTTACTTACGGTTTGCTGATTAAACGCACTTTGGAGCGTTTGTAAAAACACGCTAAAAACCGTTAGCATAATGAGCGTGCCGAGGAGCTTTCCATTCGCTAATACTTCATGAAATAAAAACTTTACAAGACCTCCTAGCCATTCTTTAAGAGAGAACTCTTTTTCTCCTTTTAAAAAATCGACTAAACTTCCCTTCTGACTCTCGGGTAAAAAGCCGCCGTATTGGGTAATAATATCGTCCCAAAACTGTTTGACTTCATCGATACCGAGCTTATCAATTTGTTCATTGACAAGTTCTTGCTGCTTCGGGGGTTCGGAAGCTTGTACATTTTCTGGAAAGAAAAAAAAGAGGAACAAAAGAAGAGCGAGTATATTCACTTTAAACGTCCACCGCTTCATTTCGTCACCTCATATTAAGTAAAATTAATTGGGCAGCATTGAAATAATCGTTTCAATAATGACCGTTAAAATAGGAATTGCCATGGAGAGAATCAGCACTTTTCCACCTAATTCAATTTTAGAAGCAATGGCACCCTGCCCTGCATCTTTCGTAATTTGAGCACCAAATTCGGCGATATAGGCGATACCAATAATTTTCAAAATGGTTTCCACATAAATCATGTTAACGTGGGCATTAATCGACAGCCGCTCGACCATCTTAATAATTTCGTAGATTTGATCAATTAAAAAAAGAAAGATCACGGATCCCACGAATACAACAAGTAAAAAAGCAATAGGTGATTTATGTTCTTTTAAAATAAGAGCCAAAAACGTAGCTACTAACCCTAAGCCCACAATTTGAAGCATTTCAATGGCAACTCACCCCTCTACCCTTGAAATAAAAAAACCGATTTGATTTTTTGAAATAAGTCCTCTACAATCGAAGCAACCATAAATAAAATATAAATAAAACCGATGAGGGTAACCCAGTTCGCGTAATCTTTTTTTCCCATCTGTTCGAGTACGGTGACTAAAAAAGCTACGACGATACCAATCCCAGCAATCTGAAAAATGGTGTTCATATCAATTCCCACATTCAATCCTCCTCTATCGCTACATCAATAGAATGACCAGTAGCAACCCAGATAGAAAGCCTAAACTTTTAACCATTTTTTCATAGCGATTCTGCTTATCAATTGCATCTTGTTCTTCGCGTTCAAGATGATTCAGCGTCAGTAAGATATGCTTTTGCTGCGAATAACGATCATGCTGACCAAGCGTTTCACCAAATTGTTTTAAGATTTCTAGTTCTCCCGTTTTAAGTGCGGTTTGTTTCCAAAATTGGTCCAACGTCTTTTCCCAAGCTTCCTTGACACTTTCAGTACCTTCTTTTAATTTCATTGAAAACTCATTAAATAAAGAAGCCAAAGGATTAGGAAGCTGTAGAGATAACAAATGAGCAACTTCTTGAAGAGGCCGATTGCTGTACATAATTTCTGCTTCTAACGACCTCAGAGCCGTTTTTAATTGCCTGAGCTGCCTAGGTCTTGCACTAAGCTGCTTTGCAAACTCAAACCCTGTGTAAGTGGAAGCAAATAAGATAAAGATGGCACCAAACAGTTTCATACACCATCACCCTTTACTATTTTCAATAAGCGACTTTTCAACGGACGTTTTCATGGAATTATAGTGCTCATCGTAGATAGCCTGAAGTGTTCCAGGACCTCGGCTGTTCGATAGCACAACATACCTTTTGAATACGTGAAGTTTCATTAAAGCTTGCAAAGTGGGACGCTTCATTAAATCGTCAATGTCATAGCCATGAACAGTCATAATGACACGAACGCCAGCATTAACCGCTTCAAGTACGGCCTTACAATCTTCTTCACTTCCCACTTCATCGACGATCAGCACATCGGGGCTCATGGAGCGAATCATCATCATCATGCCTTCAGCTTTCGGACAGCTGTCTAATAAATCCATTCTAGATCCGAATGTATGCTGAGGAACCCCTTTAACAGCCCCAGCAATTTCTGATCGTTCATCTACAATTCCCACTTTAAACGGAGGAATCTTAGAGCGCTCTATGCCAGTACTTATTACTCTGGCTAAATCGCGAATCATGGTTGTTTTTCCTGTTTGAGGAGGTCCTATAATGACCGTACTTTGCCAATAGCGATTGTATAAAAAAGGAAGAAGCTGATTCGAAATACCAATCTTTTGTTTAGCAATCCGGATATTAAAGGATGATACATCTCGAATCACACGAACCTGTCCATTTTCTGTTACAACTTTTCCCGCTAGCCCAACCCGGTGCCCGCCTTCAATGGTGACATATCCTTTTTTCAATTCTTCTTCAATCATATAAATTGAAAACTGGCTTAATTTATTTAAGATAAATAAAGCATCTTCTGCACTTGGAAGATACGATTCGAAATATGGCTGATTGTTGATTGTAAATTCGACAGGTCTTCCTATACGCACTCGAATTTCTTCTAGTACATGAGAATGGTTTGTAACATAAAATTCAACAGTCTTTTTTAAATTAGGCGGAAAGATTGCAAGTATTTCGTTTAACATATTCATCCCCTCATATTTGAACTCACTTCAATGTATTATAAGCTTGACCATTTTATGCCTACCTTTTATTTAAAAACACCGATTAAAATGAAGAGCACTCCTACTACAATCATGATTAATTTCCCAAAAGATAATTGATCGGCTACGGACACTAAACCTATGGTAAAAGAACTCACCATTACAATCGGACCAACAAGTGCTAACATTCCATTAATCATTAACGCTTTTTTCACATCATTGTTTGTGACAATTAAAATAGCGGCAATAAACTCAATAAATGAAGAAATAAATCGAAGGCACGCCATCGTTAATACCGTACCGTTTAAATGATCCAACCACTGCTTCATAAGCCCCTCCTATATCTCTGCGTTGTTTAGTACAACCTATGCAAAATAAGGAAGAGTTAGCACAAAAAAACATACAAAAAAGGCAGAGAATGATTCTCTGCCTTTTTTGTATGTTTGCAGCTTGCTTACACGATCCAATTACGCGCGTGATACGTAGCTGCTGTCTGTTGTGTTGATAATTAATACGTCGCCTTCGTTTACGAAGAACGGAACGTTTACTGTTAAGCCAGTTTCCACAGTTGCCGGTTTTGTACCGCCAGAAGCTGTGTCACCTTTAATACCAGGTTCAGTTTCTGTTACTTTAAGCTCAACTGTGTTTGGAAGTTCAACACCTAATGTCTCACCTTGGTACATCATAATTGCTACTTCCATATTCTCTTTTAAGAATTTTAGCTCATATTCAATTGCACTTGCTGGAAGCTCTAATTGCTCATAAGACTGGTTGTCCATGAATACGTGCTGATCGCCGCTTGCATATAGATATTGCATTTTACGGTTATCAATTTGTGCTTTTCCTACTTTTTCACCTGCACGGAACGTTTTTTCTTGCACAGCTCCTGTACGAAGGTTACGTAGTTTTGAGCGAACGAATGCAGCGCCTTTACCAGGCTTTACGTGTTGGAAATCCATTACACGCCAAATACCTCCGTCTACTTCTACTGTCAAACCTGTACGAAAATCATTTACTGAAATCATGAAGAAATCCTCCTACATTTTATAAAATAATGAACTCTTTTGATGAGTGCGATAATGCCTCATTACCTTCTGCTGTGACGATCGTATCATCTTCAATACGAACGCCCCCTAAGTCTGGTATGTAAATACCTGGTTCAACGGTTACAATCATACCTGGCTGCAGTACATCTGTAGATTTCACAGAAAGTGATGGGCCTTCATGTACTTCTAACCCTACGCCGTGACCGGTCGAATGTCCAAAATACTGGCCGTATCCGTGTTCTGTAATATAATCACGCGTTAACGCATCTGCTTCTTTACCCGTCATACCCGCTTTGATGCCGCTCATTCCATTAAGCTGCGCTTGCAGTACGACATTATAAATTTCTTTTAGCTTATCACTTACTTCACCGACGGCAAATGTCCGTGTGATATCTGAACAGTAACCATTATAGTATGCGCCAAAATCAAGCGTTACAAGTTCCCCTTTTTCAATTACTTTTTCAGAAGCAACACCATGCGGTAAAGCCCCGCGATGCCCTGAAGCAACAATTGTATCAAAAGATGAAGATGTTGCGCCTTGTTTTCTCATAAAGAACTCCAGTTCATTAGATACTTGAAGCTCTGTTAAACCAGGACGAACAAAGGTTAAAATATGTTCATATGCTGCATCTGCTATTTTTGCAGCTTCCTTTAATATCTTAATCTCTGAGTCACTCTTTATCAAGCGTAAGTTTTCGATTGCGTGCGAGATTGGAACAAGTTCCGCGCCGATATGCTTATCAAATAATTGATGCTGTCCATATGTAACATAATTCTGTTCAAAACCAAGCTTTTTAATTCCAAATTGTTTCACTACATTCGCTACTTCTTCTACAATAGGACCCTTGTGCTGAACGATATCAAAACCTTCTGTTTGACTAGTTGCTTGTTCAACATAACGAAAATCTGTTACAAATGCCGCTTTGTCTTCAGAAATGATAACGACACCAGCAGATCCTGTGAAATTGGTCATATAGCGTCTGTTATATTCACTTGTAATTACAACACCATCCACATTCAACTTTGAAAACTGTTCGCGTAGTTTTTCGATTTTCATTTTATTTCCCCCTTAATTGTAAAAGTGCCTGCAGGGCAAGCTCGTATCCGTATAAACCTAACCCGACAATTTGACCATGTGTAACAGGTGCCGTCACCGAATGGTGGCGAAACTCTTCACGCTTATGTACGTTCGAAATATGCACTTCAATAACAGGAACAGATATACTGGCAATCGCATCTCGAATGGCATAACTGTAGTGAGTAAAAGCACCAGGATTGATCATAATCCCATCAAATTTCTCATCTGCTTCATGAATCCAGTCGATAATTACACCTTCGTGATTAGACTGTACGCACTCAACTTCTACCCTATGGTCTCTGCCTGCTCGCTGAAGCTTCTCTTCAAGATTTTGAAGATTATCTGTCCCATATACCGCTGGTTCGCGTACGCCTAAACGATTTAAATTAGGACCGTTTATTACTAAAATCTTATTCATCTTAATTCAACACTCTCCCCTACTACGAACCCTTTATGCAGCTCACTTATGTGAATTTGCACTTTATTTTTCTTTTTAAATCATTATATAGAATATATTAGCATACGTTGGAACATTCACACTACTTATTCGCCGTTTGAAAATCTGTAGATTCATCTTTTGTTTGAAGCTCTGCAGCTTCAAAAGAAATGGAATATCCGATGAATACACCATATAAAATATAAATACAGAGGGATGAAATAATCGTGTTAGCTGGAAGCTCTCCAATTGTTTTTAAGTTGGGAAAGAGCGGATTCAAAACAACGAATACAATTGCCCACCATAATAAGCCGTAAGCAAAACCTATCCAAATTGTTTTAAACTTCTTTAATAGGACGTAGTATAACAACCCGACAACAATAGATAATACCCCTATAAGAAAAATACTGACGATAACACCTATTCCTTTATCCTTCCAATCACCTAACGCCCATGGATCTAAAAGCATATTTGGATTGATAACACTAAAGCTGAACAGATAATTTAAATAGCCAATAAAGCTCCAGAAAATCCCTCCAAAAAAGGAAATAAAGATGGCTTTAAATAAAAAAGACATTTCCTGTTTATGCGTAGGGTGGTTATCCTGTTTTTTTTCATGCTGTTCTTTAGGTTCTGACATATTAATCACCTCTTGATGTAGTATGAACTTTTTTCTCATTTCCTACTGACTCATTTCTAAGTTTTTACGTTTATTACTCTTCCTATACGCAAGAAGGGAGCCTGATATCAAAGAGACATTTTTAAATTACTTCGCACAGAGTTTCATAAACAAATTTTATAAGTGAAAGGAAAAAAATTCATAACAAGGGTGTGGAGATGAAAAATATTGGCTAAACTAGATAACATGCATCCGCCTAGAGGTTTATTTGATTTTGCTGTAGAATATAAAATACTAAGAAGTCTAGTCTAGTTAAGTTAGGTTGGTGCCTGAAATGTCTAAATTACAAAAACCTGCGTATGGTGGTCAAGCCGTTATAGAAGGCGTCATGTTCGGTGGCAAACGTATGATGGTGACGGCTATTCGCCGCAAAGATCAATCTATTGATTATTTTCATTCAAAAAGAAAATCAAATTCCGTACTCACTGCTTTAAAAAAAATTCCTTTTTTACGAGGAATTGCTGCTATTGTTGAAGCCAGTGCAAACGGTACGCAGCACTTGAACTTTTCCTCTGAACGCTATGACGTGAATCCAGAAGATGATGCTCAAGTAGCAGCAGAACAACAAAAAGAGAAAAAAGAATCAAAACTATCTTTAATATTTGGCGTTGCAACTATTGGTGTAATATCCTTTCTTTTCGGGAAAGTACTATTTACATTGATTCCTGTGTTTTTAGCACAATTGACACGTCCTGTTTTCACTTCAAGTGTAGCTCAGGTTTTTATTGAAGGAGTATTTAAACTATTATTGCTTCTTGGCTATATTTATGTGATTTCACAAACGCCACTTATTAAACGGGTGTTTCAATATCATGGAGCAGAACACAAGGTCATTAATGCATATGAAAACAATGCTGAACTTACGGTAGAAGCCGTGCAAGCACAGTCTCGACTTCATTATCGCTGCGGAAGTAGCTTTATCCTCTTTACCGTAGTTGTAGGAATGTTTGTCTACCTACTTGTTCCAACGGATCCTCTTTGGTTACGAATTGTGGATCGCCTTGCATTAATTCCAGTTGTCCTTGGTTTATCATTTGAAGTGTTACAGTTAACCAATAAAGTTCGTCATGTCCCTCTTCTTCGCTTTTTAGGTTATCCCGGTTTATGGCTTCAGCTTTTAACAACCAAAGAACCAAAAGATGATCAAGTTGAAGTTGCGATTGCTTCATTTAAAGAACTTTTACGCGTTGAAAATGAACTTTCTTCTACCACTGACGAACAAGTTGTCTAATCCACACCGTTTTGCTTTCTTTTTTACTATTTTAGGAGGTGAACAAAATGAGACGTCCATTCGTGAAACCACTTGTATATGGTCTAATCGGGTTAGGAGTCATTGGCTTTGCATTTACGTTGATTACAGATCCAGCTGTTTTATTACGTCAAGCAGGTTATATTTTTCTGTTTATCATTTTGTTTTACTTAGTTTATCGGTTTATTCTCCGCCCTTCTCAGACAAAAGGTCAAGATAGAGGCTATGTGCGCGCAGTAAAACAATCAAAACTGCGTCAAAAAGAAAAAGAGCGAGGAAGCAACAAAGTTGATATGCATACGTACCGAAGCTCAAATAAGCGCCCGGTATCCAAATCAACGAAACCGCTAAAGAAAAAGAAAAACAACTCACACTTGACCGTCATCGAAGGTAAAAAAGGAAAAAAGAAAAATAGAGCATTCTTTTAAAAAAACAAGGAGAAAAGCCTCCTTGTTTTTTTAATAGCACCATTTTTTCAAAAATGCCCTTGTACGCTTTTTTCCAAACGCAATCAGCTCCTCCTTCCGTTCTTCTGTGAGGGTAAATTCTGTCGCAAAAACTTGATTAACAGGTAAAAAGATAATATTTTTTTCGTGACGTTTTGAAATATGCCTTGCATCGTGCGCATCTTTCATCGTCTCAAAAAGCGCGCTGAATAAACCAACGGCATTTTTAATTTTATTCCGTTCCCTTTCTTCGTCCTTCGGGCTCAGCTTCACACCAATTACCGGTCGCTTCTTAAGACTTTTATCATCATCAAACAGAAAAATTGGAAAGTTGCTTAACACGCCCCCGTCGACTATTAAACTGCTTGGGGTAGATTTTAATTTAACCGGCTCAAAAAAATATGGAATGCTGCAGCTCATTCGAACGGCTCTTGCTACAGAAAAGCGATTCGGGTCGATTTGATATTTAGGCAAATCATCTGGAAGAACAAGCATCGTACTGTTGGTCAAGTCTGACGCAATAATGCGCAGCGACTGATCAGGCAAATCAGCAAATGTACGAATTCCTCTGCTCCGCAATTTCTCAGCAATCCACTTTTCAAGCCTTTCTCCTTTATACAATCCCATTTTCCAATATAAAAACAGCCACTTTGTCAAGCTCGATGGTAAAAAAGACATTCTTTGATCTAAAAAAGACGATAACTCAATTTCATTCATCATTTCAACAATTTCTTCACTTGTATAACCGGCTGCTACAAATGCACAAATAATGGAACCCGCACTCGTTCCGGCTAACCGCCGAAAGATCAAGCCTTTTTCTTCTAGAGCTTGTAACGCGCCAATCAGTGCAAGCCCTTTAATACCGCCACCTGAAAACACTCCGTCGACGTACACAGCCTCTCCTCCAAACTACCCACTCTACATTTGTAGTCGACTCAGCAACAAGTTATGATAAAAAGAAAAAAAGCAGTGACGCTATTGGCCGCTGCTTTTTTCTTATAATTTTTGCTCTTCTTCATTTCGTTTTTGTACATTGCGAAGATCTTGAATACGGTTATGATTTTCTTCAAAGTATTGAACCAAATCTCCAATTCGATCAATGGAATTCCAGCTTAAATGATGTTCAATTCCTTCTACGTCATCATAAATATTTTTCTCATCTACACCAATGATGCGCAGCAGCTGCTCTAAAAGCTCGTGGCGATAAACAAGACGTTTTCCAATCTTCTGCCCCTTAGCTGTTAAAACAAGGCCTCGATATTTTTCATAAATTAAGTACTCATCTTTGTCTAGCTTTTGAACCATCTTCGTTACAGATGAGGGGTGAACCGCCAATGCATCAGCAATATCAGACACTCGAGCGTATCCTTTATCTTCAATTAGCATATATATTTGTTCAATATAATCTTCCATACTCGGTGTAGGCATGAAATCTCCCCCAATTAATATTATGTATTGCTAATAATAAGTCATAAATGTCTGTTTCTTATAGTGATATCGTGTTCATGTTTGATAATCTATGTGAAAAAAACGTGTAAATAAAGCGATGTCATAAGATAAAACTGGATAAAAGACATTCAATTAAAATCATACTACAATGCTTATTCAAATACAAGAACCGTTCGATCCCGCTTCTTATTTATGCCCCATTTTTATACATAATAAAAGCTGACTCGTTTGAGTCAGCTTTTACTAGTCAATCATGTTCAAAATTAAAGGCCGCATTTCAGCTGTGCACCACAGTTTGTACATGTGTTGCATCCGCCCATTTCTTCTACTGTTCCTTGACGGCAAACCGGACAAGTATTACCTACTTCAGAACCGATTGTTACATCAGTTGAACGAATTTCATTAATTGTATCAACTAACACAACGTGCGGTTTCGTTTCTTCTTTTGGCGCTTCAATTTCTTCATCAAACGTATTTTCTTCTGCTTTTAGCGTTAAGACTTGTGCATCACGGCTGCCGTCTACGTACACCGTACCGCCTTTTGCTCCGCCTTTATACAGACGCTCGTACACTTTTTGAACTTGCTCTACTGTGTAACCGCGAGGAGCGTTTACTGTTTTACTAATTGAACTGTCAATCCAGCGCTGAATCACACATTGCACGTCCGCGTGAGCTTGTGGTGCAAGTTCCATAGCTGAAATGAACCATTCAGGAAGATTGTTTGGATCTGCTTCTGGATGCTGATCTAAATACTCTTGAACGATATCAGCTTTTACTTCAATAAATTTACCTAAACGGCCGCTTCGGAAGTATGAGAATGAGAAATAAGGTTCAAGACCCGTTGATACTCCAACCATTGTTCCAGTACTGCCTGTTGGCGCTACTGTTAATAAATGAGAGTTTCGGATACCGTTCTCTTTAATGTTTTGACGAATATCTTCAGGCATTTTTTTCATGAAGCCTGTATTTGTAAATGCTTCACGTAAAGAAGCCGTTTCAGCATCTGTTTCACCCACTAAGAACGGGAAGCTTCCTTTTTCTTTTCCAAGCTCTACAGACGCGCGGTAAGCCGTCGTTGCAATTGTTTCAAACACTTTGTCTACTAACTCATTGCCTTTGTCAGAGCCGTACTCTGTCTCACAATAAATAAGAAGATCGTGAAGACCCATTACACCAAGGCCAACGCGGCGTTCGCCAAGCGCTTGCTTTTGGTTTTCTTCTAAGAAATAAGGAGTTGCATCAATAACGTTATCTTGCATTCTAACGCCTGTTTCAACCGTTTGACGTAACTTTTCAAAATTAACAGTTTTCGTTTCTTTATCTGCCATTTGCGCTAAGTTAACAGCAGCTAAGTTGCAGACAGAGAATGGTGCAAGTGGTTGTTCACCACATGGATTTGTTGCAACAACGTGCTGACCATATGCTTGAGCATTTGTCATGTCATTAGCATTGTCGAAGAAGAAAATGCCTGGTTCAGCTGAGTACGTTGCACAGATGTTAATTAAGTTCCATAGCTCTTTTGCACGGATAGTACGGTACGTACGAACTTTGTTTCCTTGTTTTGCCCATTCGCGCACGTCGCCTACTTCGTGCCAGTTTTCATTGTAGTTAGCCATTTCTTCTTTTGAATAGCTTTCTACGTCTGGGAAGCGAAGTTCGTATTCTCCGTCGTTTTCAACAGCATCCATGAAATCTTTTGTTAAGCATACAGAAATGTTTGCTCCTGTTAAAAACTCTGAGTTATGAACGCTGTACGTTCCGCCTGTTTGCAGCTTTTCTTCTGCATCTTTGATGATTTTTTCACTGAATCCACCAAGACCAGGAATTTGTTTATAGTTAATGATTCCTTGATACATCGCTTCTTCAGACTCTGTTAGCGGCGTGAACTTCAATTTATCTTGCGCATGTTTTTTAATCATTTCGTCATTTGTGTTTTCAATTAAGAAACGTAAAATGCGAGGGTTTTGCATTTTAGAAATAATAAACTCTACAATGTCAGGATGCCAGTCGGCAAGCATGATCATTTGGGCGCCCCTGCGCGACCCACCTTGTTCAACAAGATGCGTCAGTTTAGCAATATCATCTAACCATGAAACCGAACCAGATGATTTGCCGTTTACACCGCGAGCCAGCGTGTTGCGCGGGCGAAGAGTTGAACCATTCGTTCCAACACCGCCTCCACGGCTCATAATTTCCATTACTTGTTTGCGGTGTTCTGAAATACCTTCACGTGAATCTTTTACATAAGGCATTACATAACAGTTGAAGTACGTTACGTCCGTATCAGCACCTGCACCGTAAAGAACGCGGCCAGCTGGTACAAAGTTTAGCTGAACAAGCTCTTGATAGAACTTTTCAAACCATTCTTTGCGCTTTTCTTCTGTTTTTTCCACAGAAGCTAAGCCTGTTGCATTACGTTTTGCAATTTGCTCATAGAAGACTTCTAGAGGTTTTTCAATGACATCTAAAGAACGAGTAATTAATCCGTTTTCTGCTTCTTCAGGCGATAAAGCTCCTCTAAACTCATCTTCTACCTTGACAACAGCGGTTTTTTGCTCAAAATTAATGCTTTCCACATAGCCAAGTCCTCGTGCTGGAAATTTTGGATCTTCCTTTACGGTTAGAACAACAAAATCTCCTTCTGATAACGTTAATTTTTCCGTATCCTTAAACGCATAGCGGTCTAACATTACCAATCTTGAAACACCTTTATGAGTCAACTTCATATCCGGTGTAATCGGATGTACTTGCGGAAAGCGTTCAATATCTGAATTGAGCTTTTCAACATTCATATTCACTTTTTGATTTAACAAAACAGTCATTCTCACAACTCCTTACCTATCGAACATCTATAAATTTATTAACTCTATTTCCTTTTAAAGGAAATAGAGTTTTTCAATCAACTATCAATAACTTACCACACGGCTTGGACGAATTCAATATATAGTATTTGACACTTCTCCAAACATCTACATATAGAAGGGTGTCAAGTGAAATATTTTTTTTTTCGTAAAAAAAGTGTTTGACTTTTCTTCTCTATGTATTCTATTAGCCAAGCATTGTTTCTAAAAATCCCAATAAAAAGTGCAACTTATAAGAAGTTGCACTTTTATCTATTTCCCATGGGCATCCGTTTAGCGCTTAAAGTTCCATTCATCCGATCCGTACTTTGTGCGCGCTAGTTCTTCTACATATGCTTCCTCTTCTTCAGACAGTGTATACGGTTCTAAATCGATATCAAGAGCAGAAGCAAATCCTTTATAAAACGCTTCTTTTGCTTCTTCAATAGAGATTTTGCGGCCCGCAATTGCATTGATGGCTACCGCTTTGGAACGAAATGCGCGCTGCATTCTTTCTTTCACGCGATCATTTGGATAATTAAACACGCTGAATAATTTATCTTCATCAATCTCTAACAGAATAGAGCCGTGCTGTAGAATAACTCCTTTTTGTCTAGTTTGGGCACTTCCAGCAATTTTGCGGCCCTCTACAACTAGTTCATACCAAGAAGGAGCATCAAAGCACACGGACGAACGAGGGTTTTTTAAGCTATTTTTTTCTTCTTCTGAACGAGGAATAGCAAAATAAGCCTCGAGCCCTAACGAACGAAATCCTTCCAGTAAACCTTCAGAGATTACGCGATATGCCTCTGTAACTGTCTTAGGCATGTTAGGATACTCTTCAGATACAATTACGCTGTAAGTAAGCTCTTCATCATGAAGCACGCCCCTGCCGCCCGTTGGACGTCTTACAAATCCTAGTCCTAATTCTTTTACTTTATCAAAGTTAATTTCTTTTTCAGCTTTTTGAAAATAACCGATTGACAGCGTTGGAGGGTCCCATCCGTAAAAACGAATCGTAGGTGGAATTTCTCCTTTACTATGCCATTCTAATAACGCTTCATCTAACGCCATATTGTAATAAGGCGAACGGTTGTTGGAATCAATAAATCTCCACTTTGCTTTCATCTACCTCATCCTCAGCTATATGTAATATAAAAAATAAATCCGTTTTTTAGTCTACCAAAAGATTGAGCTAAGGAAAAGCAAAGAGCAACATAAAACTGCGAATTCAAATGTGGTAGTTTTTTCATTTTCGGGAATAAATCCGCTAGATTCAAGGCAAAATCGCTTTACTTCTAATTTCATTCACTTATATAATAAGAGTATGGATTTTGTCGAAGAAAGGAAGAATCAGCATGTCAGCAATTACAGCAGTACTCATTTTACTTGGAGTAATCATCATATACTCTGTCGTTATGTTCTTTGTCCAACGTCGCATTATGAAAACGTTAACTGAAGAAGAATTCCGCAGCGGCTACCGCAAGGCACAGCTAGTTGATATTCGTGAACCGAATGAATTCGAAAACGGACATATTTTAGGCGCACGAAATATTCCTCTTTCACAGTTCCGTATGCGCATTAAAGAATTTCGTCCAGATCAACCTGTCTACATCTATTGTCAAAGCGGAATGCGCACAGGACGCGCAGCACAAATGCTTCGTCGCCACGGTGTTCAAGAAATCTATGATTTAAAAGGCGGCTTCAAAATGTGGAACGGTAAAGTGAAAAAGAAAAAATAATGGTATGTATATAGAAAAACCTCGCCTTTGGGCGAGGTTTTTTGTTAGACGTTTTGAACAGCCTGTTCTTTCTGATAGCGAAGAACTGGCTTTCTCGCTGCGAGCGTTTCGTCAAGGCGCTTCACAACCGTTGTATGCGGAGCTTCCTGTACGACTTCAGGCGTTTCTTCTGCTTCTTTTGCAATTTGAATCATCGCATCGATAAACGCATCTAGCGTTTCTTTCGACTCCGTTTCCGTTGGTTCGATCATCATGCACTCTTCTACGATAAGCGGGAAGTAGATAGTCGGCGGATGATAGCCAAAATCAAGCAGTCGTTTCGCGATATCCAATGTGCGTACCCCAAGCTTTTTCTGACGTTTTCCTGATAAAACAAATTCGTGCTTACAGTGACGGTCAAACGGCAGCTCATAGTGCTCTGCTAAACGACGCATCATATAGTTGGCGTTTAGCACAGCGTTTTCCGTCACGGCTTTTAAGCCGTCTGGACCCATTGAACGAATATACGTATAAGCGCGAACGTTGATGCCGAAGTTGCCGTAAAACGGCTTTACGCGTCCAATTGACTGAGGACGGTTATAGTCAAAGTGATAGCCTTGTTCTGTTTTCACAAGCACTGGTTTAGGCAAATACGGAATTAAATCTGCTTTTACCCCTACCGGACCAGAACCAGGACCGCCTCCTCCATGAGGACCTGTAAACGTTTTATGAAGGTTTAAATGAACCACGTCAAACCCCATATCTCCAGGACGGGCTTTACTTAATACTGCGTTTAAATTTGCACCGTCATAATAAAGCTTTCCACCTGCTGCGTGAACAATTTCAGCCATTTCTAAAATATCTTCTTCAAATAACCCCAGCGTATTTGGATTTGTTAACATTAAAGCGGCTGTATCTTCTCCTACTACGCGGCGTAAATCCTCTAAGTCCACTAAACCATGTTCGTTTGATTTTACCGTTATCGTTTCAAATCCCGCAACTGTTGCCGAAGCCGGGTTCGTTCCGTGGGCTGAGTCTGGAACAATGACTTTTGTTCGCTGCGTCTCACCATTTGCTTCGTGATAGGCACGAATCATCATAAGCCCGGTCCACTCGCCGTGAGCACCTGCTGCTGGCTGAAGCGTTACTTCATCCATTCCTGTGATTTCTGTTAAATGCTCTTGTAAATCATATAAAAGTTCGAGAGCACCTTGAACCGTTTGCTCATCCTGAAGCGGATGAATATGCGCAAACCCAGCAATGCGTGCTGCTTGTTCGTTCACTTTTGGATTATATTTCATCGTACATGAACCAAGCGGATAAAACCCTGAATCTACTCCGTGATTTCGTTTTGAAAGCGCGGTGTAATGACGCATAATATCGAGTTCTGATACTTCAGGAAGCTCAGGAGCTTTGGTACGCACATACGCTTTTCCAAGCAGTTCTTCAGCATTAACTTTTGGCACATCTAACTCTGGCAATGAATAGCCGATTCGCCCTTCTTTACTGCTTTCAAAAATAAGTGATTGATTTTGATTAAGCATGAAGATCCCCCAATTCATTTACAAGTTGGTCAATTTCCTCTTTTGTACGGAGCTCTGTAAAAGCAAGCAGCATGTGATTTTCAAGCGCTTGGTTATCACGGCTAAGATCATAACCGCCAATTATTTTTGAAGCTAATAACTGACTGTTTGCTTCTGTTACCGAAACAGGAAGCTTCACGACTAATTCATTAAAAAACGGTCCTTCAAATGCTACATTTACCCCTTTTGCCTTTAACGCTTCATATGCATAATGTGCTTTTGATAAATTTTGCAGCGCCATTTCTTTTACACCTTGCTTGCCTAAAGCTGTCATGGCAACTGATGCCGCTAAAGCATTTAACGCTTGATTTGAACAAATGTTAGACGTCGCTTTATCGCGGCGTATATGCTGTTCACGTGCTTGAAGGGTTAAAACAAACCCTCGCTTACCGTTTTCATCTACCGTTTGCCCTACTAAACGTCCTGGGATTTTTCGCATAAGCTTAGACGTAGTTGCAAAGTATCCGCAGTGCGGGCCTCCAAATTGACTTGGAATACCAAATGGCTGTGCATCTCCAATGACAATATCAGCTCCGAACTCTCCAGGAGGCGTAAGTAAACCTAATGATAACGGATTGCTTGAAACCACAAACATGCATTTTTCTTGATGGGTAATTTCTTCAATTTCTTTTAACGGCTCGATTTGTCCGTAGAAATTTGGATACTGGACAATAACAGCTGCCACGTCACTCCCCATCTCTTTTTCTAATGCAATCATATCTGTTACTCCGTCTGCTGCAGGGATTTCTACCACTTCAATGTATTGACCCTTCGCATACGTTTTTAACACATCTTTTGACTCAGGGTGAACAGCCGCAGAGACAAGTACTTTTTTCTTTTTTGTTTGACCCGCACTGAGCATAGCGGCTTCTGCTAAAGCAGTTCCTCCGTCATACATAGAAGAATTAGCCACGTCCATCCCCGTTAACTCACAAATCATTGTTTGAAATTCAAAGATGGCCTGAAGTTCTCCTTGAGAAATTTCTGGTTGATACGGAGTATAGGCCGTATAAAATTCCGAACGAGAAATAACATGATCAACAATAACCGGCATGTAATGATCGTAAACTCCTGCTCCTAAAAAAGAAGCATAGTCTTTTAAATGAGCATTTTTAGCAGCCATACTATTTAATTCTTTTAACAACTGAGGCTCTGAGGCCGCTTTTTTAATATTGTATTCTCCTTGAAAACGAACGCGCTGCGGAATATCTGAAAATAAATCATCAACAGATGAAACACCAATTGCTGCTAACATTTGCTGCTGATCTTGTTCTGTCATTGGTAAATAGCGATGTAACATGTTAAATTCCTCCCCAAAGCTTACTTTGAACGTTTATAAAAAGGTGTTGAAACCACTTTTGCTTTTAAGCGTTTTTTCCGAACCTGCACTTCCACTTCTTGACCAAGCTCTGTATACTCTGCTGACAATAGTGCTAGACCGATGTTTTTCTTTAATGTCGGTGACTGTGTACCTGTTGTCACAAATCCAATTTGTTCTTCATCTGCAAATACTTCGTAACCGTGTCTTGGTATACCTTTATCAATCATTTCAATTCCTACCAGCTTACGAGGTGCCCCACTTTCACGCTGTTCTTTTAACACTTCTTTTCCAATAAAGCTGTCTTTGTTCGTTTTTACTGCAAATCCAATTCGAGCTTCAATGGGCGTAATATCTTTTGAAAGCTCTTGGCCATATAAAGCCAAAGTGGCTTCAAAACGAAGCGTATCGCGAGCTCCTAATCCGCAAGGCAGCACACCTTCATCACTGCCTGCTTCTAAAATAGCCGTCCACAAGTGAGCGGCGTCAGTTGAAGAACAATAAATTTCAAAGCCGTCTTCCCCGGTGTACCCAGTACGTGAAACGAGAGCTTTTATATTCGCTACTTCTACATCATCAGCAAATGTAAATGGCTTTAATAGAGCTAAATTTTCGTTCGTTAACGTTTGTAAAACTTTTTCTGCTACAGGACCTTGTAAAGCTAACTGCGCAGTTTCATCAGATTGATTAACGAGCGTTACATCTCCTTGTTTGTGAGACACCAGCCACTCATAGTCTTTTTGAATATTAGCAGCGTTTACGACTAGCAAATACTCTTGATCTGCTTTTTTATAAATCAGCAAATCATCTACCGTGCCTCCGTCTTCATAACACATAGCCGTATACTGCGCTTTTCCATCTACGAGGGTAGAAACGTCATTTGTCATCGTGTGCTGAAGAAAAGCTAAGCTATCAGCTCCTGTTACAAGAATTTCTCCCATATGAGAGACATCAAAAAGGCCTGCCTTTGTACGTACAGCTTCATGCTCTTCTTTAATAGAAGAAAATTGAACGGGAAGAGCCCATCCGCCAAAATCAATTGTTTTGGCACCATATTTTTGATAGGTATCATAAAGCGGCGTTTTGTGTAATTCTGTTGTCATATTTATGTCCTCCTCTTTTTCACGTGAAACTTTTCATAACGGGGAGTTTTCAAATAGTGTGGGGATCACTATGTATCCAAACAAAAAAGGACAGAAAACCCCCTACTGTATTTAGTAGGAAGTCTCTGTCCTTTTCACCTGAAAGTTTACCTATAAACGAATAGGTTTGCCTCGTGGGTGGTCTATAAACGCATAGACACTCTCCAGAGCTGCGTCAAACAAGAGTCTTTTTGCCTGAGAGATTCACAATTTTATTGCTTGCTCCTTCGGCGCTACATTCAAGTAGTCTCTCCCCGTGTCGTCATTCGCTTCTATAAAGTTGGTAAAGTTGGGCATACTACTGAAAGATGTATCTATCTTTATTCACACAATCATTTGTAAAGTGCTAATCTATTTTCTTTTTCAAATTTTCTAAATATATTTTTATCCTACCTGATTCTTATCATTTGTTCAATAAAAATTTTTTACAAAGGAGCATTTTTATCATGAAAGTGAAATTAAACATCGATGAAACATGGGAAGCAGCCTTCTCAACTAAATTGGAGCAAGATGGCCCTTGGTCTGCATGGGATTTGTATAAACTTGCCTATGAAATAGAAGACCAAACGCTTATCTCAGAATTTGAAGGACTGCAAAGCCCAAAACATCTAGCTGATTTAACGCCGCTTCCTCATCAGCTCGAAGTAGCCAAACAAGTAGTTGAAACAATGAATGGGAAAGCCATTTTAGCAGATGAAGTAGGACTGGGGAAAACGATTGAAGCAGGGTTAATTTTGAAGGAATATATGATTCGCGGACTTGTTAAAAAAGTTCTCATTTTAGTTCCAGCTTCGCTTGTTTCACAGTGGGCTATGGAATTGAATCAAAAATTTTATATTCCCGCAGTTCCTCAAAGAAAATCATATGTGTGGGATCAGTGTGACATCGTTGTATCTTCAATTGATACAGCAAAACGTTCTCCTCATCGAGAAATTGTGCTTGAACAAGACTACGATCTCATCATCATTGATGAAGCTCACAAACTTAAAAACAACAAAACAAAAAACTATGAATTTGTGCAAAGTCTAAAAAAGAAATTTTGTCTGTTGCTAACCGCAACACCGATTCAAAATCGAATTGAAGAAATTTTTAACTTAGTCTCTCTTTTAAAGCCTGGCCATCTCGGCAATAAAGACTATTTCGAAGAATTATTTTCCGCTAAAAAACGCTCTTTGCAAAACGATGAACACTTAAAAGAGCTTGTTAACAAAGTTATGATTCGAAATCGCCGCCACGATACGGGTATCGAATGGACGAAGCGAATTGTTCAAACCATTCCTGTTGAATTCTCGCCAAAAGAACGGGAGCTGTACGATGCAATTACATCTTTTAAAGGAAACGGACTCCACCCTTCAAGCGCTTTTTCAATTTTAACTCTGCAGCGAGAGGCCTGCAGCAGCCGTGAAGCGGTGTATATGACATTAAAAAACATGCTGGAACGTCAGGAAGATCAAAACAGCGCATTAACGGAACATATGATTACGCCGTTAATGGAACTACTTCAGCAAGTGCCGCAAAATGCAAAAGCAGAAAAAGTGCTAGAGCTCGTTCAGAAAATTGATGATAAAGTCATTATTTTTACTGAGTACAGGGCAACTCAACTGTATTTACAGTGGTATTTAAAACAGCATGGAATTACCTCTGTACCCTTTAGAGGCGGATTTAAGCGAGGTAAAAAAGACTGGATGAAGCAGCTTTTTGAAAGCCACGCGCAAGTATTTATTGCCACTGAAGCAGGCGGAGAAGGAATCAACCTTCAGTTTTGTCATCATATCATTAACTATGATCTGCCGTGGAATCCAATGCGTCTAGAACAGCGAATTGGAAGGGTCCATCGTTTAGGTCAAAAACATGATGTTCACATTTACAATTTAGCCATTCAACATACGGTCGAAGAACATATTTTAAAATTACTGTACGAAAAAATAAACCTTTTTGAACGGGTTGTTGGAGAGCTAGATGATATTTTAACAAAGCTTGATTTAAAAAATATCGAAGAGCATATTCAAGATATTTTATTTCATTCACGGAGTGAAGGAGAAATAAAAATCAAAATGGAGAACTTGACGTCTATTATTCAATACGAAGACAGCGAGGAGGATCAGCATGCAGCAAACTGATATTCATCAATTTTTAAAGCGTTATTTTCTAGCTAATAATTGTTCTATTGTCACAGAAACATCGTCTTACCTGACGGTTCAATTAACGATTGAACTCGATAAAGAATTGATGAATCGTCCATTTTACTGGCACTATATCGAAAAGACGGGAGGAGAAGCAACTCCTGCTTCGCTCACTTTCATTACAGACCCAGCATTTGAAGACGATTCCGTTCAAGGAGAACGAATTCATTTCGGTTCACCTAGGCTGCACCAAATTTTCGCTTCTACTCAAAAACTTGGCGGGTTTATTCACTTGTATGAACAAGTTGCATCAGCTCAGCCAACAAATCAGCCTTTACACCCTTGGCTTGCATTAAATATTAAAGTCTCGTACAAATGCGATCGTAAAAAAGATGAGCTCTTGTCGCTTGGCATTAATTTAATCAATGGACAAATTATTGAATCATTTCACGAATTAATCATTAATCAAAATTTATCATCTAAAATCTCAGACTATTGCTTTACTCTCTCACCTTTTATTAAACCGAAAAGTGCCATCGCACGACTCACATCATATGTGAGTGACTATGTTAAAACTCAGCCAACTGAATGGGCTGAAAAAGCGCAGGAGAGATGGTATGAAGACTTAGCGCTTCTTGATCATTTTTACGAAACAGCAGAAGAGCTGCCAGAAATATATATGACCGAAAAAACAGCGCTTCAAGAATTGTACGAGCCGACTATCTTATTTAAATTTATAAACGGTGGCTTATTTTACATATCGCCTGAAACGATGTCTCGTCAATTTAATAAAACACAAGCCGGTTAAAAAAAGATGAGCATATGATATGCTCATCTTTTTTTTTTCTTTCGATACCACAGCATAAACGACAGCGGAATCATTCCAAACCATCTGTTTGCAAAAGGTGCTCGCTCTTCTTTTTTTTGAATCTTTTTCGTTTTCCTCTCTTCTTTTGGCTGATCCATATATTGTACAAATTGCTGAGTCATATATTTTACATAATCATTCGTTTTCATATAATCATCTCCTCAGCACTATTATATCCGGAGAGAAAGAGACTTAATCCGTCCACTTCACAATGTGCTGATCCTTTTTTTGAATATATGCCGTTTCCGTCAATGCTCTTCCTTGCAATGTTTGACACTTTATTTTTAGGATAATCATCTGTTCATCTTCACTTACTACTTCGTATGAAACCGTACCAGTTTCTAATACTAAAGGTGCAAATGGAGATTTATTATGTTCTTTTATTTCTTTTTTTACATGTACAACCGCGTTTTCTAAAAGATGCTGCAGACGATTTTTCTGCTCTACTTCTTGATAAAATGAACTTTTCGTCACAAAATAAGTGGTTTGCTGAGCTATTAACAGAAGAAAAAGCGCACAAAATGCCAAAACAACCGGGAGAATAAATCCTTGCTCATTATGTTTCATGAGCAAGCATCAAAAACGTCGTAATGGTTTCTTCTCTAACTTTGTTAACACCGTCTGTTGAACGAATCAACAGCCTTTCTTTTTGCTGTTCGTACATAATATTCTTAATGTGCTGCTGCACAACTTCATGACCGCTTTCATCCACTCGTCTTCTTATCTTGTCTTCGTAGCGTTCATAAGTGATGATCTGATTATTTTCCATTTTCAACGTAAGCGTAGTCGCATGAATTCCCACTTCTTTTGCTTCTCGATATTCCATAGCAAGTTGATTTACAAAGATTTCCCACTCCATTTCATTCATACTAAAGTCCGGATTATATGTTTGCTTAGCTAGCGGAATGATAATGGGGAAAAAGGAAACAATGATCAAAAAAAGAGTAAAACTGACTAGCATCTCTACAAGCGTAAAACCTTTTTCCCTTTTCACTTCAACATCACATCACACTTCTTTTTCATTTTCTCAGCGGAATCTGTCCATTCTACACAAAGCTTTTGAGCACTTTCTCCGTCCCACTTCAGATAAAACGCAACGTTTTCTTTTACGATTTTTTCTCGCCGTTTATATCCTGCTTCATATTTATATTTCAATAGCTCTTCGTGCAAGATAGCATCAGCTTGATACGAAACATATTGCTTCTTTTCTGCTTCCTTCATCTGAACATACAAAGGAATAATTGTACCGGTTAGGAGTAAAAGCATACTAAATGAAACAAGCATTTCTAACAAGGTGTAGCCCTGCTGACCCTTACATCTTGTCCACATAAAAACGCCCTCTGCCTATTTGAAAAGTAACTTTATATTTAAATTTTTGATTGCTGATAAAAATGGTCTTCGCTTGAGAAATATTGCCGTTTTTGTTGTATTGTATCGTGGAATTGCCGCTTCCAAACGTGATATGAATGGTGGAGTCATAGGCGCGCTTATAAAGAACGGCACGAGAATCAGAAATAATATATTCTGTTCCCTTCGGTGCGAAGTTAATTTTAATTGGAGATTCTCGGTTCATGGCTGTCTGCTGCACATAAAACGTGTCGCTTTGCAGCTGTCGCAAGAATAATGTGATTTTGTAATATTCCACAAGCGGCCGAATGGCTACGATAACGGAAAACATCATCACTTGCACAATAAATAAAACCATCAGCATCTCAATGAGGGTAAATCCTTTTTGCTTAAGAAGAACCACTAGCTGTAACCTTTCCGGTACCGTCAATTTGAATAGCTTGACCATTTGGACACACGGTGCCTTCTTTTAAGTAGCCCCCTGCTTCAAGCTCTTCTAGACTTGGTTTTTCGCCATTTTCAAGTTCGTATACTTGTACCTCAGCCTCTACGGTTTTGACAAGAGCTGAGCAGCCTTTGTTGTTAATAACCGTATTATGCTTTAATACATTTGGAATCATAATGAGCAAAAGCACGGTAATAACGAGCATAACAATGAGCATTTCAATAAGGGTAAATCCTTTATTACCTTTTAGAATCATATTCTTTCACCTTTCTACAAGCTCGACATCACTTCTAACATCGGAAGCATAACGGACATATACATAAGCAGAATGACAATTCCGATGAATAAGAATGTAAGCGGCTGTACATATTTTAAAATACGAAAAATAAACTGTTCCATTCTTTCCATCATAAATAGACTGTAATCATACAGTTCTTGAGAAAGCTCACCGTTCTGCTGGCCATGAACAATAACATGAGCCAAGTCTTTTTCATAATGAGATTTACCTGAAACGATATGATCTAATCGCATTCCTGAGGAAAGTTGATCTGTAAAAGCAAAAGCTTCCACTTGAAAAAACGGATGATGCTCTTGCTTTTGAAAAAGAGCAAAGCATTCATAAATAGATAAACCACCATTTAGTAAATTGCTCATATGAACAGAAAAAAAGTACGAGTTAAATAGCCGTGTGAACGTTCGGATAACGGGAACTCTCATAAAGAGCTGCATTTGAACTACTGGAGGCAATTTTTTAATGTAAATCACATAAAACAAATACAGGATGATTGGCATACTGATGACTGCAGGTAACACAAAAGGAAAGAACGACATCGCCTGCATAAATAAGAGGATAAACGAAGACTGCTTGTTTCCAAAGGATAAGTACAGAGCTTCAAACTGTGGAAGTAAAACCGTACTTAAAACAAATAAAATGGACAGAATAAACAGCAGTAGCAATACGGGATATTGAACAAGCTTTTGAAATTTTTTACGATGCCTTACTTTTTCTTCAATCATTGAGCTGCTTTCTTTTAAAGCAAATTGAAGGTTTCCATGCTGCTCCGCAAAATATAAATAGCTTAAAATATCACGGTGAAACTGAAGTTTAACAAAAGCATCGTGCAAAGATTCTCCTCGTTTTAACTGCTCAAGACATTTTTCAATATCCGTTTTTTCTTTGTTAGATACTTGAAACGTCAAAAACGAAAGAGCTTGAGAAAGAGTGTAGCCTTTTTCTAAGAGCTTAGAGACCTGCTTAAGAATTTTCGCTTGCTGAGCAAGAGACCACCTTTTTTGTCTATTTGTCTTTACCCCCATCCGTCTAGCGAATGCGGATATAAATAGCCTAGCGCGATTCCTTTTAGAATAACATCTCGGAGCGTCTTATAATCATAATCCGCATTTTCTCCTTTCACTTCTCTCATCACTGCGCTAAGCTCCTTGCCATAAAGCAATTCGTATATGCTGGACTGACGATGCTTTCTCATTTTTTTACAAGCGGGATGGCATTTTCCGGAACACAGCGGACAGCGAATTTCTACAAGGCGCTGTGCAGCTACTGCTACAAGAGTCTGTTCCATTTCTTGAAAGCTAACGCCAAATTCAAGCAGCCTGTACAAAGATCCTTTTGTATCTTTAGTATGCATCGTTGTCAAAACCAAGTGTCCGGTAAGCGCTGCTCTCACAGCAATTTTGGCAGTCTCACTATCTCTTATTTCTCCCACCATGATAATGTCTGGGTCATGGCGCAATATAGCTTTTAAACCAGTCGTGTACGTAATCCCCGCCCGTTCATTTACCTGTACTTGAAGCACGGTTTCACTCGGTTTTTCAATAGGGTCTTCTAGTGTAATAACATTTCGATTAAAAAGATGCTTTACTTCGTGTAAAAGAGTATATAGAGTAGTGGTTTTACCTGATCCTGTAGGACCGGTAAAAATAATTAATCCATGAGAGAATTTCAAGAGAGAAATAAGCTTTTTAGTATGTTCAGGAAAAAGAGATAAATGTTTGAGAGATGTAGATTGTTGATGAGGCAAAAGCCGAATAACAAGACTTTCATCATGAGAAGTAGGAAGAGTTGATAAACGTAAATTTACTTGATAGTGATCAATGGAAGTGGTCAATGCACCATTTTGAGGTTTTCTTCGTTCGCCAATATCCATTCCCCCTAAAAATTTAAAATGCGAAATGAGCCGTTTAGACATTTCCTTTGAAATAACCCTCTTTAAAATAAGCTCTTGGTCAATTCGCAGCTGAATCACAGCATCTTTCTTTCGGGGCACAATATGCACATCAGAACTTCGGCACTCACATGCATCTCGTATAATGTAAGTTGCAAACTGTTCAATTTCGGTCAAACGATCATCACTCCTTTATTTGTAATCAAGATGATTGGTAAAACATCTAGAAACAGTAATTTCGACCTTTTTCGAGATTTCCCTCCTTTTTTTTTCATTTTTTATAATTTTTTTGGTATACGCTTCTTTTCTTCGCTTCAATCCTTGTACAAGATGTACAACTTCTGTACACCTCTAAACGATTACATAAAAAAGACAACGTGATGTAAAACTCTACGCTGTCGTTTTATTCGTTATTTACTGAATTGAACTTCTTCATCATGTACGCTTACACAACTAGAGAAGCAAGACTTGTTTTTTTCTTGACTAAATTTTTAAGAGCAGATTCGTTATAGCCTACTACAAGCTTTTTGCCATCTGTCAAAATTGGTCGGCGAAGCAAACGAGGATGTTCAATTAATAGATTGACTACTTCTGATAGCGTCATGCTATCCACATCAACATTTAACTTTTTATATTCTTGACTTCTTTTAGCAAGAAGTTCATCCATCCCTTCTGTTGTCATAGAAAGAAGTTCAAGCATTTCTTTATGAGTAGGTGTTTCTCTAAATAAATGACGCTCTTTAAAATTTACATCTTCCTTCACTAGCCATTTTTTCGTTTTACGACAAGATGTACAGCTCGGATACGTATAAAATTTAATTTCTTCCATATGAAACCCTCCCGTTTTTTAGTTGTAGGTTGTTTATATACATTGTACACGTTTTGTATAACTTTTGTATAGTATTTTGCACATGTTTTGTATAACTTTTTTTCTTCTGTCGTATTTCAAGGAAAAGATAGCGTTTTCAGGAAAGAAAGGATGTATTATAATGGAAAAGTATCGATATAGTTTCATAAGTGCTTTCTAGTGCTTACACAGCGATGACATTCATCATGACACTAACTAAGTTTGATAAAGGAGGAAATGGACGTGGAACGAATGTACCGTGTAATGGGGTTCTGGACAGCAATTTTCACTGTAATGTTTTACCTCGGTCACATGCATAAGACTTCTTTACTCTTTTTAGCTCAAACAGGCTTTTTTGTAATTCTTAGTTATTTAAAGCTGTCTGAAAGAATGTACATTTACGTTTTCGGAGCATATTTGACGGTCTTTTTTGTGGGGTTCACGTACTGGTCAACTTTTATGATGACACCAGGACAGTAAAGAGAAAAGCGATGGGCTTCCATCGCTTTTTGTATTCTTAAAAACCATTTAGAAAAGGATTTTGATCCATTTCGTGTCCCACAGTTGTTTCAGGTCCGTGACCGCTTAGTACAAGCGTATCTTCTGGAAGGGACAGCAATTTTGATTCGATGCTTTCTAACAGCTGAGCTTGATTGCCTCCAGGTAAATCTGTGCGTCCAATGCCGCCTGCAAAAAGCGCGTCACCAGATACTACGAAGTTACCCGGTTTGAAATAATATGAAACGCTGCCAGGAGAATGGCCAGGCGTTTCATACACCTCAAATTGGAATGAGCCAATTGTTAAATTGCCTTCGACTGAAATAATATCGGTTGCATCTGGAGCCGTAATTTCTCCTAAATCAAAAAATTTCGAACCGTTTAAATCACTATTATGAAGCCATTCTTTTTCATTTTTATGTACATAAAGCGGGATAGAGTAGTGATTCATCACTTCATCTACTCCTCCAATGTGATCAAAATGAGCGTGTGTCAGCAAAATAGCCAACGGTTTATACGTTTGTTTTTCTAGAAATTCAACAAGCTGTTTTCCCTGAGCTCCCGGGTCAAAAACTAAACACTCTTTTTTTTCGTTAGCCACGACATAACAATTCGTTTGAATCGGTCCTAGCGGTATACGATGATAGTTCATAATGTATCCTCCTTGTAAAATTTATTTTCGTTATATGCATTATCATACACACATCATCTTATAAATGAAAGTAAGGACCTTTCTAAGCTAATAAGGCGAAAGAAAGATTGGTTTTCATCTCGACAAACGGTTAGAAAAGTTTTACAATTAAAGGGATAAGCTAATGATAGCGCTTTAATTTTAAGTTGCCTAAAGGAGGTTTCTTCGAGTGGGTCTTATGATTATTTTTGCACTAACAACATTGCTAGGCGTATTTGCAGCTATTTCATCTTTTAGAAATAAAAACATATTAGGCATTGGTTTTTCGGTACTAACATTCGGTGTGTTCGGATGGTTTACCGTGATGACCATTATACATCACGGTTACCCGGCGGTACATCATTAAAAAAGCCACGCAAAGCATATGCTTTGCGTGGCTTTTCAAATAGATAGATATTCCATTGCCGCAACTAAAATAGCCTTGGTGGGATTATATACGCGCGATATTTGAGATAAAGGCAGCGGATTAATTCCTTTCCCCAGTTCTAAAGTGAACCCTAGCTTTTTCTTTTCCAAAATAAACCAATCCTTAAATCCAGCGTGACTATCAATCGTTTTGACTGCTTTATAACCGCTTACCCTTTCAAAATAATTGGCTATTTCCTCCGCTTCCTTCGGCTCTTCATTCATATACCCCCAGTAAAATTCTTCTCCTTGGGTATGTAAAGCGATCACACAATCAAAATCATGACGCTCAACGAGTTTTACCATTGCCTGCGCTTCAGGTTCAGACAGAGATTCATAGCCTGGAAAGTCCCGATAATGCGGAGCTTTAGGTTCTTTGCGCTTTTTTTCAATTTCCCAATAAGCTGGAAACTGATTGTTTAAGTCTACCCCTCGGATATTTGCTTTCCAGCTTTGAAAATCAGGAAAATCTCTCCCTATTTTAGAAAGAAAAGACGCATAAGGTTCACTTACAGCAGGACCTTTTAAGACCAGATCTACTCCGTCTGGATTAACAATTGGAACCGCAGAAAGCGTAATTTGATTAAAAAGAGTTCTTGCTTCCTTACCATTCAACGCCTGATCATAATGAAGAGCAGCTAAATAATCTTCAACAAACTGTAGAAGAACATTTGTCGTAATCCATTCATTGGCATGAAAAGACGCATTAATATGAACTTTTCTTTCTCCGTTTCCAATTAAAATATGAGGAATCGGCTTTCCAAGCACGCTGCACCCTATCCATTCAAGAGCACCATAGGGATAGTACGTTAAAAGTGTTTGGATATCTTGTATTGTTCGCGTGTAATCGTAGGGCTTTTGGATATCTACAATTTGCATAATCTTCACTCCTTTACACTATGTATATGTAAAGATTGAAAAGATGCATGATAAAAAAGCGCTTTGACTAAATGTCAAAGCGCTTTTTTATCTCAGTTAGATTCTTGCTTATTATTCAAAATAAGATTTAACTAACCAAGCTCCTCCAATAATTCCCGCATCGTTTCCTAAAGTAGCGATTGCTAGTTCAGCACCTTGCGCTACGCGAGGAAATGCAAAACGTTTGAAATAATCTCTTACCGGTGCAAGTAATACCTCGCCTGCACGAGACACACCGCCGCCTAGAACGATCTTCTCAGGGTTTAATGCATTAGCAGAGTTTGCTAGTGCTAGACCTAAATGAAAAGCAACTTTATCTACAACATGCATAGCTAACTCGTCTTTTGAACGAGCTGCATCAAATACATCTTTAGATGTAACTTGTCCATTTTGTTCTAACACTGTGCGAAGCTCACTTGGTTTGTCCGTTTCCGTTAATTCTTCCATTGTTAAACGTACAATTCCAGTTGCTGAAGCAATGGTTTCTAAACAGCCGGTTTTGCCGCAGTTACACGGTGCCCCGCCTTCAGGAATAGAAGTAATGTGCCCGATCTCACCAGCGGCTCCATTTACGCCTTGTACAATTTCACCGTTTGCAATGACGCCACCGCCAACGCCTGTGCCAAGCGTAACGCAAAGTAAATCTTTTGCTCCGTCTCCAGCACCCTTCCACATTTCTCCAATCGCTGCAATGTTTGCATCATTGTCTACTACAACAGGAAGAGAAGTTTCTACTTCCAAGATATCTTTAATAGGGAATTTTTCCCAACCCAAATTGACAGCTACTTCAATCGAACCGTTTGCAAAGTTGACAGGCCCCGGTGCACCAATACCAATTCCTACTAACCTTGATTTTACTTCTCCAAGATCGTTTAACTTTTTATCAATTGCTTTTGCAATATCCGTTGGAATTTTACGGCCTTGCTCGCTCACATCCGTATTAATTTCCCACTTGTGAATGATTTCTCCATAATGATTAATAAAGGCCATTTTTATTGTTGTACCGCCTAAATCAACTCCAACTAACCATTTGTCATCCATGTTCATTCATCCTTTTTCTCTTTTTGTTGTTTTAACTCTCGACGAAGCAAAAGAATTGCCATTTGGTAATCACGTACATCAATCAAGTTAGACTGATATAACTCTTTTACTTCCGCTTCCATCAGCTCTAAATCAGCAATACGATCGCCCACGTATATAAAAATGCCGAAGGACTTTAATAATTGTTGTACATCATATAACGTATTCATTCTGTCACCTTTATCCTATTTTCTAGGTGATATGATTCATTTATTTTGAGATAACTCAACAGTCATTCAGTCATAAACAGCGGCCGTATTTAACGCCCACTGCTAGGTCTACATATTAATATTCTAGTAAACGTTCTCACAATAGTAAAGTATAAAATATTAAATTCGTCATTCAACAGTTTTAATTTCCTATCTCTTGCTTCAGCTTTTCGTATTTTTCATTTTGCGGTTCCAGCGCAATTGCTTTATCGATATTTTGTGTGGCCGCTGGAATATCATTCAGTTTCATATTCACCAGAGCTAAATTGTAATACGCCTCATGAAAAGTTGAATCATACTTTACAGCCTGATTTAATTGCTGTTTAGCTTTTTTATAATTTTCAAGATAAAATTCTGCGTTAGCACTGACGAAATACACGTTACTATTTGCTGTTCCTTTTTCAACAAAAAGCTTAATGGCATCTTTTGCTTCTTCATACTGCTTCTGTTGAAGATACGTAGCCGCTACGCTGAGTGCATAGGGCTCATCTTGATAAACAGAACGCTCATGATATCCATAAAAAAGCAGACTTCCTACTAATAAAAGCGTGCAAATGAAAGCCGGAATCTGAATATACAGCTTTTTTTGTTTCGGTAAACTGACGATGCTCGCAGCTAAAAATCCGCCAACCAAACCGCCAATATGTCCTGCATTATCGACGTTCGGCGCAACAAATCCAAAAATCAAGTTAATCACAATGATGACAATAAAACTCGACCCCATTGTTCGAAAAAAGAAGCGTGGATTTGTTCTTGCTATAAACAGTAAAGCTCCAAAGCAACCGAAAATAGCCCCTGAGGCTCCTGCGGAAATGGACGTATTCCATATAAAACTTCCTAGAGATCCTGCAAACCCGGCAAATATATAAATAAAGACAAAACGTCCGCTGCCATATATCCTCTCTACAAGCGTTCCTAAATAATAAAGGGCTACACTATTCATAAGCAAATGCAGAAGTCCTATATGCAAAATTATAGGTGTAAAAAAACGCCACCATTCGCCTTCCATAATTAAGGGGTTGTATTTAGCTCCGTATTGAATCAGAGTGAGCGTATTTTGTGTACTGCTCTTCCACTCCAGAAATAGAAACATTAAGATTTGCAGCGCTAAAAATATATATGTAAAAATAGGCTTCCCGTATCCAGCTATTTGCTGTTCTTCGCTTTGTTTTTTCTGTACAAAAAGCACAATTTTATGTTTCCACTTCTCTATTCGCTGTGCTTCTTCTTCGGAAGAGAAATTGTCTGCGCTTTCTAATGTAAGACCTAGCCGTTCGAATAAAGGTTCATAAGCGCTTGCTTTCTCTGCCGTTAGTTGTTCAACGTAACTATTCACTTTAGAGGGACTCGGCGCACTTTCTAAGGACTGCTCTGTATAAAAAGGATCAAAATCAGCAAAGTAAATCGTGTTAAGAGTAAGCGTTGATTTACCTCTCTGCTTTCGCACATTCTCAGCTCTTTGTAATGCATACAATACATCTTTTTGCTGCTCAACGGCTGATTTAAAATTCCGGCGGACTATGCGGACAATTGACTTATCTTTACGATGCGACGATTGAAACCATAGCTCAGAAGCATCAGCTTTCATCGAAATCAGCTCATATGAAGAATGGCCAAGCAATTGCTGTGCCAGCTGCAAATAATAAAAATCTTGCCTAGACAAATAGTCACCTCCTCATACTCTCTATATGTAAAGATGGCAGAAAGCCAGGAAAAAAGCAACGATTTTCCCTTTTTCTTTTTCTACAAAAAAACACCTTACAGGTCGGTAAGGTGTTTTTTATGTATCTTTCGCTCTTAGCGGAAGACCTGCTTCATTAAACGATCCCGAACAAACGGCAAATTAAAAAATGAACGAACAGCTAGACTGCGGATAAATGAATTTCCAAACAGCGAATTTAAAACACGGTATCTCATTTGATAGCCCAGCGTTCCAACAACTAAAAGCGTAAGTACTAATACAATATGTCTCATTTTCAAGCCTCCTTACGTTTACTTTGCTCCTATGACGAACATTTTATGCTCTTATATAGGTAAAAGCAGGATAAGGATTCCGCCTGTAAAAGCAGCAAGCAAAATAGCGGCAAGATTTACAACATCATTGTTAAAGAAAGTTATTCCTTTCTCTTTTATCGTTGGCTTACGGCAATGATCTTTCCGTTCCGTTTCAATACCGCAGCTTTGACAGCGAAAGCGAACTTGCACACTTGCTCCAAGAAGAGTGTCTATAGCGTTTCCAATAAAACCAAAGCACCCGACTAGCAATATACTACTCAGCGATGCGAATGGAAAAGCAAAATAACAAGCGGCAGCGATAAGAAAAGCTCCGGCTGCTCCGGCTGCTGTACCTAAAAGTGAAACGGCTCCTGAGGTACCCGCTTCTACTCTCTTTAATGTCCAAAGGTAAAACGGCGGCTTCTTACTAAGAGATCCTATTTCAGATGCCCATGTGTCCGCATTAGCAGCTGAGATACTGATCATAAACATCCACATGTAAACAGGAAAAGCTGTTGCAGCATATAACAAACCGCAAGCAGCACCTACACCTCCATTAGCAAGGACTTGAATATAATCTCGCCTGTCGTGTTTCTCTAGCTTTTCTTCTAGTGCGCGTTTTTTTTCTTTTTTGTACTTACTACACAACGTAGAAGTGCTAAAAAATAAGAGTAAGAGTAAAAAACCTTGAAGCGAAAAACCAATATAAACGCTCGCTCCTACGATGAAAGACATGCAGGCTCCCGATACTGTCAGTGCTTTTGCTATGTAGCCTGCTCCTGCCATGAGTAATATTACAATTATCATGACAGCATCAAACGGATTCACAGCAAATAAGCTCCTTCTCTGTCAAAATATATTCAACGGGAATATCATGAGATTCATATGGGACCTCTGAAACGACTTGACAATCAAACGCGAGGCTTAGCTTCTGTCCGGTATAATCTGTTAGATAACGATCGTAATAGCCGCCTCCATAGCCGATACGATATCCATTTTTGCTATATAGCACGCCAGGCACAAGGAGTAAATCAATTGAAGATTTTGAAACGGGAACAGTTTCTTCAACAATTGGTTCGGCTAACCCGTAGTACACTGTTTCAAGCTGTGAAAAATTCGTAATCTCGTAGAAAACCATTTGAGATGTTGTGGGGTTGCATTTTGGAACAGCTACTTTCTTTCCATCTTTCCAAGCACGTTCAATGATGGCTTTCGTATTAACTTCTTTATTTCTTGAAACTGTAGCTGCAATGACTCTAGCTTCTTTCCATAAACAAGTTTCATACAGTGCATTTGCTATGCTTGTTGAATGTGCCTCGTGCTGCTCTTCAGAAATTAAATTAAGAACGCCCTTCATCTCTTTGCGCAGATGAGATTTCATTTTAATTCCCCCTATAAAAAAAACAGCAGGATTGTACTCCTACTGCTTACTTTGTTTCACGATGAAGTGTAACTTTTTTAAGTCTTGGGCTGTATTTTTTTAACTCAAGACGATCTGGGTTATTACGCTTGTTTTTAGTTGTAATGTAATTACGGTCACCAGTTTCAGTGCAAGCTAATGTAACGTTTACGCGCATCTATTTTCCCTCCAAACATTATAAACATAAATCAGACTTTAATATAATATCATTTTTCGAAAGGAAATGCCAGTCTGTTTTTTTGAAGAAAGTCATTTAATTTCATTTCTTCACTTTTTCTTTCCTCTTAGAGCCCTGAGTTCCTTCTCTGCTGCACCTTATATATGAAGTTTCTTGAAATAAACGAAACTCTTTTTACGAGAGGCGCACTTCCTTTCTTTTAAATAAAATCCATTATTTACACTCTTTGATACTCTTGTATTTTTTCTACAAAATATGCCGACAGCTTCTTGGCAGTCTGAGTGTTTAACGCCTCGGAATAAATATTTAATACAGGCAAGTGACCATCGGGCAAAATAAGCGTCCATTCATGAGGATCATGATAAATTTTCAAGCCATCAATGACATACACTTGTTTACCGATTGCTTCTTCTAATAGTTTCTTCATCACTTGTTCTTGAATTTCTAGCGGACATGAAATATACCGCCAGTTCATATAAGCGTGCGGGACATATTGAATCATTTCAGAAATTTTCCGCTGTTGCACCATAATTAATTCGATCAGCTGGCATAAAGCGTACATGGCATCCAACTGAAATTGAACAGGCCCTAAAAGACTAAGCAAATCACGTTTTTTTGCTTTTGTTCTCATAAATGATTGATTGAGAGATTGAGCAAATGTTTCTAGTGTGGATGAATAGTGTATAGGAATAGGAACGAATGCTACTTTTTTTGTCATGTATACGCTATAAATATAAAGCGACATAATTTCTGAGTCATTTACGCTGCAGCCTTTTTCATCATATAGAGCAAATGTTTCTCCATCTTCTTTAATCTGAATACAAAAAGACAGCTTATTTCGTTTAATTATTCGTTTGGGTTCTTCTGTTTTCTCCCATTTGTTTAAAAATAAAACGTGGACACGAAGACGCTTACATAATAATTCGACAACTTCCTGTATAAACGGCGAACAGATCACGCCAATCCGCATATTGTCTTCTAATAAAGCATGCTGATTAATTGATTTTACTAAAGCATCACAATATTCTCTCCTGATATTTCCTATGCTTGTTTCTTTAAATGAAACAGAAGTCGTTACGCTTGCTTTTTTAGCTTGAAGGTACATCCGCTCAATCTTTTTTTCAATAAGCTGATTAACTAATTGCCCTTTATCATCATATATTTCTAAAAACAGGCTGCTGTTTTTGCTATCCACACCAATATAAATACCAATGCTCGCTTGTGAAGTCATCATGTAATATCGAAATACCGGAAGAGCTTCTTTTTTAATATCATACACAGCTGAATGATTACTTCGTAAAAAAGAAAAGCATTCTTTGCGAAGCTGAGTGGCTTCTCCTTCATCATCGCTTGCTAGACAAAACGACCCTTGATGTTTGCATACAAGTAATAACGCATTGTATAGTCTTTCTCGATCAACAGATGAATGTACATACAAGCGACCGTTTTTGAAGATAGAAACATCTGGCTTTACAGAAAGTTGGGGTAGCACTTGATTTTCAGCTACTGTATCTTGGACATACGTAGTCATTGCTTGAACATTTACATAGGGACCTATCGTAGCGTTGTATAAAAACGATTCTGCCCCCACCGTTACGTTTTGAAGCAAAATCGTTTTATCGATTGCAGCATGTGCTTCTATGATGCTATTGGTTCCAATAATCGTGTAAGGACCAATTGAAGCACCTTTTTTAATCACCACATTTTCTCCTACGTAAACCGGATCGTAAACAGTCACCCCTTCTTCTATGAGCGCGTCATCTGAGACAATACTTTCCTGTCTATTGCCAAACCACTTGCTCCACAAATCATAGTGTGCTTGACGATAATGGTGGATTTGCCCAATATCAATCCAATAATCTTCCGTTACAAAACTGCACACAGTATGATTATGTTCCAAAAGAAGCGGGATAATGTCAAAGCTAAAATCTGTAGGACCATAAGAATTCACGTAATCAAAAACGGATTTTTTGATCACATACACTCCCGTATTAATCAATCGGCTATTGGCCTGTTCGTAGGTCGGTTTCTCTACAAACTCGGTGACTCGATGCCCTTCATCTATCGTCACCACTCCATAACCCCGCACGTCGTTTACTTCTTTTGTAACAATGGTCATTTCGCTTTTTTGTTCATAATGAAAATGAATAACGTCTTGAAGATTAATTTCTGTTAAGGCATCTCCACTAATAATAATACAGTCTTCCTCAATAAAGGCCTCTGCTCGCTTAATTCCGCCCGCCGTTCCAAGAGGCTCTTTTTCGATAAAATAAGTAAGCGTCACTCCCCACTGAGAGCCATCCCCAAAGTATTCAATAATTTGTTCATGCCTATACTGCAGCGTAATCCCAATCTCTGTAATTCCATGTTTCTTAAGCAGCTCAATGCTATATTCCATCACAGGTTTATCGTAAAGCGGCAGCATAGGCTTTGGAATCGTATAGGTCAAGGGCTGCAGTCTTGTTCCTTTACCGCCAGCAAGTATAATGGCTTTCAATTTTTTGCCTCCCTCCTTTTTTTATCCTGGCAAATGTGATGTTGAAACAGCTTACTTGTATCAATAGCGATTTTTTCCCAGCTAAACATAGTTGTTGCTTTTCTATACCCATTTTCGCTGATTTTCGCAGCCGTTTTTTCATTTTTTAACAAAAATTCAATACAGTTAATTAATTCGAGCGTATCTCCTCGGGCAAACGTCAGGCCCGTGTCGAAATGTGAAACAATATCGCTTAGACCTCCTGTATCGGCAACGATAGTTGGCTTCTTGGCTACCATCCCCTCTAAAGCCACAATTCCAAAAGGTTCATATAGACTTGGAAAAACAACCATTTTGCAAGCTTGAAGAAGCTGATTTCGTTCGTTATCGGTAATGTATCCAATAAAATACACGTATTTGTCCAATTGCTTTTCACTTACCTGTGTTCGAAACTCATGAAGTAAAGGTCCTTTTCCCGCCACAACGAATTGAACATCTATTTGTTTTTTCTTAAATAGTTCCGCTGCTTCAATAAATAGCTGAAATCCTTTTTCATATACAATTCGTCCAATTGAAAAAATAATAGGGGCCTTTCTAAAATTATATTTCTTTTGTAAACTTTCTTTTAACCGCTCATTTACTGCGTCGACTACCAGCTGCTTGTCAATTCCATTTGGAAATATAGCAATTTTATCTTGTTCTACGTGAAATAAAGTGATTAATTCTTTCTTCATATAGTCACTGCAGACAATAATTGAACTTGATTGTCGAATCAGCTCCTCTTCTTGCAAGTGAATTTTCTGCTGCATGTCATTATGAATACCATTATTGCGCCCATGTTCTGTCGCATGAATGGTCGTAATTAGCGGTCTATCCGTTTTATCCGCTAAACATTTTGCAGCGGAGGCAACAAGCCAGTCATGAGCATGAATAACGTCAAAAGACAGCTTGTAGCCTAATTGCAGTCCTCTAAGAGCCATAGCCACGTTCAAACTGTTTACCCATGTCAAAAAATCCGGATGATGAGGCTGCAGGCTTTTAACTCGGTAAACATGAACACCGTATAACCGCTCATATTCCGGCAGCCCCTCTACATATGTTGTTAATACACTAACGTGATGGCCCGCCTTTGCTAACGCTCTGGATAAATCAAATACATGTCGTGCAAGTCCTCCGATAACTAGAGGAGGGAATTCCCATGCAAGCATTAAAATGGAGAGACCGCCTTTGTATTGATTTACTGATAAAGCTGCCGGCTCTATCTCTTTTGTAGGGTATAAAAAAGAACTGCCTGAAAGAAAACTGTTTTCGCTATCCATCCTTGGATTCTTTTCGTGACAAAGAAAATCAAATAGTTTTACTTGCCTTTCGTATTCATCTCTGACTTTTTCAAAGTTATAAAGCCAATCGCTGCTGCTTAAAAGAAGCCACTGTCGGTAGATAGCATTCACCACGCTAGGATGTTTAGAATCGATAACATCTAGCATTGCCTCTGACTTCTGTACAGTTGAAATAAACAATTGATTGTTCTGACTGACAAATTCAGCGCTTTTTGTTGCACCGTAGAGTGCAAGAGTTTCGTTTTGGTGAAACTGTATATCCCTCGCGTAGTCTAAAGGATATTGAAATGTACCCCTTGCTGCTTGCATTCGCTGAAAGCCAAGCGTGTCCTTAGCTTTCAAATCCAAAACAGCGCTCGCTTTATTCATGGTTCCTTCCTCAATTTGTTTTCCTTGCTTAGGATATGGAAACAAGATAATGCCAGCAGGCGACTTTTTTAGTTCATCTGTTGATGACTTCACAAAGGTATAGCGTATTTCATGAGATTTTAGGAGCATATCTACTTGATGAGTATATTCTCCTTGCTGTATAAAAAAACCGCCGGGCTTTTTTTCAAAAAACTGTTGAAAAACACGTATTGCTTCTGTAATTTGGAGATTTAATGTTTGTTCGGTTTTAAGGATGGAAACGAACGCGTTCGTTACGGTAGTAGGAATACATTCCATCATGTCATGTTGAAAGAAATATTTGCAGGCTGAGAACAAGCTCCCTTTCCACTTTTTTAAAAAAGTGAGTGCTCTCTGATGCTGCCGGCTTGAAAACTGGTGTAAATACCGCGCGTAACGAGTGTTAAATGCCTCGTCGTTTAATGCGTTCAAAAATACACAAGACATCACAGCTGTTGCACCTATCAATTTCTTAGACTCAATTTGATCTAAAAAAGGGATGAACTCGTTCGTTACTTGTTCAAACAGCGGATACTCGCTCTCTGCTTGAAATACATGTAGCAAGGGATAATGCATATAAGTTAAAAGAATACAGTCATCACTATTCATATTGCTTTTTCACCTGCTCCAAGTCATTTGAATATAAGGAATATGTGCTAAATTCATTTTGAACACCCTGGTGAACTTTTACAGGTTCGTACATCCAGCTCAACGAAGTTGCATTCACTTGTTCATGTTGTTCTTTCATCAAATAAACCGGATTCGAACGAAGAAGGGAAAAAAAACTTCCTTCTTTATCTTGAATGCCAATATCTATTACATACGTGCGCTCACTTTCCAAGCTGTTCATAAACATGAAGTCTTGCTTAGGAGTAAGGCCTTTCATATAATAGCGGTTTGATTCATGCCCGTTAAAATGAAGACCTGTTATATCATACGTACACATAGCTAGATTCAATTCTTCCCATCGTGTCGAAAACATACTTTCTACCATCTCTCGAATATGCTCAGAAAACGACCAATGAACATAAATACGAGATGAGTCAAGCTGAGTAGCTATACACACATTTAAGTTTTGAATAAGATTAGCAGCCACTGTTTTATCACTTCGTTTCTTAGAATGTTTTTTCTACATATAAATGCCGTATAAACTTATTAACATCTTACCATTCAGAAAAAGTTGCCACAATAAACGCAATTTGTCGATTTGTGTTAAAAATTCAGGTTAACGTAGTAATTATAATTTACTAACAAAAAAACCTCTTCGCTTATTAGAAGAGGTTTTTCTACTATTCGTTTAAGTCGTAGCGTTTGCCTTTTACAAGGTAAAATATGCTTTCTGCTACGTTAGTGGTATGATCAGCCATACGCTCTAAATAGCGGGCTACAAATAAAAGCTGCGTAATTTGGTTCATAGCCTCCTGCTTTTCTTTAGCAAGACTTAAAAGTTCTTTGATTGTTATTCCGTAAAGCTCATCCACTTGATCGTCCATTTCCGCTACTTTTTTAGCCAGCACAAGATCTTCCTCGTGATAAGCTTTTAACGAAAGGCTCAACATTTCAATCGAAATATCGTGCATTTTCTTTACATGTTCTAACGGCTTAATTAATTCTTCGTTTCCAATTCGTATAGCTGATTTTGCTACGTTAACCGCAAAATCTGCCATACGCTCAACATCCGAAGCAATTTTAATTGCCACAATGATACGTCTTAAATCGATAGCCACGGGCTGCTGCTTTGCAATCAGTAAGATAGCTAGGTCATTAATTTCTTCTTCTAAGTCATCTACGTATGAATCGCCGTCGATAATTTCTAGCGCCAGCTCAACATTGCTTGTTTGCAACGCTTCAATTGATTTTGATAGCGCCTCATGCGTTAAACGCCCTATTTCTAATAATTTTTCACGTAATATCTTTAAATCACCATGAAACTTTTCGCGTACAACCACTCATCCCATCTCCTTGTATGTCTTAACCGAAACGACCTGTAATATAATCTTCTGTGCGTTTATCAGATGGCATTGAGAAGATTTTATCTGTTTCTGCGTACTCTACCACTTCTCCATTTAAGAAAAATGCTGTTTTATCTGAAATACGTGCCGCTTGCTGCATATTATGTGTAACAATAATAATGCTGAAGTCTTTCTTTAATTCTTGTACTAACTCTTCTACTTTTAATGTTGAAATTGGATCGAGTGCAGAAGTAGGCTCATCCATTAAAATAACGTCGGGTTCAATAGCCAAGCAGCGCGCAATACAGATACGCTGCTGTTGTCCACCTGACAACCCATTCGCATTTTGATTCAAACGATCTTTAACTTCGTCCCAAATAGCTGCTCCTCGTAAACTTTTTTCAACAATTTCATCTAGTTTTTTCTTATTGCGAACGCCATGAATTCTTGGGCCGTAGGCAATATTATCATAAATAGATTTTGGGAACGGATTTGGCTTTTGGAAAACCATTCCTACTTGCGTGCGCAGCTCTTCCACGTGGTACGATTTATCAAAAATATTTTTCCCTCTATACTCAATTTCACCTGATGTACGGACAATTGGAGTCATTTCTACCATACGATTTAACGTTTTAATATATGTTGATTTTCCGCAGCCTGATGGACCGATGATCGCGGTAACTTCGTTAGCATGAATGTCTAAATCAATATTTTTTAAGGCATGTGTGTTGCCATACCATAAATTCAAACCTTTTGTTTTATATACAATTTCTTTTGTTTGCGGAGTATCTACTTTTTCTTTGTTAGTCAATTCCATTGTTATTGCCATTGGATAATCCTCCTTCATCGTCTTTAACCGTTTTGAGCACAATAAAAGTCTCTCTATGTCTATTTAATATCTATTGTTTACTATCAGTGTAAATAAATACGAGAAGCCGAAACGCTTCCCCTTATTTTGATCATTTCTATTAACCCTTACACTTACAGAATAATAGCCGACTATTAATTGTGTTTTAACTCAATGTAAAGCTTTTGTAAACGAAGGTCTATCTGCGTGTTTTTTAGGTAAAAAACTAGTTCTTACGACCCTTAAATTCAATAAAAAACCATATATGTAAAGATTTTCAACAAAAAAAGAAGAGGTAGAGACATAACTAAATTAATTCAATCTAAAGGTGGGTGGATTGGATTAATAAGCCAGTATGAATTACTTCCGATACCGCTGTTGATTTTCGTTTCACGGACAGCCGGTGAGCCTCCTCGTCGCTTCGCTTTCCCTGCAGAAGTCTTCACCTTGCCCTCCAATCAATCGCTAAAAGGGCCCACCTACACGAAATCTACGTTCACTCTACCAATAAAAAAATCCGAACGAAGCTGATTCTTAATCAACTTCGTTCGGATCTTACTTTAACTAATATGCTTTTATTCCAGCCTCTTTAATTGGCGTCGTTTGCAATGACAGCCTGTTGATTCTCTTCTTGGTCTTTTACTTCTTGTTCACCTTTTTTCTTTAAATCAAAATACGTATCGAGCGCAGAACGAGCAAGCTCTTTTGTAATGGTATTTGGTGCACTTGGCACAAATGCCGATGGTACCACTACAGCTACTGCAATTTCAGGATCATTCGCCGGAGCAAAGGCCACAAAGTTTGAATTATTAACTTTAATCGGATCCCCTCCGCTTGGGTTTTTCTCATAGGCTTGTGCCGTTCCTGATTTACCAGCAGGATTATAGTTTGCTGTATGGAAAGCTGCATACCCTGTACCGCCTTGTTCTTGAGTAACGCGCTTAAAGCCACTTTGAACATCTTTAATGTATTCTTCTTTCATCGTGATACGATTTAACACATCAGGTTCAAATGAATGCTGCGTACCGCCAATTTCATCGGTTTTAATCGTTGGTTTTCGGATTTCTTTTACTAGCTGCGGCTTAATACGATACCCTCCATTAGCTATTGCAGAAGTATATTGAACAAGCTGCAGCGGCGTGTACGTATCATACTGACCAATTCCTAAATCAAGCGCCGTACCTGGAACATCGCTTCCGCCTTGGACACCTGTTGATTCGTTATCAAGGTCTATGCCTGTTGATACGCCTAAGCCGAACTGACTGTAGTAAGAACGCAGTTCGCTGAATGTATCAGGTTTAATCGGTAAAGTCATGTTTTTATGATACTGTAACCCAGCCATAGCCATTACCGTTTTAAACATAAATACGTTGGATGAATATTTTAACGCAGATGAATACGTTAAGGGTCCTAGCCCTTCAGCCTCAGCTGATTTTTTAACCGGTGTTCCTTTAATTTTTAACGGTTCATCAACGAACACTGTGTTTGGCTTAATAGCTCCTGAATCTAAGCCGGCTAAAACCGTTGCTCCTTTTACAACAGAGCCCATTGTATAAGATGTTGAAATATTTCCTAATGCAAAATCTTCTATTTTAGGCGCTCCAGTCTTCTTATCAATGGTGTATTTTTTACCTGCCATCGTTAAAATTTCTCCTGTGTGAGGATCCATCATAATAACAAAAGCACGGTCTAAAAATTGCGTTCCTTTCATTTGCTTTTTGGCTAAAAGCTGGTCGGTAATTTGTTTTTCTACCGCTTTTTGAAGCTCCATATCAATAGTTAAAACCAAATCACTGCCGCGTTCACCTTTAGACACTTGAATTGTATCAAGGAGATTTCCTTTTTTATCTGTTACATATTGGACTTTTTCTTTTTGACCGCTGAGCTGAGCTTCGTATTGCTTCTCTAAATAGCTCGTCCCAACTTGGTCATTTCGGCTATAGCCTCTTGACAAGTAATACTGTACTTTATCTTTAGGCAGTCCTTCGTTGGCAGATGATACATTTCCAAGCAAAGTGCGAAGAGTACTGTTTTCTGGGTATGAGCGATCCCAATACGTTGTTGTATCAACACCTGGAAGTTCATCTAAGTGCTCACTTACAACGGCATACTCTTCATTTGTCACACCGCTCTTAACAATTTGCGGGGTGTTAGAGTAACCTGCCTCCATTTGGCGCTTAATAGCGAGAACTTCTAAATCACTCTTTAGACTTTCTAAATCTTTTTTAGAGATGCGGTCTAACTGACGTTGATACAGTTGGTCATCAGTCATTTCACCATCTTGAACTTTTTTGCGATCAGCTTGCGTAATTTTCTGTTCCGCTTCTTTAGGGTGAAGCATAATCCAATAATCCTTCATATCGCGTTCTGTAATTTTTACCACATTTTTAGCATCTTTATTCTTTTTATTTTCCGGAATATCAATCACATTTGTGGTGTAAGGAACATCGATCATAGTGGCTAACTTTTTAGCGATGCGCAGCCTTTCTTCAGCTGTATTTCCTTGAAAACGAGTATATGTAATTGTATTTAAAGAGGTATTATCTACAATTACGCGGTTATAACGATCGTACATTTTCCCTCGAGGAACAGGCGTACTGACCGTAACGTCCTGTGTTTTTTCGACTTCTCGTTCGTAATTCTCACCGTATACAATTTGAACAAGTCCCAACCGCAAAATTAATACGGAAAATAGGGCAAATACGGTCAAGAAAAGTAAGTTCACACGAAAAGGCACGTGACTTTTTCTTCTTTTTTTCTTTTTCATACCAACACCTACACTTTATAAAACATATATACCATAACACCATAAAATCAGCTATTTAGCAAATAAATAGACACCTGGCAGGTGCCTATTTACACAACGTATTTATTCTAAAAGAAAAGCGAAGCATTTTCCATAGTACAAATGAAGGAGCTCACAATACTCTAAGCTGGAGACTCTCCGTCTCCTTCATTTAATACCGGAGGAGTAACAGTCGTTTCTTTTTTGTGCAGAGGCTGTGAGATATGTCTCACACAAAAATAAATGATCGTATGCCCTGCTCCAACAATAGCTAATAAAATGGGAATACTTTTTGCTTCATCAAAAAATAGTACAGCTATTAAAAATAAAGATATGGAAGCGACGCGTCCAATATTCAGAAATACTTCTCTGACAACAATGTATTCAATTCTTTTTGAAACAACGTCTTTTGCTCGCCCAATCACATCGTACGTTAGAGAAATGAATGGAACCAACAAAATAGGATAAGCAATGGCAATACAAACAGCATATATAATTAACTTTGGATACGATAAGTTAAAGATAAGCAAAAAGACTGCTCCATAGAGAAGGAGGCCCCCTGCGAAGATAAATCGAAGGCGATTTTTTTGCTTAATAAACCTTGAGGCAACATAGTATCCTACAAACGCAACTGCTGAATTCACCAGTCCATATGTTCCTAAAGCTAGTTCACTTCCCGTCGTAATAAATACCATGACGGATACAACAAAAATGAACGTACCTTCACGCAACCCTTGAAAGAAATGAGCCTGCAATATTCGATTCCAGTCTTTATTGACTTTTCGTTCAGCCCATACTTCTTTAAATTTGTATACTCCTTCCGCTGCGCGTCTTGTAATAAAAAAACTAAGCACAACGGCACCGATAAACAATAGCAGTGATACACCAAACACGATTTTATACCCAAGTGATTCATACAAAGCGGAAATAACAAAGCCCGCTCCTAAAGGACCAATCATCCCTGCAAAAGAGTTTAAGATCCCTAAAAATCCGTTAAAAAAGTCTCTTGTATCAGGTTCTGTAATTTCAAAAGTTAGCACATTAAAAGCTAGCCAATAAAAGCCGTATCCTATACCCAGCAGTCCGCCAAGCAATACTAAATACTGGGCTGCGTTAGCTCCACTGATTAATACAGCGATATAAAAAACAGCTAAAAAAGATACACCTAATCTTAAAACCACAACCCGGTCAATTCGTTTGGCCCATTTACCTGCTAAAATAAACGTAAGCGGCTGAAGCACCACTACCGCTAAATTATAAATAGCGAGATCCGAAAATTCGCCTGATTGTTTCCACAGATAAATGTTAACAAACGAATTGGAAATTGAAATAGCCAAGGCATAAAGACCGCCTATAATTAAAAGCAAAAGTAAATCTTTACTAACTTCTACATCTCCAACTACTTTTTTTAATAAAGGCATATCAAAAAACTCCTTTTCTCTTCTACACCTAGTGTGTGAAAAAGAAAAGGAGATATGTAAAAGAATTGGAAAACAAAAAAGCCAGTAAAGGTAATAATTACTTTACTGGCTCTTAAATACGTCTTCAGCTTATTTTGCAGCGTCGTAACGTTTAGCAACTTCGTCCCATTTTACAACATTAAAGAATGCTGAAATGTAATCTGGACGGCGGTTTTGGTAATTTAGGTAGTAAGCGTGCTCCCAAACGTCTAGACCAAGAATTGGCGTTTTGCCTTCCATTAATGGGCTATCTTGGTTTGGTGTGCTTGTTACTTCTAATTCGCCGTTGTTTACAACTAACCAAGCCCAGCCAGAACCGAAGCGAGTTTTAGCTGCATTTGCAAATTCTTCTTTGAATTGATCAAAGCTGCCGAATTTGCTAGCGATAGCGTCTGCTAATTCACCAGTTGGAGCACCGCCGCCGTTAGGGCAAAGGATTGTCCAAAATAATGAGTGGTTCGCATGACCGCCACCGTTATTGCGTACTGCTGTACGGATATCTTCAGGAACAGCATCTAAGTTTGAAATTAACTCTTCAATACTTTTGCTTTCTAAATCCGCTTTGCCTTCAACAGCAGCGTTTAGATTTGTAACATATGTGTTGTGATGTTTTGTGTGGTGAATATTCATTGTTTCTTTGTCGATATGTGGTTCCAGTGCATCGTATGCATAAGGTAGTTCTGGTAATTTGTAAGCCATGAATAATTCCTCCTTCAAAATATGTAAGCATTTTGGCGCAAAAGCACCATATACGTTTAGATTAGCAAATTTACCCTACTGTTTCAAATAAAAAGTTCCTAATCCATGATTTATATTTACCTAATTCCCATTCGCTATTCTTTTAAACATAAAAAAAGCTTCTTTTTCTCAAAAGAAGCTTTGAATAGACAATAGTATGGCGGAGGAAGAGGGATTCGAACCCCCGCGGGCTTTAACACCCCTGTCGGTTTTCAAGACCGATCCCTTCAGCCGGACTTGGGTATTCCTCCAACCCTATAAATGGTGGACCCTGCAGGACTCGAACCTGCGACCGGACGGTTATGAGCCGTCTGCTCTAACCAGCTGAGCTAAGGGTCCACATGGCTCCACAGGTAGGACTCGAACCTACGACCGATCGGTTAACAGCCGATAGCTCTACCACTGAGCTACTGTGGAACAATATGAATTATGTATGTCACAAACGCAAATTGGAAAATAGCGGCGGAGGGGATCGAACCCCCGACCTCACGGGTATGAACCGTACGCTCTAGCCAGCTGAGCTACACCGCCATGGCTCCACAGGTAGGACTCGAACCTACGACCGATCGGTTAACAGCCGATAGCTCTACCACTGAGCTACTGTGGAACAATATAACATTTACTAGCGACATTAAAAATTTAACATGTTTCTAGCCTAAAGTCAATATATTATTTTAAAACAGCGTATAAAAAATAGGCAATCATCAGCAGTTGAATAAATCCTTTTGAAATAGCGCCACTAAAAAAGCCAATAACCGAACCTACTCCAATTTTTACTGCGTTGCTAATTGTGGTCCGATGAACAATCAGTTCTCCTACAATCGCTCCGATAAATGGCCCTAAAATAATTCCAAATCCCGGAATGACAAACGGACCCACAAGCAGCCCAACTGTACTTCCCCAAACACCTGCTTTAGTGCCTCCGAATTTTTTCACACCAATAATATTAGCTATATAGTCTGCTAAAAAAAGTGCGACAACTAACAATCCTTGTATCACCCAAAATAACCAGCTATAGGAGCTAAAATCATAAAATAAACCGTATATAACAAATCCCAGAGCTACAAATAGCACGCTTGGGATGATGGGATAAACCAACCCAACAAACGATACAACAAAGCTAATGATAATTAATGCCCAACATAAAATAGCCATGCCCGCACCTATCCTTTTTATTATTACTATTTATCATACAATAACCACTCCCATAAAGAAAGACCTTGCACGACGAGTCCTTCCTTTATTTTACTTTCGAATACGATTTTTGAGTGTACCTCTGCAATATTAACAGCACGGTCCTCAAGCTGCCCGTAATATCCCCCAAAAACAATGACAGGGAAACCTGTACATATACGCATAAGATGTGCTTGTGACAAAACGCTCCACCGCATCATTGTAATTGGTAACGGTTTCTAAAATCTATTGTAAACCTTAAATTTTCGCTATAAAATAAGATATAACCAGAATCTTCAATAAGAGGAGGCTTTACAATGAGCATGCTGAAAAAGATGGCATGGAGTTTTACTTCCTTCAAAAAAATAAGGTCGCTTCGCTTTGAGCATACGAATAAAACAATTGGCTTTGTGCTGTTTTTAACATTTATTTCTTTGCTGCCTACATTTTTCTTTATGACTTTGACGATTGTAAATGGCTATCATATCGCTACTACAGATCTTCCGAAATCTGTTTCTTCTTTTTCTATTTCAAACTCACAGCTTACGTCAAGTCAACCTTTCACAAAAAAAGTAAATGGTACCGCTTTTATCTTAAACCCCTCACAGTCTATTGAACGGTTTCATTCCCCTGCTCATGCCATTGGTTTTTTAAAGGATGGAATTTACATCACGACTAATTCACAAACACAAACGTATTCATATGAGTTGCTAAACTGGCATCATAAAGATAAAAATGAATTGCTAAACTTGCTGCACGAACAAAAATTTTCTTTATACATACTTGTCCCTATCGCTATGCTTTTACTGTACGTATTAACATCTGGACTAAACTTCCTTTCTATTACCTGCCTTGCTTATCTTGGGAAACTGATTGGACTCATTACTAAAAAGCAGCTTCCTTTCAAGCAGCTATGGGCACTGAGCGCTTATAGTACAGTAGCCTTCACGCTGCTGTATACGCTTTTTGAAGCTTTTTCTTTGTCTCTAGCACTACATAGCTCTCTTTACTGGATAGGAACATTCTTCATTTACTTGTTGCTCGTCACAAGGGTTCCTATAAGAAAAAAAGTAAAACCTAATAAAGATGCTGGGACAAACGTATCTTAGTTGAAGGAAAATCCAAACGAGGAATCTAGATTCTTGATAGAGAATCCACCTCTTTTGGATTTTTTTATTGATATGGTGAACGCAGGTTTCATGTATGCGGCTGCTTCTAGCTGGTGATTGGAGTGATGTAGTTAAGTCTCAGCCTCTTTATTTCGGTACAACTTTTCTTCTTCCCATTGCACAAGGAAGAATTTTCAACTGATACAAAACCCACAAACCTCCTGCTGTGAGCAGAATAAAGCTATAAACAAACATCAGCCTTTCAGTGTGCATCCACACTTCAAAAACAACAGGTCCCAACGCTACTCCTAAAAATCTCACCGTTCCATAAATGGATACAATAAACCCTCTTTCTTCGTCTGAAGCCGCTGAAGTAATCATCATATTAATACACGGAAGAACAAATCCTAAGCCGCCAAAGGCGACTGTCAAACAAAACATCAGCACAGGAAGCGTATAAATAATCGTTAATACTCCAAACATCAGGAATAAAAGAGTTATCCCTACTATCATTAATTTTTTCATGAGCTCTACATCTGTTTTGATGCGTTGACCCGTCCAATAAGAAACGAGCGTCATCGCACCAAGAGGAAATAAAAAAGCGGTTCCTTTAAAAAAACCGTCTATATGATACGTTTCCTCTATTAGAAAAGATAAGTAATATAAAATGCCAAATAATAAAAATAACCCCAATCCCCCCACAAAGAATAAAGGAAAAAGCGATTTTCTTTTATCATAGACAATCCCAATGGCTCTCTTTAAATATTCTTGAACAGATACTAAATCCGAGCCTGTTTTCCCTTCTCTCACATACATCACTATACCTACTAAAGCAGCACCTGCAGCTAAAGGATAGACAAAAAATGCGGCATACCATACGACGAGTGCTGCCGATGCTCCAATTATCGGCGCAACCACTTTTCCAACTCCATTATACACTTCTAAAATCCCGAGGACTTTTGCTCTTTTTTCCCCTGTAAATACATCTCCAGTTAATGCCATTGCCAACGTTGTAGTACCTGCAGCTCCAATCCCTTGAATGACTCTGCCTGCCATCAACACAGCAAAGCTTCCAGAAGAGAATAAAGCACTACCAGCAGCGATGACACTGCCTATTATCATCATGACGAGTGAATATATGATTAACTTTTTACGCCCATACCGGTCTGATAAAATTCCTACAGCAGGAATACACAATGCGGCTGGAATCGAAAATGCACTCAGTATCAAACTGGTTTGAACTCCGCTTAAGTGAAGTGACTTTTGAATGCTTGGCAGCAGAGGAATGAGCATGGAATTTCCCAGCACCATGATTAAAGGCAATAAGCCTAATGAAACAATCATTAATTTTCCTTTCAATTTTCGTTCTCCAATCATATTTAAGTAAGACAAGCATAGGCTTTACACATAAGCAAAAGAATGAAGGAGGAGCATAATGAAAAAGCTATGTGCATTAGCCGCTTTCGCTTTTATCGGATATATTTGTCACTATGACATTAAATACGGGACCATTCCCACTGCTACTGAAGCAGTTCAAGTCAGCAAAGCGCAGCCTGCAGAAACAAAAGCCGCCAGCTCTTCTTCCACCTATACAAAAATAAAAATTAAGCCAGGCGATACAGTTTTATCCGTCATTGAGGAGCTTACAAAAAAATCGATACCGGTTTCTATGAACCAAATGATTACAGACTTCAAAAAGTTAAATAACGGTACAGCGCCTGAGGATATTCAAATTGGAAAAACGTATAAGTTCCCTATTTACAAGTAATGACAGCATTCTTCTTGTCAAGATGGGATAGTCATTGTTAAAATAGCTAAGGTAGTACTTTCTACTAGTTATTTTGTTCATAAAGAGTTATTCTATTAATGAATTCAAATTCTTGATTTCATTTTGAAGGAGAGATTATCACGTGAGTGAAATTATACATCGTACAAAAACACGCCCGGTTAAAGTTGGAGATTTAACAATCGGAGGCAGCAACGAGTTAGTTATTCAAAGTATGACAACCACTAAGACACATGATGTTGAAGCAACGGTTGCAGAAATTAAACGTTTAGAAGAAGCAGGATGCCAAGTTGTTCGTGTTGCTTGTCCAGACGAGCGCGCAGCAGATGCAATCCCTGAAATTAAAAAACGCATTAACATTCCATTAGTTGTGGATATTCATTTTGACTATCGCTTAGCATTAAAAGCTATTGAAGGCGGAGCGGATAAAATCCGTATCAACCCTGGTAATATCGGTCGCCGTGAAAAAGTGGAAGCTGTTGTAAATGCTGCAAAAGCTAAAAATATTCCAATTCGTATTGGAGTTAACGCCGGTTCACTTGAAAAACGTATTTTAGATAAATACGGCTATCCGACAGCAGATGGCATGGTAGAAAGTGCACTTCATCACATTAAAATTTTAGAAGACCTTGATTTCCATGACATCATCGTTTCAATGAAAGCATCGGATGTTAACTTGGCAATTGAAGCTTATGAAAAAGCTGCTCAAGCATTTGACTACCCTCTTCACTTAGGAATTACAGAATCGGGTACATTATTTGCAGGAACTGTAAAAAGTGCAGCAGGTCTTGGCGCTATTTTATCTAAAGGAATCGGAAATACATTACGTATTTCTTTAAGTGCGGATCCTGTAGAAGAAGTAAAGGTTGCGCGCGAATTGCTAAAATCATTCGGTTTAGCTTCCAATGCGGCAACTCTTATTTCTTGCCCAACTTGCGGACGTATTGAAATTGATTTAATTAGCATTGCTAATGAAGTTGAAGAGTATATTTCAACTGTAAAAGCACCGATTAAAGTAGCGGTACTTGGCTGCGCTGTAAACGGTCCTGGTGAAGCTCGTGAAGCTGATATCGGGATTGCAGGAGCACGCGGTGAAGGTCTACTATTCCGCAAAGGCGAAATCGTACGCAAAGTTCCTGAAGAAACAATGGTTGAGGAACTAAAAAAAGAAATTGATAAAATTGCTGCTGAATATCACGCAAAGCAAGAAGCTGAAAAAGCTGCAGCTAAATCATAACTAAAAAAAGCGAGGCGCATATGCGCCTCGCTTTTTTTATGAAAAGAACGGTAATATAAACGTACCGACAATAATCGATACAACTCCGATCCCTATTGCCCATGCTCCTAGCGTAAGTGCTCCTTTTCTGCGTGCGATAAACCCTAGAATAATCCCAGCGGCACCAAGAATAATTGGTAAAAAGAATAGTGAAAGAATCGAAAGCACGAGTGCGAAACGACCGTATCCCGTTCCTTCTCCTCGTCCAGCGACTTCATGATTGCGATTGCGATCAATATCTATAACTTCACGCTCTGCATGAGGCTCTCCTACTCGGTAAGGAACGCCCACTTCAGCTGCAGTTTCTTCCATGAAATCAGCTTCATATACATCTTTTCTACGCCTTTGTTCTTCATTCTCCATGCTTAATCCCTCGCTTTCGTAAATAAGGAGCATTTATAGTATCTGAATGCGGGGAAAAATTATAAGTGTTAATCTTATACAGCCGCTCGCTCCCTTATAAGAAATAGGTACAGACGCAATCACCAGGCCGTGCAGTGATCATTACGTTTTGCTAAAGGCGTATAAAAAGTATTACTGTTTCTCTTTAGGCTTTATGTTACACTAGACAAGAATAATCAAGCACCTAAGTAGAATAAACGTATTAAAGGAGTGCACGTAGTTGACGAAAAAGTTTGGAATTGACATTGATGGAACTGTTACTTCTCCTGAAACTTTTGTTCCTCATTTAAATAAAGCCTTTAACTTAAATTTAACACTTGAAGACATTACAGAATATGATTTCAGCCCTTTTGTAAATGTATCACCTGCTGAACTCGGGAAATGGTTTAAAGCAAATGAACGCTCTATTTACGAAACCTCTCCACTTGCAGACGATGCAAAAGCGGTTTTGCAAAAATGGCATCAAAAGCACGAATTATTCTTTATTAGTGCAAGGCACGATAAGCTATTGGACGTCACGGAAGAATGGTTTCAAAAAAATGAACTATCGTTTCATCACATTGAGTTAGTGGGTTCTCATTTTAAAGTTGAGACAGCAAAACGATATGATGTTGATATCTTTTTTGAAGACAAACATGATAATGCTTGTGAAATCAGTGAAGAATGCAATATCCCTGTTATCTTATTTGATACTCCTTATAATCGCTCACCTGTTCCAAAAGGAGTGGTTCGCGTATACAATTGGCTAGAAGCAGATCAGTGGGTAGCCAGCTGGTTAAAAGAACAGCAAAAATAAAAAAGAGAGGTGCATAACGCCCTCTCTTTTTTATTGATTACATTCTATACATTGACCGTAAATTTCAAATTTATGGCCTGTAATATTGTACCCACGCAAATCCTCGTCTACATACTCCATCGGACAAGCTTCAATTTCTTTTGTTTTTCCACAATCTAAACAAATGAAGTGGTGATGATGATGGGCGGTCGCACATTTAAATCGAAAGTGCTTTTCGCTCGAAAGCTCCGTCATTTCAAGTACGCCTAACTCCACAAACAATGATAAATTACGGTAAATTGTATCAAAACTCAGACCAGGATAATCAGGCTTCATGTACTCTAATACATCTTTTGCCGTTAAGTACTTATTTGATTTTGAAAACAGGGCAAGCATTTCTTCACGCTTTCCTGTATGTTTATATCCTTGATCTTTTAATAAATGAATGGCTTCAGTTAAATTCATTTTTGTTTCCCCTTCCGTCCTTTATTAATCATAATAGATATGATTAAAATAACAACAGCAATGACAACAATTGTACCGCCTGGTGCTAAATCCAAGTAGTACGCTGAAAATAATCCGCCTAAAACAGATATTTCGCCAAAAATCACCGAAAGCAGAATCGTTTGTTTAAAGCCTCTAGCTAAGCGAATGCTTGCTGCTACAGGAAGAGTCATAAGAGATGACACTAATAAGATACCGACGATACGCATCGATACAGCAATGACAAGAGCAACCATCACAATAAATAAAAAGTGCATCCACTTCGATTTAATCCCAGAAGCAGAAGCGTGCTCCTCGTCAAAAGATAAAATAAACAATTCTTTATATAAGAAAAAGACAATAGCTATAACAAATACGGCTATGACAACAACTGTCCAAAGATCCGAACGACTCACCGCACTTACGCTTCCAAACAAATAGTTCATTAAATCATTATTAAAACCGTCCGCTAGCGAGATACAAATTGCACTAATCCCAATTCCGCCCGATAAAATAATCGGAATGGCCAGCTCTTGGTAATGCTTGTAGACGCTTCGAAGTTTTTCAATAAAAAGAGCGCCTGTAACGGAAGATACCATCCCTAAATAGACGGGGTTCACTCCTTGCATAAACCCTATTTTCTGACTAAGAAGCAAGCTCGCAGAAATCCCTGCTAGCGTCACGTGACTTAACGCGTCTGCAATTAAAGAAAGACGTCTTACTACGATGAACGTGCCCAATAAAGGAGCTAAGACGCCAATAATCATACCGGTTAAAAATGCATTTCGTAAAAACTCAAATTGAAATAAACTGCTTATCATACGTGCTGCCCTCCATGATGATGATCATGGGTTAACACATGAACATTATGACCATAAAACATAGATACGTCATGTTCACAAAGCTGTTCGAATTCTTTAGCATTCCCATGAAAGTGTAGAAATTTATTTAAACAAGCAACGTGGGTTACTTTTTCTGAGACAGTGCCAATATCGTGAGTAACAAGCACAAGCGTAATTCCTTTTTCTTTATTTAACTTTTCGAGAAGCTCATAAAAAGTGTACACATTTTGTGCATCCACTCCGACTGTTGGCTCATCTAAAATTAACAGCTCGGGTTCACTTACAAGCGCGCGCGCAATAAAAATTCGCTGCTGCTGACCACCGGACAGTTCTCCTATGTTTCGATTTAAAAATTCGCTCATCCCCACTGCTTCTACCGCTTCTTTTACTTTTTGTTTATGAGAAGCATTCATAAAGCGAAACAAACCTAATTTTGAAGTAAGACCCGTGGAAACTACTTCAAAAACGGTAGCAGGAAAGCCGCTGTTGAAACTATTCGCTTTTTGCGATACATATCCAATTTTACTTCGTTCTTTAAACCTTCTCTGATCTTTTCCAAATAAACGAATTGCACCTTGAGATGGTTTTTGCAAACCAAGCAAACATTTGATTAGCGTTGATTTCCCAGAGCCATTTGGACCAACGAGACCCAAAAAAGCTCCTTTTGGAATTGAAAAACTTATATCTTCTAATACATTCACTCCATCATATTGAAATGATAAATGATCAATTTCAATGATATCAGGTGTATTCATATGCGCCTCACCATTCTTTTTTTATATTTCTCCATACAAAAGAGGGCACGGTTTCTATCGTATACTCCGTTACCCATTTACTTTCTCAGAATCATTACGATTTAGTCATTAATGTAGTATACAGGATTGTCTTTTATTTGTAAACTAAGCCGTTTCACTCCTTTGCTTTCTTATCTCCGTAAGTTCATCCGACTCGAAATGTTGTTTTATTACACAATATAGTCACATCTTTCTTTTTTATTCATAAACTGTATATGACGAGGAGGTAATCATATGAAAATTGTACAGCAGATTGTCAATAAGAAAGTAAACAACATTACCCCGAAAGAGCTTTTAAAGTATAGCAAACAATACAACATCCCCATTACAGATCAGCAGGCACACACACTTGTATCCGTCATTAGACAGCAGCCCGTAAATATTTATAACCTTGAAGAGCGCCGAAATTTAATCAAACAAATTGCTCAAGTAACAGATCGTGAAACTGCCAGACGAGTGAACGAATTATTTCAGCAGTTGATGTAAAAGAAGAGGTCATGTCTATAGACATGACCTCTTCTTTTACATATGAAATTACATAAGCTTTTGTTTTAGCTCTGAATCAAAGCTTTGTGCACGAACCATATCAATTTCCAACTGATATGGCGCTTTTTTATTTTTCTTATCTTCTCCTACATAAGGAGTTTCTAGAATTTTAGGAACTTCTGTAAACGCTGGGTGATGAACAATATAATTCAGTGCACCAAATCCGATTTCACCAAATCCAATATTTTCATGGCGGTCTTTTCGAGCACCGCATACATTTTTACTATCATTGATGTGAAGCACTTTAATTCGCTGTATGCCTACGGTTTTGTCAAATTCATTTAATACACCGTCAAAGTCTTGAACGATATCATAACCAGCATCATGTACGTGACATGTATCAAAACAAACAGAGAGCTTTTCATTGTGCGTCACGCCATCAATAATTTGGGCAATTTCTTCAAAACTTCTTCCACACTCTGTTCCTTTTCCAGCCATTGTCTCAAGCGCAATTTGAACTTCTTGATCAGCTGTCAACACTTCGTTTAGACCTTTGATAATTTGCTGAATACCGGCATCTGCTCCAGCGCCCACATGAGCTCCTGGGTGAAGAACAATTTGCTTTGCACCAAGAGCATGGGTGCGCTGAATTTCAGACGTTAAGAAATCTACTCCAAGCTCAAATGTTTCGGGCTTTGTTGTATTTCCTAGATTAATGATATAGGGAGCATGTACAACAATATCTGTCATTCCATGCTCTTTCATATGCAAAAGACCAGCTTCAATATTAAGCTCTTCAATCTTTTTGCGACGAGTATTTTGTGGAGCGCCTGTATAGATCATAAACGTATTTGCTCCGTAAGAAGCTGCCTCTTCACTTGCTCCTAAAAGCATCTTTTTGCCGCTCATTGATACGTGAGAACCAATTTTCAACATTACTTTTTACACCTCTAACCTATTGCGATTAACGATTGTTGCGTCTTTCACTACGCTTTTTCTTTTGCACATACTTTGTAATTTCACGAGCACGTTTTTTCTTGTAGCCAGGCTTTACTTTCTTCGGCTTTTGAATAAAGCGATGTGCCTCTTCTCCCACTTCATCCGCTTTCTTTACACGCTTTTTACGGCGGTTACGGTCATCGATGGAAACCCATTCTTGCTTTTGAAGATCTTTGTTTACAAACTCGATTCCCATTTTCTCCAGCTTATTTACTGCATCTTCATCTTCCACATCGAAGATTGTAGCAGCAATTCCAGAATGACCAGCACGAGCTGTACGTCCTACTCGGTGAATGTAGAAATCTAGATCTGAAGGAAGCTCAAAGTTAATGACGTGTGAAATTCCTTCAATATCAATACCGCGAGCTGCTAAATCTGTCGCTACTACGTATTGAAATTCTAAATTATTAATTTGCTTCATCATTTTCTTACGGTCACGAGGAGATAAGTCTCCGTGAATTCTTCCTACTTTTAATCCTTTAGACAGTAGGTCATCTGCTACTTCGTCCGCCATTTTCTTTGTATTTGTAAAGACGATAGCTAAATAAGGATTATAAGAAATAAGCATATCATGCAGGAGCTTAAACTTGTTGCGATGACGCAGTGGAACTAATACATGCTCTAATTTAGCTGCTGCTGCTTGCTTCGGCGAAACATGCGTGAATTTTGGATTTTCCATGTATTTTTTTAAGAATGGCTTTAATTTTTCAGGAATAGTTGCTGAAAAAACAAGCATCTGTAATTTTTCAGGCATATTGCTTGCCAAACGGTCCACATCTTCTAAAAATCCCATATCAAGCATTAAATCAGCTTCGTCTACTACTAACGCCTTTGTTGTATACACAACTAACGCTTTTTCATTTACTAAATCAAACAAACGAGCCGGTGTTCCTACAACAACTTGAGGCTGCTTCTTTAATTTGTCGATTGTACGCTGCTTATCTGTACCGCCGATAAAACATTTTGCTGAAATTTCTTCTCCTTCAGCACTGTGTTTTGTTAGCTTTAATACTTCTTGATAAATTTGAGAAGCAAGCTCACGAGTTGGAGCGGTGATTACAACTTGTACTTCTTCTTTTTTAGGGTCTACCTTTTCAAGTAAAGGCAATAAATAAGCGTGTGTTTTGCCGGTCCCTGTTTGCGACTGACCAATTACACTTTCCCCTTTTAAAACGGAAGGAATTAAGCGCTCCTGAATCTCTGTAGGCTGATAAAAACCTAATTGTTTAATTGCTTCTATTAAAAATGGTTGAAACTCAAAACGTTCAAAGTTTGTTTTTTCCATAATAGTCTCCTTTTTTACATTCACGTTCATCTTTTAAGGCACAATATATGATTATAATCGATTTTTCCTTCTGTGACTACTTCTCATTCATATTACTAAAACTTATTACCTGTTTCAAAAACATTTTATCGCGAGTTGCATACGATAGTAAAAGAAAATCTACTTTACTAAAGGAGGTGCGTCCTTTGCTACAGCGAAGACCACCATTTCCACCCGGTATGCAAAGAAGAATGATGCCAGGAATGCCACCACAAAACGGCTTTGGGCAACAACCTGGTAACTTTGGCCAATTTAATCCATTACAGCAGTTTCGTAACTTTGCCCAGCAAACAAATGCTCAACAATCATTTTACCCGAATCAGCAAGGCCTGAACCGTGGAGGAGGTAACTTCTTAACTCGCCTATTCCGAAGAGGCGGAAATAGAAACATACCATTTCAACAAGCGGCTGCGGCTGCTCCTCGAGGTTCTTTGTTTTCTGGACTTTCAGGAGCCCAAGGTGCTGCAGGAGCGACTAACTCTTCTTCCCTGCTTGGAGGTTTGCAAGGATTAACGAACCCTGCTAACTTGAGCTCCATGATGGGGAATGTTCAGCGAGTACTAAAAGCAGCGGAAACGATGGGACCTATGATTCAACAATACGGACCTCTTGTCAAAAATGCTCCTTCTCTATGGAAAATCTATCAGGCCTTGCGCTCAAGTGATGACACAGATGAAGTACTCGAAGCAGAAGGAACAGAGGTTTCTGAAACTGATGAAAGTAAAGACAGTAAGGTTTTATCAGCAGGCGCAGAAAGCACGGATTCATCCGATGATGAGCTGGATTTCTTTGAAGAAGAAATTGAACATTCATCCAGAGATCGGGTGTCTAAACCAAAACTTTATATTTGATAAATCTGCTGATTCCTTAAGGAAATACAGTGAGCAAAAAAAGAATATCTTTGTATTCTTCCTTCCTCTTTTATATAATAGAAGCGAGTTGAATTGCTCGTCAGGATTATGATGAGGAGGAAATTGAAATGAAAGTTATTAAAATTGCACCGCGCGGCTATTGTTATGGTGTAGTAGACGCAATGGTCATTGCACGAAACGCCGCTTTAGATAAATCATTGCCTCGACCAATCTATATCTTAGGAATGATTGTTCATAATAAACACGTTACAGATGCGTTTGAAGAGGACGGCATTATCACACTGGACGGTGCTAATCGCCTAGAAATCTTAGACCAAATAAATGAAGGAACCGTTATTTTTACTGCGCACGGAGTATCTCCAGAAGTAAAAGAACGAGCAAAAGAAAAAGGCTTAACAACAATCGATGCTACATGTCCGGATGTTACAAAAACCCATGACCTTATTCGCCAAAAAGAAAAAGAAGGTTATGACGTTATTTATATCGGAAAACGAAATCATCCTGAGCCAGAAGGTGCACTTGGTATCGCGCCAGATATCGTTCATTTAATTGAAAAAGCAGAAGACGTAGCCCATTTAAATATTCAACGTGAAAAAATCATTGTAACAAATCAGACAACAATGAGTCAGTGGGACGTTGCAGAAGTAATGGAAAAGGTAAAAGAAAAATATCCGCACGCTGAAGTTCACAAGGAAATTTGTTTAGCTACACAAGTTCGCCAAGAAGCTGTAGCCGAGCAAGCAGGTGAAGCAGATGTTACAATTGTAGTAGGAGATCCTAAAAGTAACAACTCAAACCGTTTAGCTCAAGTATCAATGGAGATTGCCGGCACTGAGGCATATCGTATCGGTGACATCTCAGAGCTGCAGATCGAATGGTTGATGAACGCGAAAACCGTAGCTGTTACGGCAGGAGCATCTACCCCTACTCCAATCACAAAAGAGGTCATCAATTTTCTAGATCAGTTCGATCCGGAAGATGAAACAACTTGGACACGTGAAAAAAGCGTGCCTCTTTCAAAGATCTTACCAAAAGTTCGAACAAAAAAATCGTCTTAATAGACGCAAAAGAAGGTGTTGACATTCGTCAACACCTTCTTTCTTTGTTACATAAACGTAAATGGGTTTGTGTCTACTTTTGAATCAAATACTTCACACTCAAAGTTTTTCGCATCAAAAAGACTGGTTAATACACGCGTTACACCTTGTCTCATAACTTTTTCAACATGATGACCAGGATCTACAACGTTTAATCCCATTGCCATTGCATCATGCGCAACGTGGAAATACAAATCACCTGTTACATAGGCATCTGCTCCGCTAAATTTTGCGTTTGTAATATATTTGTTTCCATCTCCGCCAAGAACAGCTACTTTTTTCACTGTGGCATCCATAGACCCTACTACTCTAACACCATCCACATCCAATACTTGTTTAACATGAGCGGCAAACTGTTTTAACGTCATCTCTTCTTTTAACTTACCAATTCGTCCAAGTCCAAGCGTCTCGCCCGTTTGTTCCACTGGATAAATGTCATAGGCTACTTCTTCGTAAGGATGAGCACTGAGCATGGCACGAATAATTTTATTTTGTTGACCCGCTTCAAAAATAGTTTCAACTTTTGCTTCATTTACACGTTCTAACTCTTCTTTTGAGCCAATGTATGGATTGGCTTCTGAAGAAGGTTTAAACGTGCCTTCCCCTTCAGTTGAAAACGTACAGTCGCTGTAAAGACCCACATGTCCAGCTCCCGCATCACAAATAGCTGTGCGCACTGCTTCAGCATGATTTGAAGGAACAAATACAGCAAGCTTTTTCAGCTGAATAGACGTTGTTGGAACCAGCACTTTTGTCTCTTGTAGCCCCAATGCTTCGGCTAACAGGTCATTTACTCCGCCTTTAGCTATATCTAAGTTTGTATGAGCAGCATATACAGCAATATCATGTTTGATGCATTTCTCTAAAATACGCCCTTCAGGACGATCTGTAACCACTTGTTTTAGAGGTCTAAAAATAGGAGGATGATGAGCAATAATCAAATCCACTTGTTTTTCAATAGCTTCGTCTACGACCGTTTCAAGAACATCTAACGTTACCATTACTTTTTTTACAGGCTTGTTTAACGTTCCAATCTGCAAACCAATTTTATCTCCTTCAACCGCTAAATGCTTGGGAGAAAATGATTCAAATGCTTCAATTACTTGAAATCCGTTAGGGATTTTACTCATTTTAACGCCTCCTCAATTAATGAGATGTCTTGGGTAAGTTTTTGAAGTTTTGCTTTGCTTTCCTCGGACTGAGCCAGCTCCATTTGGCTGACAATTTGTTTAAGATGATTTAGTTCATGCGTCCACTTTGTCATAAAAGCAGAAGAGCGCTTTTCTTTTAAAATAGGGCCCATTAACACACCGGCTTCCACTTCACCGTTATAAGGAGCTAAGGCGTTTCCAGGTTCAGCGACGATGACTTCATACATACGACCGTCTTCTTCGATGATTTTTTCATCAATGATTTCCCAGCTGTGTTCAATCAGCCAGCTGCGAATATGATGTGAACCAATATTCGGCTGAAGTACAAGCCTTTTTACTCCTTCTAACTTTGCTTTTCCTTCTTCTAAAATCATTGTAATAAGCGTTCCGCCCATTCCGCAGATTGTAATACAGTCTACTTCATTCGGTGATATTACTTCTAGGCCGTTTCCTTTTCGAACGTCAATAACGTCCGTTAAGCTTGTTTTTTTCACCTGCTGAATAGCAGATTGAAGAGGCCCTTCTGTAATTTCTCCTGCTACGGCACCGCTAATATATCCATTTAAATAAGCAAAACACGGCAAGTATGCATGATCTGAGCCAATGTCTGCTATCTTTGCTCCCAAAGGAATCGACTTTACTACTTCTTCAAGTCTTATTGATAAGTTTAATTCATTCATTTTGTCACCTATTCTCTATGTGATTACTGTTCATTATTTTAACATAGATAGCTGCATGATTCCTATTTCTCTTCATGTTTTCCTTTTAGCTGAATGCTTATAAAAAATCACAAAAAAAAAGCCTGCTTTATAAATGAGCGGCTTTCCAGAAAATCATGTTTCTGAACTCTATTTAATTTCTGATACCCATTTAGCCATTTCCTTCGCTTTTTCCGGAGGAACCAGCCCAGGCGGCATGTTTCCTTTACCGTTTACAACAATATCTGCAATTTCGTCTTGAGAAACTTTTTTCCCAATTCCTTTTAACGAAGGACCTACTCCACCTTGATACTGATCACCGTGGCAACCAATACAAGTTTTTTGATAAATTTCTTCTGGTTTAGCTGAAGCCTGCTGTTCCGCGCCACCGCCTTCTTTTTCAGCCGCGATTTCTTTTGCGTTATTCAATCCGTTGAACGAAAGCGTTAACATTAAAGCAATCCCAATTACCGCAATTAATAAAAATGGTATTAGCGGATTTCGCTTCACTCACTATACCCCCTTTATGTATTCCCATCCCTAGAAATAACAAAATAGTATAAGCACTTTTATTTTACTTGAAAATGCTCATAAGTGAAAGGGTTTTATTTACATAATTAACTAATTTCTTATTGCGTATCTTAACAGCCAATTTGTCTTGCAATAACCGAGCGCTGAATTTCTGAAGTTCCTTCTCCAATTTCTAAAAGCTTGGCATCTCGTAAATACCGCTCCACGTGATACTCCTTCATGTAGCCGTATCCTCCATGAATCTGAACAGCTTGACTGGCTACTTCCATACAAATTTCAGAAGCATACAGTTTACACATAGCAGCTTCTTTCGTAAATGGCTTTCCTTGGTCTTTTAACCACGCTGCTTTATACACCATATTTCTTGCTAACTCAATTTTCATCGCCATATCAGCTAATTTAAACTGAATCGCTTGAAATGATGAAATAGCTTTCCCAAATTGCTTTCTTTCCTGCGCATATGACAGTGCTTTTTCATAAGCCGCTTGAGCGATTCCAACGGCCATTGCTCCAATTCCAATTCTTCCCCCGTCAAGCGTCATTAGAAATTGTTTAAAGCCTTCTCCTCTTACACCGAGTAAATTCTCTTCAGGCACTTCAACATCCTCTAAAACGAGTTCAGTTGTATTTGAAGCATGTAGACCCATTTTCTCGTAATTGTCTATTACAGTAAAACCTCGAGCTTCTGTAGGCACGATAATAGCTGAAATTTCTTTTTTCCCTTCTGTACGATTTGTAACAGCCGTTAAAGCTAAAAACTTTGCATAGCTGGCATTCGTAATATAGCATTTACTTCCATTAATCCTAAATGTTCCATCCTTCAACACTGCTTCGGTCTCCGTTCCCCCCGCGTCACTTCCTGCGTTCGGTTCGGTTAAACCAAACGCTCCAAAAGATTCCCCGGAGCATAAAGCAGGTAGGTACTGTTCTTTTTGCTCCTTTGTTCCGAATAAATAAATAGGTGCGCCCCCGAGCGAAACATGAGCTGAGTATGTAATTCCTGTAGAGCCACAAGCTTTACTTAATTCCTCTACGACAATAGCAAAACTAACCGTATCTGCTCCTCCGCCTCCATACTCTTCAGGAAAAGGAAGCCCCATTACACCAAGCTCACTTAACTTTTTAAAAACATCAAGCGGAAATTGCTTACTTCGATCGCGCTCTAGTGCATTCGGTGCTACTTCCGCTTCTGAAAACTCTCTGAGCGTCCGTTGAATCATCTTTTGTTCATTGGTTAATTCAAAATTCATTTTTATTCCCCCTAAAAAAATGTATACGCTTACATTATTTAATTATAATTCATTTTTGTAAATTTTCTCAACTTTTAAAACGTTTTAATTTTTTCGTGTTATAATATAAGAGTACTAATCAAAGCATGAATAAAATGATAGCGATTCCATTTTTCGGATGTTTAAAAGGAATTTGAACAGCTTACGCTCTGTGACAAAAGAATACAAAGGAGCATTTGCAAAACGCAGGACAATTCAGTAAAATATATGAAAGAAGAAAAGTTGGTAAAAAAATCAATATACTTCTTCAAAATGCGTTTTTATGAAATTTATTCCATAAAAAATAGATAGCCCCTTTCCTCTAGGAAAGAAGCTATCTCATAAGCGTTATTTACGCTTTTATCTATTCTAAGAAATCTTTTAAACGTTTGCTTCGGCTAGGGTGACGAAGCTTACGAAGCGCTTTAGCTTCAATTTGACGAATACGCTCACGCGTTACGCCAAATACTTTTCCTACTTCTTCAAGCGTACGCGTACGTCCATCGTCCAGACCAAAGCGGAGTCTAAGAACATTTTCTTCGCGATCTGTTAACGTATCAAGGACGTCTTCTAACTGCTCTTTTAATAATTCATATGCAGCATGTTCAGAAGGTGATGTTGCATCCTGGTCTTCAATGAAGTCACCTAAATGAGAATCATCTTCCTCACCAATTGGTGTTTCAAGAGAAACCGGTTCTTGAGCAATTTTTAAGATTTCACGAACTTTTTCAGGTGTTAAGTCCATATCTTCTGCAATTTCTTCAGGAGATGGTTCGCGACCTAAATCTTGTAGAAGCTGACGTTGAACACGAATTAGCTTGTTAATTGTTTCAACCATATGGACGGGAATACGAATCGTTCTTGCTTGGTCAGCAATTGCACGAGTAATAGCTTGACGAATCCACCATGTCGCATACGTACTGAATTTATAACCTTTGCGATAATCAAATTTTTCTACCGCTTTAATAAGACCCATGTTTCCTTCTTGAATTAAATCAAGAAACAGCATTCCGCGTCCAACATAGCGTTTTGCAATACTTACAACAAGACGTAAGTTTGCTTCAGCAAGACGACGTTTCGCTTCTTCATCGCCTTCTTCAATACGTTTTGCTAAATTGATTTCTTCCTCTGCTGACAATAAGTCAACGCGTCCGATTTCTTTTAAGTACATACGAACTGGATCATTAATTTTTACACCAGGAGGTACACTTAAATCATTTAAATCAAACTCTTCTTCTTTTGACAGTTCTTGAATATCGGGATCGGCATCGTCATCATTTGCTTCAGATTCACTCATTACTTCAACACCTTGTTCTCCAAGGTATTCATAATATTCATCCATTTGATCGGATTCAATTTCGAAGTTCGCCATACGCTCTGCAATTTCTTCGTATGTGAGCACACCACGTTTTTTTCCGATTTCGGTCAATTGATCTTTTACTTGTTCAATTGTTAAATCTGAATCAAGTTGTTTTGATTGAGCTGATTTTTCAGCCATCAGATCCCCTCCTTCCAAAATTTTAAGGAAAACCTTCTAAAAGTGGGACTAATACGCAATATCGTTTATTTTAACGTTTTTTTCAACTGTAAAATTTCCATTGCTATTGTCGCAGCTTTTAAATAATCTTTTTGACGCTCTGCTTCTTGCTTTTCTGCTTCTTTTTTTTCTATCGCTACCCTTTGTGGGTAAATCAATATCGTTTGGATATAATCATTCAAAGCTTGCTCCGACAATTCATCATTGATTGACATCATCGCCAATTCTGAAGCTAGACTAGACAACGAAGACTCGGGCAACCGCTCGATAAATCCGCTCGGATTAGGCTCGTGTCCTTCCTCGTAATAAGCATACAAATATAGAACAAGCGCACGATGTTCCTCGACATTGAACTGACCTTGAAGTCGGTCTTGAATTCTAAATGCTACATCCTTATCTTTCAACATATGAGCGATTAAAAAACGTTCTGCATTTTGATAAGCCGGTAATAAGCTTCTCTTTACGACTGGTTGTCTATTTATATTATTTCGATTTGGAGAATCATTATCCTTTTTCTTTTTTTCAGTTCGATACACTTGATACTGCTGTTCTTTAAGCGCATCTAATGAAATGGAAAACTCTTGTGCCAATTGGCGTAAATAATGATCTCGCTCTACGGCTTTCGTAAGGAGGCTTATTTCTTTCAAAACGTCTTCAATGTATTGCATACGTTCAGATTCATTTTGTAGATTTCGTTTTCGGCGGAGATACCTCATTTGAAATGCCATAAAGGTCAAGCTGCTATTAATAACATCATTTTGAAACTTCTCTGCCCCGTATTCTTTAATATAATCATCCGGGTCATAACCATCCGGCATCACAGCAATCTTAACGGTACAACCCACATTTGTTAAGATAGCAGTTGCTTTGTGCGCTGCTTCAATTCCGGCAGAATCTGCATCGTAGCAAATGATAACGGACTCTACATTTCGGCGAATAATCTTGGCCTGTTCTTCTGTTAAGGCAGTTCCCATTGTTGCAATTGCGTTCGGGCAACCCGCTTTAACAGCCGAAATAACATCTGCAAATCCTTCAAATAAAATAACCTGCTGATTTTTGCGTATATGTTTTTTAGCGCGGTGAAAGTTGTAGAGTGTGCGACTTTTGTTAAAAATAGAAGTTTCGGGACTGTTTAAATATTTAGGCTGCCCTTTTATCTCTTTTAGCAGGCGCCCTGAAAATGCAATTGTTTTGCCTTGCAAGTCAGCAATAGGAAACATAATTCGATCACGAAAACGATCAAAGTACGTTTCATCTTGGTTGCGTTTAATGATTAAACCTGCATGTTCCATCTCTTGCGGATTAAACCCACGTTTTGTTAAGAACTTACTTACAAATTCCCACGAATCTAAAGCAAAACCTATCTCAAATTCATCGATAATTTCTCGTGAAAACCCTCGATTTATTAAATAATCATAAGCATCTTGGCCTTCTTTTGTATTTACCAATAAATGATGGTAAAATTTCTTTAAAAGCTCGTGTGCTTCAATCATTTTATTGCTAGGCTTTTGATTATCTTCTTCATGAGGATGTATCTCATGTTCGAAAGGAATATCTCCTTTTTCAGCAAGCTGCTGAGCTGCTTCCGTGAAGGACAGTCCTTCTAATTCCATTATGAATGAAAATGAATTCCCTCCTGCACCACATCCAAAGCAATGATAAATTTGTTTATCAGGCGATACTGAAAAAGACGGTGTGCTTTCCCCATGAAACGGACAGAGTCCAAAATAATTGCGCCCTTGTTTTTTTAGTTGTACATAATCGCTTATGACGTCGACAATATCTACTGAATGCCGAATACGGTCGATTACTTCATCAGGAATTCGATTTGCCATAGTAACAGCTCCGTATTTCATATAATATTCTTCACTAAGTGCTAAATTCCTGCAAGTTTCGACAACATTTTTTCAAAAGCTTGAATGAAATGCTGGCGATCTTCTTCACTAAATGCCTTTGGGCCTTTAGTATGACAGCCTGACCGTCGCTCTTTTGCAGAAACATAGCGAAAGAAAAGCACCGTATTCATTTCGTCGTCATTATAGTACTTTCCACGAGGAGACAGTGCGTAAACCCCTCGACTTACTAACATGCTTGCTAAGCCAGTATCTTGAGTTACGACAATATCCTGCTTGACTGCGTGATTTAAAATATATAAATCTGCGGCTTCCTTTTCTGCATCCACATAGACCCATTTTCCTGGTGTAGGATTTGTTTGCATGTGAGCATAGGAAGCAACAAACACAAGATCGATGTCATATGTATGTGTAAGTTCAACGATTTCTGCTTTAACAGGGCATGCATCAGCATCGACAAAAACTTTACTTTTTCTTTTGCTATAACTCTGTATTCTACATCCCTCCAGAGATTCCTTCTAACAATTTGTTATTTCCTGTAGATGGCATTTGTCGAATACTTTTTTCGATTCTGACTTGACTTTTATATAAATAGTTTATTCGTTCTTAACAAAGTCTAAACCTAAAACTATTCTTTTTTATCACAATTTTTTATTATAATATAAACAACCTATATTTTCTATACCAAAGTCACTTGTTTTTAAAAGTTCTGTCATATTCATCTTTGGGATATTTTCTTAGGCTTACAGCATACAAACATAAGAAAGCAATCTCCTTTCTGTCACGCACAGAGGAGATCTATCGTTTATTTCTTTTTGATGGTATTGAGAATGATACCTGCTGTTTCTTCTACGGCTCTGTTGGATACGTCCACCACTTCACAGCCAATCTTATCTACAATCCCTTGGAAAAATTCAAGTTCTTCTTTAATACGGCCAATATTAGCATAAATTGCTTTATCATTTAGCCCAAGAGACTTTAAACGCTCTTTACGAATATCGTTTAGTTTTTCAGGACTAATAGTAAGCCCTATACACTTCTCAGGTGATACGTGAAACAGCTCTTCTGGTGGATCAACCTCAGGTACAATCGGAACATTGGCTACTTTCAAACGCTTGTGTGCTAAAAATTGAGAAAGAGGTGTTTTAGATGTTCTTGATACACCGATTAATACGATATCCGCTCTAAGAATGCCTCTCGGATCACGCCCATCATCATATTTTACTGCAAATTCAATCGCTTCTACTTTCTTAAAATAATCTTCGTCTAATTTTCTAGCCATTCCTGGCTCATAGCGAGGAGAAAGTTGATAAGAAGATTGAATTTTATCAATTAAAGGTCCAATAATATCAAATACCTCTACCCCATTCTTGGACGCTTCTTGAATTAAAAATTCTCTCATTTCAGGCTTTACTAGCGTAAAACCAATAATAGCGTTGTTCATCTTCGCTACTGAAACCACTTCTGAAAGTGTTGCGATGTCCTCTACGTAAGGTACTCTTTTAATTACAAAGTCCGTCATATTGAACTGACTTGATGCAGCCTTTACAACTAGTTCAGCTGTCTCACCTACAGAATCCGAAATGACATAAAGACATGGGTTGTTCATATTTTGTGCATCCCCTTTTTAATCCTTTTTCACTTATAATACTTCATCATTTGCTAATGCTACTAGTAATTTTGTAATATTTGTTTTGGTAATGCGTCCCACCACTTCAAAATTGCCGTCTCCCTCTTTAATAACGGGCATAGCATCAATCTGTTTTTCAATTAAGATCTTAGCAATATCAATCAACAAATCTTCGCGATAGCAATATGTAATGTTGGGCATTCTCGTCATGATAATATGAACAGGAATAGATGTGAGCTCTTGCTTTCCGATACTCGCGCGCAATAAATCTTTACGCGACAGTACTCCCACTAGCTGGGATTTCTCATCCACTACAAAAAGGGTCCCCACGTCTTCTAGAAACATTGTACAAATAGCATCATATACCGACACATTTTCGTTCACGACTACCGGGATAGACTGATATTCTTGCACCTGTATTTTTTTTATTTTATCTGTAAGAAGCTGTGCTCCTGTTTTACCTGTGTAAAAGTAACCTACGCGCGGTCGCGCTTCTAAATAACCGGCCATTGTTAAAATAGCCAAGTCCGGTCTTAGCGTTGCCCTCGTAAGGCTAAGCTGATCTGCAATATGCTCACCTGTAATAGGGCCTTCGTCTTTGACAATTTGCAAAATTTGTTCTTGTCGTTTGTTCAGTTCGATTGTACTCACCACCTAATCATTAAATGTGACATACTATTTATAAAACATTATATACTTTTTAAGCAAAAGTAAAAGCTATAACTTATTAATTTTAGCATTTTATCTTTTTAGAATGCCGTTTATTTTACCACGGCTTCTCAAAAAAAGCAGGCATTACGCTTACAATAAGCGAAACTACCCCTTCGCTCCACAGTAAAAAGGGTGTCCCCTACACACTACGAGGCACCCTAGCGACAGCAATTCCTTGCATATCACTGATTATCTTTTCTACTTCTCATCAGAGAGCGATTGTTTTAAAGACTCCATCTGATTCAAAAACCGCTTTGTTTTTAAAAACAATCCTGAATATTCTTCGTAATATTGATCAATTACGAACTTTAATTGTTTTTTTGTTTCGGGCTTAACAGAAATAGAACCTAACCGCTTTAAATCAATGTAATAAAATAGCCTTAATAGTTTAACCGTCATCGGACTAATTTTCAAATGATAAGGATCTTTTTCTAAGCATCGATGACAAATAAACCCACCTTCTCGAATGGAAAAATGAAAAGTTCCTTCACCTTGGTGGCAGACTGCACATTCATTTAATGTAGGATGAAGACCTAGAACGTTTAACATTTTCATTTCATAAATAAATGTTAAGATCTCTGCATCATACTCTTCGTTCATATAATGAATGGTTTGGTGCAGCAGTTCAAATAGAAATGGATTTGGCTTATTGTTCTCAGTAGCTTTATCCGTTAATTCAAGAATATAAGAAGCATACGCTGTTGTGAAGATATCTTCGCGTATGCTTCTCATAGATGAGATAACTTCTCCTTGATGGAGAGTACCCATTCCTGAACCTGCTTGTATAAAAAAGTATCCATACGTAAATAATTGTGTGACGGAAGCTAAGCGACTACTGGGCTTTTTTGCCCCTCTTGCCATGAGACCCACTTTTCCGAGTTCACGTGAATAAATGGTGACAATTTTATTTGATTCACCGTAATCATTCGTTCGAATCACAATTCCTTCACACTTTTTAAACAATCATCATCACCGCCATCTTACAGAAGGCTAAGACAAGGGAGAATTGAGACTTTCGCTGTTGTCCTCATATGTTTCGGGTCTTTCTTTCACTTCATTTTCAAGTTCCTTAAAAATGAGATAAGTATCAATGCTACCTGTTTGTGAAAAAATGTTCCAAGTAAAATTCAACATAGAACTCCCACCTTTCTAACCATAAAGATCAGATACATATTTCAATTCCTTATGTTTAGAATAGCCTTCCGACGTAAAATCATGTAACACAATTTTTTACAAATTACCTTCTTTTATGAAGGGATATAAATCGACGCAAACAAGAACTCAAATGATTAATATTCGTCTTCTCTAAATCCAAAGTCACGGAGATGCGACGCTCGGTTTCGCCAATCTTTTTGCACTTTTACCCATAGTTCTAAAAATACTTTTGAACCTAAAAGGGCTTCAATGTCTGCTCTTGCTTTTCTTCCTACCTCTTTTAACATCTTTCCTTGCTTTCCAATTACGATGCCTTTTTGTGAATCTCTTTCGACGATAATTGTAGCGCCTACGTAAACCGAACCATTATCTCGTCTTTGCATAGAATCCATCACAACGGCAATAGAATGAGGTATTTCTTCCCTCGTTGCATGCAGTACTTTTTCACGAATTAATTCCGTAATAATAAAGCGCTCCGGGTGATCAGTTACTTGATCTGCCGGATAATATTGCGGACCTTCCGGCAATCGCTGCTTAATTTGATCAAGCAAACGCTCCACGTTATTTCCTTGTAAAGCTGAAATTGGCACAATTTCAGCAAAAGGATATAAGTCTTTATAATTCGTGATAATTGAAAACAATTCGTCTGGATGAATTTCATCAATTTTATTAATCACAAGGAAAACAGGCGTTTTTGTGTCCTTTAAACGCTCGATAATAAATTCATCGCCTCGACCTAAGCCTTCTGTTGCGTTAATCATAAATAAAATTAAATCTACTTCTTTAAGCGTATTTTGCGCTACCTTCATCATAAAGTCGCCTAATTTATGCTTTGGTTTATGAATTCCTGGTGTATCAATAAACACAATCTGCGCCTGATCTTCCGTGTACACACCCTGAATTTTATTTCTAGTTGTTTGCGGTTTGTCACTCATAATCGCGATCTTTTGACCAATTACTCGGTTCAAAAAAGTTGATTTCCCTACGTTTGGTCTTCCAATAATTGAAACAAAACCTGACTTAAATTCATTATTACTCATGTAAATCCTCCGATGAAAATGCTCCTGGAAGTAATTCTTCCACAGTTAATTCTTGTATATCATTTTTTAAATTGGTTAATATAACTTTCATTTCTTTTGGACAAAGCTCAGAGATTACTTGTCTGCATGCTCCACACGGAGAAACAGGACGATCAGTATCAGCTACTACAGCAAGTGCTGCATACTCTTTATCTCCTTCTGAATAGGCTTTAAATAAAGCCGTACGCTCAGCGCAATTGCACATGCTATAAGCTGCATTTTCAATATTGCAGCCGCGATAAACCTTTCCATCCTTCGTCAATAAAGCTGCACCAACTTTAAATTTTGAATACGGTACATAAGCCATTTCACGAGCTTTTTTCGCCTCATCAATCAGTCCGGTCTTATCCATTTATCCGCTCTCCTTTTGCGCTTCTACATGTCTTTTAACTTGTCCTTTTTTATTATACCACGGGGGTGTAAAGAACCAAAAAGAATCCTTTTTAAAACAAATACTTTAAGAAAATAATTCCTCCTATAAGGACAGCAAAACACGCATAGACCAACACCGCGGCTGCGGCTGCATCTTTTGCGTGTTTTGCTAGTATGTGGTATTCAGGAGAAACTAAATCGACAACTTTTTCAACTGCTGTATTCATTAACTCCAAGCTGAACATGCCTGCAATCAGAAGCAGCACAACCGTCCATTCACCAGCTGTAATTGACAGCACGGCGCCTAAGAAAAGGACGATGAAAGAAGCTGCTACGTGAATTTGCATATTTCTCTGTGTTTTACAAACATAAATAAACCCTTCTATTGCATAGCCAAAGCTACTGACAACTTTAGCTATCCCCTTTTTATCGCGAGAGTCCATATTGTTCTAAAATATCTTTTTGACGTGTAAACATCTCTTTTTCATCTTCTGATGTTTCATGGTCATATCCAAGCAAGTGCAAGAAACCGTGAACCGTTAAGAATCCTAGCTCCCTCATAAACGAGTGATTGTATTCTTCTGCTTGCTCATGAGCTTTTGGAATCGAAATGACAATGTCCCCTAGGACTCTTGGCATCTCATCTCCGATAATTTGCATTTCATCTTCGCCCATTTCTTCTAGCGCAAACGATATTACATCCGTTGGCTGATTTTTATGGCGATATTGATGATTGATTTCTTGAATTCGATCATTATCCACAAATGTAACGGACACTTCTGCATCCTCTTGCAGATTTTCATATATAGCAGCGGCTTCAAGCAGCTTTTCAAGCTCTTTTTGCTGTTCTTCACTTACTTCGTTTGTTTCATCAATAAAATCAATAACTAAACTCATACCTTCACCTTCTCTTTTTTTATCTCTGGATATTCGATTCGGGAATGAAAAATCCCATTTAAAGTTTCACATAGTGCTTGACGAATTAACTCTAGCTCTTTGAGCGTTACGTTACACTCGCTAAGCTGCTCATCCTGCAAGCGATCTTTAATAATATTTCGCACCAAGTTCTCAATTTTTTCCGGAGTGGGATTGGACATTGACCTTACGGCTGCTTCTACACTATCAGCTATGCAAATAACCGCTGCTTCTTTAGACTGAGGCTTTGGTCCAGGATAGCGATATTCTTTTTCATCAATTTTTTCTTCTGTTTGTTCAAGTGCCTTATGATAGAAAAACTTAAGAAGAGTTGTTCCGTGATGCTGCTCTGCAATATCTACAATCTCTTTTGGAAACTTGTGATTCCGCAAAATGGTAGCTCCATCTGTAGCATGTGCGATTATAATATTTTTACTAGTCTTCGGACTTAGTTTATCATGCGGATTAGTAATATTCATTTGATTTTCAATAAAATACTGCGGTCGCTTCGTTTTACCAATATCGTGGTAATAAGCCCCGACTCTCGCTAATAAACCGTTAGCTCCTATTGTTTCGCACGCCGCTTCAGATAAGTTTGCCACCATTACGCTGTGATGATATGTTCCAGGTGTTTCGGTTAAGATTTTGCGTAATAGCGGATGAGTAGGACTCGATAATTCAATCAGCTTCATCGTAGATAAAATGCCAAATCCACTTTCAAAAAACGGAAGCAAACCTATAGTTAAAACGGAAGCAATAACACCAGATGCAATTGACATCATGCTGTAATAGCCAAGCTCTACAGTGCCGATTTGGCCATTTTTAATAAAAATAATAGCAAAGCTGATAATTACGTTTACCATAGCTACAAATAGACCTGCCTGCAAAATCCGTGAACGTCTGTGCTGCCTGCTTAAAAATAAAATAGCAGCAATATTGCTAATTAAAAAGTAGATCCCAATGTTCATATTAAACGAGGTTGTCAATTCACCATTAAAAATAATGCTTCCACAAATAGCAAATACAATGCTTGATAAAATAGCAATGCGTTCATCCATTAAAATTCGAATCAGCAAACCTCCCACCGCAACAGGAGCTAAGAAACCAATTTCTGATAAATCAATTTGCTGAAACAAGCTTAAAATTTTCATGAGGCCAATCGTAATGGTTGCTACCAATACATACAACAGCAAGGGCTGATATGTCTTGGTGTGAAATTCACGCAAATAGTAAATGAGGCCCGCTATCATCATTACAATCAGCAAAGCTAACCCCGCAAAAGGCTGAATAGATCCTTTATTATTCAACAATCCCGCGAGCTGGAGCTGACGATATATATCAGGATTAATAAGCTGATTTTCTTCTACAATAATCTGGCCTTGTTTGATTCGGACAGGCTCCACTTTTTCCACAGCTGCTTGACGGTTTTCAGCTGTTTTTTGTGGATCATAAATCACATTTGGAATGATAGCGAATTTAGCAATTGCATTCATCGAATCCTTTAGAGAATTGCTGACATTGGTGTAAACAAGCTGACTTTCTACTTGATCTTTTTTCTCTTCTACATCGCTAATCTTCACTTGATCTTTCATCACATGATGAACGGCCGTGACTACAGCATCTTTCGCAATCGATAAATCACTGTTAGAAGACTGAAGCAGCTGCTTAATGGTATCTTTTGGCAAGTTTTTTTGAATGTCTTCAGGAAGCTTGTCCTCTAGCATTTTTTGTTTGGTTTTTAATACAGCATCGATACTGTCATCTTCATGATCTTCTTTTTCATATTCTGTATTAACTTCCATCATCGCATCAAAAATAGATGCAACAAGATCGACTTGGTTCTGTGCGTATTCTGTTTTTTGTGTATACACATCTTCAACGGCTTGTTCTGCCTCTGCCCGTTTTTTCTCTGTGCTCTCTTTATCTTCAATGGTAACGGGTGAGTAAATGGTTTGCGGGGAAATAGATAGTAATCTGAGATCTAATTCCTGCGGCTTTACATTGCTATACATAGACGCAAACATCATTACACCTAACAAGGCATATAACCCAATTTGAATTAACCGTAATCGCTCGATCTGTGCCATTGTTTGCTTGATTATCCGAAACGTTGACACAAACGTACCCCCTTTTACAAAAAATAGACCCTATTAAGAAAGGGTCTTTTGGTCAGCTTGTTCGTACGCTTGAACGATGCGTCCCACAAGTGGATGGCGCACAACATCTGACTGTTCTAGATGAATAAACGAAATACCTTTAACATTGGTCAGGATTTTCGAGACAGCCGCTAGACCAGACTGAGCTCCTTTTGGTAAATCAATTTGTGAAATATCTCCTGTAATCACCATTTTAGACCCAAATCCTAGTCGTGTTAAAAACATCTTCATTTGCGCCATCGTGGTGTTTTGCGCTTCGTCTAAGATAACAAACGCATCATCTAGTGTACGACCTCGCATATAAGCAAGGGGTGCTATTTCAATAACTCCGCGTTCGATTAGGCGTTGCGTATGTTCTGTTCCTAATACATCATGTAATGCATCGTACAGAGGCCGCAAGTACGGATCTACTTTTTCTTTCAGATCTCCTGGCAAGAAGCCAAGACTTTCACCTGCTTCAACAGCAGGACGTGTTAAAATAATACGCTGCACGTGACCATTTTTAAGAGCATTAACGGCCATGACAACGGCTAAATACGTTTTACCAGTACCAGCAGGCCCAATTCCAAATACCAAATCATTTTTCTTAATAGCCGAAATGTATTGACTTTGTCCTAATGTCTTAACACGAATAGTCTTACCTTTTACATTTTTACCAATCTCTTCTTCATATACATCTTCAAAAAACTCGAGAGAATTTTTCTTAGCTAATTGAATCGCATACACAACATCTCGTTCAGATATGGAAATATTTTTTCGGATAATGTTCAGTAACTTTTTAAGCATTTCTTCCACTAGCTGAACATTTTCTGTACTTCCGGAGACTACAACAGTCTCACCTCTTGAAATGATAGAGACCTGCATTTCTTCTTCAATTCGCTTTAAATTCGCATCTTGTACGCCAAATAATGAAATGGCTTCGTTTGAATCATCAAGTTGTACGTTAATTGTTACTAGCTGTTCTGACATTCATCAATCTCCTTGAATAATTGGTTGAGTGTTCGCAATATTTTCTATAACTTGGTAATGTATTGATAATCTAACTTTACCATTGTCCTGTTCTTGGTGCAAAACTTTTTCACCTTTTATTTTAGCATCCTCACCTAAAGTTGATAGTAATTTTTTTCGACCGATTTCCAAAGCTTTTTCCACCGCCTCTTGTTTAGAATAGACGCGCTGCGAGTTCTGTTCTTCTCGTACAGCAACTTTCTCATACGACAGAGGTAACTTCCATTTAAAAAAATAGAGTGGATGCTCCACTTTTTCTGTCACCTTTGAACCGTATTTTTCTTTGTCAAAAGCCCAAAGAGGCATTTTAAAAGCTTGAAAATCTAAATAGTGCTTCGTATATCCATTACCCGTTAACACCTGAAAATCAGTTTTTAAAGGCACTTCCACCTCAGACTTATACCATGTTTCACCGTAGACTTTCCCTTTAGCAGCTACTACTTTTTTATTTTTTTCGTTTCCAATAATACCGGAAACTAAGACCTCGCCTTCATTGACAAAATCATTAACCTTGACTAAAGGTTGTCCTTTTTCGACAAACAAATTCGTAATAATGGCTTTCTTTTTAGCAATTAAATGTTGGTAAGGTGTTTTTTGCTGAGGCTTGGGCTCATTTTTTTCAACCACTTGGAAGTGATAAGAAGTGCCGCGCACTTCTACTCCCACCCAGGTAATATTGTTCATATTATCCGTTAAATAGCGCTGGATTTTTTCAGGACTCTCTAACAGAAATTGAAACTCTCCTCTTTTTACACCTATTTTGGCGAGTTGCTTAGTCATTTGATGTTCTGTTTGTGGTTCTGCACCGCTAATTTCCACTTTCCACACCATGTTGGAAAGCAAACCAAGAATAATAAAAAAAGAAAGAAAACCTAAAGCAAATCCACTATTTTTGATCACTCGTTTTGTTAAAAAAGGAAAACCCCTGCCTCTTATAAAGTAAATTTTACAATCTGCGTTGCGAATTAGTATACGAATTTTCTTTACATCTTTCAATAATATTGTTGCTGTCGCTAGCTGACCGTCAACTTTATGGACATTCGAAATCATAATTTGTTGTCTCACACAATTATTTAAGAAACGTTCAATTCCTTTTCCAACAATTCGAATACGTACGGTACCAATAACAAAGTTTGTCCATCCATTCTTCATTTTTTTCCTCCTTGTGTTATTGTTCTAAATAAAGAACTTGATTGATTTTACCTTCTAAAACCAGTTCTTCTGGCAGTATTACTTTAATGACCAGTCCTTCACCTCGAATTAACATTTGTCCCTGTTTTAGTAACACGCGTATTTCAGTATCAGAAAAGGCTAATAAACCTTTATGGTTTTCAATATAAATGTGTATTTGTCCAACTAACGTAATACGGGGAAGATCCATTAATACATCAGCGGGTAGTTCCATTGTTTTTGTCATCCATCTTTTCATTTGGTGTCTCCACTTTTTGCTCATAAAAAGAACCCCCTTTCATCTCATGTTTATGAGAAAGGGGGTTAATGTATCACATCTATTTATCGTTTATATTTACGTTGTTTCGATTTTGGCGGCCCTAGAATTTCGGACCATACCACTCCTTGAACAGCTTCTTTACGAGAAATGGGCTTGAAAACGTTTTTCTCACCTGTGATTTTTGGTTTGTCAACCGTGATTTTCTTTTGAATAGACGGTTCATGATACGAACGATTTTTTAGCTCTTCCAATTTTTCTTGCAAAGGATTTGTTTCTGCTGATGGAACAGTTTCCGGCTCCATACGAGCTGTTTTTGGCTCTTCTTTGACAGGTCGATATCTAGGTCTTTCCCGCCTTGAAGGATTGTTTACAGGAGGCATAGGAGCTCTTTTAGAACGCTGCTGTTCTTCCTCTTTTGACTGAGCCATAAAACGCTGCACAACGTTAAAAATAATCCCTCCAATGATGACAAAAATGAAAGCATTATTAATAATTAGTTTAATAAGCGTTTCAACGATATTCATTAGGAGAAAACCTCCTTGTTAAGCTGATTCATTATTTCTCATCGTCTTCTTTAGACATTTTTCCAATTGAATCACGCATATCCGTATCAGCAGTCAAGTTTTGAATGTTCATATAATCCATGACGCCAATATTTCCAGAGCGCAGTGCTTCTGCCATCGCTAACGGTACTTCTGCTTCTGCTTCTACTACTTTTGCACGCATTTCTTCTACTTTTGCACGCATTTCTTGTTCTTGAGCAACGGCCATAGCACGACGTTCTTCGGCTTTTGCTTGTGCAATATTTTTATCTGCTTCCGCTTGGTCTGTTTGAAGAACTGCCCCAATATTTTTACCAATATCGATGTCAGCAATATCAATGGATAAGATTTCAAACGCTGTTCCTGAATCCAACCCTTTTCCTAACACCGTTTGAGAAATCATATCGGGATTTTCCAATACTTTTTTGTGATCTTTTTGCGAACCGATTGTAGAAACAATCCCCTCGCCAACACGGGCAATAATCGTTTCTTCTCCTGCTCCCCCTACTAGTCGATCAATGTTTGCACGAACAGTAATTCGAGCTTTTGCTTTGACTTCGATTCCATCCATAGCCACCCCTGCAATAAAAGGTGTTTCAATAACTTTTGGATTAACGCTCATTTGTACAGCTTCTAGCACATCACGGCCCGCTAAGTCGATAGCTGCTCCGCGCTCAAATGTTAACTCAATATTTGCTCGGTGCGCTGCAATCAGCGCGTTTACCACGCGGTCAACGTTACCGCCTGCTAAATAGTGGCTTTCTAATTGATTAATGGTAATACCTAAACCTGCTTTACTTGCTTTAATTAACGGGTTCACAACGCGAGATGGTATCACTCGACGAAGTCTCATTCCGACCAGTGTGAAAATACTAATACGAACGCCTGCTGCTAATGCTGAAATCCATAGCATAATCGGTACAAAAGTGAAAAAAACAGCTAAAGCAATAATTGCTAGACCAATAACTACAAAAAACAATACGCTACCTACTTCCATTAATTAAGGTCCTCCTTTTTCAAAGGCTCTGTAAGCTTCCGCACCACAACCCTTGATCCCTCTACTTTTATAATATTTACTAACACATCTTTGTCTAAATATCCGCCTTCAGTGACTACATCCACATACTCTTCATCGATGAGCACGGTACCTGAAGGACGAAGCGGTGTTGTTGTTTTACCTTGTTTTCCTATTAATTCATAACGATTTTGATTCGACACGTAGCCAGATTCGGTATTAAGTGAATCATTAAGCACCATTTTTTTGAAAGGTGTAAGCTTTCTTTTAAAAAATTTCATCATCACAAACGCACCTCCCAGTGCCACCACTATTGCAATTACAAGAGAAATTCCCATTTCGACATTATTATCTGTTGACATAAAAAAACTTAAAATGATAGCTCCAAGCCCTAGTAGTCCTAAAACTCCGCCTGGTACTACAATCTCTAACAGAAGCAATATAATTCCTGCTATAAATAAAACGAGCGCTTCCATGCCAGCTAATCCTGCTACCATATGACCATAGAAAAATAAAAGAAGTGAAGCTATTCCAATAGAACCCGCAATACCAAATGAAGGCGTAAACAATTCAATTACAATTCCTAAAGCACCAATGGATAATAAAATGGGAACAACAAGTGGATGGGTAAGAAAACGAGCAATTTGTTCACTTACACTCATTTTCGCATACGTCAGTTTAGCATCTTCATAGCCAAGTACGCTTAGGAGATCGTCTAAATTTTTCACAGTCCCTTCTGAATAACCAACTTGCTCGGCTTGCTTCGGAGTGAGCGTCAGCAATTCGTTTCCTTTTAAGTTGAGCTCAGGTATTACCATCTTGGTATTTGCCATCGCTTCTGCATATTTAGGGTTTCGGTTATTTTGCTCTGCTGCACTCTTCATAGCCGATAACCAGTAGGACTGAGCTTTTTTTCCTGCGGCATTTCCCTGTTGGTCAATCACAGCTGCCGATCCCATTGTAGAACCGGGTGTCATATAAATTTGATCGGCGTTAAGTGCAATATACGCTCCGGCTGATAATGCTTTTTTATCGACAAAAGCAGCGGTAGGAATAGGTGTTGAGGTTAAGCTTTTAGCTATTTCAGAAGCTGCATCTACAGCTCCTCCAGGAGTATCTATGTCCAATATAATCAAATCTGCACCGTCATTTTCCGCATCTTCAATGGATCTGTTTAGAAAAGAAAGCAGTCCATTTTCTACCGTTTTATTTACAGGAATAACGTGTACACCCTTCACGTCAGCGGTGCTAATAGTGGGGAATAACCCAGTGGCTAAGATAAGAAAGCACACGAAAGAAAATAAGGTTTTCACCGAATACACTTCCCTCCTTCCATAGATAGTATGAGCATGTATCTGTATATACGAATAACTTTAACAATAGTTTCAAATTTTTTAAAATTTATCTATTTTATTCTTTGCACAAGAAAAACAAAACATACGTTCGATTGTTATCCATATAAAAAACACCTTACACAAGGTAAGGTGTTTTTTATGATAAGTGTTGAAGGACAAGCTTATTAACAAGAGAGCCATCCGCTTTGCCTTTTACTTTCGGCATAAGCGCTCCCATAACTTTCCCCATATCAGCTTTAGAGGAAGACTGCGTTTCTTCAATCGTCGTTTTAATAATTTCAGATAACTCTTCTTCAGTTAGCTGTTTAGGAGCGTAAACTTCTAAAACCGCTAATTCAGAATGAATTTTATCAACAAGATCTTGACGACCTGCTTTCTCAAATTCATGGAGGGAGTCTTTACGTTGTTTGAATTCGCGAGAAATAACCGTCAACTCGTCTGCTTCAGTTAGGTCGGTTCCTAACTTAATGGCTTCGTTTTGAAGAGATGCTTTGACCATACGAATGACCCCAAGCTTCTCTTTCTCTTTGTTTTTCATCGCTTGTTTCATATCACTATTTAAACGCTCGAGAAGACTCATAAATCCACCCTCTTATTAGAACTTGCGTTTTCTAGCAGCTTCAGATTTCTTCTTACGCTTTACGCTAGGCTTTTCATAGAATTCGCGCTTTCTTGCTTCTTGTAACGTACCAGTTTTTGAAACTGAACGTTTGAAGCGACGAAGAGCATCTTCAAGCGATTCGTTTTTACGAACAACTGTTCTTGACATTCTAATTCCCTCCCTCCGAACAAAACCACTAACATCATAATGAAATGACATGTTAGACATGTCTTTTGCAATTATAATATAATGATTCCTTAAGGTCAACCGCTTTACATAAAGTAATGCAGTTATTCCTCCTTTATTTTATGAACTTTCTTGATAAAACATTACTCGTTCAGCTTTTTTACACGTATGAAAAAAGCTGCATATACACGCAGCTTTCCAATAAGTGTTATGAGCTCATTTTCACCTGATCTTGAAGATGAACCTCATCTAGCACGCGAACAAACTCACCTTCATTATAAGGATATCCAGCTTTTGAAATTTTCACTTTTACAAGCTTTCCAACCATTTCTTCAGACGCTTTAAACACAACCTTTAAGTAGTTATCAGTATATCCTACATATAAACCACTTTCAGGATCTTCTTTATATTTTTCTTCCGGAATTACTTCTAGTACTTCTCCTTCAAACGTTGAAGCATATTCTTTTGCCAATTGATTTGAAAGTTCGATTAAACGATGCACACGTTGATTTTTTACTTCTTCATCAATTTGGTCGGTCATACGAGCCGCTGGCGTACCTGTACGTTTAGAATACGGGAATACATGAAGCTCTGAAAAACCGTGCTCTTTAATAAAGTTATACGTCTCCATAAACTCTTCTTCTGTTTCACCTGGGAAGCCAACAATAACATCTGATGTAATCGCTAATCCAGGAAGAGCTTCTTTCAGACGGTTTAAGCGCTCACCAAAGAACTCCATTGTATACTTACGACGCATGCGCTTCAATACCGTATTTGAACCTGATTGAAGAGGAATATGCAAATGACGTACAACCATTTCTGATTGATCTAGTACCTCAATCACTTCGTCCGTAATTTGACTTGCTTCAATTGACGAAATACGAATGCGTTTTAATCCTTTTACTTGAGACTCTAAATCACGAAGAAGCTGGGCAAGATTGTAATCTTTCATGTCTTCTCCGTATCCGCCAGTGTGAATACCTGTTAACACGATTTCTTTATAGCCCGCATCCACTAGCTGCTGTGCTTGTGCTACTACTTCTTTAGGATCACGAGATCGCATTAAACCGCGCGCCCATGGAATAATACAGAATGTACAGAAGTTGTTACAGCCTTCTTGAATCTTTAACGAAGCACGCGTACGGTCTGTAAAAGCCGGTACATCTAGCTCTTCATATACGCGTGTTTTCATAATGTTTCCTACGCCGTTAATCGGCTGACGCTCTTTTTTAAATTGTTCAATATAATCAAGCATCTTAACGCGATCTTGTGTACCTACTACGATATCAACACCAGGAATGGCCATAATTTCAGCTGGCGAAGTTTGAGCATAACACCCAGTTACACAAATAACCGCATCTGGATTTTTCCGCACAGCTCTGCGAATAACTTGACGGCTTTTTTTATCTCCTGTATTTGTTACCGTACATGTATTAATTACATATACATCGGCAGTTTGTTCATATTCAACACGCTCATAGCCTTGGCCTTTGAACAATTGCCAAATTGCTTCTGTTTCATAGTGATTTACTTTACACCCTAGCGTGTGAAAAGCAACTGTTGACATAATCGTCACCTCATTAACTCAGTTTGATAAGATATAGCAGACAGCGCATATAAAGGAGCTGTTTCTGCTCGTAAAATTCGCGGACCAAATCCGCTTATTGTAAATTCATTTTCTTCTAATACTTCTACTTCCTGCTCGGTCAAACCACCCTCGGGGCCTACAACCACAAGCACGGAATGGCCGGGTTTTAAAGCCGAAAGAACAGCGTGCAGATGAGATGTTTCTCCTTGCTTTGCTCTTTCTTCATAGGCTACAACTTTATGAGTATAGTCACCGCTAATTTCTACTAGTTTTTTAAAAGAAATTGGGGCTTCTACTGCTGGTACAATCGTACGATGAGATTGTTCTGCAGCCTCTTTAGCAATCTTGTTCCAGCGATCTACTTTTTTTTGACTCTTTTTATCATCCCATTTAACAACTGAACGAGCCGCAATAAAAGGGATAAACTTATACGCCCCAAGTTCTGTCCCTTTTTGGATAATAAGCTCGAGCTTATCCCCTTTAGGCAGACCGTTCACAATTGTAACATGGACTGGAAGCTCTTTTTCTTCGCTTATCCATTCTATAATAGATGCTTTCACTTCGTTAGCGGAAATTTTTTCAATTTCACACAAAGCAGCTTGCCCCTGTTCATTACAGGCAATAAACTGTGATCCTTCATTCATTCTCATGACGCGTGAGATATGATGGGCATCATCTTGTGTCACTATGACACTTTGCTCTTGAAATTGATCATTTGGCAGAAAATAACGTTGCATCTTGACACCTTCTCACTTGTTAAGCTTGTTTTTGCGCAATAATTGCTACCCAGTCTTCCATAAGCGTTACTTCTTGAATAACAAAGCCCGCTCCCGTTAACGCTTTTTTGACATCTTCTTTTTTCGCACTAATAATACCTGATGTAATGAACATGCCTCCTGGCTTTAATACTTTTGCAGCATCGTCTACAAAACGAACGATTACTTCAGCTAGAATATTCGCCACAACAATGTCAACCGGTCCTTCTATACCTTGCAATAAGTTGTTTTGACCTACTGTTACGACGTTCCCAACTTGATTCAATTCAATATTTTCGCGAGCAGAACGTACGGCTACTTCATCAAGGTCTAGAGCTTGTACATTACTTGCTCCTAACAGAGCCGCGCCAATGCTTAGCACTCCTGAACCTGTACCCACGTCAATAACAGTATTTCCTGCTTTCACTGTTCTTTCCAATGCTTGAAGAGACATAACCGTTGTTGGATGCGTACCTGTCCCAAAAGCCATTCCGGGATCAAGCTCGATAATCAATTCATCTGTGCTTACTTTTTCATAGTTTTCCCAAGTTGGTACAATCGTAAAACGCTCTGAAATTTTCACCGGATGGTAATATTTTTTCCAAGCAGTGGCCCACTCTTCCTCGTTCACTTCACTGATCGTAACTTTGTTAGCTCCTAAATCAAAGTCGTAAACAAGCAGTCCATTAATTTCTTTTTTGATACCATCCACAGTTTCTGCTAAAAAGCTGTTAACTGGAAGATATGCTTTAATCACTACACCTTCTTCTGGGTAGTCTTCTACGTTTAAATCGTAGATTTCACCAAAAGTTGTATCTCTGTCCTTCACTAAATCAGCAGGATCTTCAATGACTACCCCGCTAGCTCCTGATTCATGTAAAATATGAGAGATGGGTTCAATTGCTTCTTGCGCTGTATGAATACAAATTTCAGACCATTTCATTGCTACCAACTTCATCCTTTCTGCCTTCAGTAATATAGGATTTTAAATATGAACATGACAGATGACAGGTTGGCAAAGTACCTTTACCAACCTGTCTCTGTTTACTATGAAAGACAATTATTCTCCTTTAATTGCTCGTTTTACTTTTGCAAAAAAGGAATCATGCTGCTCATCAACGGCTTCTTGACCGCTCAGTTCAGCGAACTCACGCAATAATTGTTTTTGTTTTTCTGATATTTTTGTTGGAGTTACAACTCGAACGTGAATATGCTGATCTCCTTGACCATATCCTCGTACGTTTGCCACACCTTTTCCTTTTAAACGGAATTTCGTTCCCGTTTGTGTACCAGCAGGAATCTTCAGCTTCACCTTGCCGTGTAGAGTTGGTACTTCTACTTCATCACCTAGCGCTGCCTGAGCAAACGTTAAAGGCATTTCGCAGTAGATATCGTCTCCATCACGTTCAAAGAATTCATGAGTGCGCACGTGGAACACTACGTATAAATCTCCCGGAGGACCACCATTTACCCCTGGTTCTCCTTGAGCACTTACGCGCAGCTGTTGACCATCATCTACACCAGCTGGAATTTTAACATTAATCTTACGTCGTTTTGTTACTTTACCGTCACCGTGGCACGTTGCACATTTGTCTTTAATGATTTTTCCCGTACCATTACAATGATGACACGCACGTCGATTTACCACGCGGCCAAACGGCGTGTTTTGTTCAACGTTTAACTGACCTGAACCATTACAGTGCGAACATGTATCGACTTTTGTTCCAGGTTTTGCACCTGAACCGTGACATGTTTCACACGTTTCTTCACGTGGAATTTCAATTGTTGTTTCTTTTCCGAAAACAGCTTCTTCAAAAGAAAGTGTCATCGTGTATTGTAAATCGGCACCTTGTCTCGGAGCATTAGGGTCACGTCTGCGACCACCACCACCAAAGATCGAGCTGAAAATATCTTCAAAGCCGAAGCCACCAAAGTCTGAGCCGCCTCCACCAAAGCCGCCAAAGCCTTGATTTGGATCAGTATGACCAAATTGATCGTATTGTGCTTTTTTTTGGTCATCACTCAATACTTCATATGCTTCTTTTACTTCTTTAAATTTGTCAGCAGCATCTTCCGCTTTGTTAATATCTGGATGATATTGTTTGGAAAGCTTGCGGTATGCTTTTTTTATTTCATCTTTTGTAGCGCTCTTACTGATACCGAGTACTTCATAGTAATCTCGCTTACTCATCAATACTCACTCCCGAATCGTTTCACATAAACGTAATTGTATCATTATTAATAATTCCATAGCAACATAAAAGTTACTTTCTATTGCTCCCGTACACGCAGAGAGCCACGTGAAAAACTTTCCCTTTCGCTTTTCCACGTTAAAAAAGTCAAAGCCAAGAAATAAGCTTGACTTTGACTTTTTAAAAAGATGTGAATCGCACCATGGCGTCATTCACGTTAGTCGTCAAGATGCATTATTTTTTGTCGTCGTTTACTTCTTCAAACTCTGCATCTACAACATCATCATTTTGAGCGCCTTGTTCACCTGCTTGCTGAGCTTGTTGAGCTTGCTCATACAATTTTACAGTTAACGCTTGAACGATTTCTTGAAGTTCATCTTTTTTCGCTTTGATTTCTTCAAGGTCATTCTTTTCAATCGCTGCTTTTAAAGCATCTTTTGCTTCGTTAGCTTTTGTTACTTCAGCTTCTTCTACTTTTCCTTCAAGATCTTTTAGTGTTTTTTCAGTTGTAAACACTAATTGATCTGCTTCATTGCGTAGTTCCACTTCTTCTTTACGTTGCTTATCAGCATCTGCGTTTTCTTCCGCTTCTTTTACCATGCGGTCGATTTCGTCATCTGATAAACCTGTTGAAGATTTAATTGTAATAGCTTGCTCTTTGTTTGTGCCTAAATCTTTTGCACGAACGTTTACGATACCGTTTTTGTCAATATCGAATGACACTTCGATTTGAGGTACTCCGCGTGGTGCAGGTGGAATATCAGTTAACTGGAAACGACCTAGCGTTTTGTTGTCTGCAGACATTGGACGCTCACCTTGAAGAACATGAATATCTACAGCCGTTTGGCTATCTGCAGCCGTTGAGAATACTTGTGATTTACTTGTTGGAATCGTCGTATTACGCTCAATTAGCTTTGTAAATACGCCACCCATTGTTTCGATACCTAGTGATAAAGGCGTTACGTCTAGTAATACAACGTCTTTTACATCACCCGTTAATACGCCACCTTGAATTGCTGCACCAAGTGCAACTACTTCATCAGGGTTTACACCTTTGTGAGGATCTTGACCAGTTTCTTTTTTGATCGCATCTTGTACCGCTGGGATACGAGTTGAACCACCAACTAAGATTACTTTATCAAGTTCGCTTGCAGAAAGGCCTGCATCTTTTAAAGCTTGACGCACAGGAGCCATTGTACGTTCTACAAGGCCTGCTGATAACTCGTCAAATTTAGCACGTGATAAAGATACCTCTAAGTGAAGAGGGCCAGCTTCTCCAGCAGTGATAAATGGTAAAGAAATTTGTGTAGATGTTACGCCTGATAAATCTTTTTTCGCTTTTTCAGCCGCATCTTTTAAACGTTGAAGCGCCATTTTATCTTTGCTTAAATCAACGCCGTTTTCTTTTTTGAATTCAGCGACTAAATAGTCGATGATTACTTGGTCAAAGTCGTCACCACCAAGGCGGTTGTCACCTGCAGTTGCGCGAACTTCAAATACGCCGTCGCCAAGTTCTAGAATAGATACGTCAAACGTACCGCCACCAAGGTCATAAACTAAAACTGTTTGATCTTCATCTGTTTTTTCTAATCCGTACGCAAGTGCTGCTGCAGTAGGCTCGTTAATAATACGCTCTACTTCTAAACCAGCAATTTTACCAGCATCTTTTGTTGCTTGACGCTCAGCATCATTAAAGTAAGCCGGAACTGTGATAACAGCTTTTGTTACAGGCTCACCTAAATACTCTTCAGCATAACCTTTTAAATGTTGAAGAATGATAGCTGACATTTCTTGAGGCGTGTATTGCTTGCCTTCAGCTTCCACCTTATGGTCTGTACCCATATGACGTTTAACTGAAATAATTGTGTTAGGGTTTGTAATAGCTTGACGTTTCGCTACTTCCCCAACTTGACGCTCACCGTTTTTGAATGCCACAACTGATGGCGTTGTACGGTTTCCTTCTGGATTTGGAATTACTTTTGGTTCGCCGCCTTCTAATACAGCGACACAAGAGTTAGTTGTACCTAAATCGATACCAATGATCTTACTCATTGACAATGACCTCCTTCATAATATGTAGTGTTATTGATTCACTTTAACCATCGCAGGGCGGATGATTTTATCTTTTAATTTGTAACCTTTTTGAAGCTCTTCTACTACCGTGTTCGGTTCGTATTCATCGTCTTCTACTTGCATCACTGCTTGATGCTCGTATGGATCGAATGTTTTCCCGACTGATTCAATTGCTTCAACACCTTCTTTTTGAAGTGCCTCTACTAATTGGCGGTATACCATTTCTACACCTTGCAGCACGGATTTAGTTTGTTCGTCCGCTGTGTTAACTTGTAATGCACGTTCAAAGTTATCAAGTGCTGGTAAAATATCCGAAACTAATGATTGAGCACGGTATTTTTGAGCAGCTTCTGCATCGAGACGTGAACGACGACGGAAATTATCGAAATCAGCTTGTAGACGTAAGTAGCGATTCTCTTCTTCTTCAAGCTGTTGCTTTAATTGATCATTTTCTTGTTGAAGAGGGTTTACTTCCTCAGACGCTTCAGCTTCAGTTGCTTCAGCAGAGTTTGTTTGAACTTCTTCAACCACTTCTTCGTTTTGTTCTTCTACTTGCTTTTCGTTTGACAATTCATTCACCTCCCTTAAATGTTTACACACATTTTCACATTTTAAACAACGTTTTTTATTTTATCACAGGGAAAGGATGGAAGTAATATATTCCACCCGATTCCTTTATTCTTTATACAAGTTTGTTAATACTTGAGACATATCTGATGACAGCAGTGTAAGCAAACTAATCACACGCGCATATTCCATGCGGGTCGGTCCCAGTATAGCAATTGTGCCAAGCTGTTCGTGACCAAAGGAATAACTAGCTGTAATTAAGCTGCACCCTACCATTTCATTCAATTTATTTTCATGACCAATTTTCACATGTATGCCAGCCTCATTTGGGCTTAACAGCTTATAAAACTGCTGTTCATGTTCAATAATGTTAAACAGCCCGCGAATTTTATTAAGATCATGAAATTCCGGCTGAGCAAACATATTCGTTTTGCCGCCAACTACTAATTTGCCATTCATGTTGAGCTTTAATGCATCATTGAGTATATCCATCGTCTGCTCATACCCTTGAATATGGCTTTTTAAGAGTGTCGCTACTTCTTTGTACATTTTATCATGTAAATCAGTAATGCGAACGCCGATGAGCTTTTCGTTTAAAATGTTAACCATTTTTTCAATATCGGAAGGTTGAATACTGCTCGGCAGCGTAATCGTCCGACTTTCAACGTGTCCTGTATCGGTCACAATAATGGCAACAGCTGACTGAGCCGTTAAAGGTAAAATCTGCAGCTGTTTTAACTTATGGCTGACCGCTTTTGGTCCTAGCACAATAGACGTTAAACTCGTTAAATCAGATAAAATTTGCGCTGACTTTTGAACGAGCTGCTCCAGTTCTACAATGCGTTCAGCGAATACCGAACGTACCGTGGAAACGTCGCTTGCTTTCAAGTGCTGCGGGGACACTAGATGATCAACATAATAACGATAACCTTTCTCAGACGGAACGCGCCCTGAAGAAGTATGAGTTTTTTCAATAAATCCAAGTTCTTCTAGGTCTGACATCTCATTGCGAATCGTAGCCGAACTAAAATTAAACTCTTCTTTCTTAGATAATGTTCGAGAGCCTACCGGCTGCGCAGATCGAATGAAATCATCAATAATGACTTGTAAAATTAATAACTGTCGATCAGTAAGCACGCTTCATCACCTCTGTTAGCACTCTAAAACTCTGAGTGCTAAATCTAATAATAAATTACCAAATCACTATAGCGATGTCAACGATTTGATATTAGATTATCCCAATAAAGGCTTGAAAAACTTCATTCCCCAAAAATCGACCGTTGTGTGTTAAAAAGACTGAGCTATTGTCTTCACCCAAAAGTCCTTTCTCTTTGTATTCTTGAATAGGTTCTCCAAATACATCTTTTAATTCTCGATTGAATTTTTTCTTAAACTCCTCTTTTGAGACTCCTTTCGTTTTACGAAGGCCCAAAAACATTTCTTCTTCCATTTTTTCAGCCTCGGTCACGCTCACTTCATTGAGATATGCATTTCCTTTTTGCTCGACCGAATCAATGTACTTTTTTAATGGTCCAATATTTGCTCGTCTTATTCCGTTTATATAGCTATGTGCGCCTGCGCCAATTCCGTAATAATCGTCGTTGTTCCAATAGGTTAGATTATGAATACTCTCGTAGCCTGGCTTTGCGAAATTACTGATTTCATATTGATGAAAACCTTGTTTGTCCATTTCTTTCATAAGCAGCTCATACATAGCTGCTTCTTCTTCTTGAGCAGGCAGAGGCAGTTTCCCTTTGTTCATTAAATTATAAAATACCGTTTTAGGCTCAATAATCAACGAATAGGCAGACATGTGCTCTACCTCTAATGAAAAAGCGGTTTGAAGCGTAGAAGAGAAATCAGCTACCGTTTGTTCCGGCAGGCTATAAATTAAGTCTAAGCTTATATTCGACATTCCAATCTTTCTCGCTTGCTCAACACAATCAAATACCTGTCTATTTGAATGCACACGTCCAATTTTCTCCAATAATCTTTCATTAAACGTTTGTACACCAATGCTTAAACGATTCACGCCATAATCATGAAGAAGCTGAAGTTTTTCTTTCGTCAATTCATTCGGATTCGCTTCAAATGTAAACTCACCTTTTTCGTCATAAGGAAGATACATACGAATGGATTCTAAAAAATACTCTAGCTGCTGTTCATCTAACGCTGTGGGCGTTCCACCCCCAACGAATATCGTGTTTAAATTGGTCGTTGGATAACGTTCGACTGTTTGTTTCATTTCTTCTCGCATGCTTTCCAAATACGGCATAACGGGCTGATTTTTAAAAAACACTTTATTAAAGTCACAATAGTGACAAATATGATGACAAAACGGGATATGCAGATATGCTGCCTTCACCATGGACTTTCACCTCAATCACATTTATAAATGATAAAAATACCGCAGAGTCTCTCTGCGGTATTTTTATCTATGTTCGTTCACACTTATTTACAGCGCTCAAAACTCTTTACTATCGTATCAGATTAGCTTGATTTTCAAAACTAATTTGACATGTTAAATAATAGAATTTCAGCTATTAATCTTCGTCCATGCGAAGCACAGCCATAAATGCTTCCTGCGGTACTTCAACAGAACCGACCTGCTTCATACGTTTTTTACCTTCTTTTTGTTTTTCAAGAAGTTTACGTTTACGAGAGATATCTCCTCCGTAACATTTTGCTAAAACGTTTTTACGAATGGCTTTAATTGTTGAACGCGCCACAATTTTTTGACCGATTGCCGCTTGAATCGGCACTTCGAACTGTTGACGTGGAATAAGCTCTTTAAGCTTTTCTACAATGACTTTACCACGATCGTAAGCCGAATCTCTGTGCACGATAAAGGACAGTGCATCGACCGTTTCGCCGTTTAAGAGAATATCCATCTTCACAAGTTTCGAAGGCTGATATCCGATAAGCTCGTAATCAAACGACGCGTAGCCTTTTGTATTTGATTTTAATTGATCAAAGAAATCATATACAATTTCAGCTAGCGGAATTTCGTATACAATACTCACGCGATTAGCATCCAAGTACTGCATATCAATAAAGTTGCCCCGCTTCTTCTGACAAAGCTCCATCACAGCACCAACATAATCGTTTGGTACCATCATCGTTGCCTTTACATACGGTTCTTCCACGCGTTCAATCTTTTGTGGGTCCGGCATATTAGACGGATTATCTACAGACAGGTGAGTCTCGTCTGTTAAATACACGTCATAAATAACGCTTGGAGCTGTTGTAATTAAATCAATTTTAAATTCGCGCTCAATACGCTCTTGGATAATTTCCATGTGAAGCAACCCTAAGAATCCACATCGGAAACCAAACCCTAAGGCCTGAGACGTCTCTGGTTCAAACTGAAGTGCAGAGTCATTTAGCTCTAACTTTTCTAGTGCTTCACGAAGATCGTTATACTTCGCTGTATCAATTGGATACAGTCCGCAGTATACCATTGGATTCAGACGACGATAACCAGGAAGAGGTTCACTTGCTCCATTTTTAGCAAGAGTAATCGTGTCCCCTACTCGCGTATCTCCAACGTTTTTAATAGCTGCTGTTAAAAAACCTACGTCGCCAACAGAAAGTTCATCTTTAGCAACGGCTTTTGGCGTTAACACACCTAGCTCCGTTACCTCAAACTCTTTTCCTGTTGCCATCATTTTAATTTTGTCGCCTACTTTTACTCGTCCCTGTACAATACGAATAGATGCAACTACACCTCGGTATGCATCATAAAATGAATCAAAGATCAGCGCTTGAAGCGGTGCATCTGGATCCCCTTCAGGAGCAGGAACTTTTTCAACAATTTGTTCTAAAATTTCTTCGATACCAATTCCTGCTTTAGCTGAAGCTAATACAGCTTCCGACGCATCTAATCCAATTACGTCTTCAACTTCTTGGCGCACTCGCTCTGGCTCTGCACTCGGCAGGTCAATCTTATTAATGACAGGTAAAATTTCAAGGTTGTTATCAAGTGCTAAATACACGTTTGCTAATGTTTGAGCTTCAATACCTTGAGCTGCATCTACTACTAGAATAGCACCTTCACACGCGGCTAAACTTCGCGACACTTCATATGTAAAATCGACGTGTCCCGGTGTATCAATTAGATGAAAAGTATACTCTTCTCCATCTTTTGCTTTGTATTGAAGCTGCACAGCATTTAATTTTATGGTAATTCCACGTTCACGTTCTAAATCCATCGAATCTAAAAGCTGAGCTTTCATTTCTCGCTGTGTTAACGCATTTGTTTTTTCTAAAATACGGTCTGCTAATGTTGACTTACCGTGGTCTATATGAGCAATAATCGAAAAGTTTCTAATTTTCGATTGTCGTTTCAATCTTGCTTCTCTATCCATATTTTTTTCACTCCTACTGAAAATCGGCAAAATACACTAAACTAAATTATAACAACACATTCGTCAACATTCAATAAGCATTCCATTGGGGATTTTTCCATACAAAAAAGCAGAAAGAAATTCTGCTTTTAATTAAGAAGATGATGGATAGCCTTAAAAGCTTTTCCTATTGTACTTTTCACGCCTTCCGCTAGACTTTGACCTAGCGAGGAGAAAAAGTTAAAAGCCTTTCGTTTTTCTAGAAACTGCTGTTTTTCATCAATATTCACGACTTTTTTTGAACCTAAAACTGCAGCTTCCACCTGACCATCTGACGTTTTAGACACATTAATAACATGTTCAATCGAAGGATCATTATATCCCTTCATTTTAATCAATCCTTGCTGAGCCGTCTGCATCCCTAAAAATACGACGCACAGTAAAAAAATGGTTAGCACTACTGATTTTAAAGTGAATTTAATCATATTATTAGGCCCCTTACTTCTTTATCTTCTGTAGTACTAACCATTATGACTATATTGTGAAGAACTCATTCATCTAAAAGCGTATTAATGAGTATATGCTCCAAAGTTCTCTTGATCCACTTCATGATGCAAAGCAGCGTTAAGTCCTCCTGCAACTACATTAGCCATATCTTCAATAAACATATCCACTTCTTTTGGCGTAACCATCAAATTATGACCTAAAGGTGCAAGCACTTCATGAATAAGACGTCTTTTTTCTTCATCAGGAAGGGTGCCAATCATCCCGAGATACGTTTGACGCTGCTCTTCATTGGGTAAGTCATCCTCCGTGAGCTTCTTTTTTTCTCCAAACGTCATACCGGACGGAAGCAGCGACTTAGACGGCTTTCCCTGCTCTTTCATTTCTCGGCCGAAATGTTTTAAGATAAAGTCAATTGTATCGCTTGTAATGGAAACAGCATCCACTACCGTTGGAATACCTATTGCAATAACTGGAATGCCAAGTGTTTCATAACTGATTTCTTTGCGCTTGTTTCCAACCCCAGACCCCGGGTGAATACCTGAATCTGAAATTTGAATGGTAGCATTTACCCGTTCAATCGAACGAGCGGCCAGCGCATCGATTGCAATGATAAAATCTGGATTCACTTTCTTTACAACGCCAAAGATAATATCACTTGTCTCAATACCCGTCATTCCCATTACTCCCGGAACAATGGCGCTAACGGGTCTAAAGCCATCTTGCACGCTTTCAGGCTGTAGCTCAAACAAATGTCTTGTAATCAACAAATTATCTACTGCCTTTGGTCCAAGCGCATCTGGTGTAACACTTAAGTTTCCAAGACCCACTACAAGACAGCTAGCATCATCTGGAATGTTGAGGCTTTTAATAAAAAAATTCAGCTCTTTAGCAAATACTTCTTCCATGGCCTCTTGCTTTTCAGTATCCTGCTCGCGAATACCTACCGATTCAAGGGTTACATATCGGCCTTTTTTCTTACCGATTGCTTCTGCGCCTTCTTCCGTAATTTCTACCATTGAAATTTTGACACCTTGTTCTTCTTTTTCTTTTACAATTACGCCTTTGATTTCTGACTGGTTATTCGGTTTAGGCTGGTTTTCTAACGCTATGTCTTTTGCTTCGACAGCTAAATCCGTGCGCACGCTATATTGACTTAAATCAAGTTCTTTTTCCACTTCTTAACCTCCTAGACAATCTTTGTTGGAATTATTGTCACCGAGGACTGGCAGATTCATGCATTTAAGAAATGAAAAGTGGAAAGAAAGGCGCAATATCAGCTACAAGCTTTTGAAGAGAGGTCTGTCATATAAAATTCCTTGTCAAGGCTATTGCATTCTGTCCTTGTGTTTGATAAAATATCTTTTGTTCTTATTGTGAAGAATGTCGAGTTCTATATAATCTCGATTGTTATCATTTCGGGAGGTGAAACGGATGCCAAACATTAAATCAGCTATCAAACGTGTAAAAACTACTGAAGCTCGCCGTGCTCATAACATTCAAGCTAAATCAGCTATGCGTACTGCAATCAAAAACTTTGAAGCTTTAGTTGAAAACAACGATGTAGATAACGCAAAAGCAGCATTTGCTGTTGCTTCTAAAAAATTAGACAAAGCTGCACAATCTGGTATTATCCACAAAAATGCTGCAGCTCGTCAAAAATCTCGCTTAGCAGTAAAACTTAACGGTTTATCTGCATAATTGAGACAAAAACGATCCCATTAGGATCGTTTTTTTATTGCGCTCTTTTTAATAAAAACAGCTGTAAAATAAGCGCTTTATCCATTTTCCCCGTCTTCATTTCATAATCTGCCTCTGCTAAATCCTTTAAAATTTCTTTAAGCTGCTGTTCCTCAAAACTTCTGCTCTGCTGCAAAGCAATTTTCACACGAAACGGATGTACCTTAATCGTTTGAGCAATTTGCTGCTGACCGTACCCTTGACTAGACAGCTGCTTCGTATGATAAATCAAGCGAAACTGCGTCGCTAACAAAGATAAAATTTTAATAGGCTCTTCGTTATTACGCAGTAAATCCTGATACATATTTAAAGCAGTAGAAACCTTTCGCTGAATAACAGCGTCAATAAGCGTAAATACATTTTGTTCAAGCGTTTTTGCCACAAGCTTAAGCACAACTTCTTTTGTAATAACTCCGCCTTGTCCAACGTATAACACCATTTTTTCAATTTCATTTGTCACAAGCGTTACATTAAGACCCACAAGCTGAATAAGGAGAGTCACAGCATCTTCATCCATATTCACTCCATCTTTTGAAAGTAAATTACGAATCCACTGCTTCATTTCTTTTTCACCAAATTCGTTCGCTTCGATGTAAGCTGCTTGTTTTTTTAATAATTTTGTTATTTTTTTTCTTTCATCCAGCTTTTCATAAGGAGCTAGCAGAATTAACGTTGAAAAAGACGGGGGCTGCTCCACATATTGCTGAAGTTTTGCTAGATCATGCTCTACTTTATCTTTCGATTTTTCAGCCGTTAAAAATGCTGCATTTTTCGCAACGACTACACGCTTGTCTCCTAAAAAAGGAAGCGTTTCAGCATCTTCTAGAACTTGATCAATCGATGTTTCTTCTAAATCGTATAGTGACAAGTTAAATTCTTTATCTTCTTCATTCAACGTATAGTCGACGATTTTATCTCTAATCTTTTTACTCATAAATGCATTGACCCCGTGTATTAAGTAAACGGGGGCTATATTATTTTTGGTAATACTTTTTAAGCTATCAACTGCCAACGTATATACGCTCCTCTTTTTTATTCATCTATATTGATTATGTATAGTTACTGATAAACAAAATACAATTTCTATCGTAAAGGTGTTATGAGTTTTTGGCAACAATACAAAAGGAATTGCCTTAAAACGACAATTCCTCAGTTTATGATAAACATTAACAATATAAGCCCTAGGTTACTTATTTGTTAATGATTAAACCCTTATCTCTATTTTCTCCTCATGCTCGTAAAGTATAGTTGTTAACTGTTGTCAGTTTGTGAAAACGCTTTTAAATTGTCTAGATTTTTTAAAAAAGTTAGACTATACTGTAAACAGGAGGGGTGTTAATGAACCAATTTGAAGAAAGTGTCCAAAGTAAACGCAACGACGCTGTCGATTCTGCCGTAGGATTTGGTGTTTCATTTGGCTTTTTCACTGCCTTATTTGTTATTGCAACTGTGATTCACTACTTGGGTTCGTAAAATTGCTTCAAGGCTGCTTCTTAGCAGTCTTTTTTAGTTCGTTTTTCTTACTATAGACTATGGAAGTTGCTTTGAAAACGTTCCTGACTTTTTTGTAAATTCATACATTACTCCACCATCTTCATCCGTTCGATAAATATACACCCCGCAGCTTTTCAGAAGCTCTAATATTTCTTGATGAGGATGACCATAACGATTTTTTTGTCCCGCTGAAACAAGCGCTACTTTAGGATTTAAATGTTGAACAAACTCTTCTGAAGTTGAGGTTTTACTGCCATGGTGCCCAACTTTTAATACATCTACTTTAAGATTTGGAAAGTCTTTCAATATTCTTTGTTCTCCTTCCTTTTCTAAATCTCCGGTGAATAGCCATCTTAAATTTCCTAACTTAGCGTCTATTACAATCGAGCCGTTATTGCTCGTTTCTTCGAAACTTGTTGGAGAAATAATCTGAAATAACACACCTCCATCTTGCCAGCCATCTCCTTGCTGAACAATGTGAACAGGTACGCTTTGTTTTTGAGCAGCGATTACCAAACCAGTCTCTACCTCATTTAATTCAGCTTTTTCTCCAAGCACCAGCTCTCCTACAGCCACTTGTGAAAATAAATGCTGTGCCGCCCCTGCGTGATCATAATCACCATGTGTGATAATCATTTTATCGACCCTTGTTATTCCTTTTGAATGCAAAAACGGAACAAGTACGTCTTCTCCCACGTCAAAAGAAGAACGGCGTTTTTGCCATGGTTCTTTTGGAAATGAAACCGTTCCTCCGGTATCGATCATATACACACCTTTTCGATAAGGAAGCTCAATGATAAAGCAGTCTCCTTGTCCTACATCGACCATTGTGACCGTTCCTTTTGGATTCAAATAAGGATACATACATTGGGCGGCTAACAATGCCAGGAGAAGAAACATATAGCGAACGAAAAATTGCCCTTCTTCGACCGCCACAAATAAAGCATAAATGCATACGTACATGCCCAAAAACAGCACAATGTGGGGCTTTCCTGTTACAAAATCAGCGGGAATCCACTCAAAAAAGCCAAGCAATTTTTCACAAACAAGTAAAAGAACATGAAGAATTTGCTCCAGCAGTTCACTCACTCCCGGCAAGGGGATATGAACAAAAAGAATGAGCAAACAAAGAGGTAATATAACAAGAGAAAACAGAGGTACAAACACCATATTTAATGGCAAACTGAGGAGAGATACTCCATAAAAATAGTACAGCAGTAAAGGAAGTGAACTGATTTGTGCAATCGCTGAAACAGCCATGAGCTGGCTGAAAGAAGAATGAAAACGGGGTAAAATCGTCTGACTCGATAAAATCAATGCAAAACTAACGGCAAAAGAAAGCTGAAATCCTACATCAAATAAATAGTACGGCTTAAAAAGCAGCATGGCCATAAAAGCAAGGCTGATGCTATCAACTAAAAGAATTTTTCTTTGTATTTTTATCGATATAAGCATCAGCATACTCATAAAAACAGCTCGGACAACTGAAGCGCTGCCACCAGCCAAAACCATGTATACAGGAAGAAGCAAAAGTAAAAGCGTAATGGCTCGCTCGCGCGTTATTCCAATCCGAATGAGCAAATAAAAACACATTGCTGTCAGCAGTCCAACATGAAGACCTGATATGGCAAGCAAGTGTATTAAACCAAATTGCTGATAGCGCTTGATACTCTCTTCTTCGATGCCGGTGCGCTCGCCGTAAATTAGTGCCTGCATAAACCCAGCGCCTGGATCCGACATATTTTGTTGAATATAATTAATTCCTTTTTGACGAATAAAGGTAAGGTACGTAAGTGGAGTTAGAGTGGGGAGCTGGCATTTTACCAAATCAAGTCTCTTAACGTTAAGCTGCCAATGAATAGACTGATGGTACAAATATTGCTGATAATCAAATGCATGAAGGTTGCGGGCGGGTGAAGGAGAAGTTAATTGCCCCGCTAGTTGACAAACTTGATGAATCGTTAGCTTTTCGAGCTGCTGTTTCTCTTCCAACGTTTTTAGTTTATAAAAAGCCATGACCTCTTCATTTTGAACCGTAAACTTAAAAGTAAGCTTGTCGCCGTCACTATGCGGCACAGATGAAATTTCGCCTGTAAAAGAAGAAGATTCAGCTAAAAGAACCGTTTTGTTATGCTTATTTGTCTCAGCTAATAGGTAGACGCACAAGACACTCAACAGTGCAGAAGCAATAACCACTTTCCTCGGACATTGTAGCCATTGAAAAATGAAAAGCACGATTAGCAAAAACAGGCTTACAGCAGAATAATTATCATATACATATAAAGCTATCATCATGCTAAAAGCACAGTAAATATAATATCCTTTCACTTTTAGCTCCTTTCTTCTTAAAAGAAAGAGGCTTCTTACTGTTACATAGTAAAAAACCTCTTTCACCTTTAATTTGCCGTAAATAAAGCGAGAGCTTCACGCTGTAAATTCATCACTTCTGCTTCGTCCGCTCCGCTTTTTTCTAAACGAGCGAGAACATCCGTCACAAATTGAAGCTTCTCTTTACTTTTTAAGTCAATGACTGCTTCATCAAGTTCAACTTTTGCTGTTTTCACTCCCGCCTGTTGAAATAACTCAACAGCATACGGGTGATTTTTGTAATCATTAGCGTAATATACTGTTTTAATTCCCGCTTGAATAAGGGCTTTACAGCAGTTTAAACACGGAAAATGCGTGACGTATACTTCCGCATCTTCTGTTTTCACACCAAACTTAGCACACTGCAAGAGTGCATTCACTTCTGCATGGACAGTTCTTACACAGTGTCCATCAATCACATAACAACCTTCGTCAGCACAATGCACGCCTCCGCTGATCGAGCCGTTGTATCCTCCAGCTATAATACGTTTATCACGCACCACTGTAGCCCCAACAGCCAGACGTTCACAAGTGCTTCTTAAAGCTAGCAAATGGCTTTGTGCCATAAAATATTGATCCCATGAAATCCGGTTCATCTCATTCCCTACCTTTTTATTTAAAACTGAATAATTATCATTATACTTGTCTCTTTCATAGTGTAGCGTTTCTTTTCCTTTTTCGTCAATAAGTCTCTACTGTACCGTAATTTGAGCTTTGATTTTTTCTAGCGACTTCTCGCCAATACCTGATACTTGCCCCAAATCCTCTACTGTTTGAAATAAGCCATTTTCCTCTCGATATGAAATGATGGCACTCGCTTTTGAAGGTCCAATGCCATTTAACGTTTGCAGTTCATCAGTGTTCGCTGTATTGATATTAACAAGGGGCTGATCGTTTGAAGTTCCTGAGGAAGAGATTGAAGAAACAGGAGATGAAGGGGGGATTTCTTCTCCAGCAGCTGGAATGTAAACTGCCATTTCATCTTGTAGCTTGCTAGCTAAATTGAGCTGTCTTAAGTCCGCTTCTTTCGTAGCGCCTCCGGCTTGTGCTAGAGCATCTTTTACCCTTGCATCTTTCGGAAGCTGGTATACACCAGGCTTCTGAACAGCTCCTTTAATATCCACCATAACAAACGGAGAATCTTGGCTCGAAATTACTTGATCAGACGACTCTCCTTTTTTTGCAGCAGAAGATTCTGCCCTTATCATATCTGAGGTTTGAAGAGAACTTTCCGGTTTCTCTCCACCTGTGCGATAGATATAAAAAGCCAAGCCAACTGCTAAGCAAATACACCCGATTAGCCAGTGTTTTTTTGAAAAAGTCAAATTGTACACTCCTTTGAATTTTGAAGTAACGTCATAAATTCCATTATGTCTTCATAGTGTTTAGAAGAAAAGGCTTTTGAAGGAGGGAATGAATCAGTGAACATAGGGTTTATCGGAACAGGAAACATGGGGAAAATATTAATTGATGCGTTTATTGAATCAAAAGCCGTACGTCCTTCTAAAATTACTATTATGAATCGCACAAAAAAAAGAGCCAAAGAGATTCAACAGCAGCATAAAAAAATTCATGTTGCTGATACAGCTGAAGAAGTTGTTCACGCATCCAAAGTCATTTTTATTTGTGTTAAGCCATTGGATATTCACCCCCTTTTAATAAAATTAGAACCACTGCTGACGAAAGATCATTGCATTGTATCCATTACCAGTCCAATTAGCGTAGAACAAATCGAACGCCTCATTCCGAGTCAAGCAGCTAGAATTATCCCTAGCATTACGAATCGGGCATTAGCAGGTGTTTCTCTTTTCACGTTTGGAGAAAGATGTACGCCTTTTTACCAAAATTATTTACATGAATTATTTTCATCTATGTCAAAGCCTGTGGCTATTGATCAAACGATTACGCGCGTATCATCCGATATCGTAAGCTGCGGTCCTGCATTCTTCAGCTTTTTGCTTCAACGCTTTATTGATGCAGCAGTTCAAGAAACAAATATTTCTGAAGAAGAAGCTACCGTCATGGCCAGTGATATGATTATTGGAATGGGAAAACTGTTGGAAAAAGAAATATTTACGCTTCCTACCTTGCAGGATAAAGTATGCGTAAAAGGCGGTGTAACCGGAGAAGGTATTAAAGTTTTAGAAGCTGAACTCGGAGAGATGTTTGTGCACGTATTTCAAAAAACACATGAAAAATTTGACGAAGACATTGAGCTTGTTCACAATCAGTTTGATAGTCTTATTCCATAATTTCTGTAGAAATCCTGCTTTGAAACAAAAAAAGAAGCCTCTACTCGGCTTCTTTTTTTTGCGCAGAGAAAAAGATGCGCTCACTGTTTGAAGTAGGCTCACTCATTTTGAAATCTGCACTTACTTCTATATTTATAAAACCAGCTTCGCCCAGCCAAGATTGATAACGGTCAATCGACCAAGTGCGCTGAGCATGCACCTCATCAAAGCGATGATATGCATCCATTTCTTCATCATAAGCAAAAAACGTAATATCATGCTCTACGCGCATGTCTGTATCGTCATAGGTGCAGTTCCAAATATATGACACGTCTTCATCAACGTAAGAAAAAGATTGATTTCCAAATACGTCCTTCATCTTGTGCACTGAATGAACATCAAATACAAAGAGCCCACCTGGTTTTAAGTGCTTATATACACGTTGAATGGTTTCTTGAACTTCTTTATCACTTTGCAAATAGTTCAAAGAATCACAAAAGATTACTACACAGTCGAACTCTTTCAATAACTCAAGTTCCGCCATGTTTTGCTGAAAAAGAGATAGCGTTACCCCTGCTTCTGCCGCCTTTTCCTGGGCTACCATAAGCATATCATCAGACAAATCAACGCCTACTACGGAGAAACCTTCTTGTGCAAATCGAACGGAGAGTTCCCCCGTGCCGCAGGCAAGGTCTAATATACTGTCAGGCTTTGTTTTCGCTTTTGCCACCTGCTGATTAAAAAATTCAGCCCAATCGTCATACGGAACGTCTGCCATTAGCTGATCATATACGTAGGCAAATTCTCCGTACCTGCTCATAGCTGTAGCTCTTCTGAACTTACAAATGGTGCATCTCCCCATAAGCGTTCTAAGTTATAATATCCGCGCTCATCTTTATGGAAAATGTGAACCACAACATCTCCAAGATCAACAAGAACCCACTTAGCCTGCTCAAATCCTTCTAAACGCTTCACAGAAATGCCTTGTTCGTGTGCTTTTTCTTTAATTTCACGAGCGATTGCCTGCACTTGTTTATCTGAGTTACCGTGACAAATAACAAAATAATCTGCCACAAGTGAGATTCCTTCCATATTTAACGCTACGATATCGATTGCTTTTTTATCGTCTGCTGCTTCTACAACAAGAGATAGCAATTCACGTTCAGTCATGTGTTTGACCTCCTAAGATTAAATCATTATATGTCATCATCGTATCGGGATAAACGGCCTGATGTTTAGTCATTAAAAAAGAAATGGTGTTTTTCAGTGATTGAATAAGTGCTGCATTTAAGTCCGTTTTAGCTAACTCCCGCACTTCATCAACACCTGGAAATCTCCTTCCGGGTTCAATGTAATCAGCAACGTACACAATTTTTTCAAGTAACGTCATGCCAGGTCTTCCGGATGTATGGTAAGCAATTGCATCCAATACTTCCTTATCCGTAATCCCTACTTCATTTCTCACTAAAAACGCGCCTACTGGAGCATGCCATAATTCGGTATTGTATTCCAATAAAGAAGGGTTCATGTTTTGATCAATAATAATTTGCTTCATCTCTTCCTTTGGACGAAACTTGGCATAGTCATGAAAAATAGCAGCCAGTTCTGCTTTTTTTTCGTCTGCTTCAAAACGCTTAGCTAATTCAATTGCTGTTTCCATTACCCCGACAGTATGAATATAACGACGTTCTGTTAACTGTTTCTTTACGATTGCTAATGCCTCAGTTCGATTCATATAATTGATTCTCCTCGATATATTGTTTAACACCAGCAGGTATAAAATAACGAATGGTTTCTTTCTTTACTACTCGTTCGCGAATAAAGGAAGAGGAGACATCAAACTGCGGAACTTCTACTTCTTTTATCGGGTAAGGGGACGTAATGGTATACCCCGGGCGTTTTACACCTACAAATGTAACCAAATTGACTAATTCATCAATTTCATACCACTTCGGCAAATATTCTACCATATCAGCACCAATGATGAAATGAAACTGATACGTTGGATATTTCTCCGTTAGTATTCTCATCGTATCATATGTATATGAAGGCTCTTTGCGCTCAAATTCAATCGGCTGCAGGATAAATTGATCATGTTCTTCAATAGCTAGCTTTAGCATTTGTAAACGATGATATGGCTCAATAGGCTCTTTGATTGTTTTATGAGGTGGAATATACGACGGCATGAACCATATCTCATCTAATTTCAAGGCATGCAAAACCTCATTTGCCATCATTAAATGCCCCAAATGAGGCGGATTGAATGTTCCACCTAAAATTCCAATACTCTTCAACAATCCCCGACTCCTTTAATTTACTTCATTTTTAAATAGAGCGGGTTTCCCCGCTCTATTTCATTTCACTTTTGGAAGCATTAACTGCTTATTTTCGCGTGATTCTTTATATAATACAATTGTATTTCCAATCACTTGTACAAGCTCTGCTTTTGTTCCTTTTGTTAATCGAGCAGCAACCGTGTCACGATCTTCGTCACAGTTTTGCAGAATGCTTACTTTTAATAATTCTCTTGCTTCTAATGCATCAGCAATTTGACCAATCATATTCTCGTTGACTCCACCTTTTCCTACTTGGAAAATTGGATTTAAATGATGTGCTTTTGAACGTAAAAAACGTTTTTGTTTACCTGTTAACATAAAAACCTCCGTTGTATCTTATCTCTTAGTTAGTGTTGAAAGAACAATGTGTTCCATTGCCTCTTCGTCAGGACGGACATTCGTCCACTTTTCAAATGCAAGTGCACCTTGCAGTACAAACATACCGACACCGTTATGAGTGCCTGCCCCTTTTGCTTCAGCCTCTTTTAAAAGCTTTGTTTTTAAAGGGTTGTAAATAATATCGCTGACTACGGCTTCTTTTTGCAAGAAAGTAAGTGCTAAAGGCAGCTCATCAACATTAGGATACATTCCCACTGAAGTGGTATTAATAATAATATCAAATGTATCTAATTGTTTTTCTGCATCAGAAATAGACATCGCCGCCGTTTTCGTCGAAAAAGGCAGCTCGTTAGCTAATACAGCTGCTTTTTCGACGGTACGATTGCATATCGCAATTACGTCGGGAGCATGCTGAGCTGCAATTGTATAAAAAATAGCTTTTGCAGCCCCTCCAGCTCCAATAATTAAAATTCTTTTTTGGGATAAGCTTCCTTCTACTGCTTTGAGTAAAGACGTCACATACCCCTCTCCGTCGGTATTGTATCCAATATAACGGCCATCTTGATTAACAACTGTATTTACAGCGCCAATTGCCTTTGCTAATGGATCGACTTCATCCAAATGCTTCATAATATCAACTTTATAAGGAATCGTGACATTAAATCCTTGAATGTTTTTATCTTTTAGCTCTCCAATGGCTGACTCAAAATGAACAGGTTCAATTGGAAAAGCTTCATAATGAGCATCCATATTCAGACGTTTAAAGGCATCATTTTGCATCAATGGCGATAGTGAATGCCCAAGCGGATAACCAACTAGCCCATATAATGTACTCAAGATTTTTTCCCCTTTTTGTTTAAATTAAAGAATCGCGCACAAATACGCCGACTCCTTTTGGTGCATGCGCCACAACTTTTGAACCTGACTCATTAACCGTCACCCAGCCAAGCCCTGAAAAAACAATATCCGTTTTTTCATTTTTTATTGTAAATTCATGTGCAACCAGTTCAGGAAACTCATCCATTTGCTCTGGGCGCGGCGGCTGAAGCAGTTCACCTGCTTGCTTTTCATACAACTCATCTGCTTTTTCAAGCTTCGTACGATGGATATGCAAATCGTTCGATACATAACATGTTAATGACTTGCGGCCTCCCTGTACATAATCTAAGCGCGCCAGTCCTCCAAAGTATAACGTTTGCCCTTCATTTAGCTGATAAACCTTCGGCTTTATTTCTTTTTTAGGAGAAATTAACTTTAAGTCGCGTTTATCTACATAGTGAGCCATTTGATGGTGATTAATAATGCCAGGCGTATCATATAAAGACGCGCCGTTATCAAGCGGGATATCAATCATATCCAGCGTTGTACCCGGATATTGAGATGTAGTAATAATATCTTTTTCTCCCGTTACTTCTTTAATAATGGCATTAATAAATGTTGATTTACCAACGTTTGTACATCCCACAACATATACATCTTTACCTTCGCGGTAATGTTCAATAGCTTCGGCAATTTCGCGAATTCCTTGTCCTTTTTGCGCGCTCATAAGGAACACATCCACTGATTTTAGCCCAAGCTCTTTCGCTTCTCGCTTCATCCAATGAATGAGTTTATTTTTCTTTATAGACTTTGGCAGTAAATCTGCTTTATTTCCCACTAAAAGAACCTTGTTATTTCCAACAAATCGATGCAAACCAGGTAACCAGCTGCCGTTAAAGTCAAAGATATCTACAACTTTTACAACCAAACCGTCCGTTTGACCAATTCCATTTAAGATTTTTAAAAAATCATCGTCTGTTAAGGAAACATCTTGTACTTCATTATAATGCTTCAAGCGAAAGCATCGCTGGCAAATAATAGCTTCTTTTTCTAGTGCTGATTTTGGAGCATAGCCAAGTTCATCCGGTCGTTCTGTTTGAATCTCCACTCCGCATCCTACGCACTGTAATTTTTCTTCACTCACGTTTTAATCCTCCCAGTTAATCATACCTTTTCGTTTCATCCAACCTAGAATTCTTCGTTCCATTTTACGGTTAAATTTCGTTACAAATCCATCTGTTTGCGCAACTGGTACAACCAAAACTGTATATACGCCGAGACGATTTCCTCCTAATACATCCGTTAAAAGCTGGTCGCCAATCACTACAACCTCATCTTTTTGCAGCTCCATATCACGAAGAGCTCTCCTAAATGCTTTACGCATCGGTTTGCGTGCTTTATATACAAATGGAAGTCCAACTGGATCTGAAAACAGCTTGACTCGTTTCTCCACATTATTCGATACAATCGTAATTTTAATTCCACTATCTTTCATTAACTGAAACCACTCAATTAATTCCGGAGTGGCATCAGGGCGATCCCATTCCACCAACGTGTTATCTAAGTCGGTAATAATTCCTTTTATTCCGCGCTCTTTCAAATCGTCTGGCTTAATTTGAAACACGTTTTTCACATGTTCATTTGGTAAAAAAAGTTTCAACACGTATCATGCACCTCGAATATATAGTTACATACTAAAATTAACGCCGTCTATCATTATAACGACTTCTTGTTATTTTCCAACCTAAAATTTTATTCTCTTCAAAAACAGGTCTTTTCTTAGTATAAAGGATATGCCTTGTGAATGCTTTAACTTTATACAGAAAGTTATTGACAAAAGGTAGCAAACCTCTATTTGTTCGTGGGCTTACGATATATTCACTCTCTGCAAACTTAAAATAAAAAATAGTGCAGAAAACGTTTATTACTTATCAAATAGGGTAAGTGGTAAACAAATTCTGTTAAAAGTTTTCGACAAAAAATGATAAGCCTAATTATGTGGATAAGTTTATACACATTATCCTCTGTTATAGTTCAGCAATTAATGGTAATTATAAACAACATACCCACACTTTATCCACCGAAAGCTGTGGATAACAGAACGATTGTTCCTTTATTTGATTCATGTTAGATTATAAATAAGGAATTTATTAGCATTTAAATATAACTTTTTAGGATATTTATTTTAGTAGGAGGTGGCGGCAATCTTATGAGAAAATTATCAGATGAGCTGCTTATTGAATCATACAGCAAAGCAACCGAACTGCAATTAAGCCCTGATTTTATAAAATTAATTGAAGAGGAAATTGAAAGAAGATCATTAAAGATTAACATACAAATTCCTTCTTAACGAATAAAAGAGCCTTCTTAATAAAAGAAAGCTGCATCTTCATTTATCTATCTACTCTTTTATTATATAGGCTCTATTTTTTCAAATGAGCAATTGGTTCTCCATACTTTATATAAGAACCTGAGTGAACGTTAGAATCAAAAGTGATTGAGTTCTTCTCAAATAATAAAATGACGGTCGAACCAAACGTGAAGTAAGCCATTTCTTCCCCTTTTTCGACTACTTCTTTTTTAGAAACCGCTTCAATGCTGTTGATAAACATGGCTCCTACTTTTACCATCAGCATGTGACCATTTTCAAACGTTAACTCCGTGAGCTTCCGGAAATTTTTCACCAGCGGTTCTTTCCCGTACTTGATTCCTAATGAATTTACTGGATAAGACTTTTGTCCAACGGTCCACGTATTCCCCACTTGGGCTTTAAGAGGACTGTGAATGCGATGATAGTCTTTCGGACTAAGATAGAGAATAATAAACTGTCCCTCTATATATTTTTCAAGAATGAGATCATTTGAAACCATTTCCTGTATAGAATAGGGTTTGTTTTTTACAATCATTTCTTTTTGAGGCGTAATGACTCCATATGCTTCTATCTTTGCATCTACAGGACTGACAACGCTGTCTTTCTGCTGATCGACCGGACGGGCAGAAGGATTCAAACGGCGAATAAATAGCTCGTGTAAGTTTTGATAGTGATGCAGAGGCTTGTCCATTTCTTCTTTATTTACTTTAAAAACTTTTGTATAGGAGGGTATAACAAACCGACTCCATTTAGAGAAAGTGAATTTTCGAATGAGCTTCGATGATCCTTGGTGATTCGTAAGCTCAATAAACGTTCGATACAGGTGCTGCAACAATAATTTTACCTCCACATACTGAATAGTTCTTTACTAGAATAAGGTTTGCGTCTACAATGAAATTACCATTATTTTTACCTTTAGTTCATTCCATCCTTTAAAGGAGTGAGGAAATTGTTTTTATTAGACTATCTAGATCATACAATTAAAAAGCTGAGATCCCAAGCGGCAAACTCCTTAACGATTGTTAATTTAAGTTTAGGAAGCTTTGCTATTTTATTTGTCATGAAAAATGAATTGAACTTAAGTTTATTACTAATTTTTTTAGCAGCGTTAGCAGACCGATTCGACGGCATGGTAGCCAGAAAGCTGCAAATTGAATCTGAACTTGGAAAACAACTGGACTCCATGTGCGATATTATATCATTTGGCATCGCTCCAGCTCTACTACTTTATCAAAGTATTTTGTCTCACTTTGGTGCTGCAGGTTCAATTGTTACCATCTGTTACATTGCTTGCGGAGCACTTCGTCTTGCCCGCTTTAACATCACAGAAAATACTGGGTATTTTACAGGGCTCCCTATTACCGCAGCAGGTTGTTTATTAACTCTTAGCTACTTGGGCGTCCCTTATTTGCCTTCACACTTTTATATGTTTTTAATTATCGTACTCGCTTGCTTGATGATTAGTACTTTCAAGCTAAAAAAAGTATAGAGCTCCATTTACTTTTACAGAGGAATATTATCATCTTGCTTCTTTTCTTAATTATAGAATAAATCATCTTCTTTAAGAAACAAAGCGAAAATTCCTTAAGAATTCTTAAAAATGAATGGTTCTATTCGGTAGGATATGTCATCTAAAAAAACTCATGCGCATGCATGAGTTTTTTTAATACCAGCAGCTAAAAAACCAATAGAAGCTTCCGAAAATTAATAACAGGACAAACAGAACAATCAACAATCCAAGTCCCCAGCCGAAGCCTCCTCCACATGGGTATGCTGGATAATTAGGATAACAGCAGCCTCCGTAACCGTACATACTCTCCCTCCTTACACTATGAACTACTACTAGCGTATGTACATACTTTTTCTCTGTATAGGCTGTTAACTATCTCTAAAGAAAAATCTGTGGACTTTTTCAAACTCTCTTGTCCCCGGGAGGAATTTTAAACGTACAGGCAAAGACATCCTTCTTTTTACATATAGTGTAATGTTAGTCTCTCACAGGTTGATATCCCCTTATGGAGGTGAAGAGATGTCTGCATTATTTACCGCACTAGGCTATTTCTTTAAAGAATTGGTTTTCCTTGTTTCCTACGTAAAAAACAATGCGTTTCCTCAACCCTTGTCTGCTGCTGAAGAAAAGAGATATTTATCTTTAATGGAACAAGGAGACCAAGAAGCGCGAAACCTTCTTATTGAACACAATCTCCGACTCGTTGCGCATATTGTTAAAAAGTTTGAAAATACGGGAGAGGATGCGGAGGATTTAATTTCAATTGGGACAATCGGTTTAATTAAAGCAATCGAAAGTTATTCGCAAGGAAAAGGAACAAAATTAGCTACTTACGCCGCACGCTGTATTGAAAATGAAATATTGATGCACTTGCGAGCGCTCAAAAAAACAAAAAAAGATGTGTCGCTGCATGATCCAATTGGCCAGGATAAAGAAGGAAATGAAATCAGTTTGATTGATGTATTAAAATCAGAATCAGACGATGTAATTGATATGATTCAACTAAATATGGAATTAGAAAAAATAAAAGAATACATCGATATCCTCGATGATCGAGAAAAGGAAGTAATTGTTGGCCGCTTCGGTTTGGATCTGCAGGATGAAAAAACCCAGCGAGAAATTGCAAAGGAATTAAATATTTCAAGAAGTTACGTTTCGCGAATTGAAAAGCGAGCGCTGATGAAAATGTTTCACGAATTTTACAGAGCCGAAAAAGAGAAAAAAAAGAGCGGAAAGAAGGATAATTAATCCTTCTTTCCGCTCTTTTTTAAAATAGTTTCCAAATAATAATCCGTAGCAAACACATCATTACTCCCCCTACTAATCATTTAGGTGGAATCTTTCTCCACAAGCAGCCATACAACGATATATCCTTTTTGATTAATCATCATTCATCCACTCCTTTCCACTGTTCAAATTAGAAATGACGATAAAACTCATACTTGCGGTCTTTTATTTCTTCTTCTAATTGTCTTACATACTGTTCATGCTTAATTTCTTCCTCTGAGTATTGACGGGACTTTATGGTAATAGTTAAAAAGAAAATGTTCAGTGTCATTACAATCACCTCCTTATACACAAAAAAGCCACAGTAATGCATAAGCATCCTGTGGCTGAAAAATAATAAAAACCACAGGGATACTATTCGCACCTGTGGTGAATTAACGTGTTTTAATGATCAAGGTAAGAAAGTTACTTGATACAGGAACACGGCCGAATAGTATACGTATATAGACGATTTTTGGACATAGTTGAAGCTGGATGATCCATAACTGATAAACGTCTTAACATATGACTCGACCTCCTTTTAATAAAGTATTTTCCTTACAATGGTAATTATATCCACGGACTCACAAAAAGTAAACTGTTTTTTTGAAAAATAGGGAATTTTTTTATTTCTTTAACCCTCATAAAAAAAAAGACGATGTATGATCGCCTTTTTATATCTATTATTCTTTTTCTTTCATTAGTTCTTTTTTCAGTTTTTTAGTTTGATAACTAAAATAAAAGGCAAGGGCGGCAAAAAGAATAACGATCGCTTCCATTATTCCAAGCTGCATATCACTTTTTTCACCTTGGCCAATCATAACACCAATGTACAAGAATGTACTTACGGCTAGAAGGACGTAAATAAAGCGGCTGTAATCTTCAATTTTTGCTTTGATGTGTTGAGCTTTCATACAATCACCTTCTCAGTAGAATGTTATAACTCTACTTTATCATAGATCTATAGGTCTACGAAAATCCTATTTTTACCACCCTTATTTCAATGCCTCTTCTAAGTCTTCAATTAAATCTTCTACATCTTCAAGACCTACAGAAATACGAATTAATCCCTCTGTAATTCCTAGCTCTTTACGTCGGTCGCTCGGTATAGAAGCGTGAGTCATTTTGGCAGGAATGGAAATGAGGCTTTCAATGGCTCCTAAACTTTCTGCTAATGTAAAGTACTTCACTTTGCTCAGTACTTCTTCCGCTTTTTCTTCGCTTCCCACATCAAAAGAAACCATTCCCCCAAAACCTCTTGCCTGCTTTTTAGCAATGAGGTGGTTTGGATGGGTTTTTAATCCTGGATAATATACTTTTGTAACAGCAGGATGGGCAAGTAAAAATTCTACTATTTTCCCAGTGTTGAATTCATGTTCTTCCATTCGTATTCCTAATGTTTTAACCCCTCTCATTAAAAGCCAAGAATCTTGGGGTCCTAAAATGCCTCCAGTCGCATTTTGAATAAAATGAAGGTCTTCTGCCAATTTAGGCGAATTCACAACGGCTAGCCCTGCTACAACGTCACTGTGGCCGCCTAGATACTTAGTTGCACTGTGCAGAACAATATCCGCTCCTTTTTCGATAGGATTTTGCCAATACGGGGTACTGAATGTGTTATCAACGATGGTAAGTAAATGATGCTGTTTAGCTACTGAAGAAGCCTGCTGCAAGTCAGTTATTTTTAGGAGAGGATTTGTGGGAGTCTCGATATAAATAGCTTTTGTGTTGGGGCGAATTTCTTTCTTAATATTTTCGATGTCACTTGTATCAATAAAACTAGCTTCAATGCCAATACGGCTCAGTACTTTTGTAATCACTCTGTACGTTCCTCCGTATACGTCATCTGTAATTAACACATGATCTCCGCTGTTAAACAGCATGAATACAGCAGTAGTAGCTGCCATACCAGATCCAAACGCAAACCCAGCATACCCTCCTTCAATTTCTTTAATAAGTTCTTCTAAGGCGTGTCGTGTAGGGTTACCGGTTCTCGAATACTCGTATCCCGTATGTTTTCCAGCTCCCTCTTGTTTGTAAGTGCTCACTTGATAAATAGGAACAGAGACAGCACCCGTCTGTTCATCGCCAACAATTCCGCCATGAATCAACTGTGTTTTACGTTTCATCTTATCTTCCTCCACCGTAAATATTTTTACTTAAGTACCGTTCGCTGCTATCGGGAAAAATGGTAACAATATGAGCGCCTTTTTCTGCATTTTTTGCTTCGAGCAGGGCTGCTTCGAAGGCTGCTCCTGAAGAACTTCCTACTAGTAAACCTTCTTTTAAAGCCAGCTCTTTTACTCTTTGAAAAGCACAAACATCTTCAACAGTATGAATAGCATTAAAATAAGACCGCTCCATATAATCAGGGATGAACTCCATTCCAATTCCTTCAGTTAAGTGAGGGCCGGATCTCCCTCCGTTTAAAATCGAACCTTCTGGCTCAACAATGACTGTTTTTAGAAAAGGATTTTTTTCTTTCAAAAATTTTGCTGTCCCCATAAATGTTCCACCCGTACCTGCTCCAGCTACAAACACGTCGATTTTTCCATCAAGCTGTTCATATATTTCTGGTCCTAAGGTTTTGTAATAAGTCATAGGATTGGCCGGATTAGCAAATTGCTGAGGACAATAAGAATCAGGTATTTCACGCAGCAGCTCTTGAGCCTTGTTTATAGCACCTTTCATACCAGCTTCAGTAGGCGTTTGAACCACCGTTGCCCCCAAAGCCTTCATAAGCTGCTGTTTTTCAATACTGAATTTTTCTGGAACACATAGTATAACGTTTATTTCGTGCTGAAGAGCAGCTAAAGCCAGCCCAATCCCCGTATTCCCAGCAGTAGGCTCAACCACCGTTCCGCCTCGCTTCAGTCTTCCAGAGCTAAGAGCTTCTTGCAGCAGTTCTTTTCCTAAGCGATCTTTTACACTTCCTCCTGGATTAACATATTCCAGTTTAGCAAATATCCTGATTTCTCTGGGTAAATCAAATTGTGTAATCTCAATCATAGGTGTGTTTCCAATCAATTCATGAACGTTTTTGGTTACCTTCATAATCTTGAACACCTCGCTATCGAATAATATAACTTAACCTATAAATAAAGTCGGAATTAAATAAAAATATAGTCTACACCCCATGTTATGACAAACGATGCAGAGTGTAGACGAAAACAAACTCTATATTTTACGAACAGCTTATTTTAATTTTGTAATAAAATTCAATACTAATTTCGTTGAGTTAACAGCCGCTTTTTCTAAAAATTGCTCAAAAGAAACATTTGATTCTTTGCCGGCGATGTCAGAAAGAGCACGAAGAATAACAAACGGTACGCCAAATTGATAGCATACTTGAGCGACAGCCGCTGCTTCCATTTCGGCTGCATACAGGTCTGGAAACTTAGAGCGAACAAACTCTACGCGCACAGGATCGTTCATGAACGAATCTCCTGTAGCAATTAGTCCTTTTACAATTTTCATATCCGTTACTTCAAGAGCGCTTTCTTCAGCAAGATGAACTAGTTTATCATCTGCTTTAAAAGCTGCAGGCAAGTTTGGCACTTGACCGTATTCATAGTTGAATACCGTTACATCTACATCATGATGACGAACTTCTGTTGAAATAACCGCATCCCCTACGTTTAACTCTGGATGGAAGCCGCCTGCTGATCCTGTGTTAATAACGTAATCAGGTTTGAACTTCTCTAGTAAGATGGCTGTAGATAACGCAGCATTTACTTTTCCAATACCTGATTTTAATAATACAACCTCCACACCGCTGATTGTTCCTGTTGAGTATTCACATCCTGCGATTACTGTTTCTTGACGATTCTCAATTTTATCGCGTAAAATCGTCACTTCTTCTTCCATTGCTCCAATGATTGCTACTTTCATTTTAAAACCTCTTTCTACTATTGTTTCGTTGCCTCCAATACCCACACAAAGTGATTAAATTGTGTAAAGGTTATGTGAAAACCATTGCTTTCAAAGATTTGCTTTAAGACGGGAATCGTTGTATAGTATTCCCTCTCTAGATCTTCTGCTAGTTGCGTATATCCTTTTTGTTTTGCCTGAACAATGGTATCAGCAAATGAATCCGCTGTTTCAAACATTGTATCAGCAAACACTATTTTACCACCGCTTTGAAGTAACTTTCCATAGTTTATCACAGCTTCTTCTTTTTCTTTATCTGTTAAATGATGAAAAGCATACGTACTAACTAAGCTCTCTGCTGGAAACAATGATGTATCAAATTGTAAAAAGTCTCCTGGTGTGACTAAAACATCTGCCCCTAATTTCTGGTGTGCCAATTGTCTCATTGGTACTGAAGGTTCAATTCCTACTACAGTCAGTTCTTTTTCTAACAGTTTTTTTGTTAGATTTCCAGTCCCTGTTCCAAATTCTATCACATGCCCTATTGAACGGTCTGCTACATATTCTAAGATTTCATTATAATTGCGAAACACTTCTCTATACTGTTCATCTTTCCCGCTTACCGATGCATCATACTCATTCGCCCACTTTTCAAAGATATCTAAAAACTCTAGCCCCATAAAAAACGCCTCCTCATAACTAATAATTCTTATGAATATAGTATGTTTTTAGCTATCGTTTGTTCTTCATTTACAAATATTTTAAGCTTTTAACTTTCTATTTGCTATACTATAGTAATGAGGTAAGGGGGTCGTAAGATGAACTTTGAATTTGAAATGATTGAAGATAAAATAGAATTTTTTGAAGCGCCTGATGTTAAAGTGCTTGAAAAACAAATTGCTGAAAAAATTGATCAAAATAAAGCGATATTACTTGAGGTGCACAGCGTATCTCATCAAATGTCTGTGGACTATGAACGAGGTAAAAAACTGTACTCTGCAGTTGTTCATTTCAAAATAAAAAAGCAGCGCTAGCGCGCTGCTTTTTTATTGAAGCTTATCCACTACCGCGGGCTTCCAGCCTTCTCCATCTACCCATTCAATTTGAACGCGGTATTTTGTTGAAGAGTTGCCTTTAGGACTAACCGTAGCTACGGCTTTACCTACGCCACCGTTATTCCCTAAACGCCATACGGTCATATTGCTTGGACTAATGCCTGACCCTTCGCCTACAGCTTTTAGCATTTCGTTCCAATCCGTTGATCCTTTTTTATATGTTGCTGCAGGTGCATCTTGTGATGTACCTACTGAATCCCATGAAGGATCTACCTTGCGTTCTGCCACGCCAGGCTCTGGATTTTTCTCTACTTCAGCCTGGGAATCTGAGTCGTTTGATTCTTCATCTGTTGCTTGATCATCTTCAGAGCTTTGGTCATCTTCGGAACTTTGATCGTCCGTTGCTTGATCATCTGTCGCTTGATCCTCTTTCGAAGAATCATCGTCTTTTTTAGCCGTCTTGTCCGTTTTTTGGTCATTTGTTTGCGGATTGTTTTGAGTTGTTTCCGCTTGGTTATCCGATTTATCCTTGTTTCCAAGAATCATCGTACCACCGACAAATACAATTAAAACTGCTACGACAGCAATTAACAGATTATATAATCGGTTTACTTTTTTTTCTTTGTTTTCGTGTCTTGAAGAACGATTGTTATTCATTGCTACAATTTCCTCCAACTTTTATAATGCTTTATTCTAACATGTGTTTTCTTATACATGAAGCATCAAAATTTATTTGAAGTATATTTGTAATATTTTTTACAAATTCTTCTTATTTTAACGTGTATTTAAGTCATACATCCCTTTAACAATATCATAAAATACGCTGTTTGTGGGAGATATCGCACTTTTTGTATTTAAATCCACTACTACCATTGCATATTTTGGATTATCTGCAGGAAAGTAACCCGCAAACCATTTATTGACGATATCGTCTTTCACATTGATTTCAGCAGTTCCTGACTTTCCTGCCACTTCATAAGGAAGCGTTTGAAATCTTCTTCCTGTTCCTTTTTCGCTCTGTACGACACCTTTTAAAAGCTGCTGCATAGAAGCAGCTGTGGCTTTATTAATGGTATCTCCTTTTAACTCATGCTCTTTAAATGTATACAATGACGTATTGTTTTTATACTCTAGCGCATCTACAGCTTTTACCTGTTTCTTTTCTCCTCCGCGTGCAATTGACGCCATCATATTTGCTACTGCAAGCGGAGTCACTTTTACATCAAGCTGTCCAATTGCCGTTTGCCCTACAGCATTTGGTACTTTTTTTTCTCTTGCATTTGTCCATATTCTTCCCGATTTTTCTCCTAAAAACTGCTTGAAATGTTCAAAGTGAAACACATCGCCCGTCCATCCTACAGGCTGAATAAGTCCTAACTTATCAGCATATTGTTCAAGGATATTCGGATTAGATATTATCATTTCTTTTGCTAGCTGGGCAAACGTTGCATTACAACTTTGCGCGAAGCTTTCTTCAAACGTCAGCTGCCCTTTTTGATGATCTTCTTCTACATTATTGCCATAAATACTTTTATCGCAGTTATAGGTCAAAGAAGGCTGAATTTTATTTTGTTCAAGCGCTGCAGCTGCTGTTACGGTTTTAAATATAGATCCAGGAGTTTGTGGCGTCAGCAAACGATTTTCTACGCTGTCTGAACCGTTTTGCTTTTTAAATGGATCTTTCTTATTAATCGAAGGCCTGCTGGCCATCGCAATTACTTTATTGCTTTTTATATCAATTAAGACGGCTCCTCCGTCTTTTAACTTATAATGATTTAATGTATTCTCCACTAGCTCCTGAGCAGACAAATCAAGCGTCGTACGCACACTGACTGGATAATAAGGGTTAGCTGTACCCGTGTACTTTACATCGATGCCAAACATAGGCCCACCTAGGCGATCAACATGATAAAGGAGCTTAGACTCCTGTTCAGGCAGCAAAAACTCGTCAAAAGCCCTCTGCATCCCTGAGATACCTACAGGCGTAGTTGATTTAATTGCTCCATTTTTCAATTTGTCACTATACTTCTCTTCAATTATTTGTTTGCTTTGTGCCTCTAGTCCGATTAAATGTTCAGCAAGAGGAACTGGACGCTCATCTTTTAGAGGAATTCCAAATACGCCAGGCACCTTTAATGCATTTATTTTTTCGACTTGTGCATGGGATAACTCTTTTGTAATAACAACCGGTGTTTTAGCATTCGCTAGTCTATTCGTTAGTTCCTTTGGTTGCATTCCCACGATTTCACTTACTTGCTGAACAGGCCACTTCATTTTTTCTAAAAATGGAAACAAGACTAAGCGATTGTGCGTGATAGATGTTAAAGACTGTCCATTTTTATCTTCAAATTTCCCTCGCCCGTCATCTACCACCATTTCCTGCGTACGCTGTTTTACGCTTCCTTCAATTAAGTTAATCTTTTTGTCAGTAAAAGATTCTGTGCTGACAAGCTGAAGTTGAACAAGCCGTGCTCCCAGTCCACTAATTAATAATAAAATAAAAATAAGAGTAATATAAATTCGCTTGTGAATTATTTTCATGACTACACCTCACTCTTTACAAGTGTCGACGTTGCCATTACTTTTAAAACCATTATCTTAAGAAATATTCATTCTTTTTTTCATTTCACAAAAAAACTTGCTGATTCAGCAAGTTTTTATTATTAATTTTCTGTTAAAAATTGTTGAGTTGTTCTTAGCTTTCCTATTTTCGGAAAGATGTAAGAAAGAGTTGCTTCATGCTCTTCTTTTGTAAATGTCGCCATGGCATCCGTGATAAAAATTTGGTTATACCCATACTGAAATGCTTCACGAGCTGTGCTTTCTACACCAATATTTGTTGCAATTCCGCAAAGGACAATTGTATCAATTCCTCTTCGGCGAAGCTGAAGGTCTAAATCTGTCCCAAAAAAGGCTCCCCACTGACGTTTTGTCACAATGTAATCATTCTCTTGAACATTAAGTCTTGGATCGAATTCCGCCCAGTCTGCAGGTCTTTCTTGAGGAGCAGATGGCTTTTGATCCGTTTCTGGCGTCAACGCATCTTTTCCATCTTGAAAATCTACTCGTACAAAACTAATAAATCCATTTTGTTCGCGGAAACGATTCACAAGCTGAACAGATTTCTCCACAATTTCGTCTCCTCCAATTGGAACAATCCCTTTTTGTAAATCAATTAAAACAAGCGCTGTTTTAGTAAAATCGATATCTTTCATCTTCATCTTTCCTTTCTTACATATCTTTTCTATTCTCTCCGTTTTTTAAAATCATATAAAAAAAGCTGACGCGTGTCAGCTTTTTTACTTACGAGCATTCAGTAGAACGCTTCCAACCAGATGTTTTACTTAACAGATACAATTTTCACTGACATATCTCCACCAGGAGTTTGAACAGTTACTTGATCTCCAATTTGTTTGCCCATTAGACTTTTAGCAATTGGCGAATCATTTGAAATTTTCCCTTCAAACGGATCTGCTTCTGCACTACCTACAATTGTATACGTTTCTTCGTCACCATCTGGCAACTCTACAAATGTTACAGATTTACCTAATGATACAATAGAAGAATTTTCTACATCTTCTTCAATAATTTTCGCATTGCGAATCATATTTTCAAGCGTTGTAATACGGCCTTCTACGAAAGCCTGCTCGTCTTTTGCAGAATCGTACTCAGAGTTCTCCGATAAATCTCCAAAACTGCGGGCAATTTTGATACGCTCTACAACTTCTTTACGTTTTACTGTTTTTAAATATTCTAGCTCTTGCTCTAGCTTTAGCTTTCCTTCTTCTGTCATTGGAAATACTTTTTCTTGTGCCATAATCCCTTCACTCCTTCTTGAACTCAAAATCTCTAGTGTATACAGTCCATTTCTGTATGTACAAAAAATTTTCCACTCTGTGGAAAAATCAGTTAATAGAGAAATGACAGCTTCAAAACAGAAGCTGCTCGTTTCTCTATTCTTTATAATGTTTGTGTTTAGTTAGCAGAATATGTCTGCATTGTCTTCAAAAAATTCCTGCATCTATGCTATGTTATTATAAAATGGCATTTTGTTCAAGAATTGTTTGAATTTTAGTGACCATCAAGTCAATCGCTACGTGGTTTTGACCGCCTTCAGGAATGATAATATCTGCATAGCGTTTTGTTGGTTCAACAAACTGATTATGCATCGGGCGAACGACAGATACGTATTGATCAACAACTGACTCAAGCGTACGCTCTCGTTCTTTAATATCACGAAGCATACGACGAATGATACGAAGATCCGCATCTGTATCTACGTATAGCTTGATATCCATTAAATTACGCAAGCGCTGATCTTCTAGTACAAGAATACCTTCTAAGATAATAACATCTTTTGGTTCTTCTCTAATTACCTTCTCAGAACGCGTATGAATTGCATAATCATATACCGGTTTGTCAATGCTCTCATAATTTAATAAGTTTTGCAAGTGTTCAATCAGCAAATCATTATCAAATGCTAAAGGATGATCGTAGTTTGTTTGCAAACGCTGTTCAAACGGTACATCGCTTTGATCTTTATAATAATAGTCTTGCTCAAGAAGCATAATAGAATGCCCTTTAAAATATTCATAAATAGCTTTGGTTACAGTTGTTTTACCAGAACCGGATCCACCAGCGATACCGATTACAACGGGCTTTTTCCCCATTTTATATTTAAATCCCCTTTCGCATCATGTTATATGAAAATAGAGGTTGGTCCACTTTAAATTTCACAATTTGCAGCGGATGACGCGCAGCATCTAGTTCATTGCCATCTTCGTCCCAAATTTTATCTATTTTTTGCGTGAAGTTTTTAATTTCCGGACCGAAAAATTCCACTTCTTCTCCCGGTTTAAAATAGTTACGCTGTTGCAATGTCACGATGCTTGTTTCTTCATCATAGTTCAATACTAAACCAGCAAAATCAAATTTTGTTTTCTTGCCGTGTACGCCAAACATTTGCTCATCCACTCCAGGAACTCCTTCAAAAAAGGCAGGAGCCGTATCGCGGTTTGCACATTTATCTAGCTCATCAAGCCATTCTTTTTGAATCACAAAATTCTCAGGATCTGCACAGTATGCGTCAATCACCTTGCGATATACGCTCACCACTGTTGCGATATAGTGAATCGACTTCATACGTCCTTCAATTTTTAAGCTATCAATACCCAGCTCAATCATTTGAGGGATAGATTGAATTAAATTTAAGTCTTTTGGACTCATTGCAAACGGATCGTCTTGCTCATCAAATAAAGCCGTTTCCGTTTTACCGTCTTCTACTTTAAATAAACCATAGTCCCAACGGCATGATTGACAGCAGCCTCCGCGATTTGAATCTCGCGCTGTCATATGATTACTTAGCACACAGCGGCCTGAATAAGCAATACACATCGCTCCGTGAATAAAAGCTTCAATTTCAATATCCACTTTTTCTTTCATTTCGCGCATTTCTTCAGCACCCGTTTCACGAGCAAGTACAACACGTTCTAATCCTTCTTCTTTCCAGAACTGAACGGCTTTCCAGTTTGAAAGTGATTGCTGCGTACTTAAATGTACTTCAAGCTTAGGTGCAACGCGTCGACAGGTTTCGATAATTAACGGATCAGCTACGATGATTCCAGAAACACCAGCGCGCTCTAATCCCATTAAATAATCTTCAAGTCCGTCCATATTTTCATTATGAGCAAAAATGTTTGTTGTAACATAAATACGTGCGCCGTATTTGTTTGCAAACTGAACACCTTCTGCCATTTCTTCAAATGTAAAGTTATCTGCATTTGAACGAAGGCCAAACTCTTTTCCTCCGATAAACACAGCATCTGCTCCATAGTGTACGGCAACTTTTAATTTTTCAAGGTTACCGGCTGGAGCTAACAACTCAGGCTTCTTAGTAATAACTCGTTTACCTTCTACTACAGTATCGATTTGAACAGCCATCGTTTGTACCTCCTTTGTTTATCTTTCTTTGCAAGCTTTTTAATATACCGTTTCTTTAAAGAAAAACCCTGTGTCTAACGGGCGGTTAATTGGCTGCAAGCTTTCAATTTCTTCTAACAAATCGTCTTTAACATTTTCGTATTCTTCACGGTCATCTACACATAAATCAATCGCTTGACGATATTTTTTTGTTACTTCTAAAATATATTGCGGTGACTTTAACACGCCGTCAATTTTGAATACATCTACTTCAGCGTCAATCATCTCGGAAAGCTCATCGATAATGCACATATCATTTGGACTCATAATGTGCGTTCCATTTTCATCTTCGAAAATTGGATACTTATTGTTTCGCTCATTATCAAGTAAAAACATATCTTTTTCTACTTTACGATTTTCAATTTCCATGACTTTTCCTTGATACTCAAAGTAGTTGCCAAGAAGTGAACGTTTTGATTGGAACATACACGTCATGCCATGCACCTGAACTTCAATTTCTACCTCGGCTTTTTCTTTGATATCAATGATGCTATCCATGCTTAGCTCACGAGCAAGAACTGCACGCTTAGCTCCTTTACGCCCCCAGTAGTTACATGAATACCAGTTTGTTCCCGTTGTCTCAGTACTCCAGTGCATCTTCATTTCTGGAGCTGTTTCACGCACTGCCATCAATACAGCAGGATCTCCAAAAACAATCGCATCCACGCTTGCTTCTTTTAAGAATAAAATATATTCATTTAGTTCGGCGATTTTATCATTGTGAAATAATCCGTTCATCGCTACGTAGACTTTTGCATTATGCTGATGAGAAATATTTACAGCTTCTACGATATCTTCACGTTTGAATTCACCTGCTAAACGCAAACCGTAGCGCTGTTCACCAACCATAATAGCTGTTGCTCCAGCTTGTAGTAATGATTCGATTTCTGAAACTGCAGTTGGTGTCACTAATAGTTCTGGTTTTTTCATTCTTGGTCACCTCTTTTAATACTAATCGCGATTCCGTCTCCAATAGGGAGAATAGTTGTATAATAATCGGGATGATTCATCAGCCACGTATTGTATGCCTGAATTTTTTTAATTAAGCTGCGGCGTCGACGTGTTTCTACTTCGGCCAAATCGGTCGCTACGTGACCTTTAAATAGTACGTTATCCGAAATAATCATTCCTTTAGAAGATAGCATCGGCTCATAATGTTCAAAAAAACGCTGATACTGACCTTTAGCTGCATCAATAAACACTGCATCATAAGGACCATGACGTTCAATCTCATCTCTAAGCTCTAGTGCATCTCCAAACAACGACACAATTTTATCTTGTTTTCCCGCCCGTTCAATAAATTCTTGCGCTTTTTGGTAACGCTCTTCATTTCGTTCTACCGTAACCACTCGTGCCTCTGGAAGCGCATGGGTCATTCGAATAGACGAATATGCAATCGCTGTTCCAATTTCTAATATATGTTTTGGCTGATGAAGACGAAGAATTTGCAATAGCGTTTCAACACCAATCAATTCCATAATCGGAACGTGATGTTCTTTTGCATAAGCTTCCATTTCTTCAATAAGCTCCTGGCGCTTAGGAATAAGCTTTTCCACATACTGCTCTACGTTTTGTAAAAGCAAAACACTTCCTCCGTTCTCAGAAGTACATTTTACATTATGTTTTCATAACGTTTTATTACTGCAAAATAGTAAGACAACTAGTCTATTATAAGTTTTTTTCGTTTTTACGTAAACCCGATATATTTTAACATAAAAGATGGGGAATGCGAAGTATCGCGATTCCCCAATTTTAAATTTCCACTTATTTTTCGGTATTTTGCTTTTCTTTACCTGTAATATGCTTGGCTTTTTCTTTGTTATGTTCTTCTAAGGTTTTGGTGAAAATAACTTTTCCTTCAGGTGTGGCCAAGAAGTATAAATAATCTGTATTGGCTGGATGTAACGCAGCTTTGATTGACATCAAACCAGAGCTGGCAATTGGTCCTGGAGGCAACCCTTTTACTTTATACGTATTGTAAGGAGAGTCCACTTCTAAATGCTTATAGAACACGCGGTCTTTATGCTCTCCTAAGGCATATAAGACGGTTGGATCCGTTTGAAGAGGCATATTTTTTTCAAGGCGATTATAAAAGACGCTGGCAATTTTTTCTCGGTCGACTTTTGCAGTTGCTTCCTCTTCAATCAGAGAAGACATTGTTAACAATTTATGTGCACTGAATTTTTTCTTCTCCATTTGCCCACTGTACTGACCTAATACATTATTTGTTTTCCCTACCATTTTATCCAATATTTCATCTAACGACACATTTTTATCATAAAAATCATACGTAACGGGATATAAATAACCTTCTAGCGGATGTTTAATATCTTTTTGCATCACTTCATCCGTTACTAAATCTGGATATTTTTCTTTCATTTTATTGACGAATGCCTTATCGTCTAGCTTTTTCATGACTTCGTCTTTTGTAAACTTTGTATTTTTAGCAATGATATCAGCAATTTCCACAAGCTGGCGTCCTTCTGGAATGGTGACACGAATATCAGGTTGTTTTGAAACCTGGCCTTTTTCCATTTTTTCAACCATTTCCCCTAAACTCATGGAAGGAGAAAATAAATACGTTCCAGCTTGAAATCCAGACACATGGGTTAATTTTACGTAATAGCGAAATGCACTTTTGCTTTTAATTAAATCTTCTTTTTTCAATACCGTACCAATCGATTGGACGGAAGAACCTTGTGGAATGGTCACATTTACTTTTTTATTGCTGTTTCGATCCACGGGCGTTAAGCGGGATTGAGCATAGAAAAATGCACCGCCAACTAGTAAAAGAAGTACGATAATTGTAATAAAAATAACTCGTTTTTTTCTTGAACGATTAGGTGGTAAAAATGTTTGTTGCGACAAGCAGCTTCCTGGTTAAATCTACTTCTGTAAAAGAAGATACAACCAGTTTCACCTCTTTTCTTCTTGATTTTTTATAAGTATATACAGAGAGGAGACATGAGATTGTGATTCATTCGTATCGCCTATAGGTGTGAGATGGTATCGCTTCCTTAAACTCTCGCCTCTTCTAAAATTTTTCCATGATTTATGTTATTGTCTGCCCAAAGTCTAGTTTCATCCGTTCAAACAATGAATTCTTTTATTAAAATGCACTCTCACACGCAGGAATTATTATACTACAATTTATCTTATTTTTCGTCATTATCATACAATCTGCCCTAAGAATGCAAGGAAAAACCTTTTTATATCTAAAAAGAACAGCCGCTATGTAAAAAAAAGCTGATAACGATTGTCATCAGCTTTTTCACTATAATTATTCGCCTTCTTCGTCAAGGAATGTATTAACCATTTCCTCAACCATGTCCCATTCTTCTTCTGTTTCAATCGGTTGAAGCTCACCGTCTTGACCATCTTCACTTGGTGTGAAAGCAGATGCATGAATTTCAATTTCCTCTTCATCATCTTGGTCTGCTCCGATTGGATAGTAAATTACATATGATTTGTTATATTGATCAGAATCAAATGTGAATAAAATTTCGCATAGCTGCTCATTTCCATTCTCATCGACGATTGTAATTTTATTTTCTTCTACGCTCATGTTTGCACCTCATTTTATATTGTAAGCTCTTAGCTTAACTTTTTCTTCAGCGAAAAGCAAGCCGTTCAGTTATTTCACTTCCCTTTTACGTACAAAAGAATATGCAAAAGGGAAATTCATAACTTTTCAGCTGAGGCAAAGCCTGCTGCTTTTCTTACTGCTTGCTGTCTAAGTATCCTTGAAGAATCATAACAGCTGCCATTTTATCGATTACTTTTTTGCGTTTCTTACGGCTTACATCGGCAGACAGCAGTACTCGCTCTGCTGCCATCGTCGACAAGCGCTCGTCCCACATCATCGTTTCAATGTTAAGTTTTTCTTTGACGTTGTCAGCAAACTCAATGCACGCTTCGCCTCGAGGGCCAATCGTACCATTCATATTTTTAGGAAGACCCACTACGATTTTCTCTACGGAATATTCGTCAATTAGCTGCTGTAAACGAGGATATGATTGCTCCATCTGCTCATCTGCAATTTTAATTGTTTCAATTCCTTGCGCTGTCCATCCCATTTCATCACTAACTGCCACACCAATTGTTTTGGTTCCTACATCTAATCCTAATACGCGCATTTATGAATCCTTTCGATGCTGTTGTAAATAAGATTTAACAAGTTCTTCAATGAGCTCGTCTCGCTCTAACTGGCGAATTGTGTTTCTCGCATCGTTATGACGAGGAATGTAAGCAGGGTCTCCTGATAACAAATACCCAACGATTTGGTTGATTGGGTTGTAGCCTTTTTCTTGCAGTGCGTCATAAACCGTAAACAATACTTCATGTACGTTTGTTTCAGCTGGCTCATCTTGAAAATTAAATTGCATGGTTTTATCAAATGAACTCACGGTCCCACCTCACTCTCTTAATTTGTGAACACATTGTGCACTATGCTAAGTCTTATTTATATTGTACACCAAGAAAGAGGAGAATTAAACGGATTTAACCCATTCTTCTACAGTGCCAAGTGCTTTTTCAATTTGGCTAGCGTCTTTTCCTCCAGCTTGCGCCATGTCAGGGCGTCCGCCTCCGCCTCCGCCGCAAATCGTCGCTACTTCTTTAACAAGTTTGCCAGCGTGATGGCCTTTAGCAATTAAATCTTTTGTTACACCTGCAATAATATTTACCTTTTCACCTTGTGGAGAAGCTAATACGATCACAGCGGATTCTAATTTTTGTTTTAAATCGTCAACCATTGCACGAAGGTTATTCATATCCGTTGCATTCACTTTCGCTGCTAGGACATTCACACCATTAATGTTTTGTACGCGGTCAACGAGATTGCCAGCTTCAATATTGCCAAGCTTTGTAGATAGTGAATCATTTTCACGCTGAAGATTACGAATTTCTTCTAGTAATCCTTCAACGCGCCCTACTAAATCACGCGGATTGGATTTTACTTTTGCCGCAGCTTCTTTTAGTAAGCCTACTTGATCGTTCATTAACTGATAGGCAGCTTTTCCAGTTACAGCTTCAATGCGTCGAGTACCTGCACCGATTCCCGATTCTGATACAATTTTAAATAAACCGATAACAGACGTATTTGGCACGTGACATCCACCACATAATTCTAAGCTGTAGTCGCCTACTTGTACTACGCGCACGATATCTCCGTATTTCTCACCAAATAGCGCCATTGCACCCATCGCTTTTGCTTCGTCAATTGCTTTGTTTTCAATTTGTACAGAGATGCTGTCCCAAATCTTTTCATTAACGATTTGTTCAATTTTCTCAAGCTCTTCTTGTGTCACTTGACCAAAGTGAGAGAAGTCAAAGCGCAAGCGATCCGCTGTTACTAAAGAACCCGCTTGATTAACATGCGTTCCTAACGTATCTTTTAATGCTTGATGCAATAAATGTGTTGCCGTATGGTTTTTCACAATCGCACTGCGGTTTTCTTCATCAAGCCCCGCCGTATATGTTTCACCTTTTACAAGCTCACCGTTTGTTACAGCTACCGTTTGGACATTTTGGCCGTTTGGCGCTTTTTGAACGTCTTTTACTTCCGCTGTTCCTGAAGCACTTTGAATCGTACCTTGGTCCGCAATTTGACCGCCGCTTTCTGCGTAGAATGGCGTGTGGCTTAAGATGACTTGCGCTTCTGTTCCAGCTTCAGCGCGGTCAACAAGCTCACCGTCTACAATAATTGCTTCAACAACTGTTTCTACTTCATTTTTATCATAACCAACAAACTCACTTGCAACAGTTACTTCACCAAGTACGCCGCCTTGAACTTGCATAGAGCTAGAATCTTGACGAGCAGCACGTGCACGCTCACGCTGTGCTTCCATTTCGCGTTCAAAACCTGCATGATCAATTTTCATGTTCTCATCTTCTGCATATTCTTCCGTTAATTCAACAGGGAATCCATACGTGTCATATAAACGGAAAACATCTTCGCCTTGTACCATATCACTGTTTTGCGCTTTTTCTTTTTTAATAACGGTTCCCAAAATAGCTAGTCCGTCATTTAACGTTTCGTGAAAACGCTCTTCTTCATTTTTTACTACGCGCTGGATAAAATCCGTTTTTTCCTTTACTTCCGGATAGAAATCAACCATGATTTCACCTACTACCGGCACTAGCTCGTACATGAACGGACGATTAATGTTTAGCTTTTTAGCATAGCGAACTGCTCGGCGTAACAAACGGCGCAGCACATACCCACGACCTTCATTTGAAGGAAGCGCACCATCACCTACAGCAAATGTTACCGTACGAATATGGTCAGCAATAACTTTAAATGCCGTATCTTGCTCATCATTTGTACGATATTTAGCGCCTGAAATGTTTTCTGTTGCTTCAATAATTGGCATAAACAAATCTGTATCAAAGTTTGTTTGCACGTCTTGAATAACAGAAACCATACGCTCTAAGCCCATTCCCGTATCGATGTTTTTCTTTGGAAGCGGCGTGTACGTGCCATCAGGATTGTGATTAAATTGAGAAAATACAAGGTTCCAAATTTCTAAATAACGCTCATTTTCTCCACCTGGATATAATTCCGGATCAGTTAGGTCATTTCCATATGCTTCTCCGCGATCATAAAAGATCTCTGTATTTGGACCACTCGGACCTTCTCCAATATCCCAGAAATTACCTTCTAAACGAATGATGCGCTCTTTAGGCACGCCCATTTTTTCATTCCAAATCTTAAATGCTTCTTCATCTTCGGGGTGAACTGTTACAGATAGCTTATCTGCGTCGAATCCAATCCATTTATCGCTCGTTAAAAATTCCCATGCCCATTGGATGGCTTCTTCTTTGAAATAATCACCGATAGAGAAATTACCAAGCATTTCAAAAAACGTATGATGGCGAGCCGTTTTACCTACGTTTTCGATATCGTTTGTACGAATGGATTTTTGTGCGTTACAAATACGCGGATTTTGAGGAATAACACGACCATCAAAATATTTTTTTAATGTAGCTACTCCACTGTTAATCCATAATAAAGACGGATCTTCATGCGGAACTAAAGATGCGCTTGGTTCTACATCATGGCCTTTTTCTTTAAAGAAATCTAAATACATTTGACGAACTTGTGCTGACGTCAGTTTTTTCATGATTGGTCCTCCTTTAATACTCTTCTTATTTATAGACAAAAAAATGATGACATAAAAGCATCTATTTTCTCTGTGTACAAAAGCAATTACTAGTTATTTGCACACAAAAAAACTCTCATCCCTGTAGCAGGGACGAGAGTTGAACTCGCGGTACCACCCTGATTATAAATGCCAAAAGCATTTATCACCTTCATAGCGTTAACGTTGCTGACACGGCAGGTTTTAGCCTGCACTCTGGACTAGCGTTCCGCTGCTCTTTGTTTAGCGCTTCTTTCAGCCAAGGAAGCCCTTCTCTAAAAACTAGTGTGCAACGTACTCGATCCATCATTGTGTTTAAAATATGTAGCGTTTTCTTATGGCGATATTATGACAAATTAACCGCTCTTTGTCAATGTTTGAGCGTATAAGAGCGGATATGCAAAATAGATATTTTAATGACTGCTAAAATTGGCACAGCCAAAATGAGACCCAATACTCCTCCAAATTCTCCTCCTAAAAGGAGCGCAAGCATGATAAACAAAGGATGAATATGAAGGCTCTTTCCTACGATAAGCGGAGACAGCACATTTCCCTCTAGAAACTGCAGCACAAAGATTATAATGACAATGGTAATAACCAACTTTATCGAGATTGTGGCTGCAATAATAGCCGCTGGAACCGCACCAATAATCGGGCCAAAATAAGGGATGATATTCGTTACGCCAATAATGAAGCCTAAAAGAAGTGCATAAGGCACATGAAAGAACCACAGTGCCGCTGTGGCAATCACACCAATAATGAGACAAACAAAAAATTGCCCTCTAATGTAATTGCCGAGTGATTCATTCACATCCGATAAAAAACGTTCGCCTGGTTTGTGCCACTTTTTAGGCGTGACATAAGCTGTTGCTTTCTTAATAGAGGAAAAATCCTTCAGCATATAAAAAACAATAAATGGAATAATGATTAAAATCAAAAAAGAGGTAATCAATGACTTTAATCCTTCCGCCACTTTTGTAAGCCACACGTTGAGCGTAGCCTCTACATCATCAATGCTGCCTTCAATTTTCTCATGTACACCGTTTGGAAGTGAAGTTGTACGATCATGAATCGATTCTACCCAATGTCTATATGTATTCGTAAAATGAGGCAGCTGTTCGTTTAAATCTTTTACTTGTTCCACAAAAATAGGATACGACTTATAGGCTCCAAACCCAATTCCTCCAAAAAAGATGATGTAGATCAGTAAAATAGCTAGAGGACGAGGCACGCCTTTATCATGCGTTTTTTCAATAAGCGGATGAAGTAAATATGTAATGAATGCTGCAATAAAAAAAGGCAGCAGTGCTTTTAAAAACATGTAAATAACAGGAAGCCATAAAAACTGGACTTTAAAAAAGACTAATATGCACAGCAGCGCTAATAACAGCAGTCCGAATCTATAGAACCATTTGAATGAACTATCTTTCAACGTAAACTCCTCCTCTCTTCTATTTTTTGATAAAGAAAGGAGTTTATACATGCAGTTGTCTCTTCTGCCTGCAAAAAAGCACTATTGCAGCTCAGTGCAATAGTGCTTTTTTTATTAGTGAATAGCTTTCATCATACGTTTACGCATTTTTTTCATATTTCTTTTTGTAAACATCTCTCGATCATCTGCCATTTTAAATGCATAAGCTCCAAGACCGAAAGCGACTACTGACGGAATGATTCTGCCCATTGCTCTTCCTCCCGGTAAAAAAGAATTAGAAATTGATTGTGCGCTCGTCGTCTGAGAATAAATCATCAAGCGAGCTCAATGTTCCATCTTCTTCTACTTGGTGAGTATTAATTTGTCCTTTTGAAATAGTCATTTCAATAAAACAATTCCAGCAGTAATACTGATTTACACCAATTTTGCCAACGTCAATACTTTTACAGTTTGGACATTTAAACAAAGTCGACACCTCTTTATACGTTCTACTTATATAAACGCATTATGTCCACTTCTTTCCATGTCCATACTTTATTTTCTGACAATTAGCAAAGAAGGATGGCAACAAAGGAGTTTATTTAACTCTTTGTTAGCATGCGAAAGGTTACATGAAATCATACGGCGTAACGTTTTCCATCCCAATATTTGCATCTTTCATAAATGGAATTTCGGGATCTTCTATGTCGTTATCCAAGCTTTCTCGAAGCAGCGGCTGTAAATTCGTTTGGCGAACGCTGTCTTCATTTCGGCTAACTCCAAGCTGAAACGCTTCGTCTTCTCCGCATAAAATTAAAAACTGTTTGCTTCGCGTAACGGCGGTATAAAGTAAATTGCGTCGCAGCATCCGGTAATAGCTTTTAACAATTGGAAGCACAACAATGGGAAATTCACTTCCCTGTGATTTATGAATGGAACAGCAGTATGCATGAGTTATTTGATTAAAGTCTTGCTTTGTGTAAGTTACTTCATTTCCTTCATATGAAATAACCAGCATATCCTGTTTTTCCGTATTTTCTTTGGCAAAGAAAACCGAAACGATTTCTCCCATATCTCCGTTAAATACGTTGCTATCCGGCTGATTTACAAGTTGCAGCACTTTATCTCCGACTCGGTACGTAATATCTCCGTGCTTAAGCTCTCTTCTTTGCTCAGAAGCCGGGTTAAATAATTCCTGAAGAACTTCATTCAGTTTATCAATCCCTGCAGGACCTTTATACATAGGAGCTAAAACTTGAATATCTTTAGCCTTATAGCCTTTTTTTAACGCATTCCCGCAAACTTGTTGCACAACGTTCGTAATGTGCTGTCCTTGACAACGAATAAAGGAACGATCTCCTTGCTGCCTCGATAAGTCTTCCGGAAGCTTTCCTTTTTTTATTTCATGAGCCAAATCAATAATTGACGATCCTTCCGCTTGCCTGTATACATCTGTCAGACGGACGGTAGGAACTACTTCGGAACTCAGTAAATCTTTTAATACCTGTCCCGGACCTACTGAAGGAAGCTGGTCTTCGTCTCCAACTAAAATAACCTGTAAATTAGCAGGAAGAGATTTAAACAGCTGATGAGCGAGCCACAAATCTACCATTGATACTTCATCTACAATCAGTAATTTTCCGTCAATTGGATTTTCCTCATTATGATCAAATCCTTCTTGTCCGTTCCATTTTAATAATCGGTGAATCGTGACTGCCGGAAGTCCCGTCGCTTCGCTCATTCGTTTAGCAGCTCGTCCCGTAGGTGCCACAAGTAAAACAGGAAAAGCCTCATCTTTTTTATAGTCCCCTGGATTTAACGAACATCCGTGAAGTTCTGCATAAAGTTCGACTATTCCTTTAATAACCGTTGTTTTTCCTGTACCTGGTCCACCTGTTAAGAGAAGCATTGGAGACATTAAAGCGGTTTGTATACCCTTGCGCTGAGACGGTGCATATTGGACGTCTAACCGCTCTTCTAGTTCACCCAGAGCCAATAAGAATTCTGATTCCGGAAACTGCTCTTCGTACTGCGTTTGAGCCATAATTTTTTGAATAGCTTTAACCAGCCCTTTTTCAGCATAGAAAAGGGGAGGAAAATAAATTTTTTCGTCTTGGATGATAAGCTTTTTATCTGCTTTTAATGCGTCCACTTCTCTTGTAAGATCCATTTCAGACAGATTCTCATGCCTGCTTTTCCGAAGAAGCTCTGCTGTTTTTCCATACAGCTGGTCTGCCGTAACGTATACATGCCCCATTTGATTGCATTCTTGCTCAATGACGTATAAAATACCTGCGCGCAAACGATCAGGATGATTGGTTGCCATACCAAGCCTCTTTCCAAGTTCATCGGCCCTGCTAAAACCAATACCTTGAATATCTTCTACGAGCTGATAAGGATTATTTTGAACAATTTCAAGCGCTTCTTGTTTATACGCTTGGAAAATCTTCATCGAAAGCTGCGGTCCAAACCCGAGGTCTGTCAGCTTTACCATTACTTCTTCTAACCCTTGATGTTCACGAAGCTGCGTGACTAAAGCTTCTGCCTTGTCGGCTGAAAGCCTCGGAACCTCTTTTAGCACAGACTCATTTTGCAAAATACGAAAAATAGCGCGTTCTCCTAGGGCGTCCACAATGTTTTCAGCGGTTTTTTTACCGATACCGTGAAATAAATCGCTAGACAGGTACTGAACAACCCCTTGCCTTGATTGCGGAAGTTCTTTTTTAAACTGTTCAACATGAAACTGCAGACCAAACTTTGGATGCTCTTTGAAGTCTCCGTAAAACGTGTATACTTCATCTTCATTCAGCTTAGGAAAATAGCCTGTAACGACCGTTTCTTTATCTTCAATCTCTAAATTTGTTTTTTTGATCCGTATCCGCGTAACGTTATATAAGTTTTCTTCGTTATGAAAGACCGTTACAATCGACGTGCCGCTTATATAATGACGTTCTGGCTGTGAAGGGTTCACTTGTTCTTCGTTCATGTTATCCTTCCTTTACCCGCTTTCTTAATGTTCTAATGTAGACAGCACTTGTTTGGCATTTGCTGCCATTACGTGATCTGGCTGCACGTTTAAAGCTTCATCTAACATCTCAATCGCCTTGTCTTTGTCATCTTTCATAGCATAAGCTACGCCTAAATTATAAAAAGCATCGGCATGTTCTGGCTCTTGATTGACTACCTTAAGAAATTCAGCAATTGCTTCATCTACCATTTCGAGCTGTGCTAAACAAAGACCGTACTGAAATTTTGCTTCTACGTCATGTTCGTTTAGTTCTACCGCCCGCTGAAGATAAGGCATCGCGAAACGAATTTCTTCCATATGAAACAGCGTTAAACCAAGCATAAAGTACGCATCGGATGAGTCTAAGCCTTTTTTGATTGCTAAATCAAAGTAGTGCTTTGCCTGCTCAAGCTGCTCTGCATTAAAATAAATATTTCCTGCTCCGTAATACGCTGTTGCCGTTTCTTCATCTAATTCAATCGCACGTTCATAAAATTTCAAAGCACGATCCATCTCACTAACAGCCGCTAACAAATTGCCAAAATTCACATACACAATTGGATCTTTTGGATTATCTTCAATTGCTTCTGAAAATGTTTTAGCAGCCTCTTCAAATTTCCCTTCCTGCATATACTGGATTCCTAGCTGATTTTTATCTGTCATTTTTTCGTTCACTCCACTGTTTTAGTTATGATTTAAAAGATTTTCACATCATGAAAATCTACAATATGTAAGTTATTAGTTTACCCAATAAGTAAAGTATATCATAGAAAAACCTCAGCTATATACGGCCGAGGTTTTTCGTTCTTGCTTATATGAATTATACGTACCAGATTTGCTCTTCTTCTTGAAATACTTTGTCAATTGTTGCTCCGCCAAGACATTCATCGTCTTTGTAAAACACAACTGCTTGACCTGGCGTAATTGCGCGAACAGGTTCAGCAAAAATAACCTTAATTGTATCATCATCGACTTTTTCAACAGTTACTGCTGAATCGGTTTGACGATAGCGGAATTTTGCTGTACAGGTCATTGGTGACGACCAGTCAAGGTCGCTTACCCAGCTGACATTGGTTGCTGTAAGAGATGTAGAATAGAGCAACTCATTGTGAAAGCCTTGATCGACGTACAAAACATTTTTTTCTAAATCTTTTCCGACTACAAACCAAGGTTCACCGCTGCCTCCAATACCTAAACCATGGCGTTGGCCAATTGTATAGTACATGAGACCGTCATGCTTGCCTTTCACTTCGCCGTCAAGCGTTTGCATTACACCTGGCTGAGCAGGAAGATACTGACTTAAAAATTCTTTGAAGTTGCGTTCACCAATAAAGCAAATACCTGTGCTGTCTTTTTTCGTTGCTGTAGCAAGGCCTGCTTCTTTTGCAATTTCACGCACTTTTGATTTCTCAATTTCACCAATCGGGAACATTACTTTAGAAAGCTGATCTTGTCCTAATTGATTTAAGAAATACGTTTGATCTTTATTTCCATCTACGCCTCGAAGCATTTTATACTCCCCGTCGCGGTACGCAACGCGTGCATAATGTCCTGTCGCTAGATAATCTGCTCCTAGCGTCATTGCATGCTCTAAAAAGGCTTTGAATTTAATTTCTTTATTACACATTACATCAGGATTCGGTGTACGACCTGCTTTATATTCATCTAAAAAGTAGGTAAATACTTTATCCCAATATTGTTTTTCAAAGTTGACTGCATAGTAGGGAATACCAATTTGATTACATACGCGAATAACATCGTTATAATCTTCAGTCGCAGTACAAACGCCGTTTTCATCCGTATCGTCCCAGTTTTTCATAAAGATTCCGATCACATCGTATCCTTGTTGTTTTAATAAAAGAGCTGCTACAGATGAATCAACGCCTCCGCTCATTCCGACTACTACACGTGTATCTTTAGGTGATTTTGTCAACTTCGCCACCTCCGTTTTCTTCATTTTAATTAAATTGTTCGCTAAAAAGCGAAAGAAACGACACAAACCATCAGTGAGGGATGAAGACCCTACTGATGGCTGCTATTTACATCGTTAGTCGCTTAACGATGTTTGCTGTTTGACGTGCGGTTTTTTCAATTTGCTCAGCTGAGTTTCCTAAGCCAAAGCTAAATCGAATAGAAGTTGTTAAACGTTCAGACCCTTTTCCAAACATAGCTACAAGCACATGAGAAGGATCGATTGCTCCCGCTGTGCAAGCTGAACCGCTCGATGCCGCAATTCCTGCTAAGTCTAAATTTACGAGCATCGATTCAACATTTGTTTTTGGAAATGATAAATTTAACACATGTGGCAGAGCATTTTCAAGATGTCCGTTAATTTCAAACGAAATACCTTCTTCTTTCAACACAGCTACCATTATTTCTTTGTATCTTCTATATTCATCTGCACGTGTTTGCAGCGTTTGTTGCGAAATTTTCACAGCTTCTTCAAACCCGACAATACTTGTCATGTTCTCAGTTCCAGCTCGTCGTTTGCGCTCTTGTTCTCCTCCAAATAGCAAAGGAGACAGTGAAACGTGAGCAGCTGCATATAAAAAGCCCATCCCTTTTGGTCCGTTAATTTTATGAGCCGAAACGGATAAAAGATCGACACCTAATTGTTGCACATTTAACGGAATTAATCCATAAGCTTGCACTGCATCCGTATGGAAATATGCTCCATGCTCTTTTAATAGAACTCCAATTTCTCCAATTGGCTGAATAGCACCTACTTCATTATTTCCAAACATCACCGACACAAGAATTGTTTGATCGGTCAGGGCTGATTTTATTTCATCCACAGATACTTGTCCGTACTCATTAACTGGCAAGTAAGTCACTTCAAAGCCCTGTGTTTCTAAATATTCACACGTATGAAGCACAGCGTGGTGTTCAATTTGCGTGGTAATAATATGATTTCCTTTATGGCGGTTTGCAAGAGCTACTCCGATCAGTGCCATATTATCTGCTTCTGTCCCACCACTTGTAAAAATCAGTTCATTTTCGTGTGCTCCAATACTTGCTGCAATCGTTTGGCGAGCTTCGTCTAAATAGCGTCGACTTTCCCGCCCGTAGTGATGAATACTAGACGGATTTCCAAAGTACTCATGCATAAAAGTCGTCATTTTCTCAACGACTGCTGGATGTATTGGAGACGTTGCTGCATGATCAACATAAATACGTTCCAAAATAAACGCCTCCTAGCTCATTATTAAATATAAAACATATAAGACGCTTGATCATCATCAGAATGATTTGCTAAATCTTCAAGCGTTGTACTATCTAGCACTTCTTTAACCGCATCTCGAATACGAATCCACAGCTCGCGTTTTGCAGGCTCTTCATCTTCAATTCCTTCTACAGGACTAATAGGACCTTCTAAAACAGAAATAATATCTCCAGAAGTAATGTTAGCAGGTTCATGTGCTAAGATGTAACCTCCATAAGCTCCGCGCACGCTTTTTACAAGCCCAGCGTTACGCAGCGGTGAAATAAGCTGCTCTAAATAATGTTCAGATAAGTCATGCGTTTGAGCAATAGTTTTAAGCGAGATAGGACCTTCGCCAAAGCGCTTCGCAAGCTCAATCATAATCGTTAAACCGTAGCGTCCTTTTGTTGAAATTTTCATACGATACACTCCTTCAATACACTTTTTTTATTTATGAAAAAAATAAGACCCTCACGTTGTCACTGAATACTGTGATGAGTCGTTTTTTACTAAGCTATATGAACTTCTCTATACGCATTTCTTGCAAATGTGACTGTTGATATTATAACATACTATGCCTATAAGATAAATTCCCACCACCTATTCACCTCTTATGATACAGTGAAAGAAAAGAAAGGAGAAAAATATGGCTACAAAACCTCTCGCATTTCGAATGCGTCCGACTCATTTAGATGATGTTATCGGACAGCAGCATTTAGTTGGCAAAGATAAAATGATTTATCGAATGGTAAAAGCAAATCACTTAAGCTCGATGATTTTATATGGACCTCCAGGCGTTGGAAAAACAACAATTGCCACAGCTATTGCAAAAACAACCAACACGGCGTTTCGTCAGCTGAATGCCGTTGTAAACAATAAAAAAGATATGGAAATTGTCGCCGAAGAAGCCAAAATGTCAGGCAAAGTAATTCTCCTGTTAGATGAAGTTCATCGCCTTGACAAAGCCAAGCAAGACTTTTTGCTTCCTTATTTAGAAAATGGCATGATCATTCTAATCGGAGCGACAACAAGTAACCCTTATCACGCAATTAATCCTGCTATTCGAAGCAGATGCCAAATCTTCGAATTAAAATCTCTTACGCCAGATGATATCAAAATGGCGCTAACAAGGGCACTCAACGACTCATCCAACGGATTTGGGGATAGAAAAATTATCATAGAAGATGACGCCATGAACCACTTTGCCAACAGCTGTAACGGTGACGTGCGCTCGGCTTTGAATGCTCTGGAACTGGCTGTTTTATCAACAGGCGAAAGCGATGGTAAAATCGTTATTACCTTACAAACGGCAGAAGAATGTCTGCAGCAAAAATATTTTTCACATGATAAAAATGGTGACGCTCACTATGATGTATTATCGGCTTTTCAAAAATCGATTCGCGGCAGCGACGTAAATGCCGCTCTTCATTATTTGGGACGGCTAATTGAAGCAGGAGACTTGATCAGCATCAATCGTCGCCTTTTAGTCATTGCCTATGAAGACATTGGACTAGCTGATCCGGATGCCGGCATGAGAACTCTCGCAGCCATTCAAGCAACTGAGCGATTAGGACTCCCAGAAGCACGTATCCCGCTTGCAAACGCCGTTATTGAGCTTTGCCTATCACCGAAATCCAATGCTGCTTACAAAGCATTAGATGAAGCGATAAGCGATATTAAAAAAGGGCTGTCCGGCGACGTCCCCCCTCATTTGAAGGATGCTCATTACAAAGGAGCAGAGAACCTTGGCCGAGGCGTTGAATATCAATACCCGCATGATTTTGATAACGGATGGGTCCTTCAACAGTATTTACCGGATCGCATCAAAAACAAACAATATTTTCATCCTAAACAAAATGGACAAGAAAAATACTTTTCAAAAGTTTTCAATCGTTTAGAGACATTAAAAAAAGAAAATGGCTGAAACTGTTGCTCAGTTTCAAAGCCATTTTCTTTTTTGTCTTTATCTATTAAGCTGCACTTTTAACGTCTTTTCGTTTTTTCGTTTTTGTTGAACCTTTAAAGTAGCTGTCTAAAAGTTTAGCGACTAAACGAGCGACTATGTTAAACAACAGAACCATAATGATTAGAATAGCAGCTGACTTTGTTGCAATCAATCTTGCATCAGGTACGATTCCTTCAGAGTTTAATTTCCAAATGTGAACGGCAAGCGTCTCTGCTGGTCGAAAAATATTAAACGGGTTTACAGGACTTGTTAAGTCGGCATTTGAATTTAACATCGGCGTCGTTAAGCCAGCCGTATAAATCAACGCAGCTGCCTCTCCAAAGATTCGTCCCGCTGTTAAAATAACGCCTGTGATAATTTGTTGAATCGCTGATGGAATGACGACTTTGACAATTGTCTGCCATTTAGTTGCACCTAAACCTAAACTTGCTTCTTTTACACTCGCAGGAACAGATGCAATCGCACTTTCACATACGCGCGTTAAACCCGGTAAATTCAAAATTGTAATCACAAGTGCTCCGCCGATAAGCGTATAGCCCCAGCCGGAAAATGTGACGAAAATTAATAATCCAAATAAACCAACTACAATGGACGGTAATGACGCCATTGTTTCAATACATAAGCGGACGAAATTTAAAAAACGACCTTGCTTCGCGTACTCCGCTAAGTAAATTCCGGCTCCTAAACCAAGAGGAATAGAAATGATCAGCGTTAAAACAAGCATGTAGAACGAGTTAAACAGCTGTGGTCCGATACCGCCTCCTGCCATCGTATTGCTTGGCTTTCCAAATAAAAAGTTCGGATCCCAAAATCCCCAGCCTTTAGCGATAATTTCAACAACTAAATACACTAATAGCAACACAACTAGAGCGGCAATGCCATAAAAAATACCTGTCCATATATTATTTACTGTGCGTGCATTTTTGTTTCTCATTGATGAGCACCTCGTTTCCCAATTGCTCGGATAATTAAAATGAACACGAAAGAAATAAGCAGTAAAATCATGGCTAACGTCCATAATGCGTTATTCCATGCCGTTCCGTTTAGCGTATTAGACATATCCATTGTTAAAATACCTGTTAATGTTGCCGTTGGGCTATATAAGCTTTCAGGAAGCTTAACCGTATTTCCGATAACCATTTGAACAGCTAGCGCTTCTCCGAATGCGCGGGCAAGCCCTAACACGATACCTGTTAAAATACCTGTTTTAGCAGATGGAATAATGACTCGGCTAATTGCCTGCCATCTTGTTGAACCTAGTCCATAAGAAGCTTCTAAATATTCAGGTGCTACGCTTCGAATTGCATCGTCAGCAATACTTGCAATTGTCGGAAGAATCATGACGCTTAAGACAATAATTCCGGCAATCAAACTAAAGCCCACTCCGCCGAAGTTATCGCGAAGAAGCGGTACTAAAATGGTAACCCCTAAAAGGCCGTATACCACTGAAGGAACTCCGACTAAAAGTTCTAAAACCGGTCGTAAAACCGTTGACCCAAATTTAGGCGAAATATAGTTGTTAAAAATGGCGATAGCAATTCCAATTGGAGCACTTATAATAACGGCTCCGATCGATACAAGCATGGAACCCAGGATAAACACAAGTGCCCCGTATTCTTTATTGTTTGGGCTCCATTTTGTTGAAGTCAACATTTCACCGATTGATATATTACTTTGTAAAAATGACTGTATGCCTTTTTCACAAATAAATACGATAATAGCTAACGTAACAAGTACAATTAAAATACCGCAAAATGTAGAAAGCGTACGGCCAATGTATTCGCTTTTTACATAATTAATGGATTTTTTCCCCTTCATCGCTCTGTCTCCTTACATATTCAGTATATATTCGCTTTTCTTTTTATTCGCTATATACTTTATTAACATTCAAATAGAATAAGACTGACTGTGTTAGTCAGCCCTATTCTTTTTAAAAACACTCTTATTTTTTGAACTCAGTCATTGGGATATATCCCATATCTTCTACTTGCTTAGCAAAGTCTTTACCAGCTACATAGTCAATGTACTCTTTTGCACCATCTTTTGGCTCACCGTTTGTAATCATGTACTCATAAGACCAAAACGGATATTTTTTAGAAACAATGTTTTCTGTTGTTGGCTCCACACCATCAATATTAAGCATTTTTAGACTTTCTTTTTTATCGCCAATTAAATACGACATAGCAAGGTAACTTACTGCTCCTGGCGTTGAGTTTACTGATTGCTCAACCGCTCCGTTTGAATCTTGAGCTGTACCAACGCTGTCATTTACTTTTGCGTCACCCATTAATGTTTTCTCGAATGTAGCACGTGTACCAGATGATGCTGGACGGTTGATTACGTTAATTTTTTCGTCGTTTCCGCCAACTTCTTTCCAGTTTTTAATTTCACCAGAGAAAATCTTTTGAATTTGCTCTTGTGTTAACGATTCTACTTTTACATCTTTATTTACAACAAGTGCGAACCCAATGCCCGCTACTTTCGTATCGACAAGTTTATCTGCTTTTGATTTATCTTCGATTTTATCGGCTGCTGGAACGTCAGAGTTTCCGATGTCAACTGCTCCTGATGCTACTTGGTTAACACCAGTTCCACTACCTCCACCTTGTACCGTTACTGAAAGGTTTGGATATTTTTCAGTAATTCCATTCGCTGCTTCTTCTGCAAGTGGTTGTAAAGCTGTAGATCCCGCTGCTGTTAACGTACCTGACACTTCTTCTTTGCTGCCCGAACCACTGTCGTTGCTTGCTCCGTCTTTACCACATGCTGCTAGTGCTCCTACCATTAAAAAAGCTGCTAATGTTACTTTAAAACCCTTTGTTTTCATTACATTACCCTCCAATAAATATATGTGTAATTAGTACTAGTCCTTTGTACTCGAACAACAGGTACAAGACACATTATACGAGTAGATTGTTGTCTTTATATGAAGTGAATTTTAAGTTACTGTAAACTTACTTATTTGGGGTTTATTTTTTCTTATTTCTATTAAAACCCTTGATATATAAGACTTTCTGGATATTACTGTAGAAGATACAAAAGAAAGAAAGCCAAAACGTAAATTTTATGTAAATAAAGCGTTAAATAAATTTACATAAATCTCTTTTTTTAATACAGTGTAAATTCACCATCAAGCCATATTTTTCAATTTATTAGTACTTTTTATACATATCAAACAGAAGATTCCATCCAAAGCATAAATAGAACAGATATTTCCATAAAAAAAAGAAGGCTGCGATAGCCTTCTTTTTATTGATCACCTACGCGGCGAATCTTAATATCAGTTAATAATTCATTGATAACATGACCGCCCATAATTAATCCTGCTACAGATGGAACAAAAGCATTAGAAGATGGGGGCATTTTCGCTTTGCGAATTTGCGCTTGATCGTTTCCTACTTCTTTGCGAACTTCTTCGCGAATAACGATTGGACGTTCATCAGAAAAAACGACGTTAATTCCTTTGCGAATTCCTTCTTTACGCAGACGAGTACGAACCACTTTTGCAATCGGATCTGTATGTGTCTTTGAAATGTCTGCAATTTTGAAACGTGTTGGATCCATTTTATTCGCAGCACCCATACTTGAAATAATCGGAATATCACGTTTTAAACATTCTTTCATTAAATGAATTTTATACGAAATCGTATCGGATGCATCCACTACGAAGTCCGGTTCGTAACTAAAGAACTCTTCATACGTTTCTTCCGTATAAAACATTTGAAGAGAAACGACGTCACAGTCTGGGTTAATATCTAAAATACGCTGTTTCATTAATTCTGTCTTGGGCTGACCTACCGTAGAAAGCAGCGCGTGAATTTGACGATTTACGTTTGTAATATCAACATCGTCTTTATCTACAAGAATTAAACGCCCTACTCCTGACCTAGCCAAAGCCTCAGCAGAAAACGACCCTACTCCTCCTATCCCTAAAATAGCAACTGTGCTGCCTTTTAAAGTAGCTAGCCCTTCTTTTCCTATCGCCAGTTCATTACGCGAAAACTGATGCAACATGTTAAAACACTCCTCTATTAAATACACTAACGTGTATGAATAATTCAAATAAACAACGAAATTGACTATACCATATTTTTAGCAAAACGAACATGAGCATTCGTTATTTATCCATAAAAAAACTCTATGCAAATAATTACATAGAGGATTTTTTATATGTATGCTAGTCCCGATCGTGCCGTCTCGAGTGCCTTCGTTTTGAACCCGCTCTCGGCAGGTGGGTGCTCTGCTTTAACCATTGTAAGTCCTCGAGATGAGGCATGTACGCTCGTTAAAAACTCCGAGCTCCCAAGCAAAAAATTGTTCGGTCAAAACTGGATTAAGGACGAACACATCAGGACTATTTAGTTCTTGAAAGTATCTTATCACAGAAAAAATCACTTTGCAATTAATAAGTAAAACAAAAAAATCGAGCCTGTCACTGGAACGTGACAGGCTCGATTTAACAGACGGTTCAATCGATTACGCTTCTGTTTTTTGCTTTTTTACCTGCAAATGCAGCTCGTCTAATTGCGCTTCACTTACTTCACCAGGTGCATTTGTTAATAGACAGCTTGCACTTGCTGTTTTAGGGAAGGCAATTGTATCACGCAAGTTTGTGCGTCCTGCTAGAAGCATAACTAAACGGTCAAGACCTAACGCAATTCCGCCGTGAGGAGGAGTACCGTATTCAAATGCTTCAAGTAAGAAACCAAACTGCTCATATGCTTCTTCTAATGTAAATCCAAGCGTTTTAAACATTTTTTCTTGAATATCACGCTCGTAAATACGTAAAGATCCTCCGCCAAGTTCGTAGCCATTCAATACTAAGTCATATGCTTGTGCACGGACTTGTCCAGGATCGCTTTCTAACATTGGTAAATCTTCACGAACTGGCATTGTGAATGGATGATGAGCCGCGTAGTAACGGTTGTCTTCTTCGTCATGCTCAAGAAGAGGCCAATCTGTTACCCATAGGAAGTTAAATTTCGTTTCATCAATAATTCCTTGTTCTTTTGCAAGCTTTAGGCGAAGAGCGCCAAGTGCATCTGCTACAACTGACTTTTTATCAGCTACAAATAAAAGTAAATCTCCTTCTTCCGTTTGAAGAGCTTCCGCAAATTGCTTTTGCTCATCTTCATTGAAGAATTTTGCAATCGGTCCTTTTAAGCCGTCAGCTTCAACTTTCAGCCATGCTAACCCTTTAGCACCGTAAATTTTCACGAACTCTGTTAGAGCATCGATATCTTTACGTGAATAGCTAGAAGCGGCACCTTTTACGTTAATGGCTTTTACTTCTCCGCCGTTTTCAACTGCTGCGCTAAATACTTTGAATCCGCAGTCTTTCACAAGCTCTGATAAGTTGACTAGCTCCATTTCAAAACGTGTATCCGGCTTATCTGAACCGTAGCGACTCATCGCTTCATCATATGACATGCGCGGGAAAGGCGTCGTTATATCTAAATCTTTTACGCGCTTCATTACTTTAGACATCATTTCTTCCGTCATTGTCATGATGTCCTCTTGAGATAAAAATGATGTTTCAATATCGATTTGAGTAAATTCAGGCTGACGATCTGCACGCAAGTCTTCATCACGGAAGCAGCGAGCGATTTGATAATAACGCTCAACTCCGCTTACCATTAGCAGCTGCTTGAAGATTTGCGGTGATTGAGGAAGAGCATAAAACTCCCCTTCGTGCACGCGGCTTGGTACAAGATAATCACGTGCGCCTTCTGGCGTACTTTTCGTTAAAATAGGTGTTTCAACATCTAAAAAGTCATTTTGATCTAAGAAGTCACGAATTGTTTTTGTAATGTCATTGCGCATTTTAAGCGTGTTAAACATCTCAGAACGTCGAAGATCTAAATAACGATATTTTAATCGAACATCTTCTGATACTTCCGTTTGATCCGCAATAGCAAAAGGAGGTGTTTTGGCTTTGTTTAATACCGTAATCTGCTCAGCGTGAACTTCAATTTTACCTGTTTTTAAGTTCGGGTTAACGGTTCCCTCTTCACGAGCTACAACAGTTCCTTGCACTTCCAGTACGAATTCATTACGTACATCTTCAGCAATTTTTAGCGCTTCAGCAGATTTTTCAGGATTAAATACAACCTGTACAACTCCGCCGCGGTCGCGTAAATCAATAAAGATTAATCCCCCTAAATCACGGCGTTTTTGAACCCATCCTTTTAATAGAACTGTTTCGCCAGTTGCTTGTTCTGTTACATCACCACAGTAGTATGAACGTTTTGTCATCATGGTTCCCCCTTATACTTGTTCTTGCAAATAGCTGACCAATTGATCAATTGATACTTCTTGCTGTTCGCCAGATTCCATATTCTTTACGTTTACAACTTGTTTTGCTAGCTCATCTTCACCTAGAACAACAACAAATTTTGCTTGTACACGATCAGCTGCTTTAAACTGAGCTTTCATTTTTTTATCTTGATAATCTTTATCGGCTACAAAGCCTGCACGTCGAAGCGTATTCACAATTGAAACGGATTTTTCTTTTGCTTCATCGCCCATAGTTACTACATAGCAATCTACGCCTGTTTCTACCGGAAGCTCAATTCCTTCTGCTTCCAATGCAGATAATAAGCGTTCGATACTTAAAGCGAATCCGATACCCGGTGTTTCAGGTCCGCCGATTTCTTGAATCAGCCCATTATAACGGCCTCCGCCACAAAGAGTTGTAATGGCGCCAAATCCTTCTGCTTCACTCATTAGTTCAAATGCTGTGTGATTATAATAATCTAACCCGCGTACTAGCGTCGGATCTACAACATAGTCAATGTCTAAATCGGTTAAGTACTGCTGTACTTTTTCAAAATATTCTTTTGAATAGTCATTTAAATAATCAAGAATAGACGGCGCTGTAGCCATCAGTTCATGGTCCCGATCTTTTTTACAGTCTAAAATACGAAGAGGATTTTTCTCCAATCTGCTTTGGCAGTCGCTGCAAAACTCTCCAATTCGAGGTGCAAAGTGGTCAATAAGCGCTTGACGGTGAGCTTGACGACTTTCTGTATCTCCTAAACTGTTAACAACCAACTTTAATTTTTTCAATCCAAGCGATTGGTAAAAGCTCATTAACAGGGCAAGAACTTCAGCATCAATAGCTGGATCATTTACCCCTAATGCTTCTACACCAAACTGAACGAATTGACGGAAACGTCCCGCTTGAGGTCGTTCATAGCGAAACATAGGGCCAATATAAAACAGCTTGGTTGGCTGCGTTGGATTTCCAAACATCTTATTTGACACAAATGATCGTCCAACTGCAGCTGTTCCTTCTGGGCGAAGCGTTAAGCTGCGGTCACCTCGATCTTTAAATGTGTACATTTCTTTTTGCACGATATCTGTTGTTTCTCCCACTCCGCGCAAAAATAATTCAGTGTGTTCAAACATTGGTGTACGAATTTCTTGGTAGTTGAACGCACGGCAGATTTCTCTTGCTCGCTGTTCAACAAACTGCCAATATTCTACTTTGCCCGGTAAAATATCTTGTGTGCCTCTAGGTATTTGAACTGACATAACGTGATATGCCTCCTATATTTAAAATTTACAATACAAAAAAACTCTCGCCTCTACTATTTTTCCATAGTAGGGACGAGAGTTGATCTCACGTGGTACCACCCTAATTGAAACATATGACATGTTTCCACTCATTTCGTTAACGCACGAACACGTTCATCTCCTACTAAGTTTCCCTTTTCAGAGTGAAGCCTCCTGAGTGTTCTTTCATAAAGTCATCATGTAGAAATGCTTTCAGCCTAAGACATTTCCTCTCTAGCCATGTGTCATCTTTACTACTTTTCTCGATCTTTGGCTTATCAATATAAAAATGTTATACATTCATTTTAATTTAGCAATTGCTTTCTATATTACGAATGAAATGAGCAGTTGTCAAGCACCTTTCATGTTAAGAGCGGTCTAATTGTTTTCTTAGTTTCTGAATATCTCGAAGCGTTAAACCAAATTCAGAAGCCAATTCAAGGGATGAAGCTTCACTTTCTCTGTCAATAAAATCATGAAAATGAATGCCAAATACCGGATTTACCTGCTGAAATGATTGTTCACCTTTTTCACTAAACTTCATTGTTTCTTCCTCCCTGCCTACACTTACTTATCCTTTTATTAGCATTGCCCAAAAAAGATGTTTTTACATAAGAGAAAGGATTTTTTTTATTTTCATCGAATACTCTATTTTGTTATAAAAAGGAGGTCTATCTATTCGCCATCTTAACATGAAGTCTGTATCTGTTTTGACTGCAAGTATCCTTTTGTTACTGTGCTCGTCCTCATTTGAGCGCCCAAATGTACCGGTGCATCAACCCATTATTGTAACAGCTGACTCTCTTCATGTACGCAGCGGTCCAGGACGTTCATTTTCAATTACAAATAAATTGACGAAGAATACAAGACTATCCGTTTCAGACCGTCAAGGAGATTGGTATTATGTAGAAAGCTCAGATATTCAAGGATGGGTGTTTAAAAAATTTACGAAAACCGTAGCGCTCAGCAGCGTTCAGCCTAGCATGCAGGTAGCGCAGCGCCAGCCTGTTTATACGCTGAGTAAAAGCTTGCGGCACCTAAAGGGCAAAACAATTATTATTGATGCAGGCCATGGAGGAAAAGACAAAGGAGCCATCGGCACACAGGGCACATATGAAAAAGACCTCACTCTCCGAACAGCACTTATTTTACAAAACAAACTTCAAAAAGAAGGCGCACACGTCATTTTAACCCGCACCCATGATAAGTACCTTCTACTTTCACAGCGCACGCTGCAATCGACTAAAGCAGATGCTTTTATAAGCATTCACTACAACAGTACGAACAGCTCACAGCTAACTGGCCTTATGACGTATTATTACCATCAGCATCAGGACAGTCCACTCACACATTCTATTCATCAGTCCCTTATTAATCATGCAAAATTGAAAGACAAAGGAGAACGTTTTGGAAACTATTATGTTCTTCGCGAAAATACACGTCCAAGTACATTAATTGAACTGGGCTTTTTAAGCAACGAACGGGAAGAAACATATATTAATTCCATCAGTTATCAGCAAATGATGACGTCCGCTATCGTTGAAGGGTTAAATCATTACTTTCAAAGCAAAGAAAAAACGCAGGCTCATCTGTGAGTCTGCGTTTTTTCTTTGCTTTCTACAATAAGTGTGACCGGTCCGTCATTTGTAAATGATACGTCCATCATTTCACCAAATGCGCCGGTCTCTACTCGAACATTTTTTTCTGATAATATTTTATTAAAATAGTTGTAAAGCGTTACAGCATGATCTGGCCTAGCAGCTCCCATAAAGTTTGGTCTTCTGCCTTTTCGGCAATCTCCGTAAAGCGTAAATTGAGATACCGATAAAATTTCTCCTTCTACATCTAGAAGCGACAAATTCATTTTGCCAGACTCATCATCAAACACTCGCAAATTCACAATTTTATCTGCTACATACTCTGCATCAGCTTCAGTATCGTCATGGGTAATGCCCACTAAAAGCATATATCCTTGCTTAATCTCACCGACCGTCTCACCTGCAACAGTTACTTTTGCATTCTTTGCTCTTTGTACGACTACTCTCATGTATAACGACCTTTCTTAATGCATAATTCGGCGAACTGAATAAATGTCTCGAAGCTGCTTAATGCGCTCAACCACTTTATGAAGGTGACTGATGTTATGAATAGAAATTGACATATGAATCGTAGCCATTTTGTTTCGGTCCGATTTTCCTGAAACGGCTGAAATATTCGTTTTAGTCTCGTTTACAACCTGCAGAACTTCATTTAGTAAGCCTCTGCGGTCGTATCCTGAAATTTCAATTTCCACATTAAACTCTTTGCCTTCTTTAATATGTGTTTCCCACTCTACAGGAATAAGACGGCTTTCAGCATCATCTGTGTGAACGTTTAAACAATCTGCTCTATGAACAGATACTCCCCGTCCCTTTGTAATAAAACCAACAATCTCATCTCCAGGAACTGGATTACAGCATTTAGACAAGCGAATCAGCATGTTCTCTACACCCGGTACGATAACCCCGGAATCTTTTCGCTTATGTTGGCGAACACGCTTGGCCGCAGTGTCGCGTGCAATATCGTCAATTTGGATCTCTTGTTCTTGATCGCGCTGCTTTCTCCACTTCTCGGTTAAACGATTAGCTACTTGAGCCGCAGTTAATCCGTTATACCCAATAGCTGCATACATATCATCTTCGTTTGAGAAATTAAACTTCTCCGCTACTCGTTTGATATTATCAGCTGTTAATACTTCTTTTAAGTCAAACTCCATTTGACGAATTTCTTTTTCAACCAGCTCTTTGCCTTTTTCAATATTTTCATCGCGGCTTTGCTTTTTAAAGAATTGGCGAATTTTATTTTTGGCTTGAGACGTTTGAGCAAGCTTTAACCAGTCCTTGCTTGGACCATACGAATGCTTAGACGTCAAAATTTCGATAATGTCCCCCGTTTTCAAACGGTAATCAAGCGTAACCATCTTGCCGTTGACTTTTGCTCCAATGGTTTTATTTCCGATTTCAGAATGAATACGATAGGAAAAATCAATTGGAACAGAACCCGAAGGAAGCTCAATGACGTCGCCTTTTGGCGTAAAAATGTAAACCATGTCAGAAAACAAATCAACTTTTAGAGATTCCATAAACTCTTCTGCATCGTTTGCGTCATTTTGAAATTCTAAAATTTCTCTAAACCACGTCAACTTTTCTTCAAATGAAGCATGCTCAGCTGTTTTTCCCTCTTTGTAAGCCCAGTGAGCAGCAATTCCATACTCAGCAATTTGGTGCATGTCAAACGTTCGAATTTGAACTTCTAACGGATCACCTTTTGGTCCGATAACCGTCGTATGAAGAGACTGGTACATATTTTGTTTTGGCATTGCAATATAATCTTTGAACCGTCCTGGCATTGGCTTCCAGCACGTGTGAATAATTCCTAACACCGCATAGCAGTCTTTAATGCTATTTACAATAATGCGCACAGCTAGTAAATCGTAAATTTCATTAAACTGCTTGTTTTGCAGTGCCATTTTACGATAGATGGAATAAATATGTTTTGGACGTCCTGAAATTTCAACTTTAATCGACACTTCATCTACTTGCTCTCGAACTTCATCGATAACTTCAGCCAAATACTGCTCGCGTTCCGCACGCTTTTTCTTCATCAAATTTACAATGCGATAATATTGCTGAGGATTTAAGTAACGTAAAGCTGTATCTTCAAGCTCCCACTTAATTTTTGAAATACCAAGACGATGAGCAAGAGGAGCAAAAATTTCAAGCGTTTCATTTGAAATGCGTCGCTGTTTTTCCTGCGGTAAATGCTTTAGCGTACGCATGTTATGAAGACGATCCGCAAGTTTGATCAGTATGACTCGAATATCTTGAGCCATTGCTACAAACATCTTGCGGTGATTTTCAGCCTGCTGCTCTTCTTTAGACTTATATTTAATTTTTCCCAGTTTCGTTACGCCGTCTACTAACATTGCTACTTCTTCATTGAAAGCTTTTTCTAAATCTTTTAGTGTTATCTCTGTATCTTCAACCACATCATGTAGAAATCCAGCTGCAATTGTTGCTGGATCCATATCTAGATCAACTAAAATTCCTGCGACTTGAATCGGGTGGATAATATATGGTTCACCCGACTTGCGATATTGTTCTTTGTGAGCTTCTTTTGCAAAATCATATGCTTTTTGTACAAAAGCCACGTCTTCTTCATTTAAATATCGCTTCGTATTGTCAATGACCTGTTCCGCTGTTAGGACTTGCTCATTTGCCATGAAATCACCTTTTATCAACTAGCATTTTTAATTCATATTGTAACTATTATCTTGAAAAAATCCAAGGATGTAAAGCCTTTGCGTTTAATTTATCAAATTTACATCATTTCCATTTTACGTATTAACGTTTTTTAACGAAAAAAGAGCACCTGTATCAGGTACTCTTTTTTATGTGATCGTTCTTCTTAATACGTCATTAATGTGAATACATCATAACCGTCTAGTTTGTCACGGCCGTCAAGGTAAGAAAGTTCAATTAAGAACGCAGCTCCAACAACAATTCCGCCTAATTCTTCGACAAGCTTAATTGTCGCTTCAATTGTACCGCCTGTTGCTAATAAATCATCTGTAATCAACACGCGCTGACCTGGCTTAATTGCATCTTTGTGAATCGTTAATACGTCTTTACCGTATTCTAAACCGTAATCTACTTTGATTACTTCACGCGGTAATTTTCCTTCTTTACGAACAGGTGCAAAACCGATACCTAACGCATATGCTACTGGACAACCAACGATAAATCCGCGAGCTTCTGGCCCTACGATAATATCAACTTGTTTATCATTGGCATATTTTACAATCTCATCCGTTGCGGCACGGTATGCATCACCATTGTCCATTAATGTTGAGATATCTTTAAATGTAATACCTGGTTTTGGCCAGTCAGGTACAATTGTAATATAATCTTTAAAATTCATTCTAATGTTGCCTCCTCATTAAATCGAACGCTTAAAAATATCTTGAAATTGATTTTTAAGCTGTACATATGACGTATAAATAAAGTTTTTTTCTATTTCAATCTGCTGCTGCTTTTGGCGATAAGTCGCAGATTCTATTAAATCACGTTTCGCAGAATTTTTCACTAACGAAATTAAGCCATTGTTTATTGTAACAAATTCTAACTCAAAAAACACCTTTGCCATAAAATCAATCGTTTCTTTTGACCAGCCCTTATGAATCGCTAAATCTTCTTTGTAGCGTTTTAAATCAAATGGACCCTTTTTCGCTAAAAAGCCATAAAACCATTTAAAATGATCGCGAGTTGGAATTGTATCAAAATAATGGTCTTCTTCCGTTAAGAAAATAGCGTATATTCTAGCAGGGATACCTTGGACAAACAAACATTCAAGCCATTTCTGTGAAGGAGGCAAATCTAATAAAACGATCTGTTCCCCTGCAAACATACATGCTTTTGCCTGTTCTTCATCTTGAATAAGAACAACATGCTCCATCGGCAGCAGCGACTTGTATTTATCAATTGTTGAAGCGTGAAAAGCAACAACTTTCATTTGATCCGTAAATACCTGCTGAAAGAAACGTTTGACATCAACTGCACTGCGATAATCAAACATCTGCCATTCATCTACAGAAATATCTTCCACCATCAGCTGCGGCTTGCGCATATTATTCCACTCATTAATAGATAGTTCACCTACTAATGATACTTTAGCTATAGGAGATACTTCATCTAATATATAGCCTAACCCAAATCCTACTGCATCAACCGATACACCGCTGTCTTCAAATACGAGTTTTAAATGATTTTTATTAGCACCAATTTTCCGCATAGATGTTGTATGAACATCTTTAATGAGAACTTTTGGCTTCGGGTTATGCATACCAAATGGAGCAAGCGCACTCATTTGTTCAATGTTTTCCAGCGTAATTTCCTCTGTTGTGCATACTGTATCAACTGATGTAATTGGAATAAAATCCTGTTCGGTCAACACGTTGCTTGCTTGTTCATTAAGACGTCTGCGCAGCTCTTCTACATCATCGCTGTTTAATGTCATGCCGGCTGCCATTGGATGCCCTCCAAAATGCGGCAAAATGTCACGGCACTTAGATAAGTTCGCGAATAAGTCAAAACCTTCGATACTTCTTGCTGAACCTTTGGCAATACGGTTTTCAGAGTCAATACTTAGTACAATTGTTGGTCTATAGAATTTTTCTACGAGCCTAGAAGCGACAATTCCAACAACGCCTGCATTCCATCCTTCTCCCTCTACAATAAGAACACTGTTTTCATCCGGAGGATACATACTCTCAACAAATTCAACAGCTTCTTCTGTAATATCGTTTACGATTTGCTGCCTTTCCTTGTTTAACGCATCAATTTCTTTAGCTAAACCTTTTGCCTCTTCAGCATTTGTCGTCATAAGTAAATGAACAGCTGGATCAGCATCTTGAAGACGTCCTACTGCATTAATGCGAGGAGCCATCGCAAATCCAATTGTATCCTCATTAATTTCTTCACGTTTTACTCCGCATACGCTCAGCAGCGCTTCAATTCCCGTGCGCTTCGTGAGCTTGAGATAATCAAGACCTTTGCGAGCAATTAAGCGGTTTTCGTCGACTAAAGGAACTAAGTCAGCAATCGTCCCAATTACTGCTAGTTCTAACAGATGTTCCGGAAGCTCCCCTAACAGCGCATGAGCGAGTTTAAAAGCCACTCCTACACCTGCCAGTTCTTTAAATGGATATGTACTTCCCGGCAGCTTTGGATGAATAATTGCATAAGCATCCGGTAAAACCGGCCCCGGCTCGTGGTGATCCGTAATAATTAAATCAAAGTTTAATTCACGTGCATACGCAGTTTCTTCGACTGCCGAAATACCTGTGTCTACCGTAATCACCAGCTGATAGCCGCCTGCGCTTATTTTATCAAATGCCGCCTTATTCGGCCCATAACCTTCTGTAAAGCGATTAGGAATATAAAAATCAACATCAGCGCCAAGCTGCTGTAAAGCAGATAACATAACAGAAGTGCTGCTGACGCCGTCAGCATCGTAATCTCCATAGATCATAATTTTTTCATTATGATCAATTGCTTGCTGAATACGAGCTACTGCTTTGTCCATATCGTGCAACAAAAACGGATCGTGGAACGTTTGTGCATCAACGTGTAAAAACTCACGCGCCGCTTCTACTGTTGTCATGCCTCTATTAAGTAATAACGAAGCTACTAGAGGTGTAATATTGAGGTTTTCTACAAATTCATTAACAAGTTGTTCATCACATTCTTGAACATTCCAACGTTTTTTTGACTGTAACATGTCTCTTCACCCCTTAACCCACATTATTATACTAGAGTGGATGAAATGGAGCAACGAAAGAAAATAAGCACATTTTTCTGACAGTACGTCTTGAATTTTCACGCACAAAAAAACGTGCGAATACTTCGCACGTTTTTGAATTACTTGCTTTCTACTTCTTTTTGTTCCTCACGCTTCAACTGTTTTCCTTTCCACACAAGCCATAGCTGAGCAGCAATAAACACAGATGAATATGCACCAAGGATTAAACCTACTAACAGAGCAATTGAGAAGTTTTGAATCGATTCACTTCCGAATAGAAGAAGTGCTACAACTGCAATCACAACTGTTAACACGGTGTTCATCGAACGAGTAAACGTTTCACGCAAACTTAGATTTACGATAAACGCCAAGTCGTCAAACGTTTTGGATTTAAATTTCTGCATATTTTCACGAATGCGGTCAAACGTAACGATCGTATCGTTAATTGAGTAACCAACAATCGTCAAGACAGCAGCGATAAACGTTAAATCAACTTCTAATCTCGTTAAGCTAAAGACCGTAACGATAAAGAACGCATCATGCAACAGAGCAAGCACGGCTGCAAGCGCCATGTAAAATTCAAATCGAATCGTTACATAAATGATAATTCCAATTGAAGCAATTAAAATCGCAAGCATCGCATTTTTCGCCAGTTCTTTTCCAACTGTCGGCGAAACGGTGCTTACATTTGGTTCAGAACCATATTTGTCTTTAAAGTGATCTTTTAAATTGGCAATTTCTTTTTTATTCAAGACCCCAACTACACGTACGACACCCGTATCATTACTTTTTCCTGTAATAACTACGTCATCCGTTTCGATATCAAGAGACTTCATTTCACGCTGTATCTCAGCCTGCGTAACGGTATGATTTGCCGGAATCTCTATGCGAGTTCCACTTGTAAAGTCAATACCGAGGTTCAGCCTGAACACGGCAACCGAGATAATACCGATAATCACGAGCACACTTGAAAACGTGAAGAACGCTTTACGGTATTTAACAAAGTCAATTTTATCCCAACGCGTAGGTAAAACGGTTGTGCCGTCATCTTTGCTTAAATCGTGAATTTGCTCTTTCTTCACGCCAAAGTAGCCTGGTTTTTTATCAAACCAGCGGCTGTTTACTAAAAGACTCATTAGTAAACGAGTACCATAAACAGCAGTTACAAAGCTTAGCACAATCCCGATCATTAACGTCGTAGCAAATCCTTTTACTGAGCTTGTACCGTAAAAGAACAGTACAAGAGCCGCTAGCATCGTTGTAATATTGGCATCAAAAATGGTGGCAAGAGAGCGACGATTTCCTGCCCGGTATGCCGATATAACGGACCTTCCTGTTTTCAGCTCATCTTTAATCCGCTCGTAGGTAATAATATTTGCATCTACTGCCATACCTACGCCGAGAATAAGAGCCGCAATACCTGGAAGCGTCATAACTACGTGCATCCAGTCAAATACAACTAAGTTCAAGTAGATATAGAAACTGAGTGTAATAATGGCAATAAGCCCCGGTAAACGGTAGAAAAACAGCATGTAAAGGAAGATAATTCCGATGCCGATAATACCCGCTAATATAGTCGTATGAAGAGCTTCTTCTCCGAACTGTGCTCCAACGGATGTAGAGTATAGCTCATCCAATTTAACCGGCAGCGACCCGGCATTTAGCAATTCCGCCAGCTGTGTTGCACTTTTCACTGTGAAGTTTCCACCTGAAATCTCAACATCTGGCTGTGTTAACACGCTGCTAACAGAGGCTGCAGATAGATACTTCGGATTTTGTTTTGTCGCTTCTTTTTGGTATGAGTCTTTTCCTTCTTCATAATCCAGCCAAATGACAATTAAATTGTTAGGTGCTGGTTTTTGAGAAAGCTCTCGCGTGATCTTTTCAAATTTTTTCGCATTTTTTAACTTTAGTGAGACGCTAGGCTGATTGCTTTGGTCAAACGATTGCTTTGCTCCGCCTTGCGCTAAGTCTGTACCATCCATCAGCACCTTATCGTTCACGTCACGGAACGTTAAGTTTGCTTGAGTTGATAACAGATCCCTGGCTTGCTTTTGATTCGTGACACCAGCTAGCTGAACGCGGATACGGTCGTTTCCTTCAATTTGAATGCTGGGCTCACTAACTCCCAGTACATCGACACGTTGACGCAGCGCTTCAACCGTGCTGTTAAGTGCCTTTTTGTCAATGACATCGCCTTTTTTAGCTGGACTGACTTTATATAAAATTTCAAATCCACCTTGAAGGTCGAGGCCAAGTTTAATATCTTTTGTAATTCCAGTCATCGTTGTTCCGATTGTACTAAACACAAGCAGTACTAAGAGGAAAAAGGCAACGATACGTCCTCTTTTAACCATCGACAGAAAATCCTCCTTCTTATGTAAAAAACATGAAATGATAACAATAGATAAATGACCAATCTAATTATCATTCATAACCTAATGTCTGTCAAATAAAGACCTTATCAAATTTTATTACATGTATTTTACAAGCTCTACTTTAATAATTCTTTCCAGTCTTCTCCATTATTAACACTTGAGAACATATCAGATTTATAAGATTCAATTGTTACATAGCTCATCACCTGCGTGATCTTAACAGATAAAATATCATTTACCACTTGATGGAGAGATAGCTCCTTTTCTTTTTTCCATTTTTTCATTTCTAAATAACTCAATAAATCGTTCTCCGTTACTTCTTCATATCCAAGCATATGAAACTCTTCCATTTTGCTGGATAAGACAGGCTGTATAAGTTCTTTCGAAGCTGAAATAAATGGATGTGTCATATCGATCCTCCTTTCCGTTTGACATTTCGCGTAAAATTTCTTTCTCGTATGAGGAATACTTGTCATGCTTGGACACCGGGGGCGCATATATTCACTGTATAAACCTCAAGAAAGCAGTGAGTATATGTCTAAATTTTTACAGGGAACTATTATTTTAATAATTGCTGGCTTAATTACACGTGTACTCGGGTTTGTCAATCGAATTGTGGTGGCTCGAATGATTGGAGACGAAGGTGTGGGACTTTATATGATGGCGGTCCCCACGCTGGTATTAGTAATCACCTTAACACAGCTTGGGCTACCGGTTGCCATATCCAAGTTAGTGGCAGAAGCAGAAGCTTTAGGTGACAGGCATAAAATAAAAAAAATACTTGTCGTCTCTTTAAGTATTACGTGTACGCTGAGCGTTTTATTTACGCTCGGACTAATATTATTCGCTCCCGTTGTAGCAAAAACCTTCTTTACAGATTCACGTACGATCTATCCGCTGCTTGCGATTATTCCAGTTATTCCAATCATCGCCGTCTCGTCTGTCATCCGTGGATATTTTCAAGGAAAGCAGCAAATGAAGCCTGCCGCTTATTCTCAAATTATCGAACAAGTGGTGCGGATTACGTTAATTGCCGTATGTACAAAAGCATTTTTGCCCTATGGAATTGAGTACGCTGCGGCTGGTGCTATGCTCTCTTCCGTATTTGGAGAACTAGCTTCACTGTTTTATATGGTGTTTATGTTCAAGCGAAAGAAGAAAATAACGGTAAGACGAAAATTTTTTGCTTCTTTACATGCGGGCAAAGATACGTTCTTTGACTTAATGCGAATCGCTCTTCCCACGACAGGAAGCCGCATGATTGGGTCAATTTCTTGGTTTTTAGAGCCGATTGTAGTAGCTCAAAGTTTAGCAATCGCAGGAGTAGCGACAGCGGTAGCAACGAAGCAGTACGGAGAATTAACAGGCTTTGCACTCCCGCTCCTGATGTTGCCTTCTTTTGTAACGGTGTCTCTATCCACTTCTTTGGTTCCCGCAATCAGTGAATCTCTTGCACAGAATCAAATGAAACAAATCGAATATCGGCTTCATCAAGCTCTCCGCTTGTCGTTTGTAACAGGCGGACTGGCCGTTGTTGTTCTTTATGTATTTGCTAATCCGGTAATGGAATTGATGTATGGTTCTGACAAAGCTGCTATTTTTGTCAAAGTCATGGCGCCTTTTTTTATCTTTTATTACTTTCAAGGGCCGCTTCAAGCTGTTCTGCAGGCGCTAGACCTTGCAAAAGCCGCCATGATTAACAGTTTTATAGGAGCAGCGGTCAAAACATCTCTTATCTTCTTACTCGGAACTCAGCCCAATCTAGGCATTATGGGAGCTGGTCTTGCAATTGTTGTTGGGATGATGCTTGTCACTCTTTTACATCTTTCTACGGTTATGAAAAAAATCACGTATAAGCTTCATGTGTTTGAGTACCTTCGCAGCTTTGCTGTAATGGGCATATCAGGCTTTATTGGACACTTCGCTTATATGAACCTTTTCACTTCCATCCCGTTGAGCTTACGAACCGTTTTATCAATTGCACTGACAAGCTTTGTATATGTACTGTTTTTGCTGCTTTTTAGACTGATAACAAAGGAAGAATTAAACCGTTTTTCTGTTTTACGCTATTTTAAACGAAAATAAAACGCGGAGCAATCCGCGTTTTATTGTTTCACATCTACCAAATCTATAAAAAATTTCCCGTTGTCGTAGCTGCAATATGAAATCTTATCTAAGTTTGAATACCCTCGCTTTTCCAGCTCTGCCCTTAACCATTCCGTTGTTTTATGTTCATGCAGCAGATGCTCTTCTTGAATAACGCCGTCAATGATAAAAGGCAAATTCAAATTGCCTTTTTCACCTGATTGCTGATCTTTCTCAAACACGGATAGCCTTCCTGAAGATTCTAAAATAGCAAATTCAACATCAGCTACATTTTTTATATTTTTATCACGCAGCTGCACGAGCAAGTCATTGAAGTTATATCGCTGCCTTTTCATTTCATGTTCATTTATTTTTCCATTCTCAATAATAATGCTAGGTTTGCCATCAATAAAATTTCGCATTCGATTGCTTTTAAGAGACCATATAGCTAAGCCAATTTGAATAATAAGAAGCGTTAGCATTGGAAGAATTGAATACAGTAAAGGATCTTTTGGGTTTTCAATCGCCATTACTGCCATTTCAGCAATCATAATAAAGACCACTAAATCCAATATGCTTAGCTCACCTATCTCCCTTTTTCCCATAACGCGAAAAATAATCAAAACGACTACATATAAAAGAACGGTTCGCGCAACCATGATGAACAACTCCACTGCAAAGACCTCCTTTATGTATTCCCTTGTAGTTTGTACCATTTATTTTAAAATAGCCTTACTTTTATGCGTCTATTTTGAAGGTCTCTCGAATATGCTCGTACTAAGGGTTCACCTATCTTTTTATTTCATGAGGGGGAAACAAGTTGGGTGCAAAACGAATGAGCAACGCTGTATTTGCAGGAGTAGCAACAATCTTAGTGATGGCTTTAGCGATTAGCATTATCTTTTCGCTTATTTTAAAATTCACATCGCTTGAAGAACAATCCGTACGTTTATTTTTACTTATTCTCTCATTTATTACACTGTTTATCGGAGGATTTATCGCGGGAGGCCGAAACGGTTCAAAGGGACTTCTCGTTGGAGGAGCCACTGGTGTTTCTTATTCTTTTTTAATGTTTTTACTACAATTCCTCGGCTATAGTCACCTGTTTTCTGCACAGCAGCTCTTATTTCACGCTGGATTTATTGGAGTCGCTATTCTAGGGGGAATTGTTGGCGTAAACATTGCCGGTTCACGAGAAGCATAAAAAAACGTCACGTACATGTACGTGACGTTTTTTTATTAATCTACGCTTCTTACTTCACGAATAGCATTGCGGTCAAACGTTAATTTTGAACCGTCAGTGCTGCGAACCACAACTTGTGACTCATCAATTGCGTCTACCAAACCATGCATACCGCCAATTGTAACAACCTTATCACCTTTTTTAAGTGCTGATTGCATTTGCTGTACGTTTTTTTGACGTTTTTGCTGTGGACGGATTAACAAGAAATAGAAAATGACAAACATTAAAAGTAATGGCCAAATATTTTGTAAAACTCCCATGAAAACTCCTCCTTTTATTTATATTATCAACAGGTACTCATTCATAAATTTGATGAAAATTCCTGTAGTGACCTAGAAATTCTTTGCGTCCGGGCCGTTAAACCCATATTTTTCAAAGAACTCATCGCGGAAATCGCCAAGTCGGTCTTCGCGAATGGCTTCACGGACTTGCTCCATTAAGTTTAGCAGAAAATATAAGTTATGGTAAGATGTTAAACGAATTCCAAACGTTTCATTACAACGAATTAAGTGGCGAATGTACGCTCTTGAATAATTTTGACACGTGTAGCAGTCACAGTTTGGATCAATCGGACCGAAGTCTTCTGCATATTTTGCATTTTTAACAACAAGACGACCTTCGCTTGTCATAAGCGTTCCGTTACGTGCAATACGCGTTGGTAATACGCAATCAAACATATCAATCCCGCGAATCGCTCCATCAATTAACGAGTCAGGTGATCCCACTCCCATTAAATAACGTGGTTTGTCGGTTGGTAAATATGGCGTCGTAAACTCAAGCACACGATTCATTACATCTTTTGGTTCTCCAACTGACAGCCCTCCCACAGCATAACCTGGGAAGTCCATTGAAACTAAATCTGCTGCACTTTGACGGCGTAAATCTTCAAACTCTCCGCCTTGAACAATCCCAAAAAGACCTTGGTCTTGAGGGCGGCTGTGAGCCTCAAGGCATCGCTCTGCCCAGCGGCTTGTGCGTTCAACTGAACGTTTTAAGTAGTCATATTCTGCTGGATAAGGTGGGCATTCATCAAATGCCATCATAATATCAGACCCAAGCGCATTTTGAATGTCCATCGCTTTTTCTGGAGATAAGAAAAGCTTGTCTCCATTCAAATGGTTGCGGAAATGAACGCCTTCTTCTTCAATACGGCGCAAATCACTTAAGCTGAAAACTTGGAAGCCGCCTGAATCCGTTAAGATGGGACGATCCCAGTTCATAAATTTATGAAGGCCACCCGCTTTTTTAACAATTTCATGACCTGGACGAAGCCATAAATGATACGTATTACTTAAAATAATGCCTGCCCCCATTGCTTTTAAATCTTCCGGAGACATTGTTTTTACTGTAGCTAATGTGCCTACTGGCATGAAAATAGGCGTTTCAAATGAGCCGTGAGGCGTATGGACAATCCCTAAACGCGCTCCTGTTTGTTTACAAGTTTTTATATGTTCGTAACGAATTGCTGTCATTGATGTATTCCTTTCATGTTAAATTACAAAATTAGCATCGCGTCGCCGAAGCTGAAAAAGCGATACTTCTCTGCTACAGCTTGTTCATAGGCAGAAATAACGTTTTCTCTTCCTGCTAAGGCACTTACAAGCATAATGAGCGTAGATTTTGGAAGGTGGAAATTTGTAATCATTCCATCAATTGCTTTAAATTCATACCCTGGGAAGATAAAAATATTGGTCCAGCCTGAAGAAGCAACAAATTTGCCGTTATGCTCAGTTGCAATCGTTTCAAGGGTACGGGTAGAAGTTGTGCCTACTGAAATAATGCGACCGCCTTTTTCGCGTACGCTGTTTAGTAAAGCAGCAGTTCCTTCACTCACTTGATAAAACTCTGAGTGCATATCGTGTTCTTCTAAGTCGTCAACGCTGACTGGACGGAATGTACCCAATCCGACATGAAGCGTTAAAAATGCAATATGCACACCTTTTTCTTTTAACTGTTCAAGCATCTCTTCTGTAAAATGAAGACCTGCTGTTGGCGCTGCTGCAGAACCTTGTTCGCGAGCAAAAACCGTTTGGTAGCGCTCTTGATCATCCAAGCGTTCTTTAATATAAGGCGGCAGCGGCATTTCTCCCAGTTGTTCCAGAACCTCATAAAAGATGCCTTCATAGTTGAATTCTAACAAACGTCCGCCTTGGTCGCTCGTTTCTTTACATACAGCTGTCAGACGTCCGTCACCAAACGAAATAACCGTGCCTTCTTTTACTCGTTTAGCCGGTTTTACAAGCGTCTCCCACGTATCGCCTTGTGTTTGTTTTAAAAGCAATACTTCAATATTAGCACCTGTATCTTCTTTTGTCCCAAATAATCGTGCAGGAAGAACACGCGTGTCGTTTAACACTAAACAATCTCCTTCTTGCACATAATCAAGAAGGTCATGAAACATATGATGCTTCACATTTCCTGTTTCTTTGTTTAATACCATGAGTCTTGACGCATCTCGCTGCTCAAGCGGCGTTTGGGCAATCAATTCTTCTGGTAAATGAAAATCAAATAAATCTACTTTCAAAATGTTCACCTGTTTCTACTTAATTATTTAAATTTGCCAATTACATAAAAAATAAGTGATAACACAACGCTTACTAGAATACATGTCACAATCGGGAAATAAAAGGTTGTATTTCCTTTTTTGATAAAAATATCGCCAGGAAGCTTGCCAACGAACTGCCATAACAGCCCAATGACGACTAAAATGCCCCCTAATGTGATAAGCATCTTAGGCATATCATTCACTGATCAGGCACCTCCAGCTGAAAATGATCATAGACCAAAGGCGTCACAATTCGTCCTCGAGGCGTTCGCTGCAAAAAGCCGATTTGCAATAGATACGGCTCGTATACGTCTTCAATTGTGTGAGACTCTTCACCAATAGTAGCCGATATTGTGTCTAACCCTACAGGGCCGCCCCTAAATTTTTCGATAATCCCTCTTAATAATTTATGGTCAATATGATCAAGACCTAAACGGTCCACCTGCAACATTTCTAATGCTTCGTTGGCAAGCCTTTCGGTTATGGCTCCGTCTCCTTTGACCTGAGCAAAATCTCTGACTCTTCGAAGCAAGCGATTCGCAATACGCGGAGTTCCCCTAGCACGTCTAGCCATCTCAAACGTAGCTTTCTCATCAATCTCTACATCTAAAATAGCGGCTGTTCTTTCTACTATCGAAGCAAGATCTTCTTCTTGGTAATATTCTAAACGGCTTAAAACGCCGAAGCGATCACGCAAAGGAGAAGATAAAAGCCCTGCTCTTGTCGTGGCACCTACTAGCGTAAACGGAGGCAAATCCAGACGGACGGAACGTGCACTCGGTCCTTTTCCAATAACAATATCTAAACAGAAATCTTCCATTGCTGGGTATAGTACTTCTTCAACCGAACGATTTAATCGATGAATTTCATCAATAAAAAGCACATCTCCAGGCTCTAAGCTGGTTAAAACTGCGGCTAAATCGCCTGGACGCTCAATAGCGGGTCCTGAGGTCGTTCGGATTTGCACGCCCATTTCATTAGCGATAATAGTAGCAAGAGTTGTTTTCCCCAACCCTGGAGGACCATATAAAAGCACGTGATCTAACGTTTCGCTTCGCATTTTGGCAGCTTTAATAAAAATGTCCAGATGGGATTTTACTTTATGCTGACCAATATACTGCTGTAAGGTTTGCGGCCGCAAACTTTGCTCGATGATTTCTTCTTCACCAAGAACATCTCCCGTTACAATACGATCGTCCATTTTACTCCTCCCTTACTTATTGTTTCAATAATCGCTTTAACGCTTCTTTAATATACTGATCCGTTGTCATCGTTTCCTTCATTAAAGCCGGAACAATTTTTTTGATTTCTCTTTCTGCATAACCTAATACTTTAAGTGCTTCAATCGCTTCATCGAGTGCTTCTGAACTTTGAGATTTGACTTCTTGTGCGTCCAAATCTGCAAATAAAGAAGGAACGGCATCTGGTACAATATCATGCAGCTTTCCTTTTAAATCTAGAATCATCTGTCGAGCTGTTTTTTTACCTACTCCTGGAAACTTAACTAAAAACTTCTCGTCTTCCTCTTCCACAGCTTGGACAACCTGCGCTGGATTACCTGACGCTAAAATAGCTAAACCGCCTTTTGGGCCGATTCCTGACACGCTAATTAACTTCATAAATAAATCCTTTTGTTCTCGGGAAGCAAACCCGTAAAGTGCAATTACGTCTTCTCTTACATATTGATAGGTGTAAACCGTCTTTGGTTGTTCATCAATTGAAAATACATATGGGTTCGGCGTAAAGACTTGATAGCCTATCCCGTTGTTTTCGATTACTACATACTCAGGATTTATATATGTAACAGTGCCTTTGATATAATCAAACAATAAGCTCTCTCCTTAATCACGTACGCGCGGGCAGTGACCTTCAACTTTGCCTACGAAGAATCCTGCCCGCATCGTTCTCTATTTTCCTTTAAAGCTGCTTTTTAAAAAGACGTTCAAGAGAACGTTTGCCTCTTTTCATCTTTGACAACCTATTTTTACAATAGCTGTAAAAAATAGAACCGCACACTTTTATTGATGAATGACCTTTTAAAATATATACAATACTAGACTGCTGAATACCATTTTAACATATCGCCAAAAGCAAATAGAAGCAATTTAGAATGTTGAATTCAATAATTATTTTACCATACTAAAAAACGGCTGCTTGATTGAAAGCGGCCGCTGCTGGAGCTGATAGATTTTATAGAAATTAATGAGGGAAAGATATTCATCTTTTGATTGAACGCGAATACCTTTCTTTAATTGTTCATGCTGATAGCTCTCAAGCCTTTTGATGTCAATTTGAAAAAACGATTGTATAATGTGCTGCGACGAAGCTGGTTTGCCTTCAAATGCTGAGAGAATACCATTAACAGAAAGCCCTACATAACCGTTCTCTTTTAAAATAGGTGAAATATCGTCTATGCTTGTTCTAAAAACTAGCTCTTGATCCGTTTCTTTAAGCAGTCGCCAATTTTTATATTTTTTCATTAATTGTTTTTTCGTCATAGAAGGGCTTTTGATCACCTCTTGACTTACGACTCCATCCACATACACGCGCTCAAGAAATAATGTCATCGGCTCCTTTTCATTCGCATCTGCACGGTATGGCATTATACAAAGCACAACACTTACTAGCATTAAAAAAGCTGCTTGATGAATGACTTTCTTCACTCACCTTCACCTCACACGTTAATCATACTCTTTTTAGTATTATCTAAAAAGGTTTTGTGAAAATCTACACTAATAGTTTGACCTACTTATTTTCTTTTATCCTCTTATTTTATGAAGCAAATCCCTTTTACGATATTATGTTAAGAAAACATGGAGTATTTGTTACATTTGCACACTATTTGTAAAATTTTCTCTTAAACGTTTTAATTAAATTTTCGCAGGGTATGTACATAGTGGAAGTAATTGTAAGGACTTCTATTATCTATTTTCATAAAAAAGGGAGCTGAAGTAATGAGAATGAATAAACGTGTAGTCGGAACTTTTTTTTCAGAGAAAGAAGCTTTAGATGTTATCCATAATTTAAAGCGTCAAGGTTATCGAGAAACAGATATTATGGTTATTTCTAACAGTAAAAGCAATACATTTCAAATAGGTCACGATACAAATGTAATTATTGAAGCTGGTTCACCTGCCGTAAGTTCATTAGCTGGCGTCATGATGGATAACTTTTTTACCATGATGACAGGCGGCATGGGGCTCAAACAAGGAAACGGCTTGAAATCAAAATTAATCCGCATGGGCATACCAGACTTCTCAGCCGTGCAGTGCGAGACAGATGTAGCTGCTGGTAAAATTCTAATCTTGATAGATGCCGTAAGCTCTGAACAAACTCCAGCGTACGGAACCTATACGGAACACAATGAGCATAGAGCCGTCCAATTACGTGAAGAAAAATTAGATGTCTTAAAAGAACGCGTCCAAGTCGGTGAAGTAAAACTCCACAAAAAAGTAATAGAGGAAGAAAGAACTGTACACGTTCCTGTTACGAGAGAAGAGTTTTATATTGAACGTCGCCCTGTAGTTGACGGAGACTATAACGCTGGGCCACTTACAGAAGATGAAATTATTCGTGTTCCAATCATGGAAGAACGAGTAGAAATAACCAAAAGACCAGTTATTGTTGAAGAAGTAATTATAGGAAAAAAACTTATTCAAGAAACAAAAGAATGGACTGAAACAATTAAGAAAGAAGAAGCAAGCGTAGAACCTGATCGACTCGCGAGCCCTGAAGTATACGAAAATATGATGAACTATACAGACCATACTTACGCTCAAGTTTCTGCAGCTCTAGCAAGCGACGTGGAAGCTGAATACGAAAATAGTCAGACAACTAACAACGAGAAGCCAAACACACAAGCTAATGAGACAAGCTCTTCTGCAAAAAATGTAAAAAATACAAAGAGTGTCGCTACGGCACCAGCAGATACGAAAAAAAGAGAAGGTCGCCTCAAACAAAATGAAACTAACGCTCAAAAGGAAGAAGCGGAATCCAAAACAACAAACAAATCTGCTTCTAACAAGAAAAATTAATAGTTACATGTTCGAGGAATAGCTGCCTGGCTTCAATGGCAGCTTTTTTATATGTCTTCTCATCAAAAAAACAGCCGTCCTTCACAGACAGCTGCTTCTTCATTTAACGATGTTTATGATTGACATTCTCATCAACTGATTCAAATAGGCCATTGAAATTAGTTTGAATCGTATTTCGGTCTTTTCCATTTCGAATATCGTCATCAAGAGAACGAGCGTTCATAAATACATCATGATCTACTTTTACTTGAACATTGTAATCCTTTGCAATAGGCTTTACTTTATCGAGCACGTTTTGTTTTAAACGGCCGTTATTTATGTCTTTGGCCGGATCTACAGCAACTAATAGCTGATCTCCACGGACAACGGCGCGGCTATTTTCTACACCTTTAACGCTTGCAGCTCGATCAGCCACTTTTTCCGTAAAGTCTTTTGGATAATCTTCACCATAATACATATTAGCAACGCCATTTGTACGATCATTTGTATTATTGATGTTTCCATAAGGGTTTGTCGGATTGTCAAAACGTCCATCACTTACGTTTAACGGATAATTAGGTGTTCCATTCCCATCTAAAACTTCAGTCATTGGACCTTTCGGATTATCTACGCGATGTTCATTCGCTTTTTCATTTGTATGATAGCCAACAGGCTGTGTCGTATCTGTATAGCGCTGTTCCATACCTTGGTCTTTGTTATTGCAAGCGCCAAGTCCCATCATACATGCAAAAGCTAAAGAAGTTGCTACATACCTATTCAACATAATCGCCCCCTAATTTAAGCTCTACTTACTCTGAGCTTACTATTAGGATTAAAAGACGAGCCGTTTCTTATTCGATGAAGTGTTTATAAACTCTTTACATGTCATGTAGGTTTTGTAAGTGCTGGTAAATCACTCGATAAAAACGGGTACGCTGGGACCATTCTTCAACCGATTGCTGCATTAATCTTTGACGGTTTGCCCATGATAAAGCAGAGGCATTTATATTCCAGTTTCTCATCAGCATCGATGGAAATAGCAAAGAAGCAAGAAAAAAACGCTGCTTGCTTAATTCTTTTATTTTCGAGTGTTGAAGTAGTTCTTTCATCGACCACTGGACGTAAGGCAAAAAGCGCTGGGCAAGCTGGACATAGTCATAAAGAGCAGGAGCTTTAGCCGATAAGTCAAAATCAATCATAACAATACCCAAGTGGTTTGTTTTCAAGAAATTATGTGAAGCAACGTCACCGTGAATAATGGAACAGTTTAACCCACTATCTTTGAAGCGCTCCATTAAGACTAAAGCTTTTTCTCCCCAAGTCGCAATGTCTTTATATACATGAAATTGATTAAATTCCCTAAATACATGTGATGTTTCTCGAAAAGAAGAAAGCCGCTTTTTCCATTTTAAAATAAGGTCATACTCAGAAAGCTTTGTATACGCGGCTAGTTTCTTTTTATGAACTTCTCCATGATAGCGAATCAATGTTTGTAATACTTCTTCCCGATCTTGAAAACTTTCATACGTTACCTCTTTTACTTGCTTAACAAAAGGCATCATCGCCCAGTACAAATGACGGTCCTTTATATAAAGTTCACCTTCTGGGTAAGCTTCGAAATTAACAGCATACCCTTGTTGAATCTGAGATAAAAAATGATAAACATGTTCAATTTTACCTTTGTCTCTGTATGCTTTTATTACTTTTTTTCCTTTATTCGTATCCGCTATGATAACATGAGGCTTTTTCATACGATAGGTCTCAACGTGAATATCTCTTTTTTTCAAATAGAGAAAGAGACGATTTAAATTAAAATCGTCTCGTGTATAATAATCAATCTTCATCTTCGTCGTACTCATCGTATTCTGGAATACTAAATGCATTTGGATCAAACGCAGGATACGGAGGTACACCAATCATGCCATATGGGGCTGGATAGGGTGCCCTTGGGTCCTGAAAGCCATAAGGTACCTGCTGTTGGTACTGTGGATAAGGCTGCTGTGGTGCATAGTCTTCAGGTCTTGGTTCACCGCATCCGCAGTCTCCTTGCTGCTGTGGCGCATAGTGCTGCCCATAATGGTAAGGCGCGTTTCCATAACCATCGGAAGAACTTTCATAATGGCCACCCGTCATAGCTCCTTGCACTTGTGGATACATCGGTGCTTGATGATAGGCCGGATAAACGGGCTGCTGATATCCCCATGGAGGCGGACAAGGAGAACATTGTACCGGTCCATAGCAGCTGTGTGGCATCATTGGATACATTGGCATCGGTGCCATGTGAGCGCCCATCGCATGTTCTTCAAACGACTCGTTTTCATAACCGTGATGATACATTGGAGCCTGTTGATACATTGGCATTGGATATGGCTGCGGTGCATACATTGGCGGAGGACACGGCATGTAATTAAACCCGCAGCCTGGCATTACAGGCGATATCGGCATGATTGGGTAACATGGCATTTGAGGAGGCATTTCTATACTCTCCATCTCAGGACTTTCTGGCGATTCATGCTTAGGTAGTTCTTTTGGTGCTTCTTTTTTTGGAGCCTGCATCGCCATATTAACGGTGTAATAATTGTTAATATCAATCTCAGGTGCAATTGGCTTTAATTTAGGAAGCTTTGGCGCAACTGGCATTTCTTTTTTAGGCTGCGCAATTGGTGCTTCTTTTTTAGGCTGCGCGACCGGCGCTTCTTTCTTTGGCTGCGCAATCGGCGCTTCCTTTTTCGGTTGAGCAATCGGTGCTTCTTTCTTTGGCTGTGCGATTGGTGCTTCTTTTATTGGTTGCATAAACGGTGTTTGAGCAGGCTGATTAGCTGACTTTTTCTCATCCGGACTTTCATCAATTTCCGTTACTGGATAAGCTTTTGTGGATTGGTCACTATAAGGGTGTTGAACTTTAGGCATTTCTTTTATACCAGGTGAAGGAGCTCCTTCTTTTTGAACAGGCACTCCGCTTGTCGGCACTTTAATTTTCATTCCAGGCATGATCATGTCTGGATTGCTTAATTGAGAATTCGCTTTTTTTAACTCTTCAAAATTAACCCCATACTTTTCAGCGATTTTCCAAAGGGTATCCCCTTTTTGAACGATATGGATTTTCAACGTCATTCCCCTCCCGAGTAGAGTCTCTGCCATCTATATGTGCAAAATCAAAGTAAGTTCTGTTTGTTCATCACAAGATATGCCTTGAACCATTTTTTTATTCATTTTGCCCACAGTTTGGTTCAAGTTTTTATGATAAAGAAAAAAAGACTTATCAACACAAACAATATGTCAATAAGTCTTCTTTTAGACCTTCTCTTTTTAATTGTCTTAAAAATCTTTATGCTCGTTCTAACATATTCGTTAGCGCTTTGATCGCCCCTTGTGCTGTATGTTTATCCACCTTGATTTGATTCACTTCTGTTCCTTCTTCGATGCTTTCTAAAGCCCACAGCAAGTGAGGCAAATCAATTCGGTTCATCGTCAAACAAGGACACATATAGGGATTAAGCGAAACAATTTCTTTATCCGGATGACTGTTGATAATCCGTTTTACTAAGTTCATTTCCGTGCCAATGGCCCATTTAGAGCCTGAAGGGGCTTTTTCAATTGTATCAATAATATATTTTGTAGAACCTGCATAATCTGATTTTTGCACCACTTCATAAGAACATTCCGGATGAACAATAATATTCATCTCAGGCTGCTTCTCGCGTAAATAATCAATATTTTTAACCGTGAAATTTTCATGCACAGAACAGTGACCTTTCCACAGAATCACCTTGATATTGTTTATATCCCCTTCATATTCAAGCATTTCTTCAATAGGATTCCAAATGGCCATTTCATCTAGTTCAACACCTAAATCATAAGCTGTGTTTCTGCCCAAATGCTGATCTGGCAAAAAGAGAATGCGCTCTTTTTTAGAAAATGCCCACTCCACCATATTTTTTGCATTTGAAGATGTTACAGTTGCCCCATCATGTTCGCCTACAAAAGATTTAATTGCAGCTGTAGAATTCACATACGTAAGCGGAATAATTGTATCTCCGAAAAGATCCTGTAAGACAGGCCATGCCTTTTCTGTTTGCTGAATAGTAGCCATATCAGCCATTGAACAGCCAGCTCGCATATCGGGTAAAATGACTTTTTGATTTTCAGCTGTTAAAATATCAGCTGTTTCTGCCATGAAGTGAACGCCGCAAAACACAATATGCTCAGCTTCTCTATTTTCAGCTGCTATTTGAGCCAGCTGTAAGGAGTCTCCTACCGCATCTGCAAATTCGTACACTTCATCTTTTTGATAATGATGGCCGAGCAGAAACAATTTGCTTCCGAGCTTTTTCTTGATTTCTAGTACTCTTCTTTTCATTTCATTTTCTGTGAGCTCTATATATTTAGCGGGCAGCGTTTGCTGCTGAAGCGTTTGTAATAAACTCATGATTTCCTGTTCCCCTTTCTGTTAATAAGTCCAAGCTGATATCGATAGCCCCTGCTGAATGCGTTAAAGCTCCAAGTGAAATATAGTCCACTCCGCTGTCTCTAAAAGAATGGAGCGTGCCAAGCGTAATTCCACCGGATGCTTCTGTGACAATATGAGCGGGAACCAGTGGTATCCAATCTTTAATGACTTCTGGAGAACAGTTATCGAACATAATGACATCTGCTCCTGCCTCTATTGCTTCTAGCAACTGACTTTTGTTTTCAATTTCTACTTCCACCTTAACCATATGTCCAACCTGCTCTCTTACTTTCACAACAGCGTCTAGAATAGATCCTGCATGTGCAATATGGTTATCTTTTAACATGACGCCATCGTACAATCCAAAACGATGATTATAACCTCCTCCAGCACGAACGGCATACTTCTCTAACATTCTCATACCAGGCGTTGTTTTTCGCGTGTCACATATACGCGTATGTGAGCTGCCAAGCAGCGCTACGGCTTTGTCCGTCATCGTGGCAATGCCACTCATTCTTTGAAGTAAGTTTAAGATTACCCGTTCACCGGTCAAAATAGATTGCACGGGTCCTGAAACGGTAGCTATTTTATCTCCAGGATTAAGAACATCTCCATCTTTTTTCTCCAAATTCACTTTCACGTTAGGGTCTATTAAATGAAATCCTTCTTTAATCAATTCCACTCCTGCGATAATACCTGATTGCTTTGCCGTGAACACAGCTTCCCCTTGGTCAGACGGAGAAAAAATAGCTTCACAGGTTATATCTCCATCTCCAATGTCTTCTATAAAAAAAGACTGCAATAGTTTTTGTAATTTCAACGTGTTCATTGTGCTACCTTCACCTTTCTTTTTAGATTTTCTTGCTTATAAAATCAATGATTGTTTTGTTGAAGCAGCAGACTGCTTAATAATTCGCTTATGCTCCCATTCTTGGTTTTCATGCGGAAAGTCACTTCGGTAATGACCTCCTCTACTTTCTTTTCTTGCAAGAGAGGACTCGGCAATAAGCAGACCTGCAGTTAGCATATTGCAGATGGTCGCAGCTTTCCTCGAATATATAACTTCTTGGTCAAGAGGTATTCCATTCAGATAATTTGTGAATTCATGCACAATAGTAGCCAATTCGTTTTCATGACGAATGATTCCTACACAATCCATCATTTTATGCTGAATTTGTCTTGTGGCAGGCAGTGTTTTAGGCACGTCTTTATAGACGTAACGGACGGGGGGATAACGAGATATCGTTCTCGCTTTATGTAAAATATGACGCCCTGTCCGTTTTCCAAATACAAGACACTCTAACAATGAATTGCTTGCTAGACGATTTGCTCCATGAACGCCTGTAGAAGAAGCTTCCCCCACGGCATACAATCCTTCAACGCTTGTTTGTCCGTAACCATCTACTTCAATTCCACCCATTAAAAAATGTGCGCCTGGAGTAACAGGTATTCGTTTTTTGTCCAGTTGAATTTTATACTTCCGACACAGTGCCGTAATCGTAGGAAATTTTTGTTGGAAATGAGCCACTTTTTCAATGTCTAAAAATATGGATCTTCCTTTTTTTATTTCATTAAAAATTGTCCTTGCTACAACATCTCGCGGTGCTAAATCCTTAAAGGGATGAACGCCTTCCATTATGCGTTCATTCCATTCATTTACCAGTACGCCACCTTCACCTCGAACCGCTTCGGATACTAGACCTTTCGCTTCATTTTGATACAAAAGCGTCGGATGAAACTGAACAAATTCTAAGTCCGCTAATTTTGCTCCAGCCCTGTACGCAAGCGCTAGCCCATCTCCCGTCGCAAGCGGCTGGTTGGATGTATGCTTGTACAAAGCGCCGATTCCTCCGGTAGCAATAACCGTTTGACGAGCATGATATATAGTAATTTTGTTGTTTTCACCTTGTCCGATAGCACCTCTGCACGTTCCATCTACAGTTATTAAATGCTGAATCATTTCGTTTTCAATGACTGTAATATATGGCAGTACTTCTTTTTTCAAAAAAGCGAACAGCGCTTGTCCTGTTGCATCCCCACCTGCATGGAGAATACGATTCGTACGATGGGCTCCTTCTTTTCCAAAATGCAGCGTACCATCTGGATTTCTATCAAACTTCATTCCTTTATGAATCAATTCATTTACTACAGCCGCACCTTCTTCCACTAAAGTGCGTACCGCTTGTTCATTGCAATGCTTATTGCCCGCAACCAACGTATCATAGAGATGTTCACTCCAGTGATCGCTGCTTCCAATAGCAGCTGCTACTCCGCCTTGAGCAAGAACTGAGTTATTGCGGTCAATTTTCCCTTTCGTTACCATTACAACTCTGTTATGACGACACAGTTCATAAGCTGCAGAAAACGCTGCTAATCCGCTTCCAATAATTAAAACATCCGTCTCTAACATTTTACACCTCTTTATTTACATGTGTCTTGACACCTATATTTACATATTATTAAATGAAAGACAAGAAGTTTTTTTATCGGAGGGAGAAAATGATTTATCTGGACTATGCAGCAACAACGCCAATGAGACAAGAAGCAATTGAAGTATATACTGAAGCGGCAACAAGCTATTATGGAAACTCCAGCAGTCTTCACACACTTGGAACACAAGCAGAAAATTTACTTACGCTATGCAGAAAAAAATTAAGCCTGTTAGTAAATTGTCGAGAGGATGATCTTTTTTTTACAAGCGGGGGAACAGAAGCTAATTACTTAGCTATTCGTTCTCTTTTAAAAGGAAAAAATGATGAAAGAAAACATATAGTGACAACGAAACTTGAACATTCTTCGGTGCTTCATACGTTGCAGCAGCTTGAAAAAGAAGGATTTTCCCTATCTTACGTACCTGTAGATCAAAACGGAGTTGTGTCTGTAGACGACTTAAAGAAGACGCTTCGACCTGATACTGTGCTAGTAGCCATTCAGCACATCAATCATGAGCTGGGTACAATTCAGCCAGTTGAGGATATTGGCCATTTTTTATCTAAAAAAGAAATTCTCTTTCACTGTGATTGTGTTCAATCTTTTGGTAAGCTTCCTATTGATGTTAAAAAGCTCAAAGCTGATAGCATCTCAGTCTCTAGTCATAAAATTTACGGACCAAAAGGTGTAGGAATGGTATACATGAATTCAAGTTCTTCTTGGAAGCCTATTTACCATAAAGCAACTCATGAAAAAGGCTTTCGCCCTGGGACTGTAAATACAGCGGGCATTGCTGCCTTTACTGCAGCAGCTGAATACGCATATGCAGAAATGAAGACCGTTCAAAGCCATTATGAGCGCTTAAAATCGTACTTACTAGAAAACCTAGAGCCTCTTGCTCCTTTTATAGAAGTAGAAGGCCTTGGGAACTCTCATTTTCCTGGAATTATGGGACTGACGTTTTCAAACATACAGGGTCAATATGTTATGTTACAATGTAATCGTCACGGAATTGCTATCTCTACGGGAAGTGCCTGTCAGGTAAATCAGCAGGAACCATTAGCTTCTCTACTTGCGATTGGCAAATCAACTGCGAATGCTAAGAATTTTGTCCGTATTTCATTCAGTCAACATTCAACGTTTAAGCATATTGATCGACTCATATCCGTTTTTCATTTATTACAGCAAGAATTTATAAAAGTGTAAAAGGAGGGATTAAAGGTGCCAGAAACTCAAAAGAAAATTCTTGGAGAAGAAAGAAGAGAACTTATTCTACAATGGTTAAAAACAGAGAATAAACCAATGACAGGCAGTGAGCTTTCGAAACGAACGAACGTTAGCCGCCAAGTCATTGTACAAGATATTTCGCTGCTTAAAGCTAAAAATGAGCCCATTATCGCAACAAGCCAAGGATATATTTACATTCAAAATCCATCTCAAACTACCGTGCATCAGCGAATTATTGCCTGTCAGCATACGCCAGAAGATGCTGAAAAGGAGCTTCTCCTGCTTGTTGACCACGGCGTTCTCGTAAAAGATGTAACCGTTGAACACCCTGTGTATGGTGAATTAACGGCTTCCGTTATGATTCAAACCCGAAAAGAAGTAGAAACGTTTATAGAAAAAATTCAAGAAACAAACGCAACTTATTTATCTCAGCTAACAGATGGGATTCACCTTCATACGATTGAAGCAGATACAATTGAAAAACTGAATGCTGCCTGCTTAGCTCTTGAAGCGGAAGGCTATTTAGTTTCGAATGAATAAAAAGGTGTTATAACAAAAAAAATCCCGCTTTAAAGCGGGATTTCTGTTTCAAGTAGTGTATGGGAATAGCTTCCTAAAAGCTCTACGCTACAGCCTAGTGCCTCAAGTTCAGCCATAGCCCCAGGGATTAATACTTCATCCATTTTTTGTTCAATATCAACGATAAAGAAATAGTTTCCAAGCCCTGTTTTCATAGGACGGGATTCAATTTTAGACAGATTTAGCTTACGCCAGGAGAAGGCTGAAAGCACTTGATGAAGCGCTCCTGCCTGATCAGATGGAAGTGTAATCATTAACGTTGTCTTGCACCCGTTTCCAGCTAAAAATGGCACCTCTTGCGCTCCATCTTTATGCAAAATAACAAATCTTGTTGTATTATGATCATAATCATGAATGTTCGGGCAGGCAATATGTAATCCATATTCATGGGCTGCTAACCCATTCGCAATAGCTCCAATATTAAGCTCAGGGTGTTCGCTTACATACTTCGCAGCAAACGCCGTTGATGTCATCTCTTCTACTGCAGTTGACGTACATTCTCCGTGTAAAAATTTATGACACTGCGCAATTGCATGAGGATGAGAATAAATCGTTTCAATGTTTTTCCACTGTTCTGCACGAGATGGATGAACCATTAAATGCTGACGAATCGGAAGCACAATTTCCCCAACAATCGGCAGACGACGTTCATGAATAAGATAATCAAGTGTTAAATTTACAGATCCTTCAAGTGCATTTTCTAACGGTACAATTCCATACTCAATTTCTCCGTTATCCACTGCATCAATGCATGCTGGAATTGTTTTGTATGGAATATGGTCGTGCTGTTTAAATACGCCTTGGACGGCTACATGTGTAAATGTTGCCTTTGGTCCTAAATATCCTACTTTCCCCACAATCATGCCTCTCCTTATCTATATCTGTTTGCCATTATGCCCCTGAACCAAGCACGTCCACTTTATCTACAAACTCTAAGCTTTTCAGTCTTCGCAGCATTTCATTTAATTCAACATTCATGCTTGCTGTATCTAATGAAAGAGTTACGTTGGCACGCCCTTGTAAAGGGATGGTTTGGTGAATCGTTAACACATTGCATCCCGATGATGCAACGGTGCTCAATAAATGTGATAAAGTTCCTGATCGATCTTCAATATGAAAAAATAGTGAAATAATTCGCTGTTTGACAACCGTCTGAAACGGAAAGACCGTGTCGCGGTACTTATAAAAAGCACTGCGACTCAAGTCTACGGCTTGTACAGCATCTGCTACCGATTCAGCTTTTCCCCGTTCAATTAACAGCTTCGCATCCAATGTTTTTTTCATCGCTTCTGGTAATACATCTTCGCGAACTAAATAAAACTGCTTATCGCTCTTATGCAAGTAAAGCCCCTCCCCTTATCCTATGAACAACAATTAGTCAATAAATTCAAATTCATATTCAAACAGCTTTACAATATCGCCATCTTTTGCTCCTCGTTCACGAAGGGCTTCATCGACGCCCATGCCTCGAAGCTGACGCGCAAATCGACGAACGGATTCTTCACGTGAGAAGTCGGTCATCTTGAATAATTTTTCGATTTTTTCACCACTTAATACGTATGAGCCATCGCTATCACGCGTAATAACAAATTCCACTTCTTTCTTTTCATGCTTGTACAATACGCGGTGCATAGATAGATCTTCCTCTTCTTGCATTGGGAATTCCGGCGTAGTTTCTACAAGATCAGCTACTGTAAATAACAGTTCGCGGATTCCATTACGCGTTGCTGCAGAAATTGGAAAGACTTTCACTTCGTCTCCTACTTTTTCTTTGAATGCAGCTAGATTCTCTTCAGCTTGCGGGATATCCATTTTATTTGCTACCACTACTTGCGGACGTTCAGTTAAACGCATATTATATTGACGCAGCTCTTCATTAATAGTTAAGTAATCTTCATATGGATCGCGGCCTTCTAAACCTGACATATCGATTACATGGACAATAACGCGGGTACGTTCAATGTGACGTAAAAACTGATGACCTAATCCTACACCTTCATGTGCACCTTCGATTAGCCCTGGTAAATCTGCCATCACAAAACTGCGATTGTCTTCTGTTTCAACTACTCCTAAATTCGGATTAATTGTTGTAAAATGATATTCAGCAATTTTTGGCTTTGCAGCAGACGTTACGGATAATAACGTTGACTTTCCAACACTTGGAAAACCAACTAATCCTACATCGGCTAATACTTTTAATTCAAGAATTACATTTCTCTCTTTACCTGGCTCTCCATTTTCTGAAAGCTCCGGTGCTGGATTTGCAGGTGTAGCAAAACGCGTATTCCCACGCCCTCCGCGTCCACCTTTAGCAATCACTGCGCGCTGGCCGTGCTCAACTAAATCAGCAATCGTTTCGTTCGTATCTTCATCTAACACAACCGTACCTGGTGGAACTTTTACAACCATCGGCTCAGCGTTACGTCCGTGCTGTCCTTTTGACATTCCATGTTCACCGCGGCTTGCTTTAAAGTGACGCTTATAGCGGAAATCCATCAGCGTACGCAATCCTTCTTCTACTTCAAAGATGACATCTGCACCGTGACCACCGTCACCACCTGCAGGACCTCCTTTTGGTACGTACTTTTCGCGACGAAAGGCAACCATTCCATTTCCTCCGTCGCCACCTTTTACATATACCTTGACCTGATCTACAAACATTTATTTTTCACTCCGTTCTATATCTTAGCTCCTGCAATAGCAAAAGCGCTGTTAACTTATTGTGAGCATAAGGCTAAATTCATCTTCAGACATATGCTGTTCAACCAATGCAACTCCTTGAGCGCACTCATAACATTGTAGCTTGTTTTGTAGCTTCTGTATATCTGTTAGTATTCCACTAAAGTCAAAAAAGAAACGAATTCCCTGTTCTTCAATGCATACTGAAATACTCAAATAGTTTTCTGCATGATAATCAACATATTTTTCGAGTGCTTCTGTCAAATAGCAACACCAGTTGTATACGAACTCATCGTATTGTGATAAATCCTTCAATTCTCCGAGCACTTCCACATCTAAGCGAACAGCATGGTTATTCCAATGATAGGTCATAACAAAGCCCGCAAACAGTCGCATATTGATGTTTGTTAACTTGGATTCATGTTTGGATTCATTTACAATTTCTTCAATGATTTCATTCGCTCGATCAAGCCGATTCAACGCTAGATTGCCTTTGATTAATTGCAGCTTATTTAACCAATCATGCCGCGCGTATCTTAATACCTCTACGACATCCCATTCTTTTTCCATCTTAGCACTCCTAACTTTGACTCGAGCATAAGTATTTCACAACGCTGACAAACATCTCGTATCAATCTTCTTAGATATGTTCGATTATAACAAATTCCAATGGGTAATAGGTGAAATATTCTACAAAAAGAAAACTCTAACCTACTTGGGTTAGAGTTTTCTTTTTGTATCTTATGCTTCTTGAGCAACAGGGTATACAGATACTTTTTTACGGTCACGACCGAAACGTTCAAATTTAACGATACCGTCGATTTGAGCGAATAAAGTATCATCTCCACCACGACCTACGTTTGCACCTGGGTAAATTTTAGTACCGCGTTGACGGTATAAAATTGAACCACCAGATACGAATTGGCCATCAGCACGTTTAGCACCAAGACGTTTCGAGATTGAATCACGACCGTTTTTAGTACTACCTACTCCTTTTTTAGAAGCGAAGAATTGAAGGTCTAATCTTACTAACATGACATCCACCTCCTGTTTAGTTGTCGTTAATTTTTATATAATTACTGTAATCTAATTCGATCGTTTTCAGTGAAACAACCATACCTTCTAATAGCAATTGAATCTGTTCCAATGTGAACGAATCCACATCTTTTGGAATCTCACAACGGAGATAACCACCATCTCCACCTTGCTCTAAGTGCGGTTCAACCCCACTTATTGAAAAGATAGCATTAATTGTTCCAAATGAAACTGCAGATGCTCCCGCACAAACAAGATCTTTTCCGTGTTCGGAAAAGTCAGCATGTCCACTCATCGTGAACCCGTCAACTTTCTTATTTGCATCACGAGAAATCGTCACCTTAATCATTTGTTATAATTACGCGTTGATAGCGTCGATTACAACTTTTGTGTAAGGTTGACGGTGACCTTGCTTACGACGATAGTTTTTCTTTGCTTTGTATTTAAATACAGTGATCTTTTTAGCGCGACCTTGTTTTTCAACTTTAGCCGTAACTGTTGCACCTTCTACGAAAGGAACACCAACTTTCACGCTGTCGCCACCTACAAATAATACTTTGTCAAAAGTAACTGTTTCGCCTTGTTCACCAGCAAGTTTTTCAACGTAGATTGCTTGACCAGCCTCTACTTTAATTTGCTTACCACCAGTTTCAATAATTGCGTACATTCTCTGCACCTCCTCTAAAAACTAAGACTCGCCATCACAGGTGTTCAAGTGAACTTAAAACCTGTTCTGAGCGGTTGTAGCACGGGTGCTACAAACCAACATATTAAATCTTACTACAAATCAAAGGTTAGTGTCAATTGGAATTCATGTTTTCTTCTAAAATTTTATATAGAAGCAGAGACCCTTTTTTGGATCTGCTCATTCGACCCCAATTGACGCAAAACAAATGCGTTTGTATAATCATCGCTTGGCGTAAGATATACGGTTTTTTTTACCATTTTTTCTAAAGCGTTGAGAAATCCTTGAGCCTTCATTTCATTTATAACATCACTTCGCGTCTCAATCCAAATAGCCTCTTCTTCCGCGCCGCGATGTTCCCAAATTACACGTTCAATTTGAAAAGCAGCCGTTTTTGAATCAATCATTTTACCGGTTCCTTCACATACTTCACAAGGCATAGTTAGTGTTGATCCAATACTATTACGCACTTTCTTCCGCGTTAATTGCAATATGCCGAGCTCTGTAAAGCCAACTACATTCGTCCGCACTTCATCTTGTTCACATAGCTTTTTCATGTACCTTTCTACTTCTGTCCGATCTTCTTTATGAGGCATATTTATAAAATCAATTAAGATCATGCCACCTAAGTGACGTAATTGCATCTGTTTGGACAGTTCATACGCAGCTTCCATATTTGTTTGAAGCATTGTCTTTCGAATATTATCTTTTCCTGAAAACTTCCCCGTGTTCACGTCCACGACCGTCATCGCTTCCGTTTCGTCAATAACGATATAGCCTCCGCTTTTGAGCCACACGATTCGCTTTAAAAGCTTCTCTATTTGCCGTTCCACATCGTAAAAAGAGAAAATATTTTCATTTCCTTTATAGTACTCTATTGATGAGTTAGGGTAGGTAGTTTGAAGATGCTGATATAGGTCGAAGTCATCTACTACTATCCCATCAATTCCTTGTTGAAGTGCAGCTTGCACTCTTGTTTCGAGAAAATCTTGTCCTTTGCTGACTAGGGCAGGAGCTTTCATTCCCTGTGTCTGTCGTTCAAGGCGCTCATATTTTTTCTGTAGCTCTTTTATTTTATGTTGGACCGCGGCTTCTGATTTTTCTGCAATCGCTGTTCGAAATAAAAAGCCTTCCATCCCTTGTTTTAACCGCTCACCAAGCTGTTTCCACTGTTGTCGTTGTGGCTCCGCTATTTTTTTGGATACAGCGACATAGTTTCCGTGCGGTAAATATACAAGCTCATCAGAAGAAAATTCAATGATACCCGTCAGCTTCGGCCCTTTTGTCCCAATGCCTTCTTTTACAACTTGAACCAATACTTTTTCTCCTTCACGAATAAAAGCAGACATCGGCTGCTGATCTTTGTGAGGATTCTCTGACTGCTGATAGGATACAAGTTCATTTCGATGAATAAATCCGTTCATTGATAAACCGATATCGATAAAGGCTGCTTGCATATTCGGCAGTACTTTTACTACTTTACCCCAATATATATCACCAATAATTTGATTCTCGCTTTGTTCTTGTAAATAGATTTTTTCTAGTGCTTTATCGTTTATCACGGCTATACGTTTTGAAGAAGTAGCCGCGTTAATAATACATGCCTTCACATACATTGCCTCACTTTAATCTAAATTCACAGGAAAAAGTTCGGTCAGTGCAACCGAACTTTTTTCATTCTATTCTATGTTACTAGAAATCAGTAAACTGTTACAAGTTCGTCTAGTTGGCTATTTGTTCTTTTTTCTACAAAGTAAGCGTGTAAAAGTTCATTTTCATCAATTTGTACATGCTCGCCTGTTTGAGATGTAGCAATAATCATATGCTTACAACCTCTTTGGAATTTTTGCAGAACTTGATGGAGCGTCTCACTGGTTGATACACTTAGTGTTTTTAAAGCTCCAATTGGATGCTCTTTGCCATGATATCTCTCCAACAAAAAGCGCATGTAGACAAATTGCCTGCTCTTCCATTCTAAATATCCAGATATAATTAAAAATGAAATAACAATCCATAAGTGCAGCTGAAAAGGATGCATAATAACGGCGTAAATAATACCGACAGCTAAAAAAAACGTTGATAACCGGAGCGCAAGCTTATGCGCTTCTAAAAATGGTAAAGACCGACTGCAAATTAAAAAAAGCAGCTTCCCTCCGTCCAATGGCCAAATGGGCAAAAGATTAAACAGTAAAATCACCGTGCATTGAAACATAAATTGCTCATACGTTTCCAAAGACAATACATTTATTTTCATTAATAAGAAAGCAGCTCCAAACATCCAGAGATGCTGAAGAGGCCCACTTATTGTCACAATAAACTCTTCTCGAAATGGACGATTCCCATGTTCATCTACTTCTGCTACTCCCCCAAAAGGTAAGAGCATAATTCTGCGAATCCGCCAAGAAAAACAATGAGCCGCTACGGCGTGGCCCAGTTCATGAATAATTACAATAATAAATAACAAAAAAAGCTGCTTTACCGTAGCCGTTAAGATACCAATTACGAAAATCCCCCAAAACAATGGATGAATGTGAATTTTCATCAATAACGAAAAAGCACTATTCAAATTGAATCACCTGACTAGGATCCACAAACTTATCGCCTTTTTTAATAGCAAAATAGAATGTTCCAGCATCGCCTTTTTTACTGTTTTCCACAATTCCTACTTCTTTGCCTTTATTTACAAAATCATACATACTAACATTGATTTTTTTGAGCTGTCCATACCAAGTTTCGGTTCCATCCGCATGTTGAATAATAACCGTATTCCCAGTATCATCACGTTTTCCTACATACCTTACAATACCTTCACTCATTGCTTCTACAACAGAATCCACTCCTGTTTGAACCGTCACACCTTGCTTACTTTGAGCAAATGTTTCCGTTACTTTCCCTGAAGCTGGAGTAGCATATTCTCCGCTTACACTTTGCTCCGTTTTGCTAGACTCTTTATTCGGCAATAGCGTTAACGGCTTCCCAAACTTATCTTCGTACCAGGAGGAAACAGCTGCAAACTGAAATTCTTTATCCATTGTTTGTTGAACCACCACTCTGGCCTGTTCAAAAGTAGGAGAAGCGTTCTTGAACATAATCCCTACAATTAACACTAAGCAGGCTGAAGCTAAAATTTTAAATAAAAAGCGTTCTTTTCGAAATAACGGGTGATATTCCTTTGCTGATGGTGTGTATTCAACCGTAGAATAATCCATCGATCCATACTTTTCTTCTTCACTCATTAAGGACGTATGAAGAGGTTCTTGAGGAAGACGCTTCGTTGTATTTAATTGTTTTCGCTTACGCTCAGCAATTCGTTTACGGATTTCATCAGCACGTCGATTCATGATTCATCATTCTCCTTGTTCTTATCGTATAATCAACTATATGACTTGTCCGTGGAGCTTATGACAGCTTGACTCTACAAAATCACACAAATAAAAAAAGCTTCCTCTATCGGAAGCTTTTTAAGAACGAACACCAAAGAATCGTTTAATACGTGCAAACATTCCCTTATCTTCTTCATCTAGTGATTGAAGAGGAACCGTTTCACCTAGAATACGTCTTGCAATATTACGATATGCAATTGATGCTTTGCTTGATGGGTCCATGACAATTGGTTCACCGTTGTTAGAAGCACGAATAACATTTTCATCGTCAGCAACGATTCCAATTAAATCAACAGCCAGAAGCTGAGAAATTTCTTCCACGTCCAGCATGTCTCCATTTTTCATCATATGACTACGGATTCGGTTAATAACCAGTTTTGGAGACTCGATATCCTCTTGCTCCAATAATCCAATAATACGGTCAGCATCACGAACAGCTGAAACTTCCGGTGTTGTCACAACGAGTGCCTTATCAGCGCCAGCTACGGCATTCTTATAGCCTTGTTCAATACCAGCTGGGCAATCAATAACTACATAGTCATAGTCTTGCTTTAACTGAAGAACTAACTCTCGCATTTGTTCTGGTTGAACAGCTGTTTTGTCACTCGTTTGAGCAGCAGGAAGTAAGTACAAACATTCAAAACGCTTGTCCTTAATCAAGGCTTTTTGCGGTTGGCATCGACCTTCTACCACGTCTACAAGATCATAAATAATACGATTTTCAAGCCCCATTACAACATCCAAGTTGCGTAAGCCGATATCAGTGTCTACTAGACACACGCGCTTTCCAGCTAATGCTAGAGCAGTACCTAAATTGGCTGATGTCGTTGTTTTTCCAACTCCACCTTTACCAGACGTAACAACAATAGCCTCTCCCACTGTCAAATTCTCCTTTCTACCCTGGTCAAATTCGGTCTTAGATGCGGTAAAGTTTGCACGCGATCTATCACCATTTGATCATTATCATCTAAGTATGCACATTCCATTATATTCTCTTCCTTCTCACTGCGCTCTTCTTCTGATCGGGTAATGATATCAGCAATGCGCAGCTGTGAAGGTTTCATTAACGATGCAGCAATAACGGCGTTTTTATTGCCACGATATCCTGCATGAGCAATCCCTTTTAAAGCACCTAGTACAAATAAATTTCCTCCAGCTACAACGGTTCCTCCGGGATTTACGTCTCCGACTAGAAGCAAATCGCCTTCTACATGGAGAACCTGTCCTGAACGAACTACCTTTGTAACAGATACTAATTCACTTTCTTCTCTTACTCGGACTGCATCTTGCTTTAAAATAACGTTACTATCAATTTGTTTAACTACTAAATACTGATTTTCTTCTATGAGCGCCTTCAATTCGGTTTCCTGCTCTGTAGTTAAATAACGATTTCCGATTTTGACATACACTGTGACGATCTGATCGGCATCGCCATGCTTATTTGTCAAAAGCTTCGTCTTAAGTTCCGTCAAAAGCTCTGCAAATGAACATGTATCATTGAGATGCAACGTTAATCCATCTTTTGTTCCTTTAATTGTCACATTTTGTTGCTTTTGTTTATTCAAGACGCTCACCTCAACGAATATATAATTTCGACAGAGACTTACTCAATTCCTTTTTTTCGTTTCTTCAATCAGCATTTTTATCCTATCATGAACGAGAAGCGTAATATATGTTCCGATCAGCGTTCATCTATAAATTTAGCGAAATATTGAAAACACCTTTGAAGCGGAAATGCAAAAATGAGTGCAAATATGGCATTTAAAATGATGGTTGCGTAAAATCGCTCTTGCAAGAAGCGACCAATGGTCATATCAGATATATTAATAATGCTATTAATTCCATATACATAAAACTCAATAATGGCTACAGCTAATAGCGACATGCAGATTACGATAAGCGTATTTTGCTGAAAAATCTTCATTAGTTTTGATACGATATAGCATACGGCCGGCAATCCAAGCGCGTATACTCCTAAGACATCCGTAAAGGCAATATCGTACATGAATCCAAGGATTACCCCATATAGCATCGCTTGCTTTGGGTGATAATACACTGACATAAAAGCCAGTACCACTACAACAAAGTGAGGCGATAGAATCCAGTCTCGCCATGGTGATGCCATGGCGATAAAATTAACAAAGATACTTTCAAACATAAAAACGACAAGCACGAGAATAGGAAGGACAAACCGCTTCATCAGTTAGCCTCCTCCGCCCCTAAATCGTCTTCAGCAGCGGGCGCACTTCTTTTAGCTACAACTACGTTATCTAGGTCATACAAGTCAGCAGCAGGTTTGATATAAGCTTTTTTCGTTAATCCATATTCATCAGGCTCAATTTTTGTGATAACGCCAATTGGAAGATTGCTAGGGAAAATGCCGTCTTCTTGTCCTAGACCAGACGTTACTACTTTTTGCTTTTCTTTAATATCAGCATCAAATGGAATACGACGCATAACAAGCGCCTGTTCTTTATCATCATAGCCTTCAATTAAACCAAACACTTCTTTTTTAGCCTGAATTTTAGCAGATACACGGTTTGTACGATCTGATGAACTAATTAACTGCACAGTAGATGTGAACTTAGATGCATGCTTCACTTTACCAATCAGCCCTTCAGGAGTCATAACAGCCATATTTTCCTGCACATTATGAACCGTCCCTTTATCAATGGCAATTACCTCATGCCAACGGTCTGGATTACGAGCAATAACTGTTGCTTCGATTGGGTTGTATTGACTTAAATCCGTTTTTTTGTCGAGCTGTGCTCTTAATTTTTTATTTTCTTGCTGCAAAGCGTTGGCTTTCGTTTCTAATTGCATGCGTTCGTCTAAACGAGCTTTTAATACCTCGTTTTCTTCGTATGTACGCTTTAAGTCACCTACATTCTGAAAGAAACCCGCTACAAATTGTGCGGGTTCATTAAAGGTAGCCTGAACAAGACCAACCGTATCTTTGACAAACTGTTCAGGCCACGTTACATTTTTACGACCATTTAACGAAAAACCAATCAATGCCACTAATACAATAATACTGACTAATAAAATAACTAAACGTTTATTTAAGAAAAATTGTGGCACGATCTACACCTCTTAATATTTAGCGATATGAATCGCTTGTACGATTTTTAAATAAATCAATGTGCTCTAACGCTTTACCAGTTCCAATTGCAACACAGTCAAGCGGATCTTCTGCGATGACAACCGGCATATTTGTTTCTTCACTAATAACTTTATCTAAATTACGTAGCAATGCGCCACCGCCTGTTAATACAATACCGCGATCCATAATATCTGCCGCAAGTTCAGGTGGTGTTTTTTCTAATGTACTTTTTACTGAATCTACAATAGAAGCCACTGTGTCTTTTAGCGCTTCTGCAATTTCTTCTGCTGAAATTTCGATTGTTTTCGGTAGACCTGTTAGTAAGTCACGTCCGCGAATTTCCATGTTTTCAATACCTTCTGGAATTCCGGCAGAACCGACTTCTACTTTTAATGCTTCTGACGTACGCTCACCGATCATTAAATTGTAATTCTTGCGAATATATTGAATAATCGCTTCATCCATCTCGTCCCCAGCGATACGGATTGACTGACATGTTACGATTCCTCCTAAAGAAATAATCGCAACTTCTGTTGTTCCTCCACCAATATCTACTACCATACTTCCCGTTGGCTCCCAAACCGGTAGATTGGCGCCGATTGCTGCAGCAAACGGTTCTTCAATTGTATACGCATCACGCGCGCCAGCCTGACGAGTCGCATCAATAACGGCACGTTTCTCAACAGCTGTAATGCCAGAAGGTACACAAACCATTACATACGGCTTACCCGCAAACAAACTTTTTGTTTTTTGAGCTTGATTGATGTAATATTTCATCATCGTCGCAGTTGTTTCGTAATCTGCAATAACTCCATCTTTCATCGGACGAAGGGCTACTACGTTCCCAGGTGTACGACCAATCATATTTTTTGCATCGTTACCTACCGCAACGATTTGTTTTGTATCAGTTTGCAAAGCCACAACAGACGGCTCACGCACAACAATTCCTTTTCCTTTTACATAAACGAGCGTATTTGCAGTACCCAAATCTATTCCAAGGTCTCTAGTACCGATTCCAAACATGTGTCTCTTCCTTTCTCTTACCAAAATGCAAAGGTAAAAATTCCATAATTCAATTTCTTCATTTCATAAGTAACATTTTTTATTTTCTATACTTTTTTCATAGATGTCAACGCCAAATATTGTATGATAAAAAGTCATACTTTGTCTATTAATAACGAATGATTGTAAAGAACTTGTCATTTAAAATCATGACTACTATTATAACCCAAGGATTTTAAAAAGCATAGCCTTACATGTATCCTTTTTCTTTTAAACTAATATATTTTCGATCTCCGATAATTAAATGATCTAACAATTCAATTCCTATGATAAATCCGCACTCTTTTAAGCGCTTCGTTACCTCTATATCTTCTCTGCTGGGAGTAGGGTCGCCGGAGGGATGATTATGAATACAAATAAGGGATGCAGCTGAACGGCGAAAGGCTTCTTTAAATACTTCCCTTGGATGGACAATCGATGAATTGAGGCTTCCGATAAAAATGGTTTGCTTGTGGAGAACTTGATTTTTCGTGTTGAGGTATAAACAGACGAAATGCTCTTGAGACAGCACGCGCATTTCTTCCATCACATAATTAGCTCCGTCTTCAGGGCCATGAATGGTATATCGCTGACTAGATTTCCGCTGTACAATCCTCTTACCTATTTCAATAGCCGCTATAATTTGAATCGCTTTTGCAGGTCCGATACCTTTAATATTCATCATTTCATCAAGCGATGCATGCTGCAACAGTTAAAGACCTTCAAAATGCGTTAATATGCGGTTGGACAGCTGAAGAACAGATTCATCTTTGGTTCCAGTGCGCAGTAAAATAGCAATAAGCTCGTGGTTAGAAAGACTAGAAGCACCCATTGACACAAGGCGCTCTCGAGGTCTTTCATCTTGAGGGAAATCTTTAATTAACAATGATTGATCCAATTTCGCCACTCCTTTTTAGTAGACGAAACCGTATTGTTTTAGCTCACGTATTGTTCGGGAGAGCGGCAAGCCCACCACGGAGAAATAGTCTCCTTCGATTTTTTTAACTAGCGCAGCACCGAGACCTTGAATTCCATAAGAACCAGCCTTATCCATAGGCTCTCCTGACTCTACGTACTGTACGATTTCATCTTGTTCAATCGGCCAAAACTCTACATCTGTTTGTTCATAGAACGTATGAACTTTTGCATTTGATACGAACGCTACTCCAGTTAATACCTGGTGTTTTTGACCTGACAGCATCGTAAGTGTTTCAATCGCTTCTTGTTTCGTTTTTGGTTTTCCTAAAATACGATTGCCATATACCACAACTGTATCGGCACCTAGGACAATGTCCTCTTTATGATGCGAAGCGACGTCCACTGCTTTTTGCCTAGCTAAATCCATTACTACCTCGGACGGAGTGTATGATGGATTGACGATTTCTTCAATTGTACTAACGTGAACGGTAAAGGGAATGTGAAGCTGCTGAAGTAATTCTTTTCGACGAGGGGAGCCTGAGGCTAAAATTAATGTTTGTTTCATACATCTCACCTTTGCATTTTGATTTAAAAAAGAAGGACACACCGTTATTTTAGCAATTTCATCTCCAAATGACAATAAACAAGTGAGGCAGCATTACACTACCTCACTCGTTAAGACGTTACAAGGCTTTCATACTGCTGAAGAGCTTTTAACACGTATCGCTGAGCAAGCCAAGCATCTTTACTGCTTTTATTGTCTTCATATGAAGAAAGAGAAGCCGCAGCTTTTTGAAGGGTGCTCACCATGGTTTTAATGTCTTCATTTGACGCTTCTTTCTGAACTTTTGTCAGCTCTTTTTTCAGAGATTTGATATCCGCTACCCGCTCTCCTTCAATCGCTTTAACAGATTGATCTAAAAGATTAGCCATAAACGGCTGCGCTGTTGTTATAACCGTTTGATCTTTTTTCCCTAATTCGCTAGTGGGCTTAATTTCATAAGACTTTACATATACATCTTTACCTTGTTGTTTATACGTTTTACTAAGCGCCTCCGCTTTTTCTTCTCCAGTGGCAGCACCAACGACAAGAGAATAGGTTTTAGGTGAAAAGATCTCGCCTGCTTGGTTCTCTTCTTTCCATTTATCCATTGCTTTGTTCGCAGCAGTTTTTGATGAAAAGGCACCTGCTTGTACAATGTAAAAGGAAAAAGGTTCTAAAGTAGAAGCAGCAGCTGACGTCCCCTTCGATTCCTGTTCGCTTTTCTTTTCAGCTTTACCAACACTTTCAGTGGTAGACGCTGTTTGAGCAGCTTTTTCTTCTTTCGTTTGCTCACTTGTTTGTGCTTTGCTTACAGGCTGTTCACTTCCTGTCATCATTTTCACACCGACCATACCGATGCCGCTGCCTATTCCGACTGCTAGCAGTACAATCACAGCTGTTCGTTTGATCACACCCCCGTTTACCGTTTTAATCGAAACATTTTTAGGATGTAATCGCGGCTTTTTCTTTTTTTCATTTCTTACATCTTCAATAAACACCACTTTATTTTCTTCCACATGAGAATCTTTGGATGACGGTTCCGGAAGAACCCACGTAAATTCGTCTTTTTCTGGTGCTTGCTCTTCCTTGGATTGACCGTTGATTTTAATTGAAATCTTTCGTTCCTGCTTGTCCACTGCCCCACCGCCTTTAGTTAACGTAGTCTTAGTACCGGTTGCAAGCTGAGGTAAACCGACATAAAACATACACTTTTTTCCATGCTATCATAGAAGAAAAAAAAAATAACAAGACATTTGTCGTCTTGTTACAAAAGGTTTTCGCTATTTAGTTACAGAAATTTTAAATTTGTCGAAGACTTGAAGCTCAATAAAAATAGTTGCTAACATACCAATCTATCAATTCGTTTCCATGAAAATAAGCAGCGATTGTCCCTATAAAAATAAAAGGAACGAAGGGAATTGGTACACCTACCTTTGCCTTTTTCATTAATAACGCTCCTATACTAACGGTTCCGCCTATTAATATAGCTAAAAAAAGCGATAGCAAAACAAGCTTTACTCCAAGCACAATACCAATCAGACCATACAATTTAATGTCTCCTTCTCCAAGCCCTCCTCTGCTGAGAAATGCGATTAGAAAAAGGAGAAAAAATGCGGTTCCTCCTCCCATTAAAGAATCACTCCACGAAGTTAATGGAATGAAAAGACGCTCAAGAAGAAAGATAGGCAAAAAGAATAGCAGCACTTTATTTGGGACAATCATATAGGCTATATCTGAGACAACTATAATTGTTAAAAAAGAAACAAAGGTTAATATGACAATCAGTTCTAACATCGTATTCAATCTAAAAACAGCATATACAAATAAACTTCCTGTCGAAAATTCTATGAATGGGTAGATGAAGGAGATTTTTTTGCGACACATACTACATTTTCCTGCATTTTTGATGTAGGAGACTATGGGAATTAATTGTTGTGGAGAAAGAACGTATAAACAGTGTGGACAATGAGATCTTGGAGACAAAATAGATTTTTTCTGAGGAATTCTAAGGCCTGCTACGTTATAAAATGAACCTAACGTGATGCCTGAAACAAATGCATAGAGATAAATTAAACTCATACTATTTCTTCCATATCAGGCGTCTTGTTTACTAATTGCAGATGTTCTTTTGAGTGAAGGAATGTATCTTTTTCCTTTAAATAGCTGCCAATAAACGGAATGAGAAAAGCTGCTAGAAGACCTATTATGATAACCATTATGATCACTTTCATTAGAGAAATTCCTTTATTCCTCGTTGACAGTTTATCCATTTCAATATCTCTCCTTTATTGATTAGTATCAAACAGCTCCTTTATTAATAAACTGAATCATAATACCCATAAAAGTCATATTCTGTATTCCTCCTTCCTTAAAACACACTTTTTATAGGTAATAAGGATTATACCACTAAAAAACAAAAACAGCATAAAAAAACGTCTGCAAAAGCAGACGTCTTTTAATAGTAAGGAGCCATAAATAAGTAGACAATTACACCTGTAAGACTTACATAAAGCCAGATTGGCATTGTCCATCGCACAATTTTTTTATGTTTTTCAACTTGCATTGTCCAGCCCCACACAAGTGCAAACAGTGCCAGCGGAACAATAATCGCTGCTAGGAAACTGTGTGTGATCAAAATGAAGAAGTAAATGGGACGAACGATTCCTTCTCCACCGAACGTAGCTGTTTCTGTGGAAATGTAGTGGAACGTTAAATATGAAACTAAAAAGAGCAGTGTGGAAGTGAATGCTGCTAAAATAAAACCTTTATGAGCATTGATATTTTTCCTAAAAATTGAAATCAACGCTGCAACTAAAAAAATAAATGTAAAACTATTCAAAATAGCATTTAACCGTGGAAAGATAGTCAAATCAAAACTTACTTTTCCTTGATAGCCAATATTCGAAAAGAATAGCAGTAAAATAATAACATTCGCTATCACTGAAAAGGTAAGAATAATACCGGTAAAGTTTTTATTACTTTTCGGTACAATTTTTTCATTATTCTTACTCATGTTAACAATCTCCTTATTTAGTGATGTACATGTTTATTATATATCACTTACCTAGGGGGTGAAAGTGACAATACTTTGAACTTAGTGCTTCCTTATTATCCGTATCCCTTCCTCACATTATGTTAAAAGCAGCAAGATGTCATTTGCTGCTTTTGCTCATTTTAGAAGAAAAGCCCGCACTTCTGATATAAAATACAGAGACCCTGTAATTACGACCATGTCTTGTTCCCCTGTTGCCTTTTTCTTTACGTAAGCAATTGCTTCTTTCCACTCCTCATCCATATGCTTATTATGATGAGTACTCATCTCATAAAGCTCCCCAGCTGCGCGAGCACGAGGAAAGTCAAACGACGTAAATGTAATACTTGCAGCGATTGTTTCAAGTTCTTGGACCATTCGATCAGCGCTTTTATCATTTAAGCAGCTGAAAACTAAATGAATGTTTCGATCTTCATAATGAAGGCGTAAAGTAGATAACAAGCTATCAATGCCTTCTGCATTATGAGCCCCATCAATAATCGTTAAAGGATGCTCATTTACTATCTCAAAGCGGCCGTTCCACTTTGTATGCTGAATCCCTTTTATCATTTGCTCATTGGAGATAGAAAGCTTTTTCTTTTCTTTTAAATAACAAACGGCCATGAGAGCCAAAGCTGCATTTTTCACTTGATGATAGCCAAGCATATTTAATTTCAAGTCTTCAAATATGCCATACGGCGTGTTTAACGCAAAGCCTTCCCCGTTTGCTAAGGGCTCATAGTTTTTAATGTCAAAATCTTTTCCTAATACAAATAACGAAGCCTGCTTTGACTTTGCTTCTTCAGTAATGACATCAAGCGCCTTTACTTGCTCTGCCCCAGTAATAATAGGAACTTCTTTTTTAATAATCCCCGCTTTTTCTGATGCAATTTCTTCTACCGTATCACCTAGTATTGCCATGTGATCAAATCCAATGTTTGTAATAATACTCACCATAGGATTCACAACGTTTGTTGAGTCATACCGTCCTCCAAGCCCTGTTTCAAACACAGCATAGTCAACTGACTCATGATAGCCGAAATAAAGAAAAGCCATGACTGTAATCACTTCAAATTCCGTTGCTGATCCTAAACTTGTATGTTCTAGTCGCTCCACAACAGGCTTTATTTCCTGAACAAGAGCGGTCATTGCTTCATTTGAAATAGGCTGTCCATTCACGCTGATCCGCTCATTAAATGTTTCGATATAAGGAGAAGTAAAGGTTCCAACTTTATACCCTGCTTCTTCCAACATGTTTCGCAAATAAGAAACGGTAGAACCTTTACCATTGGTCCCAGCAACATGAATAGCATTTAGATTTTGCTGCGGAAAATCAAGCTGCTCTAGCATCCATTCCATTCGTTCTAACCCCGGCTTGATTCCAAAGCGAAGTCTGTTATGAATCCAATCAAGCGCTTCTTCATATGTCGTTATCATCTTTTATTCACCTTTCTTTTCCATCGCTATTATTATGTAGAGAAAAAGCGTCGCTATACAAGCCACGCTTTTTCTGTTGGTTCATTAACCCATTGATTATCCGCGTAATTCAGCAATACGAGACTGAACAGCTTCGCGTTTTTCAACATAATCCTGCTCTTTTGCACGCTCTTCTTCTACTACTTTAGCAGGCGCTTTTGCAATAAAGCCTTGGTTGTTTAATTTCTTTTGTACACGTTCTACTTCTTTGTTTAACTTGTCGTATTCTTTTTCTAAACGCGCGATTTCTTCTTCGATATTAATTAAACCTTCAAGAGGTAAAATTAATTCTGCGCCTGTTACAACAGCAGTCATCGCTTTTTCGTCTAATGAAACCTCTGTTGAAATCACAAGCTCACTTGGATTGCAGAAACGTTCTACATACGCACGGTTCTTTTCGAGCTGGCTTTGAATATTTTCACCTTTAGCTTTGATAAATAATTTTACTTGTTTGCTCATCGGCGTGTTCACTTCAGCACGAATGTTACGAACAGCACGGATAATATCTACAAGTAAACGCATATCGTTAGCTGCTTCTTTATCAGAAAGCTCAGGGCTTACTTCCGGCCATTTAGCTACTGTAATTGATTCGCCTTCATGCGGCAAGCTTTGCCAAATTTCTTCGGTAATAAACGGCATGAATGGATGTAAAAGTCGCATTGTGTTATCAAGTACATAAGCTAAAATTGAGCGAGTTGTCTTTTTAGCTGCTTCATCTTCTCCGTAAAGAGGAAGTTTAGCCATTTCAATGTACCAATCGCAGAAATCATCCCAAATAAAGTTATAGAGAATACGTCCAACTTCACCGAATTCATATTTGTCAGCTAATTTTGTTACGTGCTCAATCGTTTCATTTAAGCGCGTTAAAATCCATTTATCAGCAACAGACTTTTCGCCTGATAAATCAAGCTCTTCAAATGTGATGCCGTCCATATTCATTAATGCAAAACGAGAAGCATTCCAAATTTTATTTGCAAAGTTCCACGTCGCTTCGACTTTTTCAAAGCTGAAGCGTAAATCTTGTCCTGGTGAGCTTCCTGTAGATAAGAAGTAGCGAAGAGAATCTGCACCGTATTTCTCGATTACTTCCATTGGATCTACACCGTTACCAAGTGATTTACTCATTTTACGACCTTCAGCATCTCGTACAAGACCGTGAATGAGTACATCGTCAAACGGACGTTTACCCGTAAATTCAAGACCTTGGAAAATCATGCGAGATACCCAGAAGAAAATAATATCGTAGCCCGTTACAAGCACGTTTGTTGGGTAGTAACGTTTGAAATCAGCTGCATCCACATCAGGCCAGCCCATTGTTGAGAATGGCCATAGCGCTGAACTGAACCATGTGTCTAATACATCTGAATCTTGTTCCCAGTTTTCGATATCTGCTGGAGCCTCATGATCTACGTATACTTCTCCAGTTTCTTTATGATACCAAGCTGGAATGCGGTGTCCCCACCAAAGCTGACGCGAAATACACCAGTCGCGAATATTTTCCATCCAGTGTAAGTATGTCTTTTCAAAACGATCAGGCACAAAGTTTACTTTTTCTTCTTGTTTTTGAAGATCTACTGCTTTATCTGCTAAAGGCTGCATTTTTACAAACCACTGAGTTGATAAATAAGGTTCAACAACGGCGCCGCTTCGTTCACTGTGACCTACTGAATGCATGTGGTCTTCAATGTTGAACAATACACCGTCTTCTTGAAGGTCTTTAACAATTTGCTTACGGCAAGCAAAACGATCCATTCCTTCATATTTACCTGCTTTGTCATTCATCGTACCATCTTGATTCATCACTAAAATACGCTCTAAATTATGACGGTTTCCAATTTCAAAATCGTTCGGGTCATGAGCAGGCGTAATTTTTACCGCACCAGAACCGAATTCCATATCTACATAATCATCGCCTACGATTGGAATTTCACGACCTACAATCGGAAGGACAACCTTTTTGCCAATTAAGTGCTTATAGCGATCATCTTCAGGGTGAACAGCTACAGCCGTATCTCCTAGCATTGTTTCAGGACGAGTTGTTGCGATTTCGATATGTCCAGAACCATCTGCCAACGGATAGCGCATATGATAAAACGCACCTTGTACATCTTTGTAAATAACCTCGATGTCTGAAAGAGCTGTTTTCGTAGCTGGATCCCAGTTAATAATATATTCTCCGCGATAGATTAACCCTTTTTTGTAAAGCGTTACGAATACTTCGCGCACTGCTTTAGAAAGGCCTTCATCAAGCGTGAAGCGCTCGCGTGAATAGTCTAAGCCAAGTCCTAGCTTCGACCACTGCTGGCGAATAAAGCTTGCATATTCTTCTTTCCATTTCCACGTTTCGGCCACAAAATTTTCGCGGCCTAGATCGTAGCGGCTTTTCCCTTCGCTGCGAAGCTTTTCTTCTACTTTTGCCTGCGTTGCAATCCCCGCATGGTCCATGCCAGGAAGCCATAAAACGTCATAGCCTTGCATACGCTTCATACGCGTTAAGATGTCTTGTAACGTTGTATCCCAAGCGTGGCCTAAATGCAGCTTACCCGTTACGTTTGGGGGTGGAATTACAATTGTATATGGCTCTTTTTCAGGGTCATTTGTTGCTTCAAAAAACTTCCCGTCTAACCAATACTGATAACGATTTTCTTCAACGGCTTTTGGATCATACTTCGTTGGAAGAGTCACTTCTTTTTCAGACATAATGTATACCTCCATAATATAAAGTTTCAGTCTTTAGAAACTGTGTAAAGCTTTTATAAACATAAAAAAACTCCTTTCCTAATAAAAGGACGAAAGGAGTTGATTTCGCGGTACCACCTTTTTTTATAGACGTATCCCGTTTGATAAGCCTATACACTTCATTTCATAACGGTTGATTAACCGGCTTTTTCTACTGAACTATGCAGCTGTTCAAAAAAGCTACTCATAGGCGACATTCCGAGTGCACATTCTTAAGAAATCTCACAGCAACTGATTTCTCTCTCTGAAAGACGAACATCCCGTACTCTTCCTATTCACTGTATTTATGTATGAATTTCTCTTAATTATACTATATGAAAAAATGTTGAATCGTCAATAATCTTCTCCATTTTTTTATGATTATATTCATAATTTTTTTGTTCTGCTCTTTATTTTTTCATTCGCTCGCTAATTTTGGAAATAAAATGAAGAGCCAACTTAAAAAAATGGCACCATTTCTTTCTTTTTTCATATACTTACTTTAACCTGGGCACGTGGATTGAAAGGGGCATGTACAAATGAAGAAACGAATAAATGTAAATTCGTATCAACTGCAGCGGTGGCTCAAAACAGCAGGAGCGGCTTGTGGACAGTTTATTGTTCCTTTGACAATTTTTCAAGGTATACGTACACTATTTTTCCCTACAACCTTTGATGTACTGTTGTTGGCACTGCTTGCCATACTAGCGGTTGCTTTATATTCCGACTGGATTTAAAAACCCAAGCGCTATTCGTTCGCTTGGGCTTGTGCAGCTGCTTCCGCTGCCATTTTTTTTTGCTGATCTACTTCAAATATTTTAATATTGAGCTGTTCAATGTTTTTCGTCAGCCAGTATGCTCGAATAAATGACTGCATATGTTCAAGCTCTGTTTTACTTTCTTTATGCTGCCTATATTGAACGATACACTGATACAGGGGCTCTGGAAACGCCAAATAACTGTGTAAAAGCAGCCGTTCCTCTTCTCTGAGAGCAAAATGTTTTTCATACGTACTAAACCACTCATAGCTGTCATAGGTCGTTACTGGGTATGTGCGAAGAGTCCGAAAATAAAATGAGACTAAATCATAAATAGGTGAAGCATCTTTTGCATGTTCAAAATTAATAAAAAAACCATTTCCCCGCTCGTCATAGATAAAATGTTTAGCCGATAGCTTTCCATGAGAAGTAACCAGCCGGATCTTTTCCTTTTCTTCCATTTCATCGTTCCACTGATCGAGCTTTCCAAAACCAAATTCAAGCGCTCTTGTCATTTCATAATAAAACGTACAGTAATGCAATTCAAACGGGGACATATAGATTTTTTTCTCGCATTCTGCTACATACTGCTTCAACTCTTCCTGACGCTTTTCCCACGTTTCTTTCATCGATGTGTAATGATTTTCTATATCTTCTTTTTTCACTTCTACTTCCTGCGCCGAAGCGCCGTGAAGCTTAGCAAGCTCTTGAAATAATTTATGATATCGAATATCACGCTCTTCGGTCGGATTATTTGGGAGCCACGGCATTAAGTAATACGAGCCGCTTTCATCTGAAACAATGGGCTGAGAACGCTTCGTTTGATAAATAGGGACAAATCCCATCCATCCTTTTTGATAAACGTTCTGCAGCTTTTGAATGAAGTGTTGATTTCGTTCTTGATGATTCTCTATTTCTTTAAGCGCAAACACGCCGGTTTTCGTATAGACTTTTTTTACTTTTCCATAGTCTTCAATAAAGTCAACATCTAAGTCATATTCTTTTAACAATACTTTGTAGTCTGCTACTGTCCGCTGCATCTATATTCTCCTTCCTCGTAAAAAATAAAGAAAACAGTTAAGACATTATATGCGTCAAAACTGTTTTCTTTCCGACTTTAACGAACGGGAATATTTAAGATGCTTCCTTCTTCCAGCTCATATTCATCTTCTAAATTATTTACTCGTAAAATGTTTTGTACATTCGTATTATAGCGGTTTGCTATCGTATCAAGCGAATCTCCGTCTTGAACAATACAAAGCTTCCACGTTGAAAAAGCTTCTTCTTCCCGCGAAAAGAGCTTTGTTAAATAAAGGGCGTTTTCATTTCGGCCGCTTTCATTTTCTTCTTTCCGAAATTCAACAATAATCTTTTCCTCTTCTTGCTCAGCTTCTTCTTGCTCAGCCTCTCGTTGAACGTCAGCATACGTATTCAATTCACTAGCTTGCGATTCTTCGAAGCTTTCTTGCTCTTGACGAAGCTGAAACAGTTCAATCACATTGTCTTCTCTTTCTTCCTCGATTGGGGCCTCTTTTTTCACTTCGACTTCAAATGGTTCATATGCTTCCTCTTCATATTCCACGACCGGCTCAGCACGAGACTCTTTTTTAAATACAGATGAAAAATAACTAGGGGCCTCTTCTGAATGCTCTTCTTCAATAGCCTCTGCTTCTAAAAGTGCGGGAGCTTCACGATAGCTTACGTCAAACTCTTGTTCCTCTTGTTCCTCTTGTTCTTGAGCAACGTTTTCAGTATATACCTCTTCAGCATCGTCCACTTCTTCATAGGAGACGATATGCTGTTCCTCCGAAAACTCTTCCTCTTCTTCTCGTTCTTCATGCTGTTCTCCGTACAATCCTGTGATGGACAAGTCTGCCATTAGCTGCAGCTGATTTGTGCCTGGCAATTCATAATCAAATAAATCAATAGATACATATACGTCTTCAATACTTTGAATACGATTTTTAGGAATGGTAATATCAACAGGAAATTGATGTGATAATTCAGCCGTTCCGTCTTCACGGACAGAGATAGATTGCACTTGATTCTCATTTGTATATTCTCGTAACGAGTGCTCTCCCTCGTACGTTTCGTATTCACCTGTTAATTGTAATGCTCCTCGAATAGACACGTATTGGTCATATTCTTGAATAGATACTTGAGGCTCTAAGGAGATAGACAAAAGTTGTGAGACTTCCTGTCCTTTTTGAAACCATACTGATTCTTCTACGGAAAAACGCAGACATGATAAATTATCCTGCGACAAATTGTTCTCCCCCTTCCAACACCCGCCAGGTAATAGCGCGGTCATTAAAGATGTATGAACAAATAAATTAAAATATGTCTTTAAAACTAAAAAAGCTTACGGAATCCTCCGTAAGCTTTGATATAAAAGACAATCTTATTTAGCTGTTTATCCACGCAACTTTGAAAAAGCTTTTTCAGCTGCTGCAATTGTATGTTCAATGTCTGCATCTGTATGAGAAGTTGATAAAAACATTCCTTCGAATTGAGAGGGAGGTAAAAACACGCCTTCATTAGCCATTTCACGATAGTAAGCTGCAAAATAATCTAAATTTGATGTTTTCGCTGTTTCGTAATTTATTACCTGTTCGTTTGTAAAGAAGAAACCGATCATTGAACCAGCTCGGTTTACGGTAAACGGCACATCATATTTTTCAGCTGCTGCCATCAATCCTTCTTCTAAGCGATCTGCTTTACGAATGAACTCATCGTAGGATTGAGGTGTCAGCTGCGTTAACGTCTCGTATCCAGCTGTCATCGCAAGCGGATTACCTGATAATGTACCTGCTTGATAAATCGGGCCGCTTGGTGCAACTCGCTCCATAATTTCAGCTTTACCGCCGTAAGCACCTACTGGTAAACCGCCACCGATTACTTTTCCTAAGCAAGTTAAGTCAGGCGTAATGTTGTAGTATCCCTGTGCACAGTTGTACGCTACGCGGAACCCTGTCATTACTTCATCAAAGATGAGCAGTGAGCCATATTCTGATGTGATATCACGAAGCCCTTGTAAGAAACCTGGCTGAGGCGGTACCACACCCATATTTCCTGCTACCGGTTCAACGATTACTCCGGCAATGTCATCTCCGAATTCTTTAAAAGCATATTGTACGCTTTCTAGATCATTGTACGGCACTGTAATCGTGTTTTTAGCGATTCCTTCAGGCACTCCCGGGCTATCTGGTAGACCTAACGTTGCAACGCCTGAGCCAGCTTTAATTAGAAGAGAGTCACCGTGTCCATGGTAACAGCCTTCAAATTTTAAAATTTTGTTGCGGCCCGTATAGCCACGTGCTAAACGCAGTGCGCTCATCGTTGCTTCCGTACCTGAACTCACCATACGGACGATTTCGATTGAAGGAACGCGCTCAATAACAACCTTAGCAAGCTCATTTTCAATTAATGTTGGTGCACCAAAGCTTGTACCAGATTCCGTTACTTTTTTTACTGCTTCAACTACTTGATCGTTGGAATGTCCGTGAATTAAAGGTCCCCATGATAAGACGTAGTCAATATATTTGTTGCCGTCAATATCGTAAATCGTAGCGCCTTTTCCTCGTTCCATAAAAATAGGATCCATATCTACTGATTTAAATGCACGAACAGGACTGTTTACTCCACCCGGCATTAATTGCTGCGCTTCTAAAAAAGCTGCTTTTGACTTTTCATAACTTCTCATGTGTAAGCCTCCTTAATTACTTGTCAGATAACCAGCGTGCTGCGTCTTTAGCATGATACGTTACAATTAAATCCGCTCCTGCACGCTTCATGCTAATTAATTTTTCAAGAACAATCTCTTTTTCATTTACCCAGCCGTTTTGAGCTGCCGCTTTAATCATCGAATATTCACCGCTCACATTATAAGCCACTACCGGTAAATTAAACGTATTTTTCACATCGCGCATAATATCTAAATAAGATAGAGCTGGTTTTACAATTAAGAAATCTGCTCCTTCTTCTACATCAGATTCTGCTTCTCGAAGTGCTTCTAAGCGATTAGCTGGGTCCATTTGATATGTTTTACGGTCTCCAAATTGAGGAGAAGAATGCGCTGCATCGCGGAATGGTCCGTAAAAAGCAGATGCATATTTAACAGCATAAGACATCACAGGAACATCTTCAAATCCAGCTTCGTCTAGACCGTGGCGAATAGCTGCCACGAAACCGTCCATCATGTTTGAAGGCGCAATAATATCCGCTCCTGCTTTAGCTTGACTAACCGCTGTACGCGCTAATAAGTCAAGGCTAGGATCGTTTAAGATTTTTCCGTCTTCAATTACACCACAGTGGCCATGATCTGTGTATTGACATAAGCATGTATCTGCGATAACAACAAAGTCTGGAAAATTTTCTTTAATTTGACGAATACCTTTTTGAACAATTCCGTGGTCATGGTATGCCTGTGAGCCGACCGCATCTTTTTCAGCGGGAACACCAAACACCATAGCTGACTTGATTCCTAAATCAACTAGCTCTTGGATTTCATCATTCAAGTAGTCTAAAGAAATTTGATCCACACCTGGCATTGATTTTACAGCATTTCTTTTTTGTTCACCTTCTACAATAAAAATAGGATATATAAAGTCTTCAGGATGTAAATGTGTTTCACGTACAAGCGCACGCATATTTACAGAATTACGAAGACGACGATGACGTGTAAATTGTAAATCTTTCATGTTAAAATCCTCCTTTATTATTCAAAACAACTAACCAACATATCTATCATACCATTTATTGTGTATGTGTTAGGAACAAGATGCTTAATTCCATATTCGCTCGCTGTCTGACTCGTAATAGGGCCGATGCAAACAACTTTGGTTCTATTTATAAGCTCAAGCCAATTCGGAATATCTTTAACTGACTCGACAAAAAATCTAACTGTAGAAGAACTTGTAAAAGTAATGGCATCAATTCCTGTTTCTACATGTTGCTTAACCAAGCGTTCAGAGCCTTGATTTCGAATGGTCTGATATACAACTAAATCCGTTACCTCACACTCTTTTAACCCATCTTTTAAAACAGAGCGGGCTAATTGTCCTCGTACAAGGAGAACTCGCTCGTGATGTGACACATTTGCTTTTAACGACTCAAGAAGTGATTCCGCAACGTATTCTTTTGGAACAAGTTGCACGTTAACATCGTGTTTTTCTAGCAATTTTGCGGTTTTTTCTCCAACCGCAGCCACTTTTAATCTTTTTAAAGCACTCCAACTGATATTTAACTCTTTTAGCCATTCAAAGAAAAAAGAAATGCCGTTTTGACTTGTAAAAACAATCCAATCAAAACAGTCAATCGACAGCAGGACATCTTCCACTTCTTTTTCATTGTTAGAACGTGCGAACGTAAGGACTGGTAAGCTCAAAGGTATGCCTCCAAGCTTTTTAATCTGTGCTGCAAATGAATGAGCCTGCTTCGCTTCTCTTGTAATCAAAACTTTTTTTAAAAAAAGAGGAGCCTCATGACTCATTATTTGTCCAGCTCCTCTTTTACACGGTCAATTAAAAGCTTAGCTCCTTGAGATGTTAAGCGCTCAGCAGCTTCTGAACCGATAGCAACGGGGTCTTTTCCCGTAATTTGCTCTTTGTAAATTGTTTTGCCATCAGGAGACGCGACTAGCGACGTTAGCTCAATGTTTCCGCCGTCCAATATACGCCCATAACCCGCAATCGGCACTTGGCATCCGCCTTCCATCTCTTTTAAAAATACGCGTTCAGCTCTAACAGCACGAGCGGTTTCATCATGATTTAGAGCTTGAAGAAGCGATAATAATTCATGGTCATTTTCTCGGCATTCGATAGCTAAAGCTCCTTGCCCTACAGCGGGAACGCTTATTTCCGGCTCTAGGTACTGAGTGACCGTATCTCTCGACCAGCCCATACGAGATAACCCTGCAGCTGCCAAGATAATTGCATCGTAATCTTCATTTTTTAATTTTTCTAGGCGTGTGTCGATATTTCCTCGAATCCATTTAATTTCGATATCTGAACGCATAGATAGAAGCTGTGCCCCTCGACGCAAGCTGCTTGTCCCAATCACAGCACCGCTTGGTAGCTCCTCAAATCGTTCACCATTTTTTGAAATAAGCGCATCACGATGATCTTCTCGTAAAGGAATACATCCAATCGTTAATCCTTCTGGCAAAACAGCTGGCATATCTTTCATACTATGAACGGCCATATCAATTTCTTCATCTAACATGGCTTGTTCAATTTCTTTTACAAAAAGACCTTTACCGCCTACTTTGGACAGCGTTACATTTAAAATTTGGTCCCCTTTTGTAACCATTTCTTTAATTTCAAACTCAAAAGGAAGACCTTGTTTTTTTAACTGTTCAATGACCCACTTGGTCTGTGTTAACGCAAGTTTGCTTCGACGAGAGCCGACAATAATTTTTCGCATGTTGTCCTCCTAATTACGAACCCCAAAAGTGAAAATTCGATAAACTGCCAAATAAAAAGAAATTAATAAGTAAGACTAAGAACAATCCAATATTCCACATTGCGATTGCCTTTCCTTGAATACCTCTACGCAGTCTAGCATACAAGTAAGCGCTGTATGCAACAAACATTAAAAATGAACCTAACACTTTTGTATCGTACCAATGAAAATCTACGTATTTAATATAAGCCCATATGATTCCTAAGATTAACGAAAGCAATAACAGCGGTACACCAATTAAAATTAATACATAGGACATGTAATCTAGCTTTGTTAAATCTTCAATTCTTAGCAAGCGCTTGCCCCATTTCTTCTTTTTCAATAAATTATACTGAACAAGATACAAAGCGGAGAAAACAAAAGAGACTGAAAAAGCGCCGTAAGATAAAATAGCCATGGTAATATGAATGATTAATAATTCTGACACAAGGCGCTCCGACTGGACAGCAGTGTATGTTTCAAGTGGAGCAAACGTATGAATAGCCATAATTAAGAAACCAATCACATTTGTAAAAAACACCATAAAATCAACGCGGAACAGGCGATTAATCACAAGTGAAAGAGTAATTAACACCCACGCGTAAAAATACAGCCCTTCAGAAACGGTAAGAATAGGAAACCTTCCCGTCTCAAACATTCGTAAAATTAAAAAGGCTGTTTGCAAAACCCACACAATAGAAAGTAACCAGAAGGCTATCGAGTTTGCCTTCCGGTTATTTTGTACAAAATCAATAAAATATAATAAAACGCTCGCGGCGTATAAAATCACAATCAATTCATAGATTCTGGTTAATTCCATATCAACCATTATTCAATCCTCACTTAAGACTGATAAGCTACTGAATGAGACGTAATCGATGTACGAAGCTGCTCTTCTTTTTCTTTTTGCAAAGCAACTTCCTGTTCAATATTAAAAATCTTCATGAACAGCTCTAAAGACTCTTCAGCATGTTTCTCTCCAGCCAATTCTTTCGCGTGTAAAATTGGATCGCGAAGAAGTTGATTAATTATACTTTTTGTATGTTTATTTAAAACTTTGCGCTCACGCTCAGATAAATCTGGGAGCTTACGATCAATGCTTTTCATCGTTTCAGCTTGAATGGCAAGTGCTTTTTGACGAAGTGCAGAAATAACAGGCACAACGCCTAATGTACCAAGCCAAGACTTGAAAGCAACAATTTCAGCTTCAAGCATAATTTCAATTTCATCCGCAGCTTTTTGACGCTCTTGCAAATTGGATTCTACAATCCCGTTTAAATCGTCGATATCATATAAAAAGACCGTCTCTAGCTCATCTAGTTCTGGATCTAAGTCACGCGGAACGGCGATGTCTACCATAAACAATGGACGACCTTTACGCGTACGCTCGGCTTCACTCATCATTTGTTTCGTTACTACATAATCATTAGCTCCTGTTGAACTAATTAAGATATCTGCTTCGCTTAAAGCATGTTGAAGATCAGCAAATGGTTTCGCTTCTCCAGAAAAACGGTTTGCTAGCTCTTGTGCCTTTTCAAATGTTCGATTCACTACCGTTACTTTTTTAGCTCCGCTGCCATATAAATTCTGTACGGCAAGCTGACCCATTTTTCCCGCACCAAGAATCAACACATGTTTGGATGATAAGTCTCCAAAAATCTTTTTAGCAAGCTCTACAGCTGCATAGCTGACAGAAACTGCATTCGCACCAATTTCTGTTTCATGATGAGCTTTTTTGGCTAATGTCACAGCTTGTTTAAACAGCTGATTAAAAACCGTTCCAATTGTCTCTTCTTCTTGAGCAAGCAAAAAGCTTGAACGCACTTGTCCAAGAATTTGTGTTTCACCAATCACCATTGAATCTAATCCACATGCTACTCGGTATAAATGTTCGATGGCTCCATCATTTTCATAGATGGTTAAATAAGGTGAAAACTCTTCTTTATCTATTCCGAACCATTCAGCTAAAAATGCTTTTACATAATAACGGCCCGTGTGTAATTGATCAACAACAGCATAAATTTCCGTACGATTGCATGTTGAAACAATGATGTTTTCCAAAATACTTTTTTGGCCGCTTAACGTTTTCATGGCAGATGCTAGTTCTTGCTCATTAAAACTAAGCTTTTCTCTTATTTCAACAGGGGCTGTTCGAAAGTTTAAGCCGACTGCTATAATATGCATTTGTACATACCCCCTATAATTGAAATGTGCTTATTTGTCCGAATTTGACGGGCAGTAACCCCTAAATTTCCAAAGAGCTACAGTGAGATAACTGCCCGTAAAATCCGGCGTTCTTCATTCTACTATTCGTAAAAAGCGGCGGACATTACACAGGTGTAAGCTTCGCCTTATCTCTAACTATTATAACATGTTCTATAAGTCATTCGAAAAAAAAATGTGAACAGTCTTTGAAAACATGTGTTAAGATATTAACTGTTATTCCGTAATAAATTGTATCAAAAAAGCAGCGTTTTATCACGTTTTCTGTTTTGAAACACCTGGAGGTTACTATGAAAAAGCAATCAATGTTTTTTGGTGTCTTACTAGTTGGATTTGGAATCTTTTTCTTACTGAATGAACTACATATGAGCATTGCAGCAAAGGTATACACGTGGCCTGTACTGTTAATTTTAATAGGAGCAGCCCTGTTAACTGAGTCTGCTTTATCTCAAGATCATTCAAACTTGCTTGCAAGCTACATATTAATCACTTTAGGTATTCATTTCTATGTAAGTGAACAAATTCCCTTTTGGCCTACGAATATTAGCATGGTCGTTTTTATGGTGGCCATTAGCTTTTTACTTAGTGCTAGAAAAGCCAAATCAGGCTTTTTCCAAGGCGGCACCCTTTTAATTATTGCCATTTTAATGATGTTTTCAGACCGTCTTAAACTATTTTTGCCAAAAGTTGAAGACGGCGTAAATTATTTAACAACCTTCTGGCCTATTTTATTGTTACTAGTTGGGCTATATTTATTATTTTTCAAACGAAAGTAATCTATGTAAACAAGTTAAAAAAATGGAACGTTTGACTCACTTCCTGTTAGAGTGATGATAAACGTTCCATTTTTTTAGATTCTATTCCTTTGTTCAGTGAGTCATGCGATACTGCAAAGATTTCCACGCTTTATCTTTTCCTTCACCTGTTTCAGATGAGAAATGAATTAATTCATCATTTGGATCTAAGTCCAGCGTTTCTCTCACTACTTTTAAGTGCTTTTGCCATTTTCCTTTAGGAATTTTATCAGCTTTCGTTGCAATAACCATAACGGGAAGGTCATGGTGCTTCAAAAACTCATACATCATAACGTCATCCTTTGAAGGGGCATGGCGTAGATCAACAATCATTAACACAGCTTTAAGCTGCTCACGATTTGTTAAATACGTTTCAATCATTTTCCCCCATGCTTCACGCTCTTTTTTAGACACTTTTGCAAATCCGTAGCCAGGTACGTCTACAAAATGAAGGATTTCATTAATTAAAAAGAAGTTAAGCGTTTGAGTTTTTCCGGGCTTAGACGACGTACGCGCTAAGCTTTTGCGATTGAGCATCTTATTAATAAAAGATGATTTTCCTACATTTGAACGGCCTGCTAACGCAAACTCTGGCAGGTTTTCTTTAGGATATTGTTCAGGGCGTACGGCACTGATAACAATATCGGCTTGAGTTACTTTCATTTTACCTCTCCTACTAGCGCATGTTCCAATACTTGGTCCACATGTGACACAAGAACGATGTCTAATTCCTCTTGTACACTGTCAGGGATATCTTCAATATCACGTTCATTATCATGAGGGATTAATATTTTAGTTAATCCGGCACGATGTGCACTAAGTGACTTTTCTTTTAAACCGCCGATTGGTAATACGCGACCTCTTAGTGTAATTTCTCCTGTCATTCCTACTTCTCTACGCACTGGTTTACCCGTTAGTGCTGATACTAGAGCAGTGGCAATGGTAATTCCTGCAGAAGGTCCATCCTTTGGTACAGCTCCTTCTGGAACATGGATATGAATATCATGTTTTTCATAAAACTTTTCATCAATTCCTAGTTTCTCTGCATTTGAACGCACGTAGCTAAATGCTGCCTGAGCTGATTCTTTCATCACGTCTCCAAGCTTTCCGGTTAGCACTAGTCTTCCTTTACCAGGGGACAAGCTTACTTCAATGGCTAGCGTGTCTCCTCCTACAGTTGTGTAAGCAAGACCTGTAGCAACGCCGACTTGATCTTCCGTCTCAGCCTGTCCGTAACGGAACCTAGGCTTACCAAGGAATTCTTCAAGCGTTTTGGCCGTCACCACCACGCGTTTTTTCTCGCCAGAGACTACGATGCGAGCTGCTTTTCGACAAATGGAAGCAATTTCGCGTTCAAGGTTACGAACACCAGCTTCTCTCGTATATAAACGGATGATTGCTGTTAACGCGTCATCACGAATCTGCAAATTGCCCTTTTGCAATCCGTGATTTTCTAGCTGGCGCAGCAATAGGTGACGCTTCGCGATTTCAAGCTTTTCCAGCTCCGTGTAACCAGCAATTTGAATAATTTCCATTCGATCGCGCAGCGGCCCCGGAATCGTAGCTAAGTTATTGGCTGTAGCCACGAACATCACTTTTGATAAATCATACGTTTCTTCTATATAGTGATCGCTGAAATTATGGTTTTGTTCAGGATCCAATACTTCTAACAAAGCAGAAGACGGGTCTCCACGGAAATCATTTGACATTTTATCGATTTCATCAAGCAGAAATACCGGATTAATCGTTCCTGCTTTTTTCATTCCTTGAATAATGCGTCCAGGCATAGCTCCCACGTACGTGCGACGATGACCGCGGATTTCTGACTCATCTCTCACGCCGCCTAGAGACACTCGTACAAAATGACGATCTAGAGACGTGGCAATTGAACGGGCTAGGGAGGTTTTCCCTACGCCAGGAGGTCCTGCTAAACATAAAATAGGGCCTTTAAGAGATTTTGTCAACTGCTGCACAGCTAGATATTCTAATACGCGTTCCTTCACTTTTTCAAGGCCATAGTGCTCATCGTTCAGCACTTGTTCAGCATTATGAATATTGAGCGTATCTTCCGTTTCATTTGTCCAAGGTAGCGCAATCAACCACTCGATATAATTTCGAATGACTGAGCTTTCAGCGGAGGTAGCAGGAATTTTTTCATAGCGATCCAATTCTTTAAACGCCACTTGTTTGACATGGTCCGTCATCCCACTTGCTTCAATTTTTTCGCGAAGTGTTGCTACTTCTCCTGTCTTTCCTTCTTTGTCTCCAAGCTCTTTTTGAATCGCCTTCATTTGCTCACGAAGATAATACTCTTTCTGAGTGCGTTCCATTGATTTCTTTACACGCTGTCCAATTTTTTTCTCCAGCTGCAGAACTTCTTGCTCGTCTTGAATATGAGAAATGATCGTATTTAATCTTTCCTTCACATCAGTTATTTCTAAAATTTCTTGTTTGAGCTGAATTTTTATTGGTAGATGAGAGGCTACAATATCCGCTAGTCTTCCTGGTTCTTCAATGTCGCTTACCGTTGAAAGAGTTTCAACGGACACCTTTTTGGAAAGTTTTATGTATTGTTCGAAATAGTCTAAAAGCGTGCGCATCAGCGCTTTATCTTCTACATCAACCTGATGTTCTTCGTTTTGCTTTTCCACGTGCACAACAAAATATTCTTCGCTGTCTTCAAATTCTGTAACGTTTACGCGATTTAGTCCTTCTACTAAGACACGCATCGTTCCATTCGGCAGCTTTAGCATTTGTTTAATTTTTGCTAACGTCCCAGTTCTATATAAATCCTCTTTTGTTGGTTCATCAATACCCATATCTTTTTGTGATACTAAACAAACTAAGTGATCATCCATCATTGCTTTTTCTAATGCTTGCACAGATTTATCTCGCCCAACATCTAAATGAAGCACCATTGTCGGATAGACGATCAAACCTCGTAAAGGCAATAGCGGCATTGTCAATTTTTCTTTTTCTGCCATGCAATGAACACCTCCAATGCTCGTCAATTAAAGTATGTAAAGTGTGAATTCTTTTAACAATTTTATCTCATTTGTATACACATGTCTAACAATAGTAATTACTAATTGTACCATGAGAAAGAATTAAAAGGCAAAATATATCTTTTTAAGCTCTTTTCATAAAAAAACGCCTTTTTCGTTGGCTGTGTATAAAGGTTTTATACGCGAAAAAGGCGATGAATATTCATCTGACCATTAATTTTTAATTATCATGATAGAATTAGCTAGATTCTCTAGTTGAAATAGCTGGATCTACCGACAAATGTGCAACATGCTCATGTACAGACAATAGCGCTTGTTCAAACACCTCTGTTAAATGATGGACAGGAATAATGTCGATACCTTTTACCTTTTCTACCATTGCATTCATATTTTCTTTTGGCACAATCACCGTCTGAACGCCTGCTTGTTTTGCTGCCTTGATTTTTGGAATCACGCCGCCAATTGGCTTTACGTTGCCGTGCAGACCAATTTCTCCTGTCATTGCTACCGTATGTTTAATTGGCACTTCATAAATCGCTGAGTAGATACCTGTTGCCATAGCAATACCCGCAGAAGGTCCATCAATCGGAACGCCTCCCGGAAAGTTTACATGAATATCATACTCATCGGCAGGAACATCCATTGAGCGAAGAACCGTTATGACATTTTCAATTGAGCTTTTAGCCATACTTTTACGGCGAATAGACTTCCCTTGAGTTCCTATACTTTCCTCTTCAACGATACCCGTAATAATAATGTTCCCTTTCTCTTTTGCAGGAATCGCTTTGACTTCAATTTCTAAAAGTGCTCCAGAGTTGGGCCCGTACACAGCTAATCCATTAATAAGTCCCACTTTTTCCTCATCTGCAATTTTCGGATCGTGTCTTGGAGATAGTTGACTAGAATGAACAATCCATTCAATATCTTCATTTTTAATATCCGTTCGTTCCTCTGATATCGCTAATCCAGCCGCAATTTGCATCATATTAACCGTTTCACGTCCATTGCGTGCATATGTAGAAAACAGAGATAAACCTTCTTCTGATATATCCATTCTTACTTTATTTGCTGCTTTTTTTGCAACTGTAATAATTTCGTCGCGATCAAGCTCACGGAAAAATACCTCTACGCATCTAGAACGAATGGCAGGCGGAATTTCATTAGGTGTTCTAGTCGTCGCACCAATCAAACGAAAGTCTGCTGGCAAACCATTTTGAAAAATATCGTGAATATGTGTCGGGATTTGTGTGTTTTCTTCGCTGTAATAGGCGCTTTCCATAAATACTTTTCGATCTTCTAGAACCTTTAACAGCTTATTCATCTGAATAGGATGGAGCTCTCCAATTTCATCAATAAATAAAATTCCCCCGTGTGCATCTGTAACCGCTCCTTGTTTTGGCTGCGGAATTCCAGCTTGGCCCATGGCACCTGCTCCTTGGTAAATAGGATCATGAACAGACCCAATTAAAGGATCAGCAATGCCTCGCTCATCAAAACGCGCCGTAGTTGCATCTAACTCTACAAATACAGCCGATTGTTTGAAAGGTGATTTTTTATTTTTTTTTGCTTCTTCTAACACTAAACGTGCTGCTGCCGTTTTTCCTACTCCAGGCGGACCGTATACAATCACGTGCTGTGGATTAGGACCGCAAAGGGCAGCCTTTAGTGACCGAATTCCATCCTCTTGTCCGACAATATCGGAGAAGCTAGACGGCCTTACACGTTCGGCAAGCGGCTCAGTTAAAGAGATGGCTCTCATTTTCTGCAATTGCTCCATTTCTTTCTTTGAATCCCGGTCAATTGAGACTTTTTGCGTACGCTGATTGCGTAATAAATTCCAAAAATATAAGCCAATGATGATACCAAAAAAGAGTTGGACCATTAAGGCAATATTCGTCCAGTTCATAGATAAACCTCCTGCGCAGTTTAGTAAGATAATTATCAGTTATTATCTCCCTGCAGCAGTAGGAATAAACAAGATTCTAGTAAAAAGTAAAATTTAGTTGTGCTTCATCACCAGAAAAAAGCCGGGTACTCAAATTGAGTACCCGGCTTTTTTTATGCTGATGTTTTGCTGCCTTCTTGAATAGTAGATCCGTCTTCTAATACGAACTTAGGAGCCGCTTGATCACGAACAGTTTCACCTGTGATAATACATTTTGTAATATCATCACGTGAAGGAAGATCAAACATTACATCTAACATAATACCTTCAATGATTGAACGTAGACCACGAGCACCTGTTTTACGCTCGATTGCTTTTTTAGAAATTTCTACTAAAGCCTCGTCTTCGAACTCAAGTTCAACGTCATCAAGTTCAAGCATTTTTTGATATTGTTTCACTAGTGCATTTTTCGGTTTTGTTAAAATCTCAACTAGCGCTTCTTCATCAAGAGGCACTAAGCTAGCAGTAACCGGTAAACGACCAATAAACTCTGGAATTAAACCAAATTTCAATAAATCTTCCGGTAATACTTTTGCTAGTAACTCTTTTTCTGTAAAGTCTTGTTGTTTTGTTTCTGAACCGAAACCAATTACTTTTTTACCTAGACGACGCTTAATAATAGGTTCGATTCCGTCAAATGCACCACCGCAAATAAATAAGATATTTGTTGTATCAATTTGAATAAATTCTTGATGAGGGTGTTTACGTCCACCTTGAGGAGGAACGCTTGCTACAGTACCTTCTAAGATTTTAAGAAGAGCCTGCTGCACACCTTCACCTGATACATCACGTGTAATAGATGGGTTTTCAGACTTACGCGCTACTTTATCAATTTCATCGATGTAGATGATACCTTTTTCAGCTTTCTCCACATCGTAATCAGCTGATTGAATTAATTTTAATAAGATGTTTTCAACATCTTCTCCTACATAACCCGCTTCTGTTAGAGATGTTGCATCTGCAATCGCAAACGGTACGTTTAAAATACGAGCCAATGTTTGAGCTAGTAAAGTTTTACCGCTTCCTGTAGGTCCAATTAATGCAATATTACTTTTTGATAACTCAACGTCATCAATTTTACTGTTTGAATTGATTCGTTTGTAATGGTTGTATACCGCAACGGATAACGATTTTTTCGCATCCTCTTGACCAATTACATACTCATCTAAAATGTCACGAATTTCTTTTGGTTTTGGTACATCTTTAAATTCTACTTCTTCTTCTGTACCTAACTCTTCTTCTACGATTTCCGTGCAAAGTTCAATACATTCATCGCATATGTAAACACCTGGACCCGCAACTAACTTGCGTACTTGTTCTTGTGTTTTACCACAAAATGAGCATTTTAACTGCCCTTTTTCATCGTTAAATTTAAACATAATTTTCACCCCTTGTAGTATTTACTAAAGTGCTCGAAGCTGATTTCTATCCGCGCTATAGCCCAACAACATGAACAACTCATCTATTTGTAGGTAAATGCCCCTCTTTATCACATAGTAAAAGCGCTATGAAAAGATTTGTATTGCATTTTACCATACATTTTCTTGAATAGATACTAAAACGTTTTATGTATATGTTGTTGATGAGCATAACAGAATGGAGATCTGCTATTATATAGTGTCCTCTTATTGGGCCTATTTCATAACCACGGATTTCAAACAATGGGTTAAAGCTGCTTCTACGGTGTTGGTTATGATATAAAAAAACTATTGAAGTTTATAAAACAAGGCACGATCAAGTCGCGCCTTGTTTCTTACTTACTATTATGCAACAGCTTTGCTGTTTTCTACAAGAAATTCAACTGCTTTACGTACTTTCATGTCTTCTTTAATGCTATCAAGACTGCCAAGCACTTTCTTAATTTCTTCGACAGGCATGTTGTACATTCCTGCCATGTTTTCTAATTCTTTTTCTACTTCTTCTTCGCTTACTTCAAGATTTTCAGCTTTTGAAATAGCTTCTAGCGTTAAGTTGATTTTCACACGCTTTTCAGCATCCGGACGCATTTGGTCGCGAAGAGCTTTTTCATCTTGACCTGAGAATTGGAAGTAAAGTTCAAGGTTAAGACCTTGCATTTGTAAACGTTGTTCAAATTCTTGCATCATACGATCCATTTCAGTATTGAACATTGCTTCTGGAATTTCTACTTCAGCGTTTTCAGCAGCTTTTTCTACTAAAGTGTCGCGAAGAGCTGATTCCGCTTGATTCTCTTTATCGCTTTGTAATTTTTCTTTTGTTTTTGCTTTTAACGCTTCTAAAGTTTCTACTTCTTCATCTACGTCTTTTGCAAACTCATCGTCTAAAGCTGGAAGTTCTTTAGATTTGATTTCGTGTAATTTCACTTTGAATTCAGCAGCTTTACCAGCTAGCTCTTCAGCGTGATACTCTTCAGGGAATGTTACTTCCACTTCTTTTTCAGCGCCTACTTCAAGACCAACTAGTTGCTCTTCAAAGCCAGGGATGAATGTGTTAGAACCGATTTCTAAAGAATAGTTTTCGCCTTTTCCGCCTTCGAATGCTTCGCCATCAACGAAACCTTCAAAGTCGATTACAGCTGTATCACCTTCAGCTACAGTTCCTTCTTCTTTAACAACTAGTTCAGCGTGACGCTCTTGAAGTGTTTTTAATTCAGCTTCAACGTCTTCATCTGTTACAGTTGTATCTACTTTTTCTACTTCTAAGTTTTTGTATTCGCCTAATTTAACTTCAGGCTTAACAGTTACTTTAGCAGTGAAAACTAGAGGTTGTCCTTTTTCGATTGTTTCAACATCGATTTCTGGACGATCAACCGGTTCGATACCAGCTTCAACAATTGCATTGCTGTAAGCTTCAGGTAATAAGATGTCTAGTGCATCTTGGTATAAAGATTCTACGCCAAAACGTTTTTCGAAAAGTGGACGAGGCATTTTACCTTTACGGAACCCTGGTACGTTTACTTGTTTTACAACTTTTGTGAATGCTTTATCTAAGGCTTTATCAAACTCAGCAGCTTCAACTTCTACTGTTAAAACGCCTTGATTTCCTTCTTGTTTTTCCCATTTTGCAGACATGAATGTTTCCCTCCAAAATCATTTTAAGTAGTGATTTCTAAACTAGATAATGCAGATAGCCTATCAGTTCAACCCTCAATCATTATCTATTTAACTCCCTATTACTTTAAAGTAAGTAGGAATGTAATGTAAAGATGAAATTCTACTATACGTATTTAAGTGCATTTTACAACCATTATATTATAACATACAACAATGACGTTTCAACTAAACACCACATTTTATATAAAAGAAATTTCTTCAATTTCTTTTAGCTCTTTAATTGCCTTTCTTAATTCAGCTGCGGAGAAACTTCCGTCTTCCTCTGCTACAGCTGCATCTGACTCTTCTCCTTGCATCATCAGACTAACAGCATACACCGCTGCTGTCCAAAGTTTTACATTATCACCCGGTAAAAACGGAAATGTAATAAATAAATGACGCTGCCATATTTCAACGGCAACCTGCAGCAATGTAGGATTTTCATGCTCCAGCTTTTCCGTCAACTGCGCTTCTACTTGCTCGGCAAACAAATACGGTGTTGTTCGTTGAAGCTGAAGCGCATTTACTTTTTTCGTCTCTCCAAACTTAGTAATCATAAAATCAATGTCTACTTCTTCTTCCATAACTGTTTTTAAAGCGACTGTTTTTACGATAGGGTGAACAGCTTCAGATGAAAATAGCTGTTCCAGAAAGAAGCGCTGCTTTTCAATTCTCTTTGTTTTTAATGAATGAACCCATTCAAGCTGATCTTGAATATTGTCTAGAGCTGTGAATGATTTAAACTGCTCTAGCTGTTCTTCTTCTGTTTGTTCTTCTATGACTTGTTCTTGATTCATTCTATTCTTGCAGAACTCCAATAGCTGATAAAGCTGTTCAGCATGTTCAGAAGGGAGTTTGTGTTCTTGAATAACTGCTTGTAGAGTAACATATCCTTCATGATAGTGACCAAGCTGAATTAACACCATGAGGTACATTTGCAAATTATGATAATAATCGCCAATATCTTCTTTCAGCATTTGCTCACACAATTCCTTAGCTATGCCTGCATCACCGAGCTCCACGTGACAAATAACAAGACCAAGTAAAATTTCATGATGCTTATTATCAAGTTCATAGGCCTGCTCAAATAAAGGAAGTGCTTCTTGAAACTGCTTGTGCTGCATATGATCTGTAGCTTTTTCAACCAACCGTTCTTTTAATAGAGGAAAAGCTACAATTTTGTTTTGTTGTTCATTCGACATGTTTTCTCCCCACTTCGCGGTCCATTTGCTTTACAGTTTAGCAATTCGATTAACGGAACGCAAAAAAATCGAGCAAAATCATCATTTTGCTCGATTTTTGGTTAGTATCTTACCGTTTTTGCTTCATAAGCAGAAATGTCGTCTTCAAAAGAAAGCGTATAGCCAATTTCATCATATCCGTTAACAAGCATATATTTCCAATGGCCATTGATATCAAACGTACGTTCAAAGCCTGCTTCATCGGTAATTTTTTGCTGATGAAGATCGATTGTACAGGCGTAAGAAGCACTTTGAGACTCTTTCATTAAATAGGAAACATCTTCTTTTGATAAAACAATAGGTAAAATACCATTTTTTAGACAGTTTTGTTTGAAAATATCCGCAAATGAAGGTGCGATAATGGCACGAAACCCATAGTCTAAAAGCGCCCATGGCGCGTGTTCACGTGACGAACCACATCCGAAGTTCTCGTCAGCTACAAGAATTGTTGCTCCTTGATTTTGAGGCTGATTTAATTCAAACGTTTCATTTAACGTTTCATCTTCATTATATCGCCAATCAAAAAATAGAAATTTTCCAAACCCAGTACGCTCAATTCTTTTCAAAAATTGCTTTGGGATAATTTGATCAGTATCTACGTTTGCTCGGTCGAGACCTGCTACTTTCCCTGTGTGGATTGTAAAAGCATTCATCTATGTTCTCCTCCTTATCGCACCGCTTGTTCTTGTAGTTTGCGTACATCAACAAAATGTCCATATACCGCTGCCGCTGCTGCCATTACCGGGCTTACTAAATGCGTTCTGGCGCCTTTTCCTTGACGTCCTTCAAAATTGCGGTTAGAAGTGGACGCACAGTGTTCGCCTTGTGGAACTAAGTCAGAGTTCATGCCTAGACACATGCTGCAGCCTGAGTCTCTCCAATCAAAACCTGCTTCAATGAAAATAGCAGATAAACCTTCTTCTTCAGCCACTCGCTTTACTTTTTGAGAACCTGGTACAATGATCGCTCGCACATCTGGTGACACTTTCTTTCCTTTAATAAAGGCTGCCACGTCACGAAGATCAGACAAACGAGCATTTGTACATGAACCGATAAATACATGCTGAACTGGAATCTCTTCTATTGCCATGCCAGGCTGTAAGCCCATATACTCAAGTGCTCGTGACAAAGACTTTCTCTCAGCTTCTGTTTTACACTCTTCTAATGTAGGAACTTGCTTGCTAACATAAGAACTCATCGCCGGGTTTGTTCCCCATGTTACAACAGGTTCAATTGTATCTGCATCAATTTCCAGCGTTTCATCGTACGTTGCACCTTCATCTGTTGCTAAAGCTGCCCAAGCTTCCACTGCTTTTTCAAACTGTTCTCCTTTAGGAGCATACTGACGTCCTTTAATATAAGAGAACGTGACATCGTCTGGACTGATTAGACCAGCTTTTGCACCGGCTTCAATAGACATATTACAAATGGTCATGCGCTCTTCCATTGAAAGATCGCGAATACATTCGCCCGTAAATTCTACGATTGAACCCGTTCCAAAATTCACGCCGAATTTTTGAATTATTGCTAATACAATGTCCTTAGCATAAACGCCAGGCTGCTTTTTGCCATTTACTTTCACTTGTAGCGTTTTTGGTTTCGCTTGCCATAGCGTTTGTGTTGCTAAAACATGCTCTACCTCACTAGTTCCTATCCCAAAAGCAAGCGCTCCAAATGCACCGTGAGTAGATGTATGACTATCTCCGCACACAATGGTTTTTCCAGGCTGAGTTAATCCTAATTCCGGTCCAATGATATGCACAATTCCTTGCTCTTCACTTGTTAAATCTAAAAGCTTCACACCAAACTCATGACAGTTTTCAGATAGTTTGTCTACTTGTTTCTTTGCAATCGGATCTTTAATATTAAAACGGTCAACCGTTGGAATGTTATGATCCATTGTAGCAAACGTTAAGTCTGGACGCTTCACTTGGCGATTTGCCACGCGAAGACCTTCAAATGCTTGAGGAGACGTTACTTCATGAATAAGATGAAGATCGATATATAATAAGTCCGGCTTCCCCTCTTCTCGACGTACAACATGTTGTTCCCAAAGCTTATCAATAATTGTTTTTGGTTTCATACTGCTCCTCCTTTCTGATTATGAAAAACGTTTCTCACAAAACGTGAGAAACGCATGATTAACTGTAAGCTGTCATAATGCTTGAAATGGCAGAATCATTGGCAATTACCGCAGTTATCGCCTCCACCATTTTATCGGTACCTAAATAATGATTACCGTCTGCTAAGTCAGCTGTTCGATGACCTGCATGTAATACACTTTCAACCGCTTGTTCAATCACTGCTGCTTCTTTTTCTAATCCAAATGAATGTCTAAGCAACATTGCTGCAGATAAAATAGCAGCAATCGGATTAGCTTTGTTTTGACCAGCAATATCTGGTGCAGAACCGTGAACCGGTTCGTATAAAGATGGACCATCAGCCGTTAAGCTGGCAGATGGCAACATTCCTAACGATCCTGTCAGCATAGAAGCCTCATCACTCAAAATATCACCAAACATATTTTCAGTTACCACTACATCAAAATACTTCGGATTACGAATTAACTGCATAGCAGCTGAATCTACAAGCATATGCTCAAGCTCTACATCCGGGTAGTCTTTTGCTACTTCTTCAGCTACTTCACGCCACACTCTACTAGACTCAAGCACATTCGCTTTATCAACAGACGTTACTTTTTTACGTCGATTTACAGCCGTGTCAAATGCTTGACGAATAATTCTTTCTATTTCTGTACGCTTATAAAATAATGTGTCGACAACTGTTTCTTCATTTCCTTCTGTTCGGCGCTCGCTAGGCTTACCAAAATATAAGCCTCCTGTTAGCTCGCGGACGATAATGAAGTCAACACCTTCAATGTATTCTTTTTTCAGAGGAGAGGCATCCGCTAAGCTATCATAAAACGTCACCGGACGAAGATTAGCATATAAATCCAGTTCTTTTCGAATAGCTAGCAAACCTTTTTCCGGTCGCAAATGTGAAGGGTTACGATCCCATTTTGGCCCTCCAACCGATCCAAGTAATACAGCATCTGCCTGCTTACAAGTCTCAATTGTACTTTCTGGAAGAGGTGTGCCCGCCTCATCAATTGCAGCTCCGCCAATTAGTCCATACGTAAACTCAAATTGATGATCAAAGCGCTCTCCAATTGCTTTTAAAACGGCAACAGCGCCCTTGGTTACTTCTGTTCCTACGCCGTCACCCGGTAATACAGCGACTTTTTTTGTCATGGTGGTCTCTCCCTTCAGTTCACATTACTTCTTGCTTTGTACGATGCTGCTGAATAGCAATTAAACGATTAATGGCGTTCAGATATGCTTTCGCTGACGATTCTAATACATCAAACGCTACTCCGCGTCCGCTTGCTTCAGTTCCTTCGCTTTCAACCTTCACAAATACTTCAGCCAGTGCGTCCGGCCCACCGTTAATAGACTGAATACGATAGTCTAATAGTTTTACATCTTGTTCAACACAGCGCTGCAGCGTATTATAGATAGCTTCCACGCTTCCAGATCCCGTAGCTGCTTCTTGAATCTCTTCGCCGTTTTCTTTGCGAAGCGTAATCGTAGCCGTTGGAATATTGTTCGTACCATACTGAACTTGCAGACTTTCAAGCTTATATTCACTGTCTTTGCTAACTTGCTTTTGAATGACTAATGCCAATAAATCATCATCGGTAATGTCTTTTTTCTTATCTGCTAAGTCTTTAAACTTCTCAAAAAGTACGTTTGCTTCTGTATCTTCCAATGTGAATCCAAGCTCTACTAAGCGTGTACGGAACGCATGACGGCCTGAGTGTTTACCAAGCACAATTGGATTTTGTTTAACACCCACAAGTTCTGGGGAAATAATCTCATATGTTAACGGATTTTTTAAGACGCCATCTTGGTGAATACCTGATTCATGAGCAAAAGCATTCTTTCCTACAATCGCTTTATTTGGTGCAATATTCATTCCGGTAAGCTTACTGATAATGTCACTCGTACGCTTAATTTCAGGCAAGATAAGACCTGTGCTCGCTTGATAGAAATCTTGACGGACATGAAGCGCAAGTGCTACTTCTTCAAGAGCTGCGTTACCCGCACGTTCTCCGATTCCGTTAATCGTTCCTTCAATTTGAGTAGCTCCTGCTTCAATCGCAGCCATTGAATTGGCCACAGCTAGCCCTAAGTCATCGTGACAGTGAGCTGACAAATCAACTTTATGAATATTTGACACATGTTCTTTTAAGTAATTAAATACTGATTGATAGTCGCCAGGAGTGATAAATCCTACTGTATCTGGAATATTAACGACTTTTGCACCAGCATCAATAACGGCTTCTACAATTCTAGCTAAAAACGGTAAATCTGTTCGACATGCATCTTCAGCAGACCATTGAACAACCGGGAATTTTTCACTTGCGTACTTCACCATTTCCACTGCTGTTTCAAGTACTTCATCAGGTGTTTTTTTCAATTTATGCTGCATATGAATTTCGGAAGTAGCGATAAAAACATGCAGTCTTGGTTCTGCACTTTCTTTTAACGCTTCCCATGCAATGTCAATATCTTTTGTAACAGACCTTGCAAGGCCTGTTACAGAAGAATTTTTGACAATAGACGCAATTTCTTTTACGGATTGAAAATCACCTTTTGAAGAAGCGGGAAATCCGGCTTCAATGATGTCGATACCTAATCGCTCTAACTGCTTAGCAATTTCAAGCTTTTCTTGTAGGTTCAAATTGACTCCAGGTGACTGTTCACCATCGCGTAGCGTCGTGTCAAATAGTTTAATTTTTTGCACTAGCGATCACCGCTTCTTTCTTTTGTTTTTTAACAAATGGCATCATTTCACGTAATTGAGCGCCAACTTTTTCAATTAAATGTTCGTTTTCACGGTTATTGATAGCTGTAAATTCCGGACGATTTGCTTGGTTTTCTAGGATCCAGCCTTTTGCAAATTTACCTGTTTGGATATCTTCAAGCACTTTTTTCATTTGCTCTTTTGAACGCTCATCTACAACGCGTGGTCCTGAAACGAAGTCACCCCATTGAGCTGTATCAGAGATTGAATAACGCATGCCTTCCATTCCGCCTTCATACATAAGGTCAACAATTAATTTTAATTCGTGTAAACACTCAAAATATGCAACTTCCGGTTGGTAGCCAGCTTCTACAAGCGTTTCAAAACCAGCTTTAACTAATGAAGTTAACCCACCGCAAAGTACTGCTTGCTCACCGAAAAGATCTGTTTCTGTTTCTTCTTTAAATGTTGTTTCTAACACACCCGCACGAGCTGAACCGATTGCTTTAGCATAAGCTAACGCTACGTCTTTTGCTTCTCCAGTTACATCTTGGAATACTGCGAATAACGCCGGTACGCCAGCTCCTTCTTCATACGTTCTTCTTACAAGGTGACCAGGGCCTTTTGGAGCTACTAAGAATACGTCAACGAATTCAGGTGCTACGATTTGGTTAAAGTGAATGTTGAAACCGTGAGCAAATACTAAAGATTTTCCTGGTTTTAGTCCTGGAAGAATTTCTTCGTTATAAACTTTTGGCTGATACTCATCTGGAAGTAATACCATTACTACTTCTGCTTGTTGAACTGCATCTTTTACAGATAATACAGTGAAACCGTCTTGCTCTGCTTGGTCCCATGATTTACCTTTACGTAATCCTACTACCACGTTTACTCCGCTGTCGCGTAAGTTTTGTGCATGGGCGTGACCTTGTGAACCATAGCCTACGATTGCTACTGTTTTACCTTGTAATAATTGATCCTTTGCATCTCCGTTATAATATACCTTTGTCATAATAAATCTCTCCTCTTAGTTTATATAGTTTTATATAGTTTACTTGGTTAGTAACTAGCTAGAATTAAATGATTGATGAAAGTTTGGCTGCTGCTTTTTGCGTACCGCGCGGAACAGCTACTGTACCCGTGCGCGTTACTTCTTTTAATCCATAAGGCTGAAGCAGATCAATCATCGCTTCAATCTTGCTGGATTCACCTGTTACTTGAATAATTAAGCTGTCGCGGCTTACATCAATGATGGTTGCACGGAAAGGCTCAATTACTGCATAAAGTTCGTTACGGCTCGCTGGCGTAGAGGCTACTTTCATTAAAGCAAGCTCTCTTGATACCACCGCTTGATCCGTAATATCTTGAACCTTCAACACGTCAATCTGCTTATTTAACTGCTTAATCACTTGTTCAGCAGCGTTATCATGCTCTACGTTCACAACAAACGTCATGCGTGATACATCTTCAGATTCAGTGTGACCTACCGAAATACTCTCAATATTGAAATTTCTTTTTGTAAATAACCCCGTCACGCGATTTAATACGCCCGCACGGTTTAATACAGTTGCTGTAATAATTCGCTTCATGGTTTCACCCCTACCATTTCATGTAATCCTTTTCCAGGTGCAACCATTGGATATACGTTTTCTTTAGGTGCGACAAAGAAATTTAGTAGAACAGGTCCATCTGTTTCCATTGCTTCTTTCAAAGCCGCATGCGCTTCTTCTTCAGTAGAAGCTTGTAAACCTTTGATATCATAAGCTTCTGCAAGCTTCATTAAATTAGGCTGATTCGGAATTAAAGAGTGTGAGTAGCGTTCTTCATAGAAGATTTCCTGCCACTGACGAACCATACCAAGCGACTGATTGTTAAGTACAACCACTTTTACAGGTAAATTTAATTCTCTAATAACTCCTAATTCTTGAAGCGTCATTTGAAATCCACCGTCACCAACGACTGCTACAACTGTTTTATCTTTGTTTGCCAGCTGAGCGCCGATTGCAGAAGGTAATCCAAAGCCCATAGTGCCAAGACCACCTGAAGTTACCCATCGATCTGGATTATTAAATGTGTAGTATTGAGCTACCCACATTTGATGTTGCCCAACGTCCGTTGTAACAACGGCATCTCCATTTGTATACTTGTGAAGCAACTCAACTACTTTTTGTGGCTTTAACACATCCCCTGAGTTCTGATACCATAATGGATATTCTTGCTTCCACGCCGCTAATTTCTCATGCCATTTCGTATAATCTCCAACTTCTCCTTCTTGCAGAAGCAATTGCTTCAATACTTCTTTTGCATCTCCAACAATTGGAATCTTGGTTGGAACATTCTTTCCAATTTCCGCTGGGTCGATGTCAATGTGAGCAATTTTTGCATTTGGTGCAAAATGCTTTAAGTTACCTGTTACTCGGTCATCAAAGCGTGCACCGATACTAATGAGAAGATCACTCTCATAAATTGCCATGTTTGCTGTGTAGGTTCCGTGCATGCCAGCCATTCCTAAATGAAGCGGATGATCTGCAGGAAAACAACCCAACCCTAAAAGCGTATTAATAACCGGAATATTTTGACGTTCAGCATAATTTTTTAATTCTTCTGAACCTTTACTCAATAACACTCCCGCACCTGCTAGAATAACAGGTTGTTTTGCAGCTGCTACTGCGTCTGTTAATTTTTTAACCTGCAGCTGATTTGGAAAATAAGTTGGCTGATAGCCAGGTAAATCAATTTCTCCTTCGTAATTAAATGTTCCATCACCCTGTGCCATATCTTTTGGAATGTCGATTAAGACTGGACCAGGTCTTCCTGTTGTCGCAATATGAAATGCCTCTTTGATGATTCTCGGCATATCGCTGATATTGCGTACTTGATAGCTATGTTTTGTAATTGGCATTGTAATCCCTAATACATCTGCTTCTTGGAACGCGTCAGAACCAATTACACTTGAAGCTACTTGACCAGTAAAAACAACTAAAGGAAGTGAGTCAATCATCGCATCTGCCAAACCTGTTACGATATTTGTTGCACCAGGACCACTTGTTGCGATAACTACACCGGGTTTGCCTGAAATTCTTGCGTACCCTTCTGCTGCGTGAATTCCACCTTGTTCGTGACGAGCAAGTACGTGAAACATTCCTGAACCATATAGCTTATCGTAAATCGGTAAAACGGCTCCCCCTGGGTAACCGAAGATGACGTCAACATTTTCTCTTCTTAGAGATTCAATCAACATGTCAGCTCCATTCATTTGTGCCCCAGTGCTTACAGGTTCTTTCGTTTGCATATTGGCTCCCACTTTTCTCATCCTTTCGTTTTCTAGATAAAAGAAAAAAGACTTCTCACCCCTAAATAGACCCTATCAAATGATATAGGTCAAGGGGCGAAAAGTCTTTTGTACTTTACGCGGTACCACCCTCGTTTGTAATCGTAATGATTACCTTATGAATGTATACTGTACATTCTTTTTGATAACGAGTGCTTTGGAAGTACACTCGGTCGCCCTTACTGAATTTCAGGGTGACACTCTGAGGTGAGTTCATTTTGAGTTGGTAACGTCGGCTTCCAGCAACCCGACTCTCTGTTGATACCTAAACATCAAAACTACTTATCCTCTTCAACGTTTTAAAACGCTATATGCTTTTTGAAAAATGCTTTACACATCAATATTTTAAATTAATTACAATTAATTAAAATTTTTAGAAAACTTATATTTGAGGACTATCTTACGCCCATTTCTATGCATAGTCAACCACTTTTCAAGATTTTTTTAGACAATTTAGACTAAACAGAATATTTGAATGCGTTTTCATTATTGATGTAATAAGGGTTTACAGCAGTTCAAAAAGTTTTTGTGAAACGTTCATTTGTACACACTGAATGAACAAACATTCACTTTTAAGATAAATAAAAAAACCGGCTTTTACTAAAAAGTAAAAGCCGGTTTTTTCCGGACGTCCCAGGAGAGATTCGAACTCCCGACCGACGGCTTAGAAGGCCGTTGCTCTATCCTGCTGAGCTACTGGGACATAATGTTAAAGTGTATCAAAGACAATACTTATTATATTCAAATATAATTTAAAAGTCAACGTTTTTTTGAAATTTTATGAGAAGAGAGGTAAAAAACCTTCTCTTCTCCCTATATTTGGCTATATTATGCTGAAAGTGTACAGGTTAACTGCATGCTAGGAATATGTTTACCGCTTATATCGTAAAACTGCACGGTAGCTTCTGTACCATCCATTACTAGTATAGCATACGTACGTTCTTTTCTCATACGAGGAAGTAACATACTTCCTGGATTGATAAATAAAACTCCGTCCATGAGCTCAGCTCCCGCTATGTGAGAATGCCCAAAGCAAACAACGTTTGCCCCGACTTCTCTCGCTTTGTAATGCAGATTCATCATAGACATTTTAACATTATATAAGTGACCGTGTGTAACCAGACACGTAGCTTCTCCAAGCGACTCTACTCGATCATTAACGTAAGATGCATCGTAGTCACAATTTCCTCGAACGCCTAAAAACGCAGACATTTCTTTGCTGTCTTGCGGCAACTCAGAGTCCCCACAATGGATCATCTTATCTACATCAGCATGTCTCTCTCTGATAGTGAGCAGTTCTTCTTGTAACCCGTGGCTATCGCTTACAATTAATAGTTTCACACGTCATCACTCCTTCTAAAATTGCGCATCAATTAGCGGTGCTAGTTTTTTTAACGCATTTGCTCGGTGACTAATTTGATTTTTTTGCTCTTTGGTCAATTCTGCCATGGAGCATCTCCATTTTTCCACAAAGAAAATGGGATCGTACCCAAAACCGTTTTCCCCTCTTTTTTCCTCCAAGATGTGCCCTTCACACGTGCCTTCTACAATTTCGGTTCTCTTTCCAGGCACTGCAATAGCAAGAGCACAGTGAAAGCGTGCCGTGCGCTTTTCAAACGGCACGTCATTTAACTTTTGAAGTACCTTCTCTATATTAGCATTATCATCTTTATTTTCACCAGCATAACGCGCGGAATAAACGCCTGGCTCCCCGTTTAAGGCGTCAATAGCAAGCCCGGAGTCATCGGCAATGACCGGCTTATTTAATGCGGATGAAATGGCCTCTGCTTTTAGTGTCGCATTCTCTGCAAATGTAACGCCCGTTTCTTCCACGTCTTCAATCTCAGGAAAATCAAGAAGCGATTTTACTTTAAATCCCTTTGGCGAGAAAAGTGTTTCAAAATCTTTTACTTTGCCTGCATTTTTAGTTGCAATAATGATTTCACGCACGTCAATCCCTTACCTTTCTTTAACCGGAATGTAAGCAGCCAGGTGATCAAGAACTTCCTTTTGCTGTTCAATCAATTGATAAACACCTTTTTCTCCCAAATCTAGAAGATGGTTTAACTGTTCTCTCGAAAACGTCGATTCCTCTCCCGTTCCCTGTAATTCTACAAACTGTCCGCTTCCTGTCATCACAATATTCATGTCAACTTCCGCTGTCGAATCTTCTTCATAATTTAAATCTAAAATCGAATTTTCTCCATGAATACCTACTGAAGTCGCAGCTAAGTAGTCACGAATAGGGATTTCTGTTAGCTTGTTCTCTTCAACCAGCTTTCCAAACGCTAAAACCATAGCCACAAAAGCACCTGTAATCGATGCTGTTCTTGTGCCTCCATCAGCTTGAATAACATCACAATCAATCCAAATTGTCTTTTCTCCGACCTTTTCCAGATCGACTACAGAACGAAGAGCTCGTCCGATTAGACGCTGAATTTCCATTGTTCGTCCTGTGACTTTACCTTTTGATGATTCACGTATATTTCTTTGTGCCGTAGCTCGAGGCAGCATAGAATATTCAGCTGTAATCCATCCTTTTCCTTGTCCACGCATAAAAGGAGGCACTCTGTCGTCTATGCTTGCTGTACAAATAACCTTTGTGTCTCCCACCGAGATTAATACAGATCCTTCTGGATGCTTTAAGTATGAAGTATGAAGAGATACAGGTCTCAATTCATTAAATTCCCTACCGTCCAAACGCATTAAGCATGTCCTCCTATAAATTCATTTATATGTAATAGTCTCTTCCATTTTAACTATAAAACAGCGGAAAGAGGTCGCTATTTCAGCAGACCTCTTTCTACTTAGTCCTTTACTAGTATAACAAAAATTTGTTTTTAAAAACTACCTGTGTTCACATTTTTCGGTCTTGAAACTGGTTCCGTCAATTTTTTCCCTTTTTCATCTTTTAGCGTTTTTTTGCCATTCACCTTAATGGCAACGCTGTCTACGGCTTTTTGTTCTGTCAGCGATAACACCAAGGAGTCAAGAACATGCTGAGAAATTTCCGTGCCTTTTAAATTTCCAAAGATGTTTTTATTAAAGTTAAGCGTTAACTCACCGTCCGCATACTTTGGAGCTGCTACGAGCTTTGCATCGGGATTAAAATCTGTCACTAAACCTGATGCAGGCGCAGGTCCTTCTACAAGTTCGTTCACAATTGCAGTGTACATATCCTTGTCATCAGAAGCAATTCGTTTTGTGACAGGAACATAGTAAGTTTGTTTGCCCTCTTGAGCTAAGTAATAAATCGTAACTGGCTTTGTTTGAGTTACGTCAACTACTCCAGTATTATCAAAGTTAATGCCATCTGCTCTGCTCAACCCTTTACTGATTGGCGTATGATTTACAGGCATCTCATCTTTATCATAGCCGTTAATGCGAATTTTAACTTTATTTACGCCTTCAAACTGCGTCAGCGTCCAAGTGACGGCCTGCAGGATACGGAGTTCATCTTCTTTTTTATATTCAGCAAATTCAGGTGAAAAATCTGCTACCATCGTCCCGTCACTTTCCAGCTTTGTCCCTAAAACTCTTGTATCAGCAGGAAGAACCGCTCGGAAATTATTTGGCAATAAGTTTGTGACTGGTCCACCCTCTACTAAATATTCAAGAGACTGTTTAGCGACACCTTTTGATTTAGGAATTTCAAGCGTCTGGGGAACAACGTACCCGTTTTTATCAATTAAGTAGAGTTCTCTTTTGGTAGGCGCAGATGTTTCTGCCGCTTTACTTTGTTTTTTATTAGCTTCCGTTACTTTCGCTTCAGTCGCTAATGATTTTTCATCTTTCACATAGGTGACATCCTTTGGCGGATCAATTTCCTTTGCTGCGTTATCCCCTCCGAAAAGTCCACAGCCGGATAACAATACAGATGTGGTCACCACGGCGGATATGAGAACAAGTTGGGTCTTTTTGGACATTCCTTTCCCTCCTCAGACTGTTTGTACTACTATGTATACGAGCTTTTTTGCATTTTAGACCAGCTCAAAAAAGTTTTTGTCCACAAAAAAAACCGAGCATAATATGCACGGTTTTAAAGCTTGATATGTTCAACATTATATACAGGGTGCTCAAACCATTTAGATGCAATAGATTGAAACAGTTCTGTTGATCCTGTTGTAAAGAAGTAGTGTTCAGGCTCCATGTTTCTAGGAGCGAGTAAATTGCTATAAGAAAGAATGGCACTTACCTCTATTGCCGTTTCTTCGCCAGAACTGATTAACTGAACTCGAGGCCCAATTGCTTCTTGAATAACTGGCTTTAATAACGGATAATGCGTACATCCTAAAATAAGGGTATCCATATCTGTATGATAAAAAGGTTTTAATGTTTCTTTTACAATTCGCTGCGCTTCCGGTCCTTCATAATTACCGCTCTCTACAAGAGGTACAAACAAAGGGCATGCCAAATTTTCCACTTCCACTCTCGTATGAAGAGCGCGGAGTGCATGTGTATAGGCTTGACTTTTCACGGTTCCATTTGTGCCGATTACGCCTATTTTATGATTTTTAGTTACTTTAAGCGCAGCGCGTGATCCTGGTTCAATGACGCCTATAACCGGAATATCGAGCTGTTCTTGAATTTCATCCAGCACAACTGCCGTAGCCGTATTACACGCAATAACAAGCATTTTAATATCTTTATCTACTAAATAATTAGTCATCTCCCACGTGAAAGCTCGTACTTCTTCACTAGGACGAGGACCGTATGGGCAGCGGGCTGTATCTCCAATATACATAATTTGTTCTTTCGGAAGCTGTCTCATAATTTCCTTTGCTACCGTTAATCCGCCCACACCTGAATCTATAACACCAATTGGTCTACTCAAAACAATCGCCTCATTTTTCTTTCATTTCATCATGCAATTTTCGTAACGTTACTCGTAAAACTTCCGTTTCACTCGGAGAGAAGTTTGCCAGTACGCCATTTAAATACGTTTGTCGCTTTTCAATTACTTCTTCGATAACACGTGCTCCTTCAGGAAGCAAATGAATACGCACTACGCGGCGGTCTTTTGGATCTTTCACCCGAACCACCAACTTATTTTTTTCCATACGATCTACTAAATCTGTCGTTGTACTACAAGCGAGAAAAATACGATTTGATAAATCGCCAATCGTCATATCTCCACGTTCAAACAGCCACTGCAAAGCAATAAACTGAGGTGGCGTAATCGTATAGTCTTCTAAAATTTCTCTTCCTTTTTGTTTCACAATCGCTGCAATATGTCGAAGTGACTTCTCTAATTCTGCCACTGTATCCTCATTATTTTTTGCTGTCATACCGTAATCCTTTCCACCTATAAGTCTTATTTTCTATTATTTCTTTCAGTTAAACCCGTCTCTATTGTTTCTCTTTTCTATTTTATATTGTGCTCTTTTTTCAGTGATTTTTCAAGGTTAACATGAGGATTCTACAACGTTCATCATAAGTCTACATACTCTCATTCAGTATTAAAAAACAGCTGCTCCATAAAAGGAGCAGCTGTTTCTATTAATTATTGATATACAGCTCGAAAACTGAGCTGAAATCTTTTGTTGTGTAGGCTGTTTTTTTATCTAATAACCAAGAAAACGCGGCTTCGTTAATTTCTTTAAATTCACCAGCAACACTTCCACTTGTATTTCGTGTACTGCTTAGCGTAGAAGAAGCTAGCTGAATGCTTTGTTTAGCAAAATCGAGCGCAATTTCATTTTCACGCGTTATTTCAGACATTTTAAACAGCGCTTTATATAAATCTTTTACCTCTTCTATATGCTTTTTGTGTACATCGATAGAAAAAGTCTCCGAGCCAATTTTAAATTTAATTTCCACATCTAAATCGACAGTTCCAGCCGTTTCTAGCATCACGTTTGAAATGTGATTTGTGCTGTAGTTATAGCGGCGAAGCATTCGCTTTTTGCTTGTAGCACTTGTTCCATCAAGATGAATGAGCGCTTTATTGGTAAAGCAATATTCATCTGACTTTGATTTGATTAGAAAATAAATTTTTTCTTGTTCTTCATGCATAACGTAATCGTCTGCATCTACCTTGTCATAATCAACCGGCTTAATAACAGAACCAATATCACTTAGCCCCAATACATCAGCAGCCACTTTTCCAAACATTTCCCCATCTCCCTTTTAAAAACAATTGTGTTATTTTCATGTTTTAAGTGTACTGTGCAAATGAGGGGATGTAAATAAAAAAAAGGAGCTTCTTAAAAAGAAGCTCCACATTTATTAAAATAACAAATTTAAAATCATATAGATAAGTGCAGCTAATGAAGCTGAAATTGGCAATGTGATAACCCATGTAATCACCATGCGCTGTGCAGTTCCCCATTTTACACCTTTCACTCGGTGAGCAGAACCTACACCTAAGATAGAAGATGAAATAACATGAGTAGTACTGACAGGTAGATGAATAAACGTTGCTCCAAAGATAATGGCAGCCCCTGTTAAGTCCGCAGCTACTCCATTAACAGGACGAATTTTCATAATTTTACCGCCGACGGTTTTAATGATTTTCCATCCACCAATTGACGTTCCAAGCCCCATTGCGACCGCACAAGCCAGCTGTACCCACCACTGAATCTCAGTACCGCTTTGCATATTGTTAGCAATAAGCGCTAGCGTAATGATACCCATTGCTTTTTGCGCATCATTCGTACCGTGTGTGTAAGATTGTAGGGCTGCAGTCAGGATTTGAACGCGTCGAAAACGCTTATTCGTTTTCGTCAAGTTATGGTTTTTAAACGTTAGTTTGATAATCGTATAGACAATATAACCCACTACAAAGGCTAGAACTGGTGAAATTAGAAGGGCTTCAATGATTTTGATGAAACCTTTGTAATTTAAAGCACCAAATCCAGCAGCTGCAATAGCTGCTCCTGCAATCGATCCAATAATTGCATGAGAAGAACTACTCGGGATACCGAAATACCATGTGATTAGGTTCCACGCGATAGCAGAAATTAATGCTGCTAAAATAACGACAGAACCGTTTTGAAGCGTATAAGGATCAACGATATCCTTTGTAATCGTTTTGGCTACGCCCGTAAACGTCATAGCACCGACAAAGTTCATGGTTGCGGCTAAAAGAATTGCATGTCGCGGTTTTAAAGCTTTGGTTGAAACAGAAGTCGCAATGGCATTAGCTGTATCGTGAAATCCGTTGATAAAGTCAAAACCAAGTGCACCAACTACAATTAGAATAGTTAATATTAGCATCGAATCCATTATAATATAGCCCCGTTACGCATTCTTCATAATAACTGATTCTAAGTTGTTTGCAACCGTTTGACAATAATCCGCGATTTCTTCTAGCGTTTCATAAATTTCTTTATATTGAATAACTTTAATTGGATCTTTACATGTTGCGAATAATTGTTTTAATGCACGACGATATAATGTATCACAATGTGACTCATACTCTTTAATTTTAATTGCATGCTCACTAATTTGAAGAAGCTTTTTCTCAGACAACAAATTAATAGTAATTAAAATCTCTTCAGCACAGCCTTGAATATTTTTAACAAATTCAGCTACATATTCATCAAATGTCGTAATTGAATGAATTTCCATTAAAGCAGCAAAGCTGTCGATGCCATCAAGTACATCATCCATGCTCATTGCTAGCTGTAAAATATCTTCACGCTCAATTGGAGTAATAAATGCTTTATTCAACTCAGTAATCACTGTATGCACGTATTTATCACCTTTTGATTCATACGCTTTTAAAACATTGGCAAATTCCTTTAGGTCAGATACATTTTGAAGTTCAAAGCTGCCTAAAAAATCTGCTGAGTCCTTAATATTTTGGGCAATGTCCATTAACATTTCAGAAAACTTGTCTTTTTTTCTTTTGATCACGTTGCAATCCTCCATCCAATTTATCGAAACTTTACCACTCGTTTTTTCTCTCTATCTTTTTATATGTGTTCTAGTTTCTTTTTTCATTTAAAGTAATGGATAAAACTTAGCTGTTCATTACTATAACGAGAGAAACCACCTCTCTTGTGTATCAAAAAATTCGAAAAAAACAAACGTTTACCAGAGCAAAAGTCCCAAAAGATGGTTCTTTTACTTATAGGTTATGCGATTCATTTTTTTACGCCAAGTCAAAAATTACTCCTATTATTGTTAATTGTCAATAACTTTTCAAACACATTTTTTTAGGTCTCTTTACAATACATTAACAATAATACGTTCATTCCCTTTAAAATAAGGGTTTTCAGAGTTTGTATAAAACTGGGATTTACAAAAACTTAACATTACTCCTCTTGTGTAAATAATAAAAGCCAGCTCCTTTAGAACTGGCTTTTATTATTTACTTATTATATTGCTGAAATACATTTTTTACTTTCGGCACGACGTAATGACTTCCGCCTTTATCTTCTACTCCTTCAATCATCATTGAAACGAGTAGGTTTTTCTGTTTTGTATCCACAGCTACAAACCAGCCGTTTTCCTGCCCTTTTTCACCTTGAGTTTTCTTTAATTCTGCCGTTCCAGTTTTTCCAGCTAGGGTTAACCCATCTATCTTTGCAGCATGACCCGTACCGTTTTTATCTTCAATGACATCAACTAAATCATTTTGAATTAATTGCGCCGTTTCTTTAGATATTACTTGTTTTTTCCATATCCCACTCTCATCACTGTTCATAAGAATAGGCTTTACTATGTTTCCATCGTTTACAATCGATGTATACATCAATGCCAAGTGGAGAGGATTCACTTGCAGTTTCCCCTGGCCATAGCCAGAGTTTGCTAATACTCCCTCATCTTTAATATCTTGATCACCTGCAATTTTAGACGTTTCAAAAGGATAATTAACAGGCATTTTTTGATTGAACCCAAACTGTTTTAAACCACTGTTAAATTTGTCTAAACCTAGCTTCAAAGCAGTCTGCGCAAAATAAATATTATCAGATGTAACATAAGCATCACGTAAATTAACATTCGGCTTGCTTCCCACTCGTGTTACGTAGAAATTCCCCCAGCTTTTATCTTTTTGCCATTTCTTCCCGCTGATTGATATACTTTCGTTTGGATTTACCACGCCTTCATCAACCGCTAAAGCTCCCGTGACTAACTTAAATGTAGATCCCGGAGAATACGTTTTGGTAAAGCGATTCATTAACGGCTTATCGGGATTCGTTGAAAGGGATTGGTACGTATTAGCATCGATTCCAAAAGAAAAAGAATTCGGATCAAAAGCTGGCGTGCTTACAAGACCTAATATTTCTCCCGTTTTAGGTTGAAGAGCAGTAGCTACTCCTTTTTCATCTTTTAACTGTTCATAAAGGGATTTTTGAACATTCGTGTCTATCGTAACTTGAATGCTTTCCCCGTCTTTTGGATTCACTTTTGCAATTTCATTCTTTTTATTGCCATCTTTATCTACTGTATAAATCGTGACGCCGTCTCGAGCACGAAGCTTCTCTTCATATAAAGACTCTAAGCCAATCATTCCAGCTTTAGACTGAGCATTATAGCCTTCATCTTTATGCTCTTTTAAATATTCCGCTGTGACAGGCGCAACGTATCCAACTAAATGGGCACACGCTTCTTCACAAGGATATACGCGCGCATTTACCTTTTTTTGTTGAATGCCTTCTACTTTTTTCAAAGAATTCTCTAAATTAGAGGCGTCTTTTTGACTAACTGTTTTAATAGGAACAAATTGATTCTTTTTCACCCAAGAAGCGCTCAGTGCTTGATTAATACTTTTTTCTGAAAGAGCAAGAGTCTTGCTTAATTGCTGTATAGCTTGCTCGCCGCCTTTAGAAAACTGCTGGGGAACAACTCCAACTTGAATCGCTTCTCCATTTTGAGCTAAATATTTCCCTGAACGATCCATAATTTCTCCACGCACAGCTGACTGAGCAGCTACTCTCACTTGCTCTCCTTGCTTAAGTCCTTTAAAAATCATATTAGGCTTCCAATTAATATACCAATTCTCTGTATCCCCTTGTTTTTCTTGAACCACAGCAGCATTTTCTTTAAATGAGATTTCACCGGCTACAGAGTTCATGTTTACTTCAAAAGGTAAAACAGCTTTATGGTCTTTTATTTCTAAGTCTTCTATTTTACTTGCCTTCACTTTAAGCTTGTCCGCTTCAATTGCATCATAGATATTTTTATATCGATTTATAAAATCTTTTTCTGAAATCGTCTTTTTAGCATCTTTAGACAAGTATCCATACATGCCTTTAAAATCTTCTTTATTCCACATGGCTACATATTTATCAAATCGATCCTGTGCTTTCTGTTGATCATTTGAGCAACCGGCAGTTATTAATAAGAGAATTGCCATAGTAAAAAATAGCCACCCAATTCGTCTCATGATGATTTTCCCCCTTTTTTCAATACCATTTCTCTATCATATAAAATTTTACATAAACTTTCCATCGGAAAGTTATGATCAGGAATTAATTGGTATTACAACCCACTAAATTTACATATCGACAAAAAAATCAATAGGTAAACAAGAAAAAAATTGAACATTTTGTGAATATTTTGTGTCTTTTTTGGAAAGTATTTGATATAATAATTGTAAGAAGAAAAAGAATAGGAGGCGACTAAAATGAGAAGATTCTTACAGTTTTACTTTATGTTTAGTTCTCTGTTCTGTTTTGGAAGCGTTTTCGTCCTACTTATGTCTCAAGAATATTATTTTGCACCGTTATTCCTCACACTGGGCTGTTTAAATATTTTTCTATTTAAAGTATATATTCAAGAAAGTCGAAAAGATAAACAAGCTGCACCTGAAAAACCTAAACCAACAATTTAACGAACTCGTCTCTCGGCTGAGATGAATGTAAAAGAAGAACCGGTGAATTTTTCACCGGTTCTTCTTTTACGATGTTGAAGCTTTTGGAAACCTATCGTTTGCAATAATCTCACCGATGCTTTTACTCTTTCCTTCGCCGTCATCAATATTTAAAAGCGGGAACAATAACTCTCCTACGTGATAAGCTTCCTCTAAATGAGGATAGCCTGATAAAATAAAAGATTCAATTCCTAAAGCTTCATATTCTTTTATTCGTTTCGCTACATTTTCAGCACTGCCTACTAGTGCAGTTCCTGCACCTCCCCGGACGAGCCCTACACCTGCCCATAAGTTAGGGCTAATCGTAAGTTCTTCTCGGGTTCCTCTATGAAGGCTCGCCATTCGCTGCTGCCCGACTGAGTCATACCTAGCAAAAGTACGCTGTGCTGCTTGAATCGTGTCTTCGTCCAAATGCTGAATTAATCGATCGGCTGCTTGCCAAGCTTCTTCTTCGGTTTCCCGTACAATAATATGCAAACGAATCCCAAACTTAACGGTTCTGCCTTCTGCTTCTGCTTGCTTTCTCACAGCCGCTATTTTTTCTCTTACTTGTTCAGGAGGTTCGCCCCATGTTAAATACACGTCAGAATGTTTTGCTGCAACTTTTTGTCCGGCGGGTGAAGATCCGCCAAAATAAATAGGTGGAGAAGGTTTTTGAACAGGTGGATACAACAGCTCACTGTTCTCTACATGAATATGTTTTCCTTCATAATTAACCGTATCTCCAGCCAATAACCCTTTCCACACATCTAAAAATTCATCCGCAGCTTCATAACGTTCATCATGTGATAAGAAAAGGCCATCTCCCGCTAATTCTGCCGGATCTCCTCCTGCTACTACATTAACTAGTAAACGACCGTTTGAAATTCGATCAAGAGTCGAGGTCATGCGCGCTGCCACGGAAGGAGCCATAATGCCGGGACGTACAGCTACTAAAAATTTCAAACGCTCTGTTTCAGGTATAAGTGAAGCAGCTAATAGCCAAGGGTCTTCGCATGATTTCCCCGTTGGAATCAAAACTCCTTCAAACCCTAAACGGTCAGCTGCTTGAGCAACTTGCCGAAAATATGAATAGTCTGCTGAACGACCTCCTCGATTTGTCCCTAAATATCTTCCATCTCCATGGGAAGGAATAAACCATAGTATTTTCATGATTCAACACTCCTTTTCGTTTGTTCTAGATGATATCCCAGCTCTTTTAATGAACGTTTAATTCTCGCTTCTGCTTCTTCCGCAATAAACTCAATTTCATTTTCTTTCGTATAAGCCGCCTCAGAATCAACAATATAAACTCCATGAATAAGAGCAGTAGCCCCTAAAACGGATAAAGTCGGCTTAAATACATAATCAAGAGCCAGTAGGTGAGCAATGGTTCCCCCTGTAGCTATCGGCAGCACGGTTTTATTGTGAAAACCTTTTTCAGGTATTAAATCTAAAAATGTTTTTAAAATTCCTGTGTAGCTAGCTTTATAGATTGGGCTGACAATAATAACGGCATCAGCATCTGCGACTTTCTTTTGAGCTTCTTGAATCGCAGGGCTAGAAAAGTTAGCATATACTAAGTCTTCAGCGGGCAAGTCACGGACATGCACGGTTTTCACTTCATATTTTTCATCTTGTAGATATGCTGCAATATACTCGCTTAAAGCAGCTGACCTTGATTGCTTTGAAGGGCTTCCTGTAATAATTGTAACCTGGCTCATTATCATCTCTCCTTTTCGCTTATAAAACTGATAGATTTACAAGGATTAATACGTGTATAAATCCTTCTTTTATTTTTCACCTGCGTAGCTGTCTCTCCATTTAAGAAGACGCTTTTCTAATACTCGAACAAATGAATCGGTTAATTTGCCTACAACAGCAAAAATGATAATTCCGACAAAAACTACGTCCGTTTGAGAAAACTGTCTAGCATCCATAATCATGTATCCTACACCTTCACTTGCTCCCATTAATTCAGCAACTACCAGTCCGAGCCATGCAATACCTAAAGATAACCGGACACCAAGTAAAATATTAGGAAGAGCAGCTGGTAAAATAAGTTTTGTGATTTGTTTCCATTTACTAAATTGAAGAACACGAGCAACATCAAATAATTTCGAATCAACGCCGCGAATGCCTAGATACGTATTAACATAGATTGGGAAAAATGCACCGTTTGCGATTAGCAATATCTTTGAAATTTCACCAAAGCCAAACCATAAGATAAATAAAGGGGCCAATGCAAGGTGTGGAACAGTTCTAAGCATTTGAATAGATGGATCCATATAGTGCTCCGTTTTCTTTGAGAAACCGACAATTACACCAAATAGTAACCCTAGTCCAGCTCCAACGGCAAAACCTATGGCGGCACGCAAAATACTGATTTGAAGATTAGCTCCAAGTTCCCCCGATACGATGAGTTGTTTAAAAGAACGTACAATATCAACAGGTGTAGGAAGAACAGTTTTAGATACATAGCCCGCGGAACCAATGATTTGCCACACCACGATAAGCAGAAGTGGCACGACAAGAGAACGAAGGAAAATTCCCTGCTTATTTTTCACTTCTTCCTTTCTTTTTTTCACTTTTTGCAAGTGAGCTGCTGAAGACTGGACGTGTCCTGAAACCACAGATGTTTTATTCATTTTCATCACCTCATTTTTCTTTTAATGCTTTTTCAATAAATGAATTATCAACAACATCTCCAGTATCAATTTTCTTTTTAATAACGCCTAAAGATTGTTGAAAATCAGCTGTTCGCTGTTGTTCTGCAATAATTTCTTTAGAAGTTGGGCGATTATAGGCAGGATTATTTTTTAACACTTGTCTTACTACGTCTTTATCTAGATTTTTTTGCTTTGCTAAAATATCCACAGATTCTTCAAAATGTTCGTTTTGCCATTCAAGCGCTTTTTGATAAACTTGTAAAAACTTAACGACTAACTCTGGATGATCTTTTGCAAAGCCTTCTCTTACAATAGTAAAACCTGGTGAAGCAACCTTTAATGAATCGCCGTCTGCTAAAATACGAGCTTCATTTTTTAAGTTTTGCAGTGAGATAAACGGTTCCCAGATTGACCATGCATCCACTGACCCATTTTCAAATGCTGGCTGAGCTTCGTCTGGCTGAAGCTGAATAATCTTTACATCACTTGGCTTCAACCCATTTTGGTCAAGAGCTCTGTACAATAAATTAAAACCGCTGCTTCCTTTCGCAACCGCGATCTTTTTACCTTTTAAATCTTTTACGCTTTTAATCTTGCTGTTTTTCCCTACTAAAATAGCGTTTCCTTTCAACCCGTCGCTGGAATTAGCAATTTCTAAAAACGGAATGTCTGCCCCTTGACCAGAAATAACCGGTGAATTTCCAACTTGGCCGAAATCCAAGTGTCCAGATGCTATACCCTCAAATTGCGGAGGACCGCTTTGAAACTCTGTCCATTTGACATTTACACCTATTTTTTTAAATTCTTTTTCAAACCATTTTTGGTTTTGTGCCAGCATTAAAGGACCTAAGCTTTGTTGGATACCAATATTAATCGTAACGTTTTTTGAATCTTCTCCGCTCGCTTTTTCTTTCGTCCCGCACCCAGCCAATGCGAGAACAAGTACAATAGCTGCAGTTAAAAGTAGCTTTTTCATCTGCTCTGTCTCCTTCTCTGTCTTATTGAATCTTTAATGTTCTCCTGCTTCTTCAAATTCTTTCAGTACTTGCTGCCTCAGCTGCTGAAAAGGTGGTTCTGTCTTTTTTCGCGGATGACTAATTTCTACTGGAACGACCCGGCTAATTTCTCCTGGTCTGGCACTCATAATCACAATTTTAGTACCCAAGTAAATGGATTCGTCTAAATCATGGGTAACAAAAATCATGGTTGTTTTTTCTTTTTTCCATATGTCTAGCAGCACATCTTGCAAATGCGTGCGAGTGAAAGCATCTAATGCACCGAAGGGTTCATCTAACAATAAAACTTCTGGATTTCTTAAAAGAGCACGCGCAATAGCGACTCGTTGAGACATCCCTCCAGATAATTCTCGAGGATAAGCTTTTTCAAATCCTTTCAGCCTGACAATATCAATTAACTCATCTACGCGGCGCCGAACGTTCGAATCTTTCAGCGATAAGTCAGCCGCTATATTTTGCTCCACATTAAGCCATGGGAACAAGCGGTGTTCTTGAAAGATCATTCCTTGTTTAATGCTAGGTCCGCCTATGTGCTTCCCGTTTATTTCAATACGCCCTTCATAATCCATATCAAGTCCTGCAATCATTTTAAGCAGCGTACTTTTTCCACATCCGCTCGGACCAATAACGGTTATAAATTCACCTTTATTAATCGTAAGATTTACATTTCGCAATGCTTGAGTTACTTGTTCTCCTTTTTGAAATGTTCTGTTAACAGATTGAATGACAACACTCACAGCAGTTCCTCCTCCTTGAATTTTTAAATCAAAAGCTCGTTCATCTAAAAACACAAAAGCTCCTACCTGAAAAAGGTAGGAGCTTTCGGTTGACCGATCAGCCCGTTGCTATATTTAACTGATTTGTTATTGGATTATTTTGAATTTTATCATATTAATCCGATTTGTCAACTGTGTTTTATATATTTTATCACTTTGATTCTTGAGGATTTGGTTTTTTCCATTTAAATACCGAGTTTAAAAATCCGTATATATGCTTAGACTCCTTCGTTAACAAAGGGCCAATAATAGCTAAAATCAGTACATAAAGCGCGGCGAATGGCTGAAGAATTGCAGATAATCCTCCTTCAATTCCAATGTTAGCCATAATGATCGAAAACTCGCCTCGTGACATAATCGTTAACCCAATGTTGGTAGAGGCCTTGTGTGACAGCCCGCTTTTTCTTCCTGAAATCATACCGGCTGTAAAGTTACCAATTATCGTAAGCGCAACTGCGCCAAGCGCAAGCCAGCCTGCATCCCACAGTGTGAGAGGATCAATACTTAACCCGAAGCTGAAGAAAAAGATAGCTCCAAAGAAATCACGAAACGGTACGACAAGATGTTCAATACGATCGCGATGTTCCGTTTCAGAAAAGACAAGTCCAAGCAATAACGCACCAATTGCTTCTGCCACGTGAATTGTTTCTGAGAAGCCTGCCACAAAAAACAATACCGCAAAAACGACGATTATAAAGATTTCGTTTGATGAAATATTTAAAAGTTTATTTAGTAGCGGCGTGGCTTTTCGAGCAATGATAAAGAACAGCATCATATAGCCAAACGCAATTAAAATAGATGTTAAAGATCCAGCAAGCGATCCGTGGTCTCCAAGCACCAACCCTGAAACGACAGAAAGATAAACGGCTAAGAAAATATCTTCAAACATGATGATCCCTAATATCAGTTCCGTTTCTGGATTCGCTGTTCGTTTTAAATCAACCAATACTTTTGCGACAATTGCGCTGGACGAAATCGTAATAATTCCAGCGATAATCAGCACTTCAAGAAGAGGATTTCCTGTCAGGTATCCATACAATAATCCTAAAGTAAAGTTAATTAAAATATAAATAGATCCTCCCACCGCGATGGACCTACCTGATTTAATTAGCTTTCCAACTGAAAATTCTAATCCTAAATAAAACAGTAAAAAGAGAACTCCAATTCTCCCCATAAATTCAATAATCTCTTGGCTTTCAATAAACTTTAAACTGAATGAGCCAAACTCAGGAGCATGGGGACCAACCGCCATGCCCAAAAGAATGAGGAATGGAATAATCGTAAATTTAAATTTATGTGCTAGTATAGCGGCTAAAGCAACTAGTAACAAAGCTGTCCCAACTTCAAATACTAAATGATCCAATTATGAACTACCTCCTTGTGAAAGCAATTCTTTAATGAGCGTTTTTAAATTTCCTCTTTCACCAGAGATGACAAGCGTATCTCCTTCTTCAATTAACGTATCTGGTCCTGGTGTGGATAATTTTTTTTGCGTGTTTTTAATGACGGCGATGATAGTGACATCATAGTTGCTGCGAACGTCAATTTCACCAATTGTTTTACTGTGAGCTTTCGCTTGTTTTTCAACTTTGTACCATTCAATAACTAAGTCATTGAATGCCACTTCAATGGTTTCCATTGCTTTTGGCTTGTAAATCATGCCGCCTAAAATTGCCGCTAGCTGTCTTGATTCCGTATCTGTTAACGTAATGTCAAAAATGCTTTCTTCTAAATCTTTTTGATCGAAGTGGTAGATTTCACGTCGTCCATCATCATGAATGATAACGACTACGCGGTTTCCTCCGCTTGTCTCAATTTCAAATTTACGGCCGATTCCTGGTAACTCCGTTTCTTTAATCATCATCGAATGATCACTCCTATAAAGTTTTTAAAAAGAATTTTTTAATTTTGTCGCGTTATCTGCCTAGAAAATTCGCATAGCAAATAAGCCTAAGAATAGTTGGTAATTTTAGGTTTGAAGAAAAGGCTGTTGAAATTTCAACCTTTTTTATTTAATTGAGGTAACTTGATTGAAAGATTTTTGGATAAAAAAGTGTTTTCTTGAGGATAAAATACGCAATTTGATGCGTTGGAATGATGAGTTTGGCACTCGTCCATACTAAAGCAAAAGTTACTATCACGCTTTGTATGAGGGATCCTATTTGTTTAACGCTGTGCTTAGCTCCTGGAGACATGTGCACAATATCGGTGTAATGCTGAACCGAACTTTTTGTGACCTTCACTTTTTCAAAGTCGTTATCAATAAATTTATCTGGCAAACTCGCAAAAGGCAAACAGAATATCATGCATAACAATAAGCTCATCCATACATTTTTCATCATCTCACCTCTCTTTCTTCTGATCTAGTATCTCCTTACTTAAAAGTATACGTACTCTGAAATTCAATTTCAAGCAATAAGTTTTTTTTATAAAGATTTACCTTTTTTATAATATTTTCTTAACGCCATTCTTTTTAGATATGTATGCGACACTTAAAAAAATATACAAAAAGCTGGCTTTCTAAGAAGAAAGCCAGCTCATGTTATAGTTCAAGTTCTCCCATTCGAAGGAGTTCTACGACTGCTTGAGAACGCCCCTTGACTCCAAGCTTTTGCATCGCATTAGAAATATGATTTCGAACTGTTTTTTCGCTAATGAATAGTTCACTCGCGATTTCTTTTGTTGTTTTGTCCTGTACTAAAAGCTCGAATACTTCTCGTTCACGCTTTGTAAGTAGCGGTTTAGGTTGAAACTCTTTTTCTTTCAATGTAACCCTCCTTGCCTGATCCTGAGTTGAACTATCGGATGGGTGTAAATTTAGTCAACATATCTTATGTGCGGTATGCCTACGCGGTTACTAGTTTTAGAAAAAATATGCAAAAAACTCTTTTTTACCTTTAAAAAAGAAAAAAGCCTGAAGAAAGAGCCTTCAAGCCATTTTCATATAGTTAATAAACACCTTTTCATCTCTTCATCCCAAGGCACGCTTTTTCCTGTTTCTTTAGAAATTTGCACCATTGTTCCTCTCCCGGTGAGCACAACCTCTTTTTGCTTATTTTGAATCATATAGTGTAAATCAACCGACGAACGTCCAATTCTATGAGCTTTTACAAAAACAGATAGCACGTTGCCAAAATACACTTGTTTGACATAATCGCACTGCAAATCAGCCACCACCGGTATCGTTCCCTCATGCTCACTCGTCCACTTTTGCATAAAGCCAATATGGTGAAAGAATTCCGTACGTATTTGTTCAAAATAAACAAAAGGAACCGTATTATTTAAATGCCCAAACATATCTGTTTCTGAAAATCTTACCTTGATCTCCTGCTTAAACGAAAATGACTCTTTCCAATGATCCATGTCTTCAATATACGAAATATTATTCATCTGTATTTCCTCCGTTCGTCATAGACAAAATAAAACCTCTCCGCGTGGAGAGGTTTTGAGTGATTATACTTGATCGCTACCAAAGAAACTTCTGAATGCTTGAATTGTTGTATCGCGGTTCAAAGCTGCGATTGAAGTAGTCAATGGAATTCCTTTTGGACATGATTGAACGCAGTTTTGAGAGTTCCCGCAGTTCGCTAGTCCTCCATCACCCATAATCGTCTCTAAACGTTCTCCTTTATTTAACGCACCGGTTGGATGGGCATTAAACAAGCGAACTTGAGAAAGCGGTGCTGGACCGATGAAGTTTGACTTGTCGTTTACGTTTGGACAAGCTTCTAAGCAAACGCCACATGTCATACATTTGGATAACTCGTACGCCCACTGACGTTTCTTTTCAGGCATACGCGGTCCTGGCCCTAAATCGTATGTGCCATCGATTGGAACCCAGGCTTTTACTTTTTTTAGTGAATCAAACATACGGCTGCGGTCTACTTGCAAGTCACGAACCACCGGAAATGTTTTCATTGGCTGTAAGCGAATTGGCTGTTCTAGTTTATCAACAAGAGCCGTACATGACTGACGAGGTTTACCGTTGATGACCATTGAACAGGCTCCGCATACTTCCTCTAAACAGTTCATTTCCCAGTTTATCGGAGCAACCTCTTTACCTGAAGCATCAACAGGGTTACGTCTGATTTCCATCAGTGCTGAAATAACGTTCATATTCGGACGATACGGAATTTCAAACTCCTGATTGTAAGGAGCAGATTCAGCTGAATCTTGACGTGTAATAATGAAGCGCACTGTCTTTTGGACTGTTTGTTGTTCACTCATTGATTAACGAACCCCCTCTTGTTGTTTTTTTGGTTTTTCATCTTTTTTCTTTGTGTAGTCGCGCTTACGCGGTTTGATTAACGATACGTCTACCTCTTCATAATGGAAAGAAGGAGCCGTTTTCTTATCCACAAAAGATGCCATTGTTGTTTTTAAGAATTCTTCATCGTTACGATCTGGGAAATCTGGCTTATAATGAGCACCGCGACTTTCATTACGGTTGTAAGCTCCTAGCGTTACAACACGTGAAAGCTGAAGCATGTTTTGCAGCTGACGAGTAAATGTTGCCGCTTGATTACTCCATTTAGCCGTATCATTAATGTTAATACGATCATAGCGTTCAATTAATTCTTGAATTTTTTCATCTGTTTTTAACAGTTTGTCATTGTATCGTACGACTGTCACGTTGTCAGTCATCCATTCCCCTAGCTCTTTATGAAGAACGTATGCATTTTCTGTACCTTGAAGATTCATGATATTGTTCCATTTCTCTTCTTCTTCTTTCACATGACGATCATATACGCTTGAAGAAATAGCATCTGCGCTCTTTTCTAAACCATTGATGTATTCAACGGCTTTAGGACCAGCAACCATACCACCATAAATAGCTGATAATAAGGAGTTTGCTCCTAAACGGTTCGCTCCGTGCTGTGAATAATCACACTCACCAGCTGCGAACAAGCCAGGAATATTTGTCATTTGATCGTAATCCACCCATAAACCGCCCATTGAATAGTGTACGGCTGGGAAAATCTTCATTGGTACTTTGCGCGGATCATCGCCCATGAATTTTTCATAGATTTCGATGATACCTCCAAGTTTAATGTCTAGCTCTTTTGGATCTTTATGTGAAAGGTCCAGATAAACCATGTTCTCTCCGTTAATTCCTAACTTCTGGGCTACGCAGACGTCAAAAATTTCACGAGTGGCAATATCACGAGGTACTAAGTTACCGTACGCAGGATATTTTTCCTCTAAGAAATACCAAGGTTTACCGTCTTTATATGTCCAAACGCGTCCTCCTTCTCCACGAGCAGATTCACTCATAAGACGAAGCTTATCATCTCCTGGGATAGCAGTTGGATGAATTTGAATAAACTCTCCGTTTGAATAGTATGCACCTTGCTGATACACGATAGATGCCGCTGAACCGGTATTAATAACTGAGTTCGTCGATTTTCCAAAAACAATTCCAGGTCCACCTGTAGCCATAATAACCGCGTCAGCTGGGAACGTTTTAATTTCCATTGATTTTAAATTCTGTGCAGAAATTCCGCGACAGCTGCGCTCATCATCAAGAACAGCACCTAAGAATTCCCATCCTTCGTACTTTGTCACAAGTCCGGCAACTTCATAGCGACGAACCTGCTCATCTAATGCGTACAATAATTGTTGACCCGTTGTTGCCCCAGCAAAAGCCGTACGGTGATGCTGCGTCCCGCCAAATCGTCTGAAGTCTAACAAACCCTCAGGAGTACGGTTAAACATAACACCCATGCGGTCAAGTAAGTGAATAATACCAGGAGCTGCTTCACACATTGCTTTTACAGGTGGCTGGTTGGCTAAAAAGTCTCCGCCGTACACTGTGTCATCAAAGTGTTCCCATGGTGAATCCCCTTCACCTTTCGTGTTTACGGCTCCGTTGATTCCACCTTGCGCGCAAACTGAGTGAGATCTTTTTACCGGAACTAGTGAAAATAAATCTACTTGCTTGCCAGACTCAGCAATTTTTATTGTTGCCATCAAGCCAGCTAAACCGCCACCGACTACGATGATTTTTCCGTTACTCATCGGAACCCCACTCCTTCAAAACCTTAATTTTATGCAAATGCGAATAATGTACGAACACCTACAAATGTAAGTGCTAAGAAGATTGCTAATGTCACATAAGTTGAAATTCTTTGAGAACGTGGTGTTACAGTTAACCCCCAGCTAACTCCAAATGACCATAGACCGTTTGCAAAGTGGAAGATCGTAGATACAACACCAACTATGTAGAATGCAAGCATTGCCGGGTTGCTTAAAATTCGTTCCATCATTTGAAAATCTACTTCTTTTCCAAGCGCAGCTTGTATTCTGGTTTCCCATACGTGCCATGTGATGAAGATAAGTGTGATTACACCTGAAACACGCTGAAGGATAAACATCCAGTTACGGAAAAAACCGTAGTTGTTAACGTTTGTTTTAGCAGTGAATGCGATGTAAAGACCGTATATTGCGTGAAAAACGATTGGTAAGAAAATAATGAAAATTTCTAGAGCATAGCGGAAAGGTAAGCTCTCCATGAAGTGAGCTGCTTGATTAAATGATTCTTCTCCCTTTGTCGCGAAATGATTCACAACTAAATGCTGTGTTAAGAAAATCCCGATTGGTATTACCCCAAGTAATGAATGGATTCTCCGATATTGAAACTCTCTGTTTGCCGCCATCTGCGTAGACCCCCCTTAGTTAAATGAACATAGTTTGTGAAGAACTTTCTTACTCCCACTAGACAAATAGATTAATCGTGAATACAGGAAATGAAAACCTTTGCATTTCCTAATAAAGTATGTGACAGGTTAATTTTACTCCCATCGATTAAGAGCGTCAAGGCAAGATGTTTAAATCTTCTATAAAATATAAATTTATAAAATTTTATATTTGTTAACGCTTACTGTATTGATGTTACAGATTTTTTCTTTCTATTATAATATTGCTTGCCACAAATAAGTAAGCGTTTACTTTATGCTTTTATTGTAAACAAGTTCACAAAACATTTACACAGGTAAAAGTACCCTTTTAAAAGGTATATTATGGATTTTTCATCTTTACATCTAACTCTTTTTACCATAATAAAGATCCTCTTACATTTTATTAAAAAAATGCGTGAGAGGTTTTTTAGATTTGTATATAATAGTAGTAAAGAAAGAGGGGAAAGCATGAGCAATTTACAAACAGAATCACAGCAAGAACTTGAAGAGACCATGGAAACATCAGAACCTAATGTCACAGCTGAAACAGAGAGAACTCTTGATCACGTTTCATATTTCGGATACAGCCTTTTGCGTGACGTGTTAATTCCAGAGCTTCTTGGAGACGAAACAAATACCATTTCATACTGGGCAGGAAAACACCTTGCGCGGAAATACCCATTAAATACAATGGATGAAATCGTCGCTTTTTTTAAAGCAGCTTCCTGGGGAACACTGACGCTTGCAAAAAAAGATAAATATTCACTCGAGCTTGAGTTATCAGGTGATGTGGTCAGCAAAAGATTTCAGCAGGAAACTTGTTCGTTTCATCTTGAGTCAGGATTTGTGGCTGAACAGATTCAGCGTCAAAACAACTGCCTAACAGAAGCCTACTTAACACATAAAGAAAAGAACGGAAAAGTGCTGATTTCCGTGCAGTGGGACCGAAAAGATATCTTACCTACCGAAACACGCGCGGAGCGCTATAAAAAGTAGGAAATACGTATATATAAAAGACGTGGAGATACCACGTCTTTTTTCTCTTCTTTATACGTGCACTGCTTGCTGCTCTTCTAATTCAAATGCTACGTGAAGCGTCTCAACAGCTTTTACCATATCAGCGTGCGGTACAACTGTAGATACTTTAATTTCAGACGTGCTGACCATCTTCACTTCAATTTTCTCCCCTGCCAGCACTTCAAACATTTCGGCTGCAACGCCTGGATTAGAAATCATGCCAGAGCCGACAATTGATACTTTAGCCAGACCGCTTTCATGTTCAATACGCGTATATCCTAAAGTAGATTTATACTCTTTTAAGACGGCAAGAGCGGCATCTACGTCTACGGTTTTAATAGAAAATGAGATAGAGAGACGATTATTAGCCGTTACGTTTTGAATAATAATGTCCACATTTAACTGTTCTTTTGCTAATGCTGTAAAAATAGTAGAAAGAGTTTGCAACTCATTGTTTAACCCTTCAATTGTCACTCGTGAAATATTATCTTCAAACGCAATTCCTCTTACGACTAAGTTTTGTTCCATTGAAACTTCCTCCTCAACAATCGTTCCATTCTCGTTTTCTAAGCTTGAACGCACTTCTAGCGGTATCTGATAATTTTTTGCAAACTCAACAGCGCGCGGATGCAGCACCCCTGCTCCCAAATTAGCTAATTCTAACATTTCGTCATATGAAATAGAGTGAAGCTTACGAGCATCTTCTACATAGCGCGGATCTGTCGTAAACACTCCTGTTACGTCTGTATAAATATCACATTTTGCAGCTTTTAATGCTGCGGCAAGAGCTACTGCCGTAGTGTCAGAGCCGCCTCGACCTAATGTTGTAATGCTTCCATCTTCTGAACAGCCTTGGAATCCAGCTACTACTACGATTCGGCCTCTATCTAATTGGCTTTGAATACGAGTCGTGTCAATGTGCTGGATTCGTGCATTGCTGTGAACTGCTTCCGTCTGGATACCAGCTTGCCAACCTGTTAGCGAAGTTGCTTCATACCCTTTATATTGAAGGGCCATTGTTAACAGGGAAATCGTTACTTGTTCTCCAGTTGTAAGAAGCATATCCATTTCGCGTTTGCTTGGACTGTCCGTAATATCACTTGCTAATTTCACCAGTGCATCTGTCGTTTTGCCCATTGCCGATACAACAACAACTACTTGGTTACCGCGCTCTGCTTCTTGAATAACACGGTTTGCTACATGTTGGATACGTTCAACAGAACCAACAGATGTTCCACCAAATTTTTGAACGATTAATGCCATAATTTTGTTCATTCCTTTTCAATAAATTTGCATATGCAGGATGATGAGAAGCTAAATTTTTTTACTCAGACAATAAAAAAAGCAATGAGATGAGCTCTCATTGCTTAACGAACGAAAATTATAAAACATAACCGTCCACTGCCGTGAGATAGCTCTCCAAGAATCTACATCTTGACAATCCTACGTTTATTCAACGCAGAACCAGCAATCATTACTATGAGGTAATGTTCACTTCGGCAAATTTCCCTTTCCGTCTCATTCATAAGGGCTCATACCCTTCCTGATACGTACTGATTAAATTTGCACCTCTATCTTCACTTCATTTGATGAAGTGTCGTATGAAATTAGTTAATAGCTTATCAAATATTTTCTATTATTTCAAGACTATTTTTGTAATGTTTCATAAATTTTTTCAGCAATGTTTTGAGGAACACCCGAATTTCGAATATCATCAACCGTTGCTTCTTTCAATTTTTTCACCGAACCAAAATACTTTAACAAAGCTTTTTTACGCTTTTCTCCCACTCCCGGAATGTCGTCCAGAACAGACTGAAAAGCGGACTTAGAGCGCACTTGACGGTGGAAAGTAATCGCAAAGCGGTGAACTTCATCTTGAATTCGCTGAAGCAAATAAAATTCTTGACTATTGCGTTCAAGCGGTATGATTTGAGGAGGCTCACCAATCATCAGGTTGGAGGTTCTGTGCTTATCATCTTTGACAAGACCTGCTGTAGGCACTAAAAGTCCCAATTCATTTTCGAGAACGTCCTGTACTGCAGCTAAATGCCCTTTGCCTCCATCTACAACAATTAAATCTGGAAGCGGAAGACCTTCTTTTAACGCTCTGGAATACCGTCTGCGAACGACTTCTCTCATGGAACTGTAATCATCTGGTCCCTTTACGGTCTTAATTTTATATTTGCGATATTCTTTCTTTTCCGGTTTCCCATCAACAAAAACAATCATTGCAGAAACGGGATCTGTCCCTTGAATATTTGAGTTATCAAATGCTTCAATCCGGTAAGGCGCTGCAATTCCAAGCTCTTCTCCTAACCGTTCAACTGCGCCAACCGTGCGCTCTTCATCTCGTTCAATTAAATAGAATTTTTCACCGAGCGCAATTTTTGCATTTTTACATGCAAGTTCTACTAATTCTTTCTTTTTGCCTCGCTTTGGATGCTGAACCTCTACTTCTACTAATTTCTCAGCTAACTCTGCATCAATCGTTGCTGGAACCAGCACTTCTTTTGGCTTAATATTTTTGGCATAAAACTGACCGATAAAAGTTAAGAAATCTTCTTCTGGCTCTTTATAAAAAGGAAACATAGAAACTTCTCGCTCAATTAATTTCCCTTGGCGAATAAAGAAAACTTGAACACACATCCAGCCTTTATCATAAGAATAGCCAAACACATCTCGATTAACAAAATCATTAAACGTTACTTTTTGCTTTTCCATTGTCGCTTCAATATGAGCAATTTGATCTCGATATTCTTTAGCCCTTTCAAAGTCAAGTTCTTCTGAAGCTTTTAACATTTTTTCAGTTAACTCTGTTTTGACATGCTCATATCCACCATTTAAAAACCGAGTGATATTTTCAATAATTTGTTTGTTTTGCTCTTCTTTTACTTCTTTTACGCAAGGAGCTAGACATTGCCCGATATGGTAATACAAACAAGGTCTGTCTGGCATGGTAGAGCACTTTCTTAGTGGATAAATGCGATCAAGAAGCCGCTTGGTTTCATTTGCAGCTTGAACGTTAGGATAAGGACCGAAGTATTTCCCTTTATCTTTTTTTATTTTTCTTGTAATAACAAGCCGGGGCTGTTTTTCAGCTGTAATCTTAATAAAGGGATAGCCCTTATCATCTTTAAGCATAATATTGTATTTTGGGTCATGCTTTTTAATTAAATTCATTTCTAAAATAAGCGCTTCTAAATTAGAAGATGTGACGATATATTCAAAATCGACAATGTCGTTTACAAGTCGAAGCGTCTTTCCGTCATGAGATCCGGTAAAGTAGGAGCGCACTCGATTTTTTAATACTTTTGCTTTTCCTACGTAAATGACCGTTCCATATTTATCTTTCATCAAGTAGCAGCCGGGCTGATCCGGTAAAATAGCCAGCTTTTCTTTTAAATAATCATTCATACTTTTCTCCTTCCTCTTCTCTTACTCTGTCCATCTATACATTCGCTTATGAAGCGTAACCTACATTCTTTTCTGCTTTACAATACATGCACATAAGCCGGATTTGTGACGGTGTTCCTTACATCTAGTATAAAACAAACGAACGCATATTCGCTAAATAAAAGTATTCCCAAAAGAGAAAAAGTGGAGAAAAAGAAAAAACCTAGCCTGAGCTAGGTTTTGACTTACGCGTGTTTATTAATTAATTCTGTTAATGCTTCTTTTGGTTGGAAACCAACTACTTGATCAACTTTCTCTCCATCTTTAAATAATACTAAAGTTGGGATACTCATAACACCAAATTTTCCAGCTGTTTCTTGGTTTTCATCAACGTCTACTTTCACGATTTTAACTTTATCGTTAAGTTCACCATCAATTTCTTCAAGAACTGGAGCAATCATTTTACAAGGGCCACACCATGGTGCCCAAAAGTCAACAAGCACTAGGCCTGATTTAATTTCATCTGTAAAGTTTTTATCTGTAGCATGTGCAATAGCCATTTTAATTCCTCCTAAATATATGCAATATCCAAATTCTACTCACAGTATATCACCTTCAAATAAGGTTTGCTAACTTTTTGCTTACATTTATACTGTTTATTCTTCGCTCTAGTTTGTACAATTTACATAAAAACATACGTAGAAAATTTCGTTTTCCGTGAGGTTGAGACATAACGAAATGAATTCCATCTAAAGGTGAACAAATAGTATACAAAGACTGAACCGCTTGTGCCACCGCAGTTGATTTCTGTGCAAGACTTCGCTTTCTGCAGGAGTCTTGCACAGAAATCAACTGCTGCTAGAAAGACCCACACACATAAAGTTTACCCCAACAAAAAAACGAACCACTAATCAAACATCTTGATCAATAGTTCGTTCTTCACTTCGTCTAAAATACTTTTGTCCCAGCCTCTTACGCAGACTGTACTTTCAGCTTTTTAAATTCTTCCGTTAGCAGAGGCACCACTTCAAATAAATCTCCAACGATTCCGTAATCAGCTACTTTAAAAATATTAGCCTCAGGATCTTTGTTAATAGCAACAATAATTTTTGAATTTGACATGCCGGCCAAATGCTGAATGGCTCCTGAGATTCCGCAGGCAATGTATAAATCTGGTGTGACTACTTTGCCCGTCTGACCGATCTGAAGAGAATAGTCGCAGTAATCTGCATCGCATGCTCCGCGAGACGCCCCAACAGCTCCATTTAACACGTCCGCTAGTTCTTGGAGAGGTCCAAAACCTTCCGTGCTTTTTACACCTCGACCACCTGCAATCACGACTTTTGCTTCGGATAAATCAACCCCTTGCGTTGCTTTACGTACAACTTCTTTTACAACTGTACGCAGGTTTTTGATTTCAACATTTAAATCCTCTACATCACCTGTACGTCCGTCGTCTTTTGCAAGCGGTGAAATATTATTTGGACGAATTGTGACAAACGTAAAAGCATCGGTCATGATTTTCTTTTCAAATGCTTTACCAGAATAAATTGGGCGGGTGAAGACTACTTGATCCCCTCCAACTTCTACATCCGTCACATCGGAAATAAGTCCTTTGTCTAAGCGAGCTGCCAGTTTTGGCGCTAGGTCTTTGCCAAGAGCCGTATGGCCAAATACGATAGCTTCAGGCTGTTCACTTTCAATGATGGCTAATAACGCCTGAGCGTAGCCATCCGATGTATAAGCAGCTAAATCTTCATGCTCCGTCACAACAACTTTATTCGCTCCGTACGCAATAAGCTCTTCACTTAAAGCTTTTACGTTCTTTCCTACTAACGCTGCAACAATTTCTCCACCGTCAGCTACAGTAGATGCTGCGGAAATCGCTTCAAACGATACGTTTCGTAATCCCCCATCACGTGCTTCTCCTAGAACTAACACTTTGCGTCCCATTGCAATACCCCCATTGTTTTGACTTTTGACTTATTAAATGACTTTTGCTTCCTTATGCAGTAAATTGACCAGTTCTGTCACTTGATCTTTTATATCTCCTTGTAATACGCGTCCTGCGTCTTTTTTCGGAGGCAAATAAATTTCAATAGTCTTTGTTTTTGCTTCTACATCATCTTCATCTAAATCTAAATCATCCAATTCCACTTCAACCAACGGTTTCTTCTTCGCTTTCATAATCCCTGGAAGAGATGGATAGCGAGGTTCGTTAAGTCCCTGCTGAGCTGTTACTAAAAGAGGAAGCGACGTTTCGATAACCTCAGAATCACCTTCCACATCGCGTACAACAGTCACTTTTTCACCTTCGATATCCAATTTTGTAATCGTCGTAATATAAGGGATTTCTAACTGTTCTGCTACGCGCGGTCCCACTTGGCCCGAACCTCCGTCAATCGCTACGTTTCCTGCCAAAATCAAGTCAGGAGATTGTTCTTTTAAGTAATGTGCCAGCAGCCTAGAAGTCGTGTACTGATCGCCATCTTCTATGTCATCTTCCGTATTGATTAAAACCGCTTTATCTGCTCCCATAGCCAAAGCTGTTCGGAGTTCTTTTTCTGATTCTTCCCCTCCTACACTCACGACCGTAATCTCCCCGCCATGCTTTTCCTTTAGCTGAATAGCTTCTTCAACTGCATACTCATCGTAAGGATTAATAATAAATTCAGCCCCATCTTCAACAATTTGACCATTTTTTAATGAAAGTTTCTCCTCTGTATCGAATGTTCTTTTCACTAACACGTAAATATTCATTCAATTCCCCTCCTAAGCTTATTTTCCTAAAAATTTAGGCTGGCGCTTTTCAATAAAAGCGGCTACGCCTTCTTGAGCATCCCGGCTTTTGAATACGCTTCCAAAAAACTGCGCTTCTTTTTTAATGCCGCTGTAGTAAGCATCTGTTTTTACATGCTGAAGCAGCTGCAAGGTAGCTTTAACAGAAATCGGGCTTTTTTTGGCAATTTTTCTAGCAAGTAAAAATGTTTCATTGATAAGCTGACTTTCTTCAAAAGCTGCATTTGCCAATCCTAACTCCACTGCCTCGCTTCCGGATATTGGATCACTGGTCAGCATCATCTCACAAGCCTTATGAACTCCTACATAACGAGGCAATCGCTGAGTTCCTCCAAACCCTGGTATAATTCCTAACTGCAGCTCAGGCAAGCCCAGCTTAGCGTTTTCCGTTACCAAACGGATATGGCAGCTCATAGCAAGCTCCAACCCTCCGCCTAAAGCAGCTCCATGAATAGCTGCAATCACTGGTTTTGGGTAATTTTCAATATACTCAAAGAGCTCTTGACCGTTAACAGCAAGCTTCTCGTATTCTTTTTCCTGCTGAAGTGATGTGAATTCTTTTATATCAGCTCCGGCACAAAAGAATTTCCCTTCACCTTTAATAACGATAACCCTTGTCTCTTTACTATCTTCCAAATGTTTCAAAACACTTGAAAGATCTTTTAATAAATCTTGAGACAAAGCGTTAGCAGGTTGTCTATTTAACGTAATGAAGCTTATTGCATCAACAGTTTCAACCTGGATAATCTCCATTTGTTTACGCCACCCTTTCTTTCTATTTTCATTACCTTGCGCTTTTTCCCCTCGCAGGGGAGCAGCAGGCTCACTTACGATTATGAGCCGCTGCAGCCGTTTAACAGCAGGGAATGGACTTTATCTACCGATTCTATTAGACCATATCGATGATCGTTCATTACCCATGTTGTGACAGTTTCATCAATCGTTCCAAAAATCATCTGTCGCGCAAGACGAATATCTATATTTTCAGAAAACTCACCCGTTTCGATTCCTGTCTGCAAAATAGAATCAATGAGAGTCAGATAATCTTTTAATACATCGTTAATTTTCAATCTTAAATCTTTGTTCGATTGACGCAGTTCGAGCTGTGTCACTGTAGCTAAATGATGATCCTCTGCTAGAAACGAAAAATGTTTGTCAATTAACACATGAAGTTTTTCTGCCGCGGTTTCAATTCCCGCCAGTTCTTCATAAATTTTTTCTACAAATTGTCCCATCTTCTCTTGAAACAAGGAAATTAAGACATCTTCTTTGTTTTTAAAATATAAATATATCGTACCATCTGCAACTCCAGCCTGCTTAGCAATTTTAGACACCTGAGCATTGTGGTATCCGTTTTCTGCTATTACTACTACAGCTGCATCGATAATCTGTTTATACTTTGGCTTATTTCTTCTCAATCTTATACGCTCCTTTAAAATATGAATGATTATTCATTCATATCTTTATAATAAAGAAACCGCAAGTATCTGTCAATTATGTTTCAGTAAAAAAATCAAAGGCGACGATCGATTACGTCGCCTTTTTATGCTTTTCATTTTCTTCATCAATCAGCGCTCGTCGCAGAATCTTACCGACCGCTGTTTTGGGAAGCTCATTTCGAAATTCATAAAGGCGCGGAACTTTATAAGCAGCTAAATACTTTCTGGAAAACTCATTTAGCTCTTCTTCAGTACATCTTACACCATTTTTTAATACAATGTAAGCCTTCACCGTTTCTCCTCTATATGGGTCAGGAACACCTACTACTACAGCTTCTTGAATTTTTTCATGCTCATATAATACTTCTTCAACTTCTCGAGGATAGATATTATATCCCCCGGCAATAATAATATCTTTCTTTCGGTCTACTACATAAAAATAACCTTTATCATCCATATAGCCAACATCACCTGTTAGCAACCATCCGTCTCGCATAACAGCCTCCGTTTCTTCAGGCTGCTTCCAATATCCTTTCATGACCTGAGGACCTTTAACCGCAATTTCTCCTACTTCGCTTACAGCAGCTTCTTTACCTGTTTCAAACGAGAGAATTTTGGCATCCGTGTCTGGCCAAGGTACTCCAATGCTTCCTGGTATTCTCTCTTCCCAAAGAAAATTAGCATGAGTAACAGGAGAGGTTTCTGTTAATCCATATCCTTCTACCAGTTTACCTCCGGTGATCTTTTCAAACTGCTCCTGCACTTCTACAGGAAGGGGAGCCGAACCGCTCATACATGAATCAATGGAAGATAGGTTGTATTTTGCTAAATCAGGATGATTTAATAATGCGATGTAAATTGTCGGAGCACCTGGAAATAAAGTAGGCTGCTGCTTATGAATGGTTTTGAGCGTCGTTTTTGCATCAAATTTAGGCAGAAGAACCATCTCATAATTTTGCAAAACCGATAGAACAAGAACTGTTGTTAAACCATACACATGAAAAAATGGGATAATTCCAAGCACTTTTTCTTCTCCATGCTTGCAGCGGTATAACCAATGTGAACACATCGTTGCATTGGCTACCAAGTTTTTATGAGTAAGCATGACTCCTTTTGGAAAACCCGTTGTTCCCCCGGTATATTGTAAAATCGCGATATCTTCGTCTGAAATTCCCTCAGCGTTACATACTGCTGGAGAGGATTCATTTATAATACGTTTAAATAAATGAGTAGTCTCCGTATGACTCACATCCACGCTTATCTTCTGCTGCTTGCGCTGAATAAATGGATACATTATGTTTTTGGGAAATGGGAGATAATCTTGAATAGAGGTGATGACTACGTGCTTCACTTTTGTTAACGCTTTCATTTTTACTACACGCGGATATAGCAAATCGAGTGCAATAATCATGGCCGCTTCTGAATCATTAAGCTGATACTCTAACTCTCTTTCCGTATACAAAGGATTTGTTTGAACGACTACTCCTCCGGCAAGAAGAACCGCATAAAAGGAAATGACTGCTTGAGGGCAATTTGGAAGCATAATGGCTACTCTATCCCCTCTTTTTAATCCCAGTTCAATAAGGTAAGATGACAGCTTTAGAGAATCTTGATGCAGCTGGGAAAACGTCATTTTTTTCCCTAGAAAATAGATTGCGCTTTTTTTAGGATCCTTTTGAACTGCATCTTCAAAAAGCTGTGCTAAATTTTTTTGTTCATAATGAAGCCTAGCAGGTATTTCATCTGGATATTGAGAAAGCCATATCTTTTCGGTGGATTCCACACGTATCCTCTCCCTCAAAAAAATAAAAAATTAGAATTTTCTAATTAAAATTATAGTTCATTCTTTTTTTAGATGCAATCGTTATTGAATGTTCTCTTTCCTACCTAATCACTCTTTCATCCTGCAGCGTAATAAATAAAAATTGGATTTACCCCTGTACATTATCCGAATTTTTTGTATATAATAAAAATTAGATTTTTTTTAAGGAGCTGTATGAATTGACAACAACATTGACTAAAGGACCGTTTAAAGCAGATCACGTTGGAAGCTTTTTGCGTCCCGAGCGTATCAAGCAAGCACGATTACAAGTGGAAAACGGGGAAATGACAAATAAACAGCTTCGAGCAATTGAAGATGAAGAAATTCGTAAGCTCGTAGAAAAGCAAAAACAAATTGGATTAAAAGCCGTCACAGACGGTGAGTTTCGCCGTGCGTGGTGGCACTTTGATTTTCTGTCAGAACTTGTTGGCGTAGAACTTTACGAAGCAGAGTCGGGAATTCAGTTTCACGGGGTCCAAACAAAAGCTCACGGTATAAAAGTAACTGGAAAACTAGATTTTAATCACCACCCTATGATTGAAGATTATAAATTTCTTCATCAAGCTGCTGGAAAAGAACACGTAGCTAAGTTCACCATTCCAAGTCCTAATATGCTGTTTTTCAGAGGTCATATTGAAGAGTCTGCTTATTCGGATACGGATGTATTTTTTGCTGATTTAGTTAAAACATATCAAAAAGCCATTCAAGCATTTTATGATGCCGGATGCCGCTATTTACAGTTAGATGATACTGCGTGGGCAGTCTTTTTCTCAGAAAAAGGACAAGAACAAATCGCTTCAAAAGGTTTCACGCCCCAAGAATTACTGAAACGTTTTACGGATGCGATCAATGAATCCATTGCGCATAAGCCAGATGATATGGTCATTACAATGCATATTTGCAGAGGGAATTTCCAGTCTACTTATACAGCAAGCGGCGGATATGAAAATGCGTCAAAAGCTATTTTCAGTCAGTTAAACGTAGATGGACTATTTTTAGAATTTGATGATGAACGCTCAGGGGGATTCGAACCTCTTCGACATGTAAAGCGAGATGATCTTCAGATTGTCCTTGGTCTTATCACATCAAAATTTGGAGATTTAGAAGATCCTGAAGCAGTGAAAAAACGAATTGCTAAAGCGGCAGAATTTGTTTCTCTTGATCAAATTTGTTTAAGTCCCCAGTGCGGATTTGCTTCTACAGAAGAAGGAAATTTACTTACTGAAGAGCAGCAGTGGGATAAAGTAAAGCACGTGATTTCAATTGCTGAAGACGTATGGAAGTAATCATTAAAAAAGCTGACCTGCTTTAAGGTCAGCTTTTTTGCTGTCATCATAATGTTAGGAAAAGCTATATAGATAAATAGATAAGACCAATAAGCATAAACACTCCGCATAAAACGAGTAAAATTTTCGCTAACTTCTCCATCACTCTCTCCTATCCTATCCCTGCTCCTATTACATAGGACATACCGATTGAAATAACAAGTGAAATAAACCCAACGGCTCTGTTATCTTGTTCAATTTCATCATCGATTCGAAATTTTGGCGTCAAAAATTCGAAAATAAAATAGCTGACTAGTAAAAGAACGAACCCATATATTCCCCATCCGAGCATTCTTAACAAATTGTCGTTATGCTCAATCGAATAGCGAAAAATATTAGCTAATCCAAATATTTTCCCACCTGTTGCCATCGCAACAGCCATATTTCCTTTTTGAATCTCTTCCCAATTCTTATACTTAGTAACGAGCTCAAACACAACAAGAAAGACGACAATGCTCAAGACAACCACGCTGTAATAAGCGGCGGATTCAATATACGGGTCTTTCCAAAAATCCCTCATTTTTGCATCACTCCTAATTTATATTACGCTCTACGTAATGAACTGACAGGTCTCTTTCCTTTACTTGTATCGTTCTTAAAAGAGATAAAAAACCCAGCATAGTCCATGAGCCATGTCGGATTTTCTATCTTCATATATGCTTGTTCAGCGCATCGACTGACACCTTTATTTCAGCGTTCTTTTATTTAAATTCCACAACCGTAACGCCAGAACCTCCTTCAGAAGCCTCTCCGAAACGAATATTTTTAACAGAACGATGATTTTTCAAATATTCCTGTACGCCTTTACGAAGAGCTCCAGTTCCTTTACCGTGGATAATCGAAACGCGCGGATAGTTGGCTAACAAAGCATCATCAATATATTTTTCAACTCGAATCAGCGCATTTTCATAGCGCTCTCCTCTTAAATCCAATTCTAGATTTACATGATAATCTTTTCCCTTTACCGTAGCAAGCGGCTTGGTTTCTACAGGTTTTGGAGAACTGATATATTCGAGATCTTTTTCTTTCACCTTCATTTTCATGATCCCCATTTGTACTTGCCATTCATTATTGCTTACTCGTTCTACAAGCGTTCCTTTTTGTCCCCAGCTTAAGACTTTCACTTCATCTCCAGCTTGAAGAGTGCGCTCTTGTTTTTTCGGCGCAGCCGGTTTCTTTTTACTTTTTTCAAGAGTTGGAACTGCATCTTCTAGACGTTTACGCGCTTCAATCAATTCATGCTCTTTTACAAGCGCATGATTTTTTTGACTCATTTTACGCAAATCGCTAATGATTTTCTCTGCTTCTTCAGATGCTGCTTTAACTGTGGCTTGAGCTTTTTCTTCAGCTTTTTCGTACAGCTTATCTCGTTTTTCATTAAACTCAATAATCTGACTCTGTAATTCTTTATGAAGCTTCTGAGCCTCTTTTCTTAGCTCTTCAGCTTCTTCTAGCTCGTGTTCAGATTGACGGCGGCTATCTTCAAGAGAGGCAATCATATTTTCTACTTTATTTGTTTCTGAGCCAATATAGCCTTTGGCACGTTCAATTACTTCAGCACTTAAACCTAAACGTTTTGAAATCTCAAAAGCATTGCTTCGACCCGGTACACCAATCAGCAGCTTGTAAGTAGGGCTCAACGTTTCAATATCAAACTCTACGCTAGCATTGACCACTCCTTCACGGTTATAGCCGTACGCCTTTAATTCAGGATAGTGAGTAGTCGCAACTACGCGAGCTCCTTTTTCATATACTTGATCTAAAATCGAAATCGCAAGCGCTGCACCTTCTTGAGGATCCGTTCCTGCTCCCAATTCATCGAACAAGACCAGACTTTCGTGATCTACTTTTTGTAAAATATCTACAATGTTGACCATATGAGATGAAAAGGTACTCAAACTTTGTTCAATCGACTGCTCATCTCCAATATCAGCAAATACGTGCTTAAACACAGCCATTTCCGATCCATCCAGCGCAGGAATCTGCAAACCCGCTTGAGCCATTAACGTAAATAATCCAAGTGTTTTTAACGTTACGGTTTTACCGCCGGTATTTGGTCCTGTAATAACGATAGACGTATATTGATCACCTAGCTCAATATCATTCGCAACGACGTCTTCCTGTGCAATAAGAGGATGTTTTGCCTTCACTAACTTAATATAGCCTCGGTCGTTCATTTTAGGTTTTGAAGCTTTTAGCTCATGGCTATAGCGTCCTTTAGCAAACATGAAGTCCAGCTCACCTAACAGATACACGTTTTGACGGAGTTCATTTGCCACTTCCGCTACCTGAACGGTTAAAGCAATGAGAATACGCTCAATTTCTTGTTTTTCTTTTACCTTTGCTTCTTGAAGCTCATTGTTTAACGTCACAATCGCCTGAGGCTCAATAAATAAAGTTGCTCCGGATGAAGACTGATCGTGCACAATGCCTCCATACGCACTGCGATATTCTTGCTTAACAGGAATAACGAAACGTTCGTTTCGAATGGTAACAATTGCATCTGACAACATTTTTTGAGCAGACGAGGAGCGAATAAGGCTCTCTAGCTTTTCGCGAATACGAGACTCCGTTGAGCGAAGTTTTTGACGAATGCCTCTTAGCTGGTCGCTTGCACCGTCCAGCACTGTGCCATTCTCATCAATACTCATTTTAATTGTTTGTTCTACCTCAGGAAGAGGCATTAGTTTTTCGATATGTTCAGTTATAATTGGAAGCTGTAAATCTTCGTCTTCCACTACTTGCTCGATAAATTGCTTGACTTGTCTTGCAGCATAAATAGTGCTTGCTACATCAAGAAGTTCATTAGAGCTTAGCGTTCCCCCAATTTCAGCACGCTTCACGCTAGGTCGAACGTCAAAAATGCCCCCTAGCGGTACGTTGCCACGCAATCGCAGCACGGTTGTCGCTTCATCTGTTGCTTCCTGCCATTTGACTACTTCTTCATACTGAGTCGAGGGAATCAAATTCGCTACTTTTTCTCGGCCTAAAGAAGAAGCTACTTTTTTCTGAAGCTGTTCCTTAACTTTATTAAACTCTAGTACATGAAAAATACGTGATTGCAAAACTGATTCCTCCTGTTGCTTATTTATGTCGATTTAAAAAGGCGGTTAATTCTTTGAGACTATACGTATTTAATACCGTTTCTGGTTTAAGCCAGCCTTTAATTCCCGTAGATATTCCAATTTCCATATGCTCTAGCATGTCTAGATTGTGAGCATCTGTATTAATAGCAATTTTAACTCCTGCCTCTTGGGCTTTTTTTATGTGTTCAGCGGCTAAATCTAAACGGTTTGGATTCGCGTTTAGTTCAAGAGCCGTTTTTGTTTCTTTAGCTAATTCAATTAGCATATCAATATCTACATCATATCCGTTGCGGCGACCAATCAAACGACCCGTCGGATGAGCGATTAAATCTACATGAACATTGTTTAACGCTTGCTTTAAGCGATTCATAATTTCTTCGCGTGATTGCGAAAAACTAGAGTGAATGGACGCAATAACAAAATCTAGCTCAGCTAGCATTTCATCATCATAATCAAGTGTTGCATCAGGCAAAATATCCATTTCAATTCCTGCTAGTATTGTAAAATCATCGAACTGTGCGTTTAAACGATTAATTTCTTCACGCTGTTTACGAATGCGTTCAGGCGTTAGACCGTTAGCTACTTTTAAATACTGAGAATGGTCTGTAATCGCCATGTACTCATAGCCTCGCGCGCGACATGCTTCCGCCATTTCTTCAATCGAATACGCCCCGTCGCTCCACGTGGAGTGCATATGCAAATCACCTTTTACGGCACCGTAGGTCACAAGGGTTTGAGGCTTTATAAATGCATCTACTTCCGTTCCATCTTCACGAAGTTCAGGCGGAATAAAAGACAGGCCAAAATGTTCATAGAATGCTTGTTCAGACTCAAAAGTCATAACTTCGCCTGTCTCCGCATTTTCAACGCCATACTCGCTAATTTTTTCACCGCGTTCTTTTGCTAATTGACGCATACGCACATTATGATCTTTTGATCCTGTAAAATGGTGAAGCGTTGTGGCAAACGCTTTATCTTCTACAAGACGAAAATCCACAGACACATCGTACTCATAGGCTAACGTTACCGATACTTTTGTATCTCCATTTGCAATGATATCCTTCACATTTGGCAGCGATACTAGCTGTTCACGGACAGCATGAGGCTCAGCTGTTGAAATAATAAAATCGAGATCTTTTACGGTCTCCCTCATGCGGCGAATGCTCCCTGCTTGAGAAAAACGCTCAATGCTATGCATCTGTTTAAGGGCTTCTAAAATTTCTTCCGCTATTGGAAGCATAAAAGCAAGAGGCAAACGATCAGGACGCTTCCCAAACTCTTCAATGGCAGCGATAATTTTTTCTTCTGTCTTTTTACCAAAACCGCTTAGTCCCTGCACTCGATTTTCCATACAGGCCTGATGCAGTGATTCCATATCTCGAATATCTAGCTCTTTATATAATTTAGCGATTTTTTTACCTCCAAGCCCCGGCAGCTTAAGCAAAGGAATAAGTCCTTCAGGAACTTCTTGCTTTAGTTCTTCTAATACGCTTGACTCATTTGTTTCCATATACTCTGTAATGACTGCAGCCGTTCCTTTTCCAATCCCTTGGAGCTTGGTAAAATCCTCAATCTCTGTCAGCGTTCTTTCGTCCGTTTCTAGCGCTGCAGCTGCTTTTCGAAAAGCGGAAATTTTAAAAGGGTTATCTCCCTTTAATTCCATATATGTAGCAATTGTTTCTAACAATTTAATAATATCCTTTTTATTCATCTCTTTTCACCAGCCTATTATCATAATAACGAAACTTTCAAAAACATGATGAGTGACATATGTACTCTCCCAAATTTTCATCTAGACATATTTTTATCCTCATGAAAACCGCAGGTCAGACTGCGATAAAAAAAGAGGGTATCTCAAAAGTATTATGACACTTTCGACACACCCTCTCAACAAGCTATTGTAATTTCATTACATTACACCATACTGAGTCCACAAATCTTGAATCGCAGACGATAAGTATGGAGTATTTTGTACGATATTGATTGCAATTGAAGACTGTTGAATTGGCGTTTGAATTTCACTTACAGGAATCACGGCTCCAATGTATAACAAAATAAAAACGATGATATACACTTCAACGAATCCAAGTGCACCTCCGCCCCATTTATTTAACTGGCGCAGAATTGGCAGTTCGGTTAAAGCCGTTAAAACAGAGCCTGCAAGGCGAAGTACAATGTGAGTAGCAAAAAATAAAATCGCAAATGCAATCATTCGATAAAAAGCGTCTTCTATCGTTCCAGAATCAAATACAAACGATGCGACACTTTGCTGCTGAATATTGTCCGGAAACGGAATCAACAAGCGAAGTCGGCTTGCCAGATCTCCACTAAACATATAAGCGACGATAAACGAAACCGCAAAACTGACAATATGAATGAGCTGCAAAATAAATCCTCTTTTAAGACCGGTTACAAAGCCTAAAAGAAGCAATATAATTAAAATGATATTAAGCATTGACTCAGTCATTCCTCTTTTCCATAAAGTTTTTGTTCAAGTCTCTCATAGTCTTCTTTCAGTTTTATATATTCGTGTACAGCATTCACAGCTGTTAATACTGCTAATTTATTGATATCTAAAGAAGGGTTTTTAGTACTGATTTCACGCATTTTTTCATCCACTATAGAGGCGACAAGTCGAATATGGCTTGTACTTTCGCTACCGACGATGCTATACTGCTGACCAAAGATGTCAACTGTCGCACGTGTTTTATCTTGTCTTGACACGAGAAAATCCTCCGTTCCACGAAAAATCCTAATCCCTATCATACCACGAAGAAGACTTCAATGGAAACATATCTATATTTAAGCTATCATAAGGGATAGTGCTTATAAAGTAAACTAAAATACCCCGAAAGGAGTGAAGCATTATGTCACATGCTGTTATTAAGGTATCAGCTGATCAAATAGCTAAAATGAAGATTCATTACACATCCTATCTACAGCCCAAACTTCCGCAGGGAAGTATTTTTGCAGCTAAAACTCCCGGCTGTTCCATCACTGCGTACCGCTCTGGAAAAGTACTTTTTCAAGGAAAAGAAGCTGAAACAGAAGCGGCTAAGTGGGGAGGTCCTTTAGATGCTGCGAAAAAGGCTCCTGTCTCACACCTCCCATCAAACTTCAGCTCACTATCTGTCATCGGTTCTGACGAGGTAGGGACAGGAGATTATTTTGGTCCTATGACCGTAGTTGCTGCCTATGTTCAAAAAGAGCAGCTTCCTTTATTAAAAGAATTAGGAGTACGAGATTCAAAAGAGTTAACGGATGCTAAAATTATTGAAATTGCCAAGCAGCTTGTTTCGTTTATTCCCTATAGTTTGCTTGTTTTACATAACGAAAAGTATAATGCATTTCAAGAAAAAGGCATGTCACAAGGTAAAATGAAAGCTCTGTTGCACAACAAAGCTTTATCCAACGTGTTAAAAAAATTGGATCCTGAAAAACCCGATGCCATTTTAATTGACCAGTTTGTCGAAAAAAACACCTATTATAAACACGTGGTAAAGGAAAAAGAAATTATCAAAGAAAATGTCTTTTTCAGCACAAAAGGAGAAAGCGTTCATTTATCTGTAGCTGCTGCTTCCATTATTGCCAGATACGCATTTTTAAAACAAATGGATTTGCTGACGGAAAAGACCGGGATGGTTATTCCTCGGGGAGCTGGCGCACAAGTTGATATCGCCGCTGCTAAAATCATTAAGAAACATGGCGTGAATGCGCTGAACTCCTTAGCTAAAATTCATTTTGCTAATACGGAAAAAGCTTTAAAATTAGCTAAAAAATAAGAGATGTGGAAATCCACATCTCTTTTTTTATTCTTATGAACGAAGCGTTGCACCAAATTCTTTTTCTACAGCCTCTAACACTGCACCATGTGCTTTTGCTACTTCTTCATCAGTTAATGTACGTTCAGGATCTAAGTATCGTAAAGAGAAAGCTACAGATTTCTTGCCTTCTTCCATACGCTCGCCTTCATATAGATCAAATACCGTCACGTCTTTTAAAAGTTCTCCGCCCGTCGTATAGATGACGCGCTGAACTTCTCCTGCAAGAACGTTTTTATCTACCACAAGTGCAATATCACGTGTAATAGATGGGAATCTTGGAATAGCTGAATAACGAACTTCTTCGACATCTGCAGCTAATAACTCTTGAAGGTGTAATTCAAATACGTATGTTTCACGAAGACCATACTGTTTCTGAGCAATAGGATGAACTTGACCTACGTATCCAATTTCTTTTTCATCTAACCATACAGCCGCTGTACGTCCAGGGTGCATACCGTCTTTTTTAACAGGAGCATATGAGATTCGTTTCTCTAAACCAAGCTGTGCAAATAACCCTTCTAGTACACCTTTAATCACATAGAAATCAACGACTTTCTTTTCACCTTGCCAGCCGTGAGCATGCCATAGACCCGTGATTGCACCAGCTACGCGCTCCTGCTCATCCGGTAATTCTCCTTCACCTTTAGATAAGAACACTGAGCCTGTTTCGTATAGTGCAATAGAATCCGACTGGCGAGCATTATTATGCTTCACTGCTTCTAGCAAATGAGGCACTAAGCTTTGACGAAGGATGCTGCGATCTTCACTCATCGGCATTGCTAGACCAATCGTACTTGTTGCATTTAGTGCAAACTGAGTAGCTTTTTCAGCGCTCGTTAGCGAATATGTTGTTGTTTGTGCTAGTCCCGCACCTTCTAAGAAACGGCGAACTTTACGGCGTCCAAGCTGATACTCTGTTAGTTTTCCTGGAGTTGCCACTGTTACAGGAAGCGTTGTAGGAAGGTTGTCATAGCCATACATACGCGCTACTTCCTCGACGATATCTTCTTCAATTGTAATATCGCCTCTACGAGTTGGCACTGTTACAACAATGGTTTCGTCTTCCACTTTGTTTTCAAATTGAAGACGGTTCATAATGTCTTGTACTTCTTCCATTGATAGCTCTGTACCAAGCACATCGTTAATACGGCCAAGTGACACAGCTACAACAGCAGGTTCCACAGTTAGTGTATCTACTTCTACAGTACCGCTTACCACTTCACCTGAAGCGTATTCAGCCATTAATTCTGCTGCGCGGTCAGCAGCTACACGCGTACGGTTAGGATCAATTCCTTTTTCAAAACGAGCGCTTGCCTCACTGCGAAGACCGTGGTCTTTTGAAGCTTGGCGAACCGTTAAGCCTTTGAAGTAAGCTGATTCAATGAGAACATTTACCGTATCGTCTTTTACTTCGGAGTTCGCTCCGCCCATTACACCTGCAAGAGCTACCGGCTCACTGCCGTTTGTAATGACAAGCTGATTGCCTTTTAATACGCGCTCTTGATCATCAAGTGTTACAAACTTTTCGCCTTCTGACGCGTGACGTACAACAATTTCTTTTGAACCAAGACGATCATAGTCAAAAGCATGCAGCGGCTGGCCGTATTCAAGCAAAATATAGTTGGTAATATCAACAACGTTGTTATGAGGTCGAATACCAGCTGCCATTAAACGCGTTTGCATCCATAATGGTGACGGAGCAATTTTTACGTTTTTCACAACGCGCGCTACGTAAAGCGGATTGTCTTCTTTTGCCTCTACTTTAACGGAAAGATAATCAGCTGCTTGCTCATCAGACGTTTGCACGTTTACTGACGGATACTTCACTTCACGACGTAAAATAGCAGCCACTTCATGTGCTACACCTAACATACTTAAGCAGTCTGAACGGTTTGGTGTTAGCCCTAGCTCTAATACTTCATCGTTTAAGTTTAATGCATCTAGTGCATCCGCTCCTACTTCAGCATCGCTTGGGAACACGAAGATGCCTTCTTGATAATCTTTTGCCACAAGCTTGCTTTCAATGCCAAGCTCTTGAAGAGAACAAATCATACCGTTCGATTCTTCACCGCGAAGCTTAGCACGCTTGATTTTAAAGTTACCTGGAAGTACAGCTCCCACTTTTGCAACCGCTACTTTTTGACCTTGTGCCACGTTCGGTGCTCCGCACACGATTTGAACGATTTCTCCTCCGCCAAGATCTACTTGACAGCGGCTTAATTTATCAGCATTTGGATGCTGTTCACGTTCTACAACGTGACCAATTACTACTCCGCTGATGCCTTTATTTAAGTTTTCTACACCTTCAACTTCAATTCCACTTTTTGTGATTTTATCTGCTAACTCTTCTGCCGTTACGCCTGATAAGTCAACATACTCTTGTAACCAACGATAAGATACAAACATCGTAGTCCCTCCTTTATACTTGTTTAAATTGATCTAAGAAACGAACATCATTTGTATAGAAATGACGAATATCATCCACGCCGTGTTTTAACATAGCAATACGCTCTACACCGATTCCAAAAGCAAACCCACGATATTTAGTTGAATCGTATCCAGCCATTTCAAGGACATTTGGATGAACCATGCCGGCTCCTAAAATTTCAATCCAGCCTGTTTGTTTACATACATTACAGCCTTTACCTCCACATTTTGCACACGATACGTCTACTTCTACAGACGGCTCAGTGAAAGGGAAGAAACTTGGACGAAGACGAATTTCACGGTCTGCACCGAACATCTTTTTCACAAATACTTCAAGCGTGCCTTTTAAATCGCTCATACGAATATTTTCGTCTACTACAAGACCTTCAATTTGCATGAATTGATGAGAATGCGTAGCATCATCATCATCGCGGCGATACACTTTACCCGGGCAAATAATTTTAACAGGTCCTTTGCCTTCATTCTTGTTCATAACACGAGCTTGAACAGTTGATGTATGCGTACGAAGAAGCGTTTCTTCCGTAATATAGAACGTATCTTGCATATCACGCGCTGGGTGACCTTTTGGCAAGTTCAGCGCTTCGAAATTATAGTAGTCCTGCTCTACTTCCGGTCCTTCTGCTACTTCATAGCCCATTCCTAAGAATAAATCTTCTACTTCTTCAACCACGCTTGTTAGCGGGTGATGCGTACCTGCTTTAACAGGGCGTCCTGGCAGCGTTACGTCGATTGTTTCTGAAGCGAGTTTACGCTCTACCTCGGCTGCTTCTAACGCCGTTTGTTTTTCTTCAATTTTAGATGCAATAGCTTCACGCACTTCATTTGCAAGTGCTCCCATTACAGGACGCTCTTCAGCTGAAAGTTTTCCCATACCGCGAAGTACTTCTGTGATAGGGCCTTTCTTTCCTAAATAAGCTACGCGTACGTCGTTTAATTCTTTTAAAGCACTTGCTGCTTCGACTTTTGCAATTGCTTCTTGTTGAAGTTCTTGTAAACGTTCTTTCATCACTTATTCCTCCTTTTAACGTAAAAAATGACAAATAAAAAAACCTCCTCCCAAAAAAGGGACGAGGATTAGTCGCGTTACCACCCTTGTTAACTATATACACAGACGTATACAGTTCACTTCATTCAAGTTAACGGAATCTCCGGAACACCTTTACATCTATGTAAGATGGTCTAAGTGTCAACTCAAGAGGTGAATTCACTTATTACATTTATAAAAATGCTTTCAGTCACGGCATTTTCTCCCTGCATAAATGGCCATAAGCTACTGCTCTCTTTCATCGTTTTTTACATATGTAACTATTGTATTATTATAGTGAAAACACGTTCTCGATGCAACTACATTCCGCGTAAATAATAAAGTAAGATTCCAGAAGCCATGGCAACATTTAGCGACTCGCTCTTTCCATAGATGGGAATGTACAGATTCTGATCCGTTTGTTCCAGCACTTTCTGGCTTACGCCGTTTCCTTCATTTCCCACAATCAGCGCAAATTCGTTTGAAGGTTTTACGTGTGTGTAGACCTTTCCATTTTGTAGCGACGTGCCGTAAACAGCTATTCCTCTTTCTTTTAACAGTGAAATCATTTCGAGTAAATCACCTTTTACAATTGGAAGGTGAAAAATAGCTCCTTGCGTTGAACGAACAACTTTTGGGTTGTACACATCCACGCTGCCCTCTCCAACGATAATAGCCTCCACTCCGGCAGCATCAGCAGTTCGAATAATCGTACCTAGGTTACCTGGATCTTGCACCGCATCTAAAAGCAATACTTTCTGTGCTGTATGAATGATTTCTGCATGCTTCGTTTGAAAACACACAGCGATAATTCCTTGAGGTGTTTCGGTGTCAGATAACAATTTGATTATTGCTTCGTTTACAACGGTTATTTCAATACCATCTATGTTCCACTGTGCTGGTACTTCAATCGGTTCGCGTATAATTAGTTCCTTTACGCAATCCTTATTTTTGATAGCTTCTTCGACTAAATGAAAGCCTTCTACCATAAAAAGGCCCTGCTTATCACGGTCTTTTTTATTATGCAGCTTTTTCCACGCTTTTACCTGCGGATTTTTAACTGAATCAATTTGTTTCACAAACATAACTCCTTTATCTATACAAAAATAAATAGTTCGATTACATTTTGCTCAATAATCATTAGATAAGTTTCACTTTATTGTACATAGAAATCGCAAAGAAAACAAAAGCTATTGGTAACTTTACGATAGCTGAGGTGAAAATGATGGATCTTAATTTACGAAATGCTGTTATTGCAAACGTTTCAGGAAACTCAAAAGAAGAGCTTGAAGCTACAATTTCTGACGCTATTCAAAGCGGTGAAGAAAAAATGCTCCCTGGACTTGGTGTTTTATTTGAGGTGCTTTGGGAAAAGTCTCCAGAATCAGAAAAAGAAGAAATTCTGACAACGCTTGAAAACGGTTTAAAATAAATAGCCTTTTCCTATGTACAGCAAAAAGCTCATTCTCCTAGGAGAATGAGCTTTTTTTAATTATACGTAATTGCGTTCACCGTATTTCGGTCTAAGCGTTTAATTACTTCGGCAATTAATTTAACTGCATTTTCATAATCATCACGATGAAGCATCGCTGCATGAGAATGGATATAACGAGTTGCGATCGTAATCGAAAGTGCTGGAACCCCGTTAGCTGAAATATGGATAGAACCTGAGTCCGTACCGCCTCCAGCGATTGCATCAAATTGATATGGAATATTTAATTCATCTGCCACATCTACCACTGTATCTCGAAGTCCTTTATGAGAAACCATGGAAGCATCATATAAAATGATTTGCGGACCATCTCCCATTTTAGAAGATGCTTCTTTATCAGAAACACCAGGTGTATCACCAGCGATACCGACATCAACAGCAAATGCAATATCCGGTTCAATAAAGTTAGCGGATGTTTTTGCACCTCGAAGTCCAACTTCTTCTTGCACCGTTCCTACACCATACACAACATTTTCATGTGTTTCATTTTTTAAAGCTTTTAATACATCGATAGCGATTGCACAGCCAATACGGTTGTCCCAGGCTTTCGCTAGCAGCATCTTTTCGTTGTTCATAACCGTAAATTCGAAATAAGGAACAACCTGATCACCAGGCTTCACTCCCCACTCCGCTACTTCTTCTCTGCTAGAGGCACCAATATCGATGAACATATCTTTAATGTCAACTGGCTTTTTACGAACTTCTGGAGGCAGGATATGAGGAGGCTTTGAGCCAATAATCCCTGTTATCTCTCCTTTAGACGTAACGATGGTTACGCGTTGAGCAAGCATAACTTGAGACCACCATCCGCCTACCGTTTGAAAACGAATAAAGCCGCGTTCATCAATTTGAGTCACCATAAAGCCTACTTCATCTAAGTGACCGGCTACCATAATTTTAGGCCCTTGTTCGTTGCCTACTTTTTTTGCAATCAAACTGCCTAGCCCATCCGTCGTTACTTCATCTGCATAAGGTGCAATATATTTCTTCATAACCTCACGCGGTTCACGCTCATTTCCAGGAATTCCTTTTGCATCTGTTAGTGCCTTAAGCATTGTCAATGTTTCATCTAACTTTGTCATATGGATTACCCCTTTCATATGTATACCTCTATTATAGCTAAAAAGAGGTTGAAGTAAAATTTCCCATCCCTTTATTTCTAGTATCCTTGTTCTTGGCGTTTAAAATTCACTTCATTTTTTGAGATGTATGCTTCTTCAATATGTTCAGCGGAAAAACCAAACATATCGCCAAGCGTCATGTAAGATACAAACATGTCCACATAGTTTTCTTTCGACTGATCCTGCTCGAAAGCAACAACTTGTGCAAATACCTGTAAAAATTGTGCTGTTTTTGAATCACTTGCTTTTGCATTTGGTAACTCAGTTAAATCATCGTATCCTTTTTCAACCCCTAAAGAAAGGATAAAATGTACGCCGTCCACAAATTCTTCTAAAATAACAGCGTCTTCAGCCGGAGGTTTGACGCTCCAAAATTTGAAGCAGCGCGTTTCGTTTGCCAGCTCTCCCATTTCGACAAGCAGTGCTAAAAGCTTTCTCGGAATCAAATCTTCCTTATGAAGCTCATGCTTATCCTCTATATGCTGATCCAGCTGGCGCTGCATGGTAAATAGCTGTTGTAAATTCAATGTAATCACTCCTGTAATTATGTATATCTTCTTCTTTTTAAACCAATAAAGAAATTATATCAAAAATCATGAAACTTTTTAGAAACTCGAACGTAAAGTAAGAAAACTGTGCCTTGTAAAGGAGGGAGCGTTATGTTTGTTATTGTTTTCGTTCGCGTGTTCATTTTCGCGCTTGTTGCTTACACACTATTAAAGCTGGTTCAGCATTTTCGCAGTCCAAAGCGGAAGCTTGTAGCAGCACAGGAACATCAGCAATTTTTTGTTGTTGACGAAAAAACGAATATCCGCAAAAATTTTCTACTAACGTATAAAGGTATTTTATTTGAAGGAGAAAAATACAGCAATCCCAATGAACCAGAATCTGTGTCAATTACAATGGTGTTAACAGATCCATCTCGATTACATGAACTGCAAAAACAAGATTTCAAGCTGCTGGAAAGCCACGTACACGACATGTATCCAAATGCTCCTATTCGCTGGAAAAGCCCCGTTCGAGAATTTTTACACTGAGCACAAAATCATTTGTGCTCAGCTGATAACAAAAAAGAAAAGTAAGTCAAGAGCAGCAAGAATAGGAAAACCTACTGTAAACGATGTGTGCTTCGTTTTATGACGATAGCAATACATACCAATCAGTCCTCCAAGAGCTCCCCCGACAGCAGCTACCGTCCACAGTGTACTTTCGGCAATTCTCCACTCATGTCTTTTCGCTTTTTGTTTGTCTCTATACATCATTCCTACCCCTACGATATTAATAACAATAAAATAGGTAAGCAGCAGTTCATTCATGATATGTCCTCCGATAGCAAAAAAGCCTCATCATCTAAAGATGACGAGACTTTATATTCATTACTTATCTAAGCCTTTTTTAGCAGCAGTTGCTAATTCAGCAAATGCTTTTTCATCAGCTACAGCTAAGTCAGCAAGCATTTTGCGGTTAACTTCAATACCTGCTAATTTTAAACCGTGCATTAAACGGCTGTAAGAAAGACCGTTCATACGAGCAGCTGCATTAATACGTGTGATCCATAATTTACGGAAGTCACGTTTTTTCTGACGACGGTCACGATAAGCATACATGTGAGATTTCATAACTTGCTGATTAGCAACTTTATATAATCTATGCTTCGAACCGAAGAAACCTTTAGCTAATTTTAAAACTTTTTTACGACGTTTGCGTGTTACTGTACCGCCTTTTACGCGTGGCATAATTGTTTACCTCCTGTATTGTTTCTATCTCAACCCAAATTACTTAATGTTATCTAATAAGTGACGGATACGTTTGAAATCACCTTTGCTTACTAAAGAACCTTTACGTAATTTACGCTTTTGTTTTGTAGATTTGTTAGCGAATAAATGGCTTGTGTAAGCACGAGCACGTTTTAATTTACCGCTTCCAGTCTTTTTGAAACGCTTTGCAGCGCCACGATGTGTTTTCATTTTTGGCATGGGGTGTTCCTCCTCGTTCTATTACTTCTCGTTTTTAGGTGCCAAGACTAAGAACATGCTGCGGCCTTCCATTTTAGGAGCCGATTCAACTGAACTTACATCTTCGCAAGCTTGTGAAAAACGTTCAAGTACTTTTTGGCCAATCCCTTTATGAGTAATGGCACGACCTTTAAAGCGAATAGACGCTTTCACTTTGTCACCTTTTTCAAGGAACTTGCGTGCGTTACGAAGTTTAGTGTTAAAATCATGTTCATCAATTGTTGGACTTAAACGAACTTCTTTTAAGTTTACAACTTTTTGGTTTTTACGAGCTTCTCTTTCTTTACGTTGTTGCTCATAGCGGAATTTACCGTAGTCCATAATACGACATACCGGCGGTTTCGCATTTGCAGCAACCATTACTAAGTCAAGATTTACTCGTGAAGCAATTTCTAATGCTTCATTTTTTGATTTAATTCCTAATTGTTCACCATTTTGATCAATTAGACGAACTTCGCGAGCTCGAATGCCCTCGTTTACCATCATGTCCTTGCTAATAAGTAGCCACCTCCAAGGTTTAATGAGCGAATACGCTTGCTTAGACCGATTATTAACTCACACAAAAAAGTGTGAGTACATACTGCACCCACACTTCTATCGTTTTAATTAAGATACGATGTACCTGCTAACTGCTCTATGCGTCACTCAGGTGAGAAGCGGGTGCTTCTTCTTCTGTATAAACAAGTATTCAATTACTTAAGCTATTATAGTATCAACAAAGACAAAAGTCAATGATTTCGTTCTTTTTTAACAACAAAAGTTATTGTATCAAAGGAAAAACATTTATGCAATAGTTTTTTATAAATGTTAGATAAAAAAGCAGAGAATTTCAATTCTCTGCTTTTTTCATTAACGAGATGCTTCTGCTTTTACATTTTGTAAAAAGGCTTGGAAATCCACTGTTTCTGAATTCTGCTCACCATATTTACGTACGTTTACTGCTTTATCCTCTACCTCTTTATCCCCTACAACAAGCATATAAGGAATTTTTTGCATTTGAGCCTCACGGATTTTATAGCCAATTTTCTCATCGCGAGAATCAAGTTCCACACGAATACCGGCAAGCTGAAGCTGTTCTTGCACTTCTTTTGCATACTCAAGGTGAACCGTAGGTGATACCGGAATCACTTGAACTTGTACAGGTGCTAACCACGTTGGGAAAGCTCCTTTGTATTCTTCGATTAAGAAAGCTACAAAACGTTCCATTGTTGACACCACGCCGCGGTGAATAACAACCGGTCGATGTTGTTTTCCGTCTTCCCCTACATACGTTAAATCAAATCGTTCAGGAAGTAAGAAATCTAGTTGAACCGTAGATAGCGTCTCTTCTTTACCAAGAGCCGTTTTAACTTGAACATCTAGTTTTGGACCGTAGAATGCCGCTTCGCCTTCAGCTTCATAATAATCAAGGTCAAGCTCATCCATTGCGTCTTTTAACATGCTTTGTGCTTTTTCCCACATTGCATCATCATCAAAGTATTTTTCTGTATCTTCAGGGTCACGGTAAGATAGACGGAATGAATAATTTTCAAAGCCAAAATCTTTATAAACCGCTTCAACTAAGCGAACTACACGAATGAATTCTTCTTTGATTTGATCCGGACGTACAAAGATATGCGCATCATTTAGCGTCATGCCTCGAACACGCTGAAGCCCTGATAATGCTCCTGACATTTCGTAACGGTGCATCGTTCCAAGCTCAGCAATACGGATTGGAAGCTCACGGTAGCTGTGAATACCTTGTTTGTAAACCATCATGTGATGAGGACAGTTCATCGGACGAAGCACTAGGTCTTCGTTATCCATTTCCATTGCAGGGAACATGTCATCTTGGTAGTGCTCCCAGTGACCAGACGTTTTGTAAAGTTCTACACTTCCGAGCACTGGAGTGTAAACGTGCTGATATCCAAGGCTTACTTCTTTATCTACGATATAACGCTCGATAATACGGCGGATTGTCGCACCTTTTGGAAGCCATAAAGGCAGACCTTGTCCTACTTTTTGAGAATTTGTAAATAAGTTTAGCTCTTTACCAAGTTTACGGTGGTCACGTTCTTTTGCTTCTTCAAGAAGACGAAGATGCTCGTCTAAATCTGCTTTTGTAAAGAATGCAGTACCGTAAATACGCTGCAGCATTTGATTATCGCTGTCTCCGCGCCAATAAGCACCCGCCACGCTTAATAATTTAAATTCTTTAATTTTGCCTGTTGACGGCACGTGTACGCCTCGGCAAAGGTCAAAGAATTCGCCTTGTTGGTAAATCGTAACCTTTTCACCTGCTGGAATCGCATCGATCAATTCAAGCTTTAGTTCATCCCCAACTTCTTTAAAAAGTTGAATGGCATCTTCACGAGAAACTTCTTTTCGTTCAATTTCAATATTTGAATTAACGATTTTTTTCATTTCTTTTTCAATTTTACCTAAATCTTCAGGAGTAATTGATTCTTCCATATCGATGTCATAGTAAAAACCGTTTTCGATAACCGGTCCTACACCTAACTGTACTTTTGTATCTTTGTATAAACGTTTGATTGCTTGAGCCATTAAATGCGCTGTACTGTGACGCATAATTTCAAGCGCTTCAGGAGCATCTTGCGTAATGATTTCAAGACTGCCATCTTGTTCGATTGGCGTACGTAAATCCAGCAGCTCGCCGTTTACTTTGCCTGCTAATGCTTTCTTCTTTAATCCCGGGCTAATAGAAGCCGCAATATCTTCTGTTGATGATCCTTTTGGATACTCTTTAACAGCTCCATCAGGAAATGTCATTTTGATTACTTCTGACACAACTTTCCACTCCTTTAACATAACTGAATAAACTTTTTGTAAAAACAAAAAACTCGTCCCTTATCAAAAGGGACGAGTTGTGTATACACGCGGTACCACCCTTGTTTCCTCTTCGTATCTTGGATAACCCAAAGAACCCGAAGCGGCTCGAGGTTTTATAACGGAAATTCCGTCAGTAATTACTAGAGGCTCTGCTCGTTTACTACTGAAGTTTAGAGGTGGTAAGAATATATTCCGTGTTAGGAGATTTTCAGCCTGGATCTCCCTCTCTACAAACCGTAAATATACACTCATGTCCTCATCATAACTTGTAACATATAGCTGTTTTTCAATATGCATTTATTATATTCATTTTCAAAATAGAAATCAACCTTTCACGTTATATTTTGCTTTTGATCAAACGGAAATTCATTTTTTTCGTATAACATAACTTTTTCTTGGAAGATATTTTGAATGGTATATACAAAATCATGATCATGCTGGTCGCTATACAGATGAATAGCAGCTGGAGATAAACTTAGCAAAGGCGCGATAATAGTTGAGTCTATGTATAATGATTCTTGTTCAGATAAAAAGGCCTCTGCTAGAGCTGCACATTCACGTTCAGGAACATATCTATTGTTGTGGTCGTACAGTACAAACTTGTTTTTATTCAAGTGCATTACATACACATCGCCTGTAGATGACTGTCTTTCATTAGCTGCTTGACGCAGCTGATGAATAAGAATTTGATAGTCTTGTTCAAGCTTATATTCATCAATCGCCAGCTCGGCATAATAGCGCAGCCGCTCTTGATATTCTTTTAAACGGAATTGGAGAAAAGACTCAAAGGTGAATGTTACATTATGAATGAAGAAGTCTTGAAGAGCCTGGCGGATAAGTAATTCTCTTGGAAAAGAAAATGTTTTTTGAGGGATTTCGCCTCTCTCTCCTTCCATAATCCCCCCCATAATTTGAAGCAGCAAATCTTGCTCTTCCTCTTCTGAATAGAAAAATTGTTCTTTTAATATGTTTACCATCATCTTTTTTTCTTTCTTTTTTAAAATTACGTGTGTTAATACCGGTATCACCATGTCTTGTAAAATGGCCTCTCTATTGTATGTCTCATCAATGACTAAAAGCTGATTATTCACCAGCTTCAAGCACTGTGAACCATATGATAAAGCGCTTCGCTTCGCGCATAAAGACTCATATACAACGACTGCGTCTTCTACATATTTAAAGAATATTTTCATTCCTCATAGCCCCCCTTTGGACACGCTTTATTAATGTATATGGGGCAACATGCAAAAAAATGAGCAAGTCGTTACAAGAAATGTAAAACGACCTGCTCATCTATTTCGTTTATTCTCTCCATTCATTTCAACAGGAACGGCTAGAGACTTAATTCGTTCCATGACACGAGCGGCTTTGAGCTCTTCCTGCTCGCCTCTTTGGGTATAAGTCAAATGATGTTGAAGCTCTTTAAAATTTAAATTCGAGCTGAAAAATGTCGGCAAATTTTCGAGCATGCGAAATTGTAAAATGGTTCCGAGCACATCGTCTCGCATCCAGCTCGTTACGGATTCTGCTCCGAGATCATCAAGCATAAGAACCGGTACTTTTTTGACATACTCTATTTTCTCATTGAAGCTTTGATCTTGAAACGAACCTTTTAACTCACGCAAAAACTCCGGGACATACAGAATGGTAGATTTCACTTTCTTTTCGGCTAACGCATTGGCAATTGCTCCAAGAAAATACGTTTTCCCCACACCAAACGAACCGTGTAAATACAAAGCTTTCATTTTCTTATTTGGCTCATATTCTCGCACAAAATCTCTTACTAGTTTAATGGCCTCAAATCTTCCCTGCTCAATTTCGATATCAGACATTGTTGCCTGTAAAATTTCTTTCGGCACGTACATACACTGAATAAAAGATTCTTGTTCTTTTCGCTCATCTTCTTGTACTTTTCTAGGACAGCGTTCATATTGTAAATCAATATTACGGCCTTTTACAACCAGCTGAGGGTGGTATCCTTTCACCATGTTGACACAGCTTTGCAGAGAAGGACACTTGTCACAGCATTTGCTTTGGTCGATAAATTCATGCATCTTCATCAGACCTCGGTCGACCATTTGCTCATCTAACTCATGGCGATGCTCTTGTAAAAATGTTTTAACTTCAGGATTAGACAGGATACTGTTTCTTAACGCTTCTAAGCGTGCTTTAAAATCCTTTTTGTTCACTAACTGATTTAGTGAATCATTGATAGGCTTCATCTTTTTCACCTCGTCTCTATCATACCTGCTTTTTATTCTTTATGCTTTTGTTTTAGCTCTTGATCTAACTGCTTGAGCTCTTCTTGTAGCTTTCGTTTTTCTTCTTCAAATCCGTCCACTTCTTTTGAAGGCTGCTTTTTCTCTTCTTTTTCTTCATCGCTCAGCCACTCTGGCACCATTTCTTTACGCACAATCTTTCGTCCAGCCGTTTTTTTATTTTGCTTTGCTTCAGTCCAATTCTGATATTCTTTCTGTTCATTTTTAGCTAAATTCATGGCATCTTGAACAGTTTGGACCTTTTTGCGCGCCCAGTGTCCAGCAATTTTCTCTACATAGCTCTTAGACAATTTCATATCGGATCTTAGCATAACATAGTAAATCAGAACATTTACTACCCCAGGTGAAAGTTTTTGGTTAAACATCACTTCTTCAATCATTTGCAAATCTGCTTTTGAAGGCTCTGCTCCCCCGGAAAACTCGATCAAAAGCTGTCGAGGGGAAGTCACTTCAAGCTGTTGAATAAGCTGCTCTTCCTTTGTCTGCGGCTGCTTTTCCTGCATGGTACGAAGCATAGGCGGCTGAATTTGTTCGCTTAGATTTGGAAGTGCTTCTCCATTTTCAAATTGGTAAAAGGACTGTGCTGCTTTTCTAAGCAATTCAATATCAACTTGATCGTTCTCATTTAGCGAATCGAGCACCACATTTTTCATTTGAAGAGGATCGATACCGTATAAAAAAGCTAGTTTTTCAATCGCTTGTTTTACTTTAGATGTAATGGACCTTTTCGAAATCATTGAATCTGTTAGACCTGCTAAAAATAAATCAAAATCAAAGGAATCCGGGCTCATCTCAATAGAAGCGCGTTTGGAGGAATCCACAAAGTCCGTTTGAGCATCAGGAGAAAATACATCCTTGCTTTCAGACTGAAAACTTGGAGCCAGCTCTGTTGCTTTAACTGATTTAAATACATCGTTAAATGAATGCGTGACATCTTTAAACGATTGGTCATCGACGAGTGAATCCGAAAAATAATTTTTCACTTTTTGAAAGATGGATTTTCCAAGTCGGTTATATAAATATACATTTAACACACCGTCGTTAAAAAACTGATGGGGCGTAAGAGGAGGAATGAGCTCATAAATGAACACACGAACATCATCTTCTTCCTTAATATATGTTTTTAACAAACCAATGCCTTCTAATTTTAACCGCTCATGGTAAATAGCTTTCAAATTAATTTGCATCATTGACATTAGATGATGATGTGTAGACTCTTTCCCCCATAAACGGTCTTGTTCCAGCTCGCTCCATAGCGTCATATACAGACCAAAGCAGGTCGTACCCACCAACGGCTGATAGAGCATGGTTAAAATCTTTCGGTCGTATTCCTGCAGTATGCCGTTCGAACGAACAACATAACGATCGACCGGTATCATTTCTTTCCAATGTTGTTCTTTCATGTCGTTCCCTACCTACTTTTAAAGTAATAGAAATGACAAAAAAAGAGCCTAAAGAATACTTCAATAGCTCTTTTACAGTCGTTCCTTCTTAATTAAATCTTTTAATTCATCAATAAATACATTGATGTCTTTAAATTGTCGGTATACAGAAGCAAATCGAACATAAGAGACTTCATCGATAGCAGCTAATCGCTCCATCACCATTTCTCCTACCACATCTGACTGCACCTCTGATGTACCCTGACTGCGCAGCTCTGTTTCAATATCGTGTACGGTATCTTCTAATTGTTTTAAGCTTACTTGGCGTTTTTCACACGCCTTAATTAACCCTCGAAGAATTTTGTCTTTGCTGAACTCTTCTCTCGCTCCATCTTTTTTTACAACAATTAACGGAAGTTCTTCTACTTTCTCAAAAGTTGTAAAACGATAGTGACACTCTTCGCATTCACGTCTTCTACGAATAGAGCGGCCTTCTTCTACAGGGCGCGAGTCCAGCACTCTCGTTCCATTGTAATGACAGGATGGGCACTTCATATTCTCAGCTCCAATAATAAACCTTGTTTTTCTTTTTATTTTCTCTTATATAAGTTAATTTCCATCTATGTTAGCCGGCTATTCGCCATTCATTATGATTTTTATCATCATTTCCTTTAACAAACACGATGCTGTATTAAAGGATTTGCTTTATTCCATCTTATAGAAAACAAGGCTTGAATACAAGTAAAGGAAAAGGAATTTCCCCATTTTATTTCCTGAAATTCAAAAATGACAAGGAACTTACGAAGAAAGAGGAATAAGTTTTTGATCAAAGCTCTTATAAAGCGTACGTACGAGTTCTTTACTAAAACCAAAATCAACCGGCACCACTTTTGATTCTGTTGTAGCAGAAAAATCGATAGCGGTTTCAAGAGGACGTACGTTAATAATGGTAATCACAACAAAAGCTTTTCTTCCTTTTACAACGTTTAAGCTAATTTCTCCTCGCTCTTCATATGCAGCAAGTATCTCTATCCCTTGCATGTGCTTCAACATTTCATGAACTTGCTTAAATGCATTCCCAGCCGTTGTTTTATAATAATGCGTTTTTAGAGTCGGATCTGAATGGTGATCGCTTGTTTCTACATGATTAGAAAATAAAGATTTAACTGCTTGTACTACCCCCATGTTGTTATCCCCTTTGTTTTTGCGTATTAAAAATTTATATACTAAAAAGAGGTGTGTAATACACCTCTTAACTTACGTAATCAATCGACACTATTAAAGTGCATTCGCTTTAGTTTGTTTTACCTGAACAGGACCCATTCCACGTGGCAATTCAATTGTTTCACGTGTCTGTGCACTTAGAGCATCTGCAATATAATCTGCTGCGATTGTAGGATCTAAATGACCACAAGTATAAACATCGATACTTGCATAACCATGCTCTGGGAAGCTGTGAATCGTTAAATGTGATTCTGAAATAATAACAACGCCACTTACACCTTGAGGTGCAAATTTATGGAACGCTACTTCGCGAACTTCCGCACCAGATTTTAAAGCTGCATCAACAAACGTTTTTTCAATATAATCAATATCATTTAACTTATCGAAATCGCATCCCCATAATTCTGAGATGACATGACGACCCATTGTTTCCATAATGATATTTCCCCCTTTAACAATTTTTAATCGTTAAACATGAAGTTCTTTCGCCATATAGCATGTTAACTACCACGGGGGAAAGTTAGTCCAAAGAGGTCCTAACCCTTTAAGTAGCCACATCACCGAAAGGTACACAAGAAGTTCACGAAACATAGTATACTTTGTTTACATTTATTTTGCAATACGTGTTTTGATTTTATTAAAGATTGTTCTTGCAGATAGACCTATACAAATTACCCCTGTATTCTCGTGAAACAGTGTGTAAAAGCTTCTAAACGACTATTAATTTTTTATTAAAATTGAGGAAAATAAACACCCCTTTGCATGCTTATCTTATTGCTTTTCCCTATTCTTTTGAATAAAAACAAAAAAAACAGGGCGATAGCTCCCTGTTTTTTTTAAAGCAATCAATAGCTTTCTTAGCTTACTCTTATTTTTGATCCATTACGCATTTCTGCAGCAATATATCTTACCAAATCGACTACGCGCTGAGAGTAGCCCCACTCGTTATCGTACCAAGCTAACACTTTAATTTTATGATCTTCCATTACGATCGTGGATAGTCCATCTACAATAGCTGAATGAGGATTTGTATTAAAGTCAATTGATACGAGTGGTTCCATTGTTAAATTTAAAATATTCTTTAATGGCCCTTCAGCAGCTTTAATAAACGCTAAATTAACATCTTCCATCGTCACAGGTTTCCTTACATCCACAACTAAATCGACAAGCGATACGTTCGGCGTTGGTACACGAAGCGCCATCCCATGAAGCTTTCCTTTTAAATGTGGAAGAACTAATGAAAGTGCCTTGGCTGCTCCAGTTGTTGTAGGAATAATTGATTGAGCACACGCACGAGCTCTTCGCAAATCTTTATGCGGATTATCGATATTCTTTTGATCATTTGTATATGCATGAACGGTCGTCATTAAACCGTTTTCAATTGTGAACGCTTCGTCTAGTACCTTGACAACTGGAGCTAGACAATTTGTCGTACAAGAGGCATTAGAAATAATGTTATGCTGATTCACATCAAACTCTCGTTCGTTTACGCCCATCACAATGGTAATATCTTCTTGTTTACCCGGTGCCGTTAACACAACTTTTTTCGCACCTGCTTCAATATGTAACTGCGCTTTTTCTCTTGAATTAAATTTCCCCGTTGCTTCAACAACTAAATCAATCCCAAGCTCTTTCCAAGGCAAATTCAGCGGATCACGTGAATTTAATAGCTGAATTCTTTTACCGTTAACAATTAGCGCATCATCATCACATTTGACATCTCCATTAAATGGTCCGTGTATAGAGTCATATTTGATTAAATGTGCTAACGTTTCTGCTGGATAAGATGCATTTATTGCAATAATATCTAAATTTTCCTCTATAATCGCTGTGCGAAACACCATTCTTCCTATTCTCCCAAAACCATTAATGGCAATACGTGCTTTCATGGCTATACCCCTCTCTATATGTGTTATACTATTTAACTTTTTATATTGAATAGTATAACATAAATATTTAAAAAGTGAATAATATTAATTTTTTTTAATAAATTATTTTAATTAAGTTTTACTATATGTATATAGCGAGAACAGATATTTAACACATTCTTTTTTAGAAGTCCTTAAATATTCCCAATAAAAAAAAGTGAATGCAATCATTCACTCTTTAATCTAGCCATAGGGCTAATATACTTAAAAGCTGTTGTTTTGTTTCCTCTACAGGACCGTTGTTATTGATCACCGCATCAGCTAAAGCTACTTTTTGAATCAAAGGCAGCTGTGCATGGATACGCGCATAAGCATCTTCCGCTGAGAGATTATTACGTGACTTTAATCTTTCTAGCTGCACAGACTCATCGACATATACAACCACTACTTTATCGACTAAGTGTGTCAAATCACTTTCAAACAGCAGCGGAATATCTAATACAACGGCTTCGTAACCTTCCTCTATATAGCTTTCCTTTTGAGAAAGCATTTCTTTTCTTACGGCAGGATGTACAATTGCATTCAACTTTTTACGTTCTTCCTCTTGATAAAACACAATTTCCCCTAAAGCCGCTCGATTGATTTCCGCATTCTCGTGAAGAATAGAGCGGCCGAACGTCTCGACAATTTGTTTGTATGCTTCTTTTCCTGGTTCTACGACTTCTTTTGCAATGTGATCAGCATCAATTACCGGAATATTGATATCTCGTAGCATTCCGGTTACCGTGCTTTTTCCGCTTGCAATTCCGCCCGTTAATCCAATTACAATAGACATTGGTCTCTCCTTTATCTCTTTATTTAAAATCTAAAAATACCTAAAATAATGAGCAGAACTCCTGGTACAAACGAGAACATTTTCATCCATGATAAACGTGAAAAAACCTTGCCAAACTGTATGCCCGCACTTAAAAAAAGAGAACTCATAAGAGCTACAGCAATTGCTAGAGCATACGGCGAATAACCTAATAAAGCCGCTCCAAACCCTGCTCCAAATGCATCAAGAGATAATGCAATTCCAAGTATAAATGCTTCAATTCCATTGATGGAACCTGAATTATCTAAATCTGCTGCAATTGGCTTTTTCAATACGTTAATGACTAGGCCAATTGACTTAATTTCAATTTTCACTAATGTTTTTTCTTCTTTCACTCGAGATGAATCTGCCGGACAAAAAAACTGGTATAAAATCCACATCCCAAGCAGAACAAGAATACCTCCGCCTACTTTATTTAGTACATCCACTGAAAATAGATGCGTAAGTACTTTTCCTAAAAACATAGAAAACATTAAAGAAAATGCTGAGCAACATGAAATAATAAAAATGGATTTCAGCGGGATTTTCACCTTTCGAAGTCCGTATGTCAGGCCAACGCTAAAGCTGTCAAGACTTACGGCAAAAGCAAGGATAAGTAAAGAAAATGTTATCATGATGAGAGGACTCCTTTCCTTTCTGTCTATACGTAGTATATGAAAGGAGCCCATCCATTGTTATTTTTTAGCCGGCTGACAATTTGGGCAGATATGTGTTCCTCTACCGCCTACAACAAATTTTTCAATTGGCGTACCGCACATTTTACAAGATTCGCCTTTTCTTCCGTACACATAAAGCTGCTGCTGAAACATGCCTATTTGTCCCTGTGTATTTACATACGTGCGAATCGTGCTGCCTCCTTGTTTCACAGCTTCTTGAAGAGTCGCTACAATTTCTTTGTACAATTTTTCATACTCTTCGTCTGTTAATTGGCTGGCCACTCGTTCAGGATGAATCCCTGCGCGAAACAGTGCTTCATCTACATAAATATTTCCAAGCCCAACCACGACATTTTGATCGAGTAAAACCGGCTTGATTTTTCGAGAAGTTTTGCCGATTCTCATTTTTAATTGACTTGGATTAAATGTTTCGTCAAACGGTTCAGGTCCAAGGCCAATAAGAGGAGGAGACAGATCTTCCTCTCCCTTTTTAAATAAGTGCATAGTACCAAACTTCCTTACATCCCGGTATCGCAATTCTGTTCCATCGGTGAAGTGAAAAAAGACGTGTACATGCTTATCTGGTTCTTCTGCATTCTCATGGAGAGCATATTTACCTTCCATACGTAAATGAGAAACCATCGTATAATCATCGAGCACAATTTTCAAAAACTTACCTCTGCGTTCAACATCTCGAATGGTTTGTCCAACAAGCGCGTCACAAAACTGTTCAACTTGTTCAGGACGTTTGATAATATTGGGCCATTTAACTGTTACACGCTCAATGGTCTTTCCACTGGCTAATTCAATTAACGTACGTCTGACGGTTTCAACTTCTGGTAATTCTGGCACGTTTGTCACATCCTTTTTCCACTACTTTGCTTCGTACCAAGTCTTTCCGTAAGAATAATCTACTTTCAACGGAACTTCTAACTCTAAAGCGTTCTCCATTACTTCTGGTACGATTTTCTCTAAAATTTTAATTTCTTCTTCTGGGGCTTCAAAAATCAGCTCATCGTGTACTTGAAGCAGCAGCTTAGCCTGAAGATTTTCATCTTTTAAGCGCTTATCCATTTCAATCATTGCTTTTTTAATAATATCAGCTGCCGTCCCTTGGATAGGCGTATTCATCGCCGTACGCTCAGCGAAGCTGCGGAGGTTAAAGTTTCGGCTCGTGATTTCAGGCAAGTAACGTCGGCGGTGCAAGAGCGTTGTTACATATCCCTTTTCTTTTGCATCGCGTACAATCGTATCCATATACTCCTGTACACCAGGGAAGCTTTTTAAATAGCGTTCAATAAAAGTAGCCGCTGCTTTTCTTGTAATTCCTAAACTTTGCGATAAACCGTAATCACTAATGCCATAGACGATTCCAAAGTTAACTGCTTTAGCCTGACGGCGCATATTCGACGTTACTTCTTCTCTTTCGACGTGGAACACATCCATCGCTGTTTTCGTATGGATATCTAAGTCATGCTTAAACGCATCGATTAGCTTTTCATCATCTGCAATATGAGCCAGTACGCGCAGCTCAATTTGTGAATAATCCGCCGCAAATATTAACCAATCGGGCTGTGAAGGCACAAACGCACCTCTTATTTTTTTACCTTCTTCAAGACGAATCGGGATGTTTTGCAAGTTAGGATCTACTGAGCTTAACCTTCCCGTTTGAGTTAATGTTTGATTAAAGCGGGTATGAACTTTTCCATCGCTTTCATGAATAACCTTTTTTAATCCTTCAATATACGTAGACTGTAATTTTCCTAGCTGACGGTATTGTAAAATCTCTGGGATAATATCATGGGTACTAGCTAATTGCTCTAATACATCAGCTGATGTGGAATAGCCTGTTTTTGTTTTCTTTATGACTGGAAGCTGCATTTTTTCAAAAAGAACAACTCCTAGCTGCTTTGGCGAATTAATATTAAATTCTTGTCCAGCGTATTCGTAGATTTTCGCTTCAATTTTTTCAAGCTGTTCTCGAAGATCTTCGCCCATTTCATCTAAACGCGCCCGGTCAATTTTCACCCCTTGATATTCCATATCAGCAAGGACAATGGCAAGAGGCATTTCAAGCTTCTCAAACAGCTCAAACTGTTCATTTTCAACCAATTCTTTTTCTAACACTTCTTTTAAATAAGCGACGGCGGCTGCTTTTCTTATAACATGCTCAGCTAGCTGAGCAGCTTCCGCAATGCTTCGCTTAGCTCCTTTTCCATACACAGCTTCATCTGATTGCACTTGATGATACCCTTTTAATTTTGCAATTGTCGCTAGGTCATCATTTGCCTCAGCAGGATTCAAGATGTAAGAAGCAATCATTACATCATGTTCAATTCCTTTAATTTCATGCCCCGCCCATTTTAACGATACAATCGTGCGTTTTCCATTAAACACCGTCTTTTTTACACGTTCATCTTCTAACCACGCTTTAAATTTAGAAGATGAAAGAGCTGTATCTTTATCAATAAAATAGTGGCCATTTTTGTTGCTGATTCCAAAACCGAGCAGCTGATTGTGATGATAGTTTTCTTCATACCCTTCTACGATCAGAGCTGCTTCGCTTGTTAACATATCATCGTGAACTTCCTGCGCTATTTCAAACGTCAGTTCTTCAAAATCTGCTTCCTCTTCTGCTGATTCACCAAATTTAGCAAGCAGAGAATTAAACCCAAGCTCTTTAAATAATGAGATGACCTTTGAAGATTCAAACCCGTCATACTTTGCATCTTCTACAGATACTTCAAGAGGCGCTTCGCAATAAATCGTTGCAAGCTTTTTACTCATGATGGCTGATTCACGATTATCTTCTAGCTTTTCTTTTAATTTTTTACCGCTGACTTGATCGATAGATTTCAATACATTTTCAACCGTTTCGAACTCTTTTAATAGCTTTAAGGCTGTTTTTTCGCCGACTCCGGGCACGCCTGGGATATTATCCGAGCTGTCCCCCATAAGGCCTTTCATATCAATAATTTGTGCAGCCGTAATACCATACTTTTCATCAATGGCTGCAGGCGTATAGGAATCGACATCCGTAATTCCTTTTCTCGTAATATCTACGGTTACATGTTCTGACACAAGCTGAAGTAAATCTTTATCTCCGGAAATGACTTTTACGGCCATTCCTTTTTGTTCAGCTTGTTTTGAAAGTGTACCGATAATATCATCTGCTTCATAATCAGGCAGTTCATAGCGCTTAATCCCATATGCATCTAATAACTCACGAATAAAGGGAAACTGCTCTGAAAGTTCAGGAGGCGTCTTTTGTCTGCCTCCTTTGTATTCTGTAAATGTTTTGTGACGAAACGTTGTTTTTCCTGCGTCAAATGCCACAAGTAAATGCGTCGGCTTCTCTTCCTCTAAGATACGTGTCAGCATTGTAGTAAAGCCATATATAGCATTTGTATGTATTCCTTTATCATTGTTTAAAAGCGGCAAAGCAAAAAATGCACGGTAGGCAATACTATTCCCGTCAATTAATACTAGTTTTTGTGTCATTCATGTTCCTCCATTTCGCTCTCTTCTTATCTTACCTTTATTTTAGCAAACAATAAGCTTTAAGAACAAAAAGTACTCTTGAATTCAACGTTTTATTTTCATGTGGTGATAAGATCTGTACATCATAAAATAAAAACACCGCCTAGTTATTTTAGGCGGTGTAACATGTGAATGGATAGAAATTGTCAAAAAGAATCGGCGAAAATAGCACGGTTAAAGCTATTTTCGCCTTACACATTGGCTCCTTGGATGAAGGGGTTTCCATGAAAAATTGTATCAATTAATTATTAAGCTACATTAAATAAATTGTAAAAGGAACGTAAACATTTTACATCTGCGGCAAATACTTGTGCAGCTTGACCGAAAAAGTTGTCCCTTTATTGACTTCACTTTTCACTTCAATTTCCCCTTTATGAGCTTCAACAAGATGTTTAACAATTGCTAATCCAAGACCTGTTCCTCCAGAATTACGGCTTCTTGCTTTATCTACTCGGTAAAAGCGCTCAAAAATACGTGAAATTTCATCAGAATCAATACCGATACCTGTATCTTGAACATGAACTGTAATCGTTTCTTCTTCCTCTTCAAGCGAAACGTGAACAGTTCCTCCAGGCATTGTATACATGAGCGCATTGCCGATTAAGTTAACAAACACTTGCATAAGGCGCTGACTGTCACCATCAATCCACGCTTCTTCAGGAAGCGTATCTAACGTTAGCGTGATTTCTTTTTCAGTCGCTCGGTTTGATAGCACTATCGTCACTTCGTAAAGAAGCGTATTCAGATCTACTGAATGAATACTTAGTTTAAACCCTTGCTGTTCAACTTTAGACAAATCTAAAAGATCTTGAATCAAGCTCTCCATGCGCTGACTTTCCGTTAAAATGATAGATAGAAACTGCTGGCGCAGCTGTGGATCTTCCATGGCACCGTCTAACAATGTCTCACTAAACCCTTTTATAGACGTAATAGGAGTTTTTAGTTCATGAGACACATTCGCTACAAAGTCACGGCGAACTTGTTCTAGCTTTTTCAGCTCAGTAATATCATGGAAAACAAGCACAATCCCTTTCCATTCATCGTTTAAGCCAATAATCGGCGCTCCGTAAACATCAAAATATCTTCGTTCAATATTTAAAGGCAGAACCACTTGTTTTCGAACCTTTACTTCCGTCATAAATATTTTTTCCACAAGCTTAATGATTTCTTTATGCTCAAATACCTCGTAATACAAATGATAAAGGAAGTCATCCGGATGTATATGAAACTGCTCTTTATAAGCTCGATTTACTAAGTTTATATAGCCTCTACTATCGATAAGAAGCATACCGCTTCCCATATTTTCAATTAGCGTGCGCAGCCTGTCCTGCTGCATTTCTTGATTAGTGATAGACTCTTGCAGATTACGAGCAAGTGCGTTAATAGACTGACTCAGCATCCCTGTTTCATCTACATAATCTTCATATGTACGAGCTTTATAATTCCCTTTTGCAAGTTCCATAGCCACTTTGGTTGCCGATTCAATAGGACGGGTATAGCGTCCCATAATCTTTACACCTAAGAGTAAAATCACAATCAAAGCTAGACCTAAGCTTCCAATAAGAAGGCCCCAAATTTGCTGATTTACTTGTTTTAATGAATCAAACGATGTACTCAGCACAACAAATCCCTCTTGCTTACCTTCTATAATAAGCGGGATACCATAGTAATATAAGTCGTAATCTTCTTTAATTTGATCAAAGCTTTTTTTACTGTTTAACTGCTTTTTTAATACTTGTTGGATTACGATACTTTTTTCGATTCTTTGCTGCTTGCTACCTGGATTTGAGTCAACTAATATTTTTCCGTCTTTTTGAACGATAGTCGTTCGTACACTTAACGAATGGCTGATTTGATCAACTTTAGATTTTAAAGCAGGACTTGTGATACCTTCTTCGCTAATGTACATTTCTACAAGCTTTGCCTCTTTTTCCATTCGCTCTTGAAACGTCTGAAAATAAAAGTTTTTAAACAACTGTCCCAGCAGCAGGCCAAGACCTACTAATACAATAATAATAAGTACTAATAGAGCCAAAAGTAGCCTTGAACGAAATTTATTCATCTACCTTTGGTTCCTCCAGTTTATATCCTAATCCTCTAATCGTTTTTATATAAACAGGTTTTCGCGTATTATGTTCAATTTTCTCACGCAAATGGCTGATGTGCACATCTACAATTCGCGTATCTCCAGCAAAATCATAATTCCACACTGCACTTAGCAGCTGATCACGAGTTAATACCCGTCCTTTGTATTTTGCCAAATATAATAATAACTCAAATTCTTTTGGAGTAAGCTCAAGCTGCTCTTGATTAAAGTAGGCCTCATAATGATCTGGAAGAATTTTTAAATCACCGATCATGATGCGTTCGCCATCTTCCTCTTGTTCATTTTCCTGAGCAATAATTTGTGTTCTGCGTAAAATAGCTTTTACACGCGCTACTACTTCTCGAGGACTAAATGGTTTCGTCATGTAGTCATCTGCGCCAAGCTCTAACCCTAATACTTTGTCGAACTCATCGTCTTTTGCAGTTAACATTAAAATAGGCGTCATCACTTTTTGCTGACGAAGCTTTTTACAAACTTCGATTCCATCCATCTTAGGAAGCATCAAGTCTAACACAATTAAATCCGGTTTTCCTTCTAGTGCCTTGTTGTATCCTTCTTCCCCGTCTTCAGCTGTTTCTACTGTAAAGCCAGCTTGTTGTAAATTATATTGTAATAATGTTGAAATTGATTGTTCATCATCTACGACTAATAATTTCTTACTCATATTAACGATATAAGCCTCCATCTAGTTAAATTAAACCGCAGCTTCATCCAAATGATATTATTTTCTATTTATCTTCTCTTATCATACAATGTTTTAGCCTCGTTCTCCAATACATTTCAACATTTTCAGAAAATAGGGTCAAAGAGTTTCTTCTATACTTATAAATATTTACGGCATTTTAAAAATTTTCAAAGTCGTGTGTCTCCACTGATGGAAGTCTAAACGGCGGATACACAAGAAACTGCGCCGTTACTACTTTCTCTTTTTGCTCATTGACCGCTTCCACCTCAATCGTAACAGTTCTAGAAGAAACATCTACCTCTGTCACTTCAAATAAAAATTCAATCGTGCTATAGTGATGAATCTTTTTGGGGAAGGCTACCGTATGTTCTGCAACGTGGCTTCCAGGTCCGGGCAAATACTTCGAAATGGCTGCTGTCATAATACCAGTAATCATAATACTTGGCACAATAGGTTTCTTAAAAGGTGTCTGAGATGCGTAATCATGCTGAATGTATAAAGGGTTAGAATCATTTGTCAGCCCTAAGTACAATAAGATATCTTTATCTTCAATTCGTTCAGTTAGCGTTAATTTTTCTCCAACTTTTATATCTTCAATACTTCGACCTATTTTTTGTTTTTTACCTAATACCATCATCATTCCACCTTTTGTATATAGTAATAGCTTTTCTTTATATACAAGAAAAATTCGAGGTTTCCCCCGAATTTTCCTTGTGAATATTGTTTGAATATTGATAAAAACCTGTACTCAAACCTATTTTATTGTATTAAGCTAATACACCCATGACAGTTTTAACTGATTTTGCTGATTGATCTAAAGAAGCTTTTTCAGAATCAGTCAGTTCTAATTCAATTACTTGCTCAATTCCTGCAGCTCCTAATACGGTTGGAACACCTAAGTAGATGCCGTTATAACCATATTCACCCTCTAGGTAAGCAATCGCTGGTAAAATACGACGCTGATCTTTTAAGATCGCTTCTGTCATTTCCACTAAAGAAGCAGCAGGAGCATAGTACGCACTTCCGTTGCCTAATAAGTTAACGATCTCGCCGCCGCCTTTGCGTGTTCGTTCAACAATTGCTTCAAGGCGCGCTTTTGGAATAAGCGTTTCAAGAGGAATACCGCCAGCATACGAGTAGCGTACAAGAGGTACCATATCATCGCCATGTCCACCAAGTACAAAACCTGTGATATCTTTTACCGAAATGTTTAACTCCTGCGCTACGAACGTACGGAAACGTGCAGAATCTAATACGCCTGATTGACCGATTACGCGGTTTTTAGGAAAACCAGATTCTTTAAATACTGTGTACGTCATAGCATCTACCGGGTTTGTTAACACGATAATATGACAGTTTGGTGAGTATTTAACAACTTCTTGAGTAACAGACTTCATGATCTTTTGGTTCGTTGTTACTAAATCATCGCGACTCATACCTGGCTTGCGCGCGATACCAGCTGTAATAATGACAATGTCAGAATCAGCTGTGTCTTCGTAGTTGGCTGTTCCTGTAATGTTAGCGTCAAATCCTTGTACAGGACTTGCTTCTAACATATCCAGCGCTTTACCTTTAGCTGGATTTTCTAATTGCGGAATATCAACTAATACAACATCAGCTAACTCTTTTTGACCAATTAAAAAAGCAGTTGTAGCTCCTGTAAAGCCCGCTCCGATAACAGATACTTTTTTACGCATATTTGCCATTATAATTCCTCCCCTAAATGAATAGCTATTAAACTGTTACTTGTTTTCCTAGATTGCTAATTAATTCATCAGCGAACTCTGAACACTTCACTTCTGTTGCGCCGTCCATTAAACGTGCGAAATCATATGTTACTACTTTTGAAGCAATTGTTTTTTCCATTGATTTCATGATTAAATCCGCTGCTTCGTTCCAGCCAAGGTGTTCAAGCATTAACACACCTGATAATAATACAGAAGATGGATTTACTTTATCTAAACCAGCATATTTAGGTGCTGTACCGTGAGTTGCTTCAAAGATAGCATGTCCAGTTTCATAGTTGATGTTTGCTCCTGGAGCAATTCCGATACCACCAACTTGCGCTGCTAATGCATCTGAAATGTAATCTCCATTTAAATTCATTGTTGCTACTACATCGAATTCACGTGGACGAGTTAAAATTTGTTGTAAGAAGATATCAGCAATTGAATCTTTTACAATAATTTTTCCTGCTGCTTCTGCTTCTGCTTGAGCTTTGTTTGCAGCCTGTGCACCTTCTTTTTCAACGATGCGGTCATATTGAGCCCAAGTAAATACTTTATCGCCGAATTCTTTTTCAGCTAGCTCATAGCCCCAATTTTTAAATGCGCCTTCTGTATATTTCATAATGTTACCTTTGTGTACAAGCGTAACAGACTTGCGTCCTTGTTCAATTGCATAGTTGATTGCTGCACGCACAAGACGCTCTGTTCCTTCAGAAGAAATAGGCTTAATACCTAATCCAGAAGTTTCAGGGAAACGAATTTTATTTACGCCTAATTCCGTTTGTAGGAATGAAACAAGCTTTTGTACTTCTTCAGAACCCTTCGCATATTCAATACCAGCATAAATATCTTCAGTATTTTCACGGAAGATAACCATATCTGTATCTTCAGGGCGCTTAATTGGAGAAGGTACGCCGTCAAAGTAGCGAACAGGACGTAAGCATGTGAATAAGTCTAATTCTTGACGCAATGCCACGTTTAGAGAACGAATTCCACCGCCTACTGGTGTTGTTAATGGTCCTTTGATTGCAATTATGTATTCGCGAATTGCATCTAACGTTTCTTCCGGTAACCATTCGCCAGTTTGATTAAATGCTTTTTCACCTGCTAATACTTCTTTCCAAACGATTTCTTTTTCACCATTGTATGCTTTTGCAACCGCTGCTTCTAATACGCGAGAAGCTGCTGCCCAGATATCCGGACCAATTCCGTCACCTTCGATAAATGGAATAATTGGGTTATTTGGTACGTTTAATACGCCGTTTGCTACAGAAATTTGTTCACCTTTTGTCATGAGAATGACCTCCTTAAAAAATTTGTCTACTTTCACTTATGGAAAAGTGCTCAACGAACGTGAGCACCTTCGTCACATTGTTTAGCTGCGCTCTTCAAGCGGAATGTACGTTTGTTTTCCAGGACCGATATAATCAGCTCTTGGACGAATCAAACGATTGTTTGAATACTGCTCTAAAATGTGAGCAATCCATCCTGATACGCGGCTTACGGCAAAGATCGGAGTAAATAGATCGTGATCAATCCCTAAGCTGTGGTATACAGAAGCTGAATAGAAGTCAACGTTTGGCGGAAGCTTTTTCTCGCCTGTTACGATCTCTTCAATTTTTACTGACATATCGTATAGCGTTGTATCTCCTGCTTGTTTGGTAAGTTTTTCAGACATTTCTTTCAAGTGCTTGGCACGAGGATCACCCTGTTGATACACACGATGTCCAAATCCCATAATCTTTTCTTTTTTCGCGAGCTTTTCGCGAATGTAAGGTTCTGCGTTTTCAACTGTTTGAATGTCAGACAACATTTTCATAACAGCTTCATTCGCTCCCCCGTGAAGAGGACCCTTTAACGCTCCAATAGCGGCTGTAATTCCTGAATAAATATCGGATAACGTTGCCACACAGACACGAGCTGTAAAAGTTGAAGCATTTAGCTCATGGTCAGCGTGTAAGACAAGTGCTTTATCAAATGCCTCTACTTGGATATCAGTTGGCTCTTCGCCGGTTAACATATATAAAAAGTTAGCGGCAATGCTATAGTTTTCGTTTGGTTCAATTGGCTCTAATCCGTTACGGACTCTTGAAAAAGCCGTTACCACCGTTGGTAATTGTGCTTGCAAACGAACAGCTTTGCGATAATTTGCTTCTTCATCCATTAAATCAGCTTCAGGATCGTACAACCCCAATAGTGATACGACTGTTCTTAAAGCTGCCATTGGATGAACATCTTTAATTGGATAAGTTTTGAAATGATCTAAGACTTCTTGGGGTAATTTAGCGTTTTCTGCTAGTAATCTAGAAAACACAGATAATTCTTCTTTGTTAGGTAATTTTCCGTGCCATAGTAAATACACCACTTCTTCAAATGTTGCATAATTCGCTAAATCATCAATATTGTAGCCTTGATATGTTAAAGTGTCATCAATAATTGAACTTACTGCTGACGTTGTAGCGACTACCCCTTCTAGACCTCGAGTTGCTGTCATAAATCTCCACTCCTTTACAGAAAAAATTCCCCATACCTTTCTGTGTAAAACGTGAAAAACAAAATTGAGCCTCTGCTCAACTAGACATTAAATGATATACGAAGCGCCTCTTTTGAATATATATCTTGGAAGAACATTCCTTTACCCCACGTAAAGAAAATGCTTACATTTCCATTTGTTTCAATAACACACAAAATCAAAACATCTGCATGTGTCATTGCTTTGTTACAGCCCTATAGGTAAAACATACAATTGTATGTAAAAAGATGCGGCCTCAAAATATATTATAAACAATTATCTGACTTTTGTGAATCAAAAGAGAGAAGAAATTTTAAAAAAATTATTATTATACAAAAATTTCTACGAAAAAAGTTCGGTTAATTTCATAAATAAATAAGCAATTCCAGCACCGATTAACGGACCTACTGCCACCCCTTGAAACAGCGCCACAGCAAGAATTGTGCCAAAAACTAAAGCGGTCGTAATATGCGGATCATCTTCCAAGAGTGTAAGTCCATATTTGGCAATAATTGCTACAGCAATTCCCGCTCCTAGAGCAATCCAGGCATAAGAAGATTTCACAGCCTCTCCTAATTGTTTGAATCCTATGTCTCCTGTTGCAATCGGCACAAGAACGGCAATTGTAATAACCGTTACTCCAATATTAATTCCTTTTGATTGTAGAAACGGAAAAACCTTACCGTCTAACCCGATTAATTTTAAAATAAGTAAAAATGCAACTGCAATGATTAATGATTGATTTTTAGCCACTAATCCAATTACGAGTAAAACAGCTAAAAAAAGCATGGGTTGTGAGAACATTTTACTCATCCTTTCTTTTTTTATTGTGATAAATCTAAAACGTATTACGTAAATATTTTATGAGTAGCTTTTTCTTTTGTTAACTATCGTTTACAAGGAGGCCTCTATTTATTGTGTACAAGCTTCATTTACACCGACTATTTCGCTTAGCTTGTGTGTTGGCAATTATTGCAGCATCTATATTTCTTAGTTATTATGTCTCTTCTCTCATATATCCATTTATTATCGCCTGCTGCATCGCTTTTTTTATAAACCCTATGGTTAATCTATTTGAATTGAAGCTGCGCTTACCCCGCTACTTAGCTGTTTTACTGTCAATGGTTCTTATCTTCTCTCTTTTGGCCGGACTTATTACGTTACTTATCACAGAAATCATTGCAGGAAGTACGTATTTAGCGAAAGTTGTTCCCACAAATTTCAAAGAAGTGGTCATATTTATTGAAAATATTGCTACAGAACAAATACTTCCGTTTTATGAACGCATTACTTCTATGTTTAATAACTTAAATACCGGTCAGCAAGCAACTATTTTATCGAACATTAAAGGGGTAGGCAACCATATCGCTCAAACCGTGGGCGATTTTTTGCAAAATGTATTGCAAAGCATCCCAGTACTTTTATCCGTATTGCCTAATGCAGCGACTGTGATTATTTTTTCATTGCTGGCTACTTTTTTTATTAGTAAAGATTGGTACAAGCTGATGGCTAAAAGCAGCGTGTTTATTCCTAAAAAAGTAAGAGAAAATGGACAGACAGTTGTTGTGGAGCTTAAAAATGCACTGTTTGGTTTTATTAAAGCTCAGCTTACGCTTATTTCGATTACCACAATCATCGTTCTTTTTGGTTTACTTGTTCTTAGGGTTGATTATGCTATTACAGTCGCTTTATTAATTGGCTTAGTAGATATTCTTCCTTACCTCGGAACAGGACTGGTTTTTGTTCCTTGGATGATTTATGCCTTTGCAACAGATAACATGTCATTTGCTGTAGGGCTCTCGGTACTATATGCTGTAGTACTTGTGCAGCGACAAATTATGGAACCAAAAATTTTGTCATCAAGCATTGGTCTTGATCCTCTCGCTACATTAATTGCTTTATTTGTAGGATATCAACTGATTGGATTTTTCGGATTAATAGTTGGCCCTGTTATTCTTGTTATTCTAAAAACTCTTCATACAACGGGGGTTTTTAAAGAAACGTGGCAGTTTATTATAGGAAAATGAAAAAGTGTGTGAAAGAAGCTTCTTTCACACACTTTCTAGTTAACGAATAATCGTCATTCGATTACGTCCTTGAAAAAATCTTCTTAGCCACGTTAAAAGGAAAGGCTTAACGATTCTGCGTGTAAACGGCAGTAAAAAGATAAAGCCTACAACATCTGTCAAGAAGCCTGGAAACAGCAGAAACAGTCCGCCAAATAGTACACACATACCATCAAGGATTTCACCGCTCGGAACATGTCCCTGGCTCATCTGACGCTGTGCTTTTTGAAAAAGAGATGTTCCTTGTTTTTTCGCTAGAAACGCACCAATAAAACTGGTAGCAATAATCAGTAAAAATGTTGACATTACACCAATGAGATGACTTGAATAAATCAAAATCATTACCTCAACAGCAGGTACAATAAGAAGGAGCGGAAGGAGCTTCCTCACCATCATCACCTCTTCGCTTATTGAATTACCTAAACAAAAAGAGAAGGATTCCCCTTCTCTTTTTTCTATCATCTACGTGTTCTTACAGTACGCTTGCGTGTCCGTTGTATACAACACCACGTGAAGCATCAACTGTAATATCTTGATCTTCTGAGAATACGCTTGTTGCGTTTTCTACGCCTACAATGACAGGAATGCTTAAGTTTAACCCTACTACAGCTGCATGGCTTGTTAGACCGCCTTCTTCTGTAATAAGAGCCCCTGCTTTTTCAATTGCACTGATCATATCGCGATCTGTGCTGTTTGTAACAAGGATAGCACCTTCAGTCATTTTTGCATTTGCTTCTTCAGCAGTTTTAGCAATAACTACTTTACCAACTGCTGCTTTACGACCAATTCCTTGTCCTTTAGCAAGAACGTCACCTACAACTTGAACTTTCATTAAGTTCGTTGCACCTGATTCTCCAACTGGAACACCAGCTGTAATAACCACTAAGTCGCCGTGTGCTACAACGCCTGTTTTTACTGCGTCATTTACAGCGTGATCTAACATATCGTCAATTGTATTTACGCGCTCACCAACAACTGGTGTAACACCCCATACTAGAGACAGACGACGTGCAACAGAATCGTTTGCTGCAACAGCTACGATTGGAGATTGCGGACGATATTTAGAAACAATTTTCGCTGTATAACCACTTTCTGTTGGCGCTACGATTGCACTAGCGTTTAAGTTAAGCGCTGTGTGTACAACAGATTGTCCAATTGCATCTGTAATAGATGGGCCAACTTGCTTGCTGCGCTGTTGTAAAATCTCAGAGTAGTTTAGAGCTTGCTCAGCACGAGAAGCGATTGAATGCATTGTTTGTACAGCTTCAACTGGGTAAGAACCTGCAGCTGTTTCACCAGATAACATAATTGCATCTGTACCATCAAAGATAGCATTGGCAACGTCACTTGCTTCCGCACGAGTTGGACGCGGGTTGCGTTGCATTGAATCAAGCATTTGTGTAGCTGTAATAACTGGTTTGCCAAGCGCATTACATTGTTTGATTAAATCTTTTTGTACTAATGGTACTTCTTCAGCAGGAATTTCTACTCCTAAGTCACCACGAGCAACCATTAAACCGTCTGAAACTTCAAGAATTTCCTTGATGTTATCTACGCCTTCTTGGTTTTCAATTTTTGAGATGATTTGAATGTGAGCTGCATTGTGTTTTTCTAGTAGTTCACGAATTTCTAATACATCAGATGCGCGACGCACAAAAGAAGCAGCGATAAAATCAATGCCTTGTTCGATACCAAATACAATATCGTTAGCATCTTTTTCAGTGATACCAGGAAGGTTTACACTTACGTTTGGCACGTTTACACCTTTTTTATTTTTTAATGTACCTGGGTTAAGTACTTTTGTTTTGATTTCACCGTCAGTTTTATTGATTTCTAGTACTTCAAGACCGATTAAACCGTCATCTAAAAGGATTTTTGATCCTACGTGTACGTCTTCAATTAGACCTGGATATGTAATTGAGAATTTTTCAGTTGTTCCCACTACTTCTGTCATAGAAACAATGATTTCAGAGCCTTCTTGTAACTCAATTGCACCATTTTCCATTGTGTTTGTACGAATTTCAGGTCCTTTTGTATCAAGTAAGATACCTACTGTTTTACCTGTTTGTTTCGCAGCTTCACGAATGTTAACAATACGTGCACCGTGCTCTTCAAAGTCACCGTGAGAGAAGTTTAGACGACAAACGTTTAAGCCTGAGTTAATTAGTTCAACTAATTTTTCTACACTTTCACTCGCTGGTCCAATAGTACATACAATTTTAGTTTTACGCATTCAAATTTCCTCCTATATATTTACTATTTACTCTTTAGATAGGGCAAATAGCTATTTCTTTTACTAACCTTGTACTAGCAGGCTGTGAACAAATACTTTGTTGCCCTGACTTGTTCACCTTGCTTTACGTGTAACTTATGAAATACCTACGTAGCGCTGAATCAAATAGCAAACAAATACACAGCACTTTAACGATGAATTTCTTCATCGTTTGCTTCTTGTTTTACTATTCCCTGCAATTCATACAGCAATACTTGCTGCCTGATATGTCTTATGTATCTCACGTTTTGGAGAAAAGACAAACGCTCGCACAGCTGCTAATAACCATAGGAAATTTTTTAAAAACACTCTTTTTCTACTTTTACTTAAAGGTTTTTGCTGTCTATAAAATACCACGAAGAACTTGTAAACACAATAGAGAAGGGCTATACAAACCGCACAAAAACGCGCACCCTTATTTTTCAAGAGTGCACGTTTCTTTATTTTATAGTAATGGCATCGTTTTCAGCTGCAAATTGTCCGATTTTTTTGTATTTTAAATAACGCTCTTCCACTAGCTCTTCTTTTGATAAATTCATCAGCTCTTTTAATGATTTCTTGATAATGCCCTCCATGTATCCAGCTTGTGCATCGATATCTCGGTGAGCTCCACCTTTTACCTCTGAAACCATTTCATCTACAATACCCAGTTCTTTCAAATCTGGTGCTGTAATCTTCATCGTTTCAGCAGCTTTTTTCGCAAGAGAAGAATCTTTCCAAAGAATGGCTGCCGCTCCTTCTGGAGAAATAACTGAATACGTGGAGTTCTCAAGCATATGAAGGTGATTTCCTAAACCTAATGCCAAGGCTCCCCCGCTTCCTCCTTCTCCAATTACAATGCAAATAACAGGTACAGTTAAGCCAGCCATTTCGAAAAGGTTTTTCGCAATAGCTTCGCTTTGTCCGCGCTCTTCTGCCGCTTTTCCTGGATAAGCTCCTTTTGTATCAATAAAGCAAATAATTGGGCGGTTAAATTTCTCCGCTTGCTTCATTAGACGCAGTGCTTTACGGTAGCCTTCAGGGTGAGGCATACCAAAATTACGGCGAATATTTTCTTTCGTATCTTTACCTCTCTGATGTCCAATCACGGTAACAGGCACGCCATTAAACTTGGCAATTCCTCCTACGATTGCTTCATCATCTCCATAAAAGCGATCTCCATGACACTCTAAAAAGTTTGTAAACAAGCGCGAAATATAATCGAGTGTTGTAGGACGCTCAGGATGACGAGCAATTTGAACACGGTTCCATGGGCTTAGATGATTGTAAATATCGTTTTCTACTTTTTCTAAGCGATTTTCTAACTTATCAATTTCGCTAGATAAATCCACTTCTGTGTTTTTAGCAAACTCTTTAAGCTCTGCAATCTTGTTTCGCAACTCGACAATTGGACGTTCAAATTCTAATTCGCTTACCACTCGATGTCACCTCCTGCTACGTGTATATCTAAAATAGTTGTTAACGTTTCTTTTAAATCATGACGGTCAATAACTCCGTCTAGCTGACCATGCTTCAACAGAAATTCCGACGTCTGAAAATCTTCTGGAAGCTCTTCTCTAATTGTTTGTTCAATAATACGTCTTCCAGCAAAGCCAATTAACGCGCCCGGCTCGGCTAAATTATAATCACCTAACGAAGCAAAGCTTGCTGACACGCCCCCTGTAGTAGGATGTGTCATAATCGAAATGATTAAGCCGCCTTCATCACTGAACATTTTAAGAGCTGCGCTAGTTTTAGCCATTTGCATCAAGCTCAGAACACCTTCTTGCATACGTGCACCGCCTGAAGCTGTAAAAATAAGGAATGGAACATGCATTTCCTTCGCTTTTTCAATGGCGCGAGTAATTTTCTCGCCGACTACAGAACCCATGCTTCCCATACGGAAGTGTGAATCCATAACAGCAACTACTACTTTAATGCCTTCAATATCTCCTTCACCCGTAACAATCGCTTCACTTAAATTAGTTTTCTCACGATCTTTTTCGAGCTTTTCAAGATAATCAGGGAACCCAAGAGGATTTTCTGACGTCATATCTTTGTCGTATTCAACAAACGTTCCGCTGTCGATTAAGCTTTCGATACGCTCTGGTGCTGTCATTTGATGATGATATCCACAGTTTAAGCATACTTTTAAGTTTTTATTTAACTCTTTCGTATACATTATTTTTTTACACTTTTTACACTTGGTCATAATTCCTTCAGGTACATCTTGTCTCATATGCTCAGAAGGAATCGTAGCATATTTTCGTTTTTTTGGAGTTTTTGTGTTTTTTGTAAATAAATCTCGTAACAAGGTGTAACCTCCTTTTGGTTCTTTTCTTTATCATAAGAACCTTTATTCTTCCTCTTCTTCTACTATTTACAAGTTGTGAAAATCCGCCTCAAATACAAATCAAGTGACGGATAGACAAAAATTGGACGAATTGTTCGCTTCACTTTATTAGTTGCTATTTACTTTACTAGATGACTGGTTGATTTTGTGTAGAAAGATGGCATGTCTCTTTCGACAAATTCCTTCTTTCACACTTGTTTGTAGCACTGATGGTGAAGATTTAATACAGCTGCTTCATCTTTTTTAGCTAACGCCTCTACTAATTCACTTATCAGAATGTCGCTTGGCGCTGAGTTTTGTTGAAAAGTTTGAGAAAAACGGCAAATAATCAGCCAGATTCGGTGTAGTAGCCGATTAGGCTGCAAAGAAAACAAATAGTCAAACAAGTTCTTCAAACAATCGTCATTCTGCTTTTGAATTGCTTTCGAAACATTGATTTCGTCCTGTTCCGCTAAAACAAAATACAAACAGCTCTTTTCAAGAATATATCTCGTTTGAATTAAATCTGATTTTGTTTTACCGTCTTGTACTAAAAAAGTAGCTAATAAATCAATAAATTGATGATCCCCTACTTCTTTAATAAACGTACCTTCACCTCTTCTAGTTTCAATCAACCCAATTAGCTCTAACGCTCTGAGCGCTTCTCGAACGGAAGAACGTCCTGCGCCTAACCGTTCAGAAAGCTCTCGTTCTGACGGGATTTTATCCCCCGTAGTTAAACGATCGTCTTCCATTAGCTGGCGAATTTGTTTTAGAATTTCTACATATACTTTTGAACGTTCATTCTTCAAGTTTACTACCACTCACTTTACATTACTTTAACAGGCATGCTTGAAGCATCATGCCTGTCAAAGAACAGTTGATGTAACCTTATTCAATAATCGCTAAGCGACGTGTGTTTTCAGCTACGGCTTCTGGCTTTACCTTTATTCGGGCAACGCCTGTTTCCATAGCTGCTTTTGCAACAGCGGCGGCTACTGCCGGAGCCACTCGTGCATCAAATGGACCTGGAATTACATAGTCTGTATTCAAGTCCTCTTCCGTAATTAAATTAGCAATGGCCTCAACTGCAGCCATTTTCATTTTTTCATTAATATGAGTAGCACGTACATCTAGTGCACCTCGGAATATCCCCGGAAACGCTAAGACATTGTTCACTTGATTAGGAAAATCAGAACGTCCGGTGCCGATTACTTTCGCGCCAGCTTTTTTAGCTTCTTCTGGCATAATTTCAGGCACCGGATTTGCCATTGCAAAAATGATTGGGTCTGGATTCATCTTTCCAATCATCTCCGGTGTGAGTGCTCCTTCAACCGAAACTCCAATAAATACGTCAGCTTCTTCTAAGGCATCAGCTAACGTACCTTCTACTTTGCTTCGATTTGTATAGGCTGCAACTTCATCTTTTATACGGTTCATGCCGTGAGGACGCTTGTCATAAATCGTTCCTTTGGAATCACACATAATGATATCGCGCACTCCATAGCTGTATAATAATTTAATAATAGCAATGCCAGCAGCTCCTGCTCCATTTGCTACCACTTTGATTTGTGACATTTTTCTTCCTGTCAGCTTCAGGGCATTAAGAAGGCCCGCTACCGTAACAATAGCCGTCCCATGCTGATCATCATGAAAAACCGGGATATTTGTTTCCTTTTTCAACCGCTCTTCAATTTCAAAACAGTTAGGAGCCGCAATATCTTCTAAATTAACGCCTCCAAAAGTAGGTTCTAGCAATTTAACAGTTTCTATAATTTTGTCCACATCTGTCGTGTTTAAACAAATTGGGAATGCATCTACGCCGGCAAAACTTTTAAAAAGGACAGCTTTCCCTTCCATTACTGGCAGAGCAGCTTCAGGACCTATATTGCCCAAGCCCAATACGGCAGTGCCATCAGATACAACAGCTACCATATTTCCTTTCATCGTATATTCATATACATTGTTTACATCATCATATATTTCTTTGCAAGGTTCTGCTACACCAGGGGAATAAGCAAGGCTTAAATCCTCTGCGTTTCGAACAGGAATTTTGGACTTTGATTCTAGTTTACCTTTGTTAATGCGGTGCATATGCAATGCTTCTTCACGTAAAGACAATGAATTTCACTCCCAATAAACAAAATGATAACAAATACTGCGCCTGAACCATGTTCTTTCCCACACTCATATGATGTTATAAATCCAATTGCATTTCATTTCAAGAAAAACGCATCTAATTCGTATATTTCATAAAAAACGGTGGTCAGACCACTTTTTTAACTATTTTACCATATAACATCACATGAAATCTGTAAAGACTATATCTTCTTGAACACAACGTGCTTCTCTCCTAGCATTGCTTTTAAAGTTTTTATTAACTCGTCGCTTCGTTCAATAGAATAGTGAACGGGAAGCTTGACCAACTGACGTTCTGCCTCATAATAAATTTTCACAGGAATTTTCCCTCTATGAGACTGAAAGTGCTGGTAAATAGTATGAAGCAGCTTTTCTGTACCTTGCTTTGTTTCTATACGTAAGTATAATTCTTCTGACGGTAGTTTTTGAACCGCCTCACTAGCAGCTTCAGCACGTTGACAAACAATTTGCTGCTGCCCATTTCTTTCATCTATCTTTCCATGTATCAGTAAAACTTTCCCTTGTTCAAACAGCAGACGATTCTGCTCAAATACGCGGGGAAACGCAACAACTTCTCCTTCTCCACTTTCATCCGTGATGCGTAAAAAGGCCATTTGCTCTCCTTTTTTCGTTCGAATGACGCGAATTTCCAACACAAATACTAAAAGAGAGACCGCTTTTCCTGAAGCGTATTCTTTCATATCGTGAAGAGAAACAACAGAATAAAAGGAATTCAGGGCTTCATACTGAGAAGCAGGGTGGCTTGATAAATAAAAACCTAGCATATCTTTTTCATACTGAAGCCGATCTTCTATTTTCAGTTCCTCTCTTTCCATATATTTAGGCTTTAACGAAAATTCATCTCCAAATCCAAAGTCATCATCTGGGAGTACCAAGCTTGCATGTTCAAACGCTACATCAATCGTTGCTAATAAAGTAGCTCGATTTTCTCCGAACTCATCAAAGCCTCCAGATAGAATCAAAGCTTCAAGCCCCTTTTTATTCACGGCTTTTTGTGAAACACGAGCACAAAAATCAAATAAGTCTTCAAATCTTTTTTTCTTTCGCTCTTCTGTTATTTCCTGCATAGCTGCTGCACCAATATGTTTAATGGCTGCAAGGCTATACCTTATACTTTCACCTTCTACGTTAAACGAATACATGCTCTTGTTAATAGAAGGCGGGAGAACTTGTATTTTTTTTCTTTTTAGTTCATTAATATATTGAGCAATTTTTCCTTCATTTCCAATAACGCTCGTTAGTAAAGCTGAAAAGAACTGCAGCGGGTAATGTGCTTTCAAATAAGCTAACTGATAGGCTACCATACTGTAAGCAACGGCATGACTTCGGTTGAAGCCATAATCAGCAAAACGCACAATAAGGTCATACACTCGATTAGCAACGGATAGGTCATATCCTTTCTTCTTGCTTCCTTGGATAAAATGAGCTCGTTCACGATCCAGCACTGCCCGTTCTTTTTTACTAACTGCTCTTCTCAACAAATCTGCTTCTCCAAGAGAAAAACCGGCCATTTTTGAAGCAATCTGCATAATTTGCTCTTGATACACGATAACGCCGTGCGTCGATTGTAAAATGCCTTTAAGCGTAGGATGATCATATATTACCTTCTCCACTCTATGCTTGCGCTTAATATAGGTTGGAATATTTTCCATCGGACCAGGTCTATACAGCGCGTTAACTGCTACAATATCTTCTAGCTCTGTAGGTTTTAATTGCTGAAGCACTCTTCTCATTCCATCTGACTCTAGCTGAAAAATACCGGTCGTATCTCCTTTACTCAGCAGTTCAAAAGTTTTTTGATCGTTAAACGGTATATGAGACAGTGCCAGCTTTCGATTCATGTCCCGCTCAATTTTCTTTAAAATATGATCTAAAATGGTTAAGTTGCGCAAACCTAAAAAGTCCATTTTCAAAAGCCCAACGTCTTGCAGAGCTTCCATTGGATATTGCGTCAGATATACATCATCATGTCCTTCTTGTACAGCTACAGATTGCGTCAGCGGCTTCTCACTAATCACAACGCCTGCTGCATGCGTAGAAGTATGCCTTGGCAGCCCTTCTATCTTCATGGCAATGTTGTACCATTGTTTTCTGGCTTCATTTTCAGATAAATAGTCTTTAAGAACTCTTGAATCACGAAGAGCGCTTTTCAACGTTGTACCTGGTTTAGTTGGAATCGCTTTGGACATTTTGTTTAGCGCTTCTTGATCAAATCCCATCACTCTCCCTACATCACGTACGGCTGCTTTAGCCGCTAATGTTCCAAATGTAATGATTTGAGCTACATGCAGCGCTCCATATTTTTGAGCCACATACTGAATGACTTGATCTCGTTTGTTATCAGGAAAATCAATATCAATATCAGGCATCGAAATACGTTCAGGGTTTAAAAAGCGCTCAAATAAAAGCTGATGCTGAATTGGATCAACATTTGTAATTCGCAAGGCGTATGAGACCAGTGAGCCTGCCGCTGAACCACGGCCTGGGCCCGTTAAAATACCGTGTTCATGAGCATAATTCATAAAATCCCATACGATAAGAAAGTAATCACTAAAGCGCATATTTTCAATAATGTTCAGCTCATAATCCAAGCGTTCCTCATATTGTTCCGTGATCACTTGAACTCTTTCTTGCAATCCTTTTTCGCAGAGAGTGCGCAAGTAGGCTGATGATGTAACAGACGGGGGAACAGGATATTTTGGAATGGACATTACGCCTAGAGAAATTTCGAGCTCGCATCGTCTTGCGATTTTTATACTTTCTTCTATTAAAAAATGCTGGTCATGAAAGAGATCTTCCATTTCATCAGGTGATTTGAAATAGTACTCGCTGCTCTTACTTTTTACCTCTTCATCGCTATGTAATTTCTCTCCGTCTCGAATAGCTGCTAAACACTCATACGCATCCCGATCTTCTTTTTTTAAATATTTCACTTGATTCGTCGCAACAAGCGGGATATTTTCTTCAGCAGCAAGTTCCGTTAACTGCTGATTTATAAAAGCTTCATCCTGTCCGTGGCGCTGTATCGATATATACAAAGACTGCGAATATACTTTTTTAAAGAATTGAAGCACTCGCTTAGCATCTTGAAGTTTGTTTTCTGCTAGCAGAGTTTCAACTTCTCCAGTTACACCGGGTGTAATAGCAATCAACCCGCCGCTGTAATGATGGAGCCATTTTTTATTTACACCGTGTTTTTCCTTGGTTTGAACTAAACTGCTTAGTTTTAATAGATTTTCATATCCCTTATCATTTTCCGCTAACAAAACTAAAGGGTACGCTCGCTCGCTTTCTTCATGTTCTAGGATTGATAATGTGAGCCCAATAATTGGCTTGATCCCCGCTTTCATGCAGGCTTTATAAAAAGGAATGACTCCGTACATCACGTTTTCATCAGTCAAAGCAATCGCTTCATAGTTCATTTTCTTAGCTGTTTCTACAAGCTCATGAATACGAATGGAACTGCTTAATAAGCTATAAGAACTTTGAAGCTGCAAGTGAACAAAAGGCACAGGACTTCCCACCTTTCTTTAATTCTTTATTCTTATTATAAATTTTGTTGCCGGCGTAGACAAATTACATAACTCTGAGCGTTTGTCCATATATATGTAGGAAGCGTGATTCATTGATAAACTAGTAAAGGAGGACACGTCATGACAAAAGAGCCTTTTATGTCTCTTTTCATTTGGAGTTACTTCACTTCATTAGGTATTATTTTAGGCGGTTCATTAATTGGAGCATTTGCGGGGTTTTTAATTGGAAAATCTCCTTTATACGTCATGCATACCCTCAGCAATAGTTTGAAAATCTGGGCAATTGTCGGAGCAATTGGAGGAACATTTGATACGTTTTACAGCTTTGAGCGAGGACTCTTTGAAGGAGCCACAAAAGATGTATTCAAACAAATCCTTTTAATTCTATCCGCTATGGGAGGAGCTCAGACCGGGGCTCTTATCATCAAGTGGTTAACTCAGGAGCATTTTGTATGAGGGTACCCAGCGAGCGAATGTTCAAGCGCTCCGACTGGCAGCGTTTTTTTGCCGGTATAGTCATTGGAGCAATTGTTAGCTGGGGTGTGTTTTTAACGATTTATGGCGTTTCAAGAGATAGAGAGCTAGAAGAAGTTCGAATTGCTAATGATAAGCTAGAAAAAGCAAATTTGCAAATTAGCGCATGGCAAGAAGATGTAAAAGCATTAAACAAGGAAATGAAGCAGCATTTAATTATTCAGAATGTGAAAGTAAAATTAGTAAACGGCAATCGTTATAAAGTAAACTCTGTGGTTGAATACAATATTCAAAAAAGTGTGGACAAAGAAGCACAGCACTTAATTGCCCAAGATATTGAAAGTGCGTATCGAAGCAGGGATATCTTAAAAAAAGCAATTGAAAATAAAAAATACGAATTCGATAAAACGATTTATGAAGTTGAAGTTCATCAAATTTATTTTTATACAACGCTTTCGATTGAAGTTCGAATTAAAAAGATGGAAAAAGTACTATAAAAAGCCGCTGATTTAAAATCAACGGCTTATTTTACAGATTACTGCTGACTGCAGAGCTCTTCTAAATCAAGTAGTAAAGGCTCTACTTCTTCCCATGAATAAATGGAAGCGCCGGACGCAAGAGGATGGCCTCCTCCGTTGTATTTTCTAGCAATTGTATTAATGACAAGCTCTTTTGAACGAAGGCGAACACGAATTTGATTTTCTTCCTCCACAAAAAACACCCACGTTTTTACTCCATCAATTTGCCCTAACGAACCGACTAGCTGAGAAGCATCAGCTGGTGTCACATCATATTTTCGAAGAATTTCATTTGGAATTTTCATATGAGCAACTCCTGCTGGAGACATCGTAAAGTTTTGCAGCACATATCCGTGTAAGTGAGCGACGTTTTCTTTTGTTTTGTATAACTGATCATATACATCTTTAAAATTGAAACCATATTGAATCAATTCACTTGCATAGCAAAACGTTTTCGGCTTTGTATTTGGAAATAAAAATCGACCCGTATCTCCGACGATACCGCTGAAGATCAGCTTTGCTCCTTCATCATTCAGAGATAAACCCTTTTCTTTTCCTTCTAAGTAAAATTCATAAATCATTTCGCTTGTTGAAGAAGCAGACGTCTCAACCCAAAGCAAATCACCGTAAGGAGTTTGGTTTGGATGGTGATCAATTTTAATGACCATTTTTCCATTTACGTAGCGCTGATCTGATACTCGTGCTTCATTAGCCGTATCACAAACAATGACAAGCGCACCCTCATAGGTCTCATCAGCGATATCATCCATCCGGTATAAAAATTTTAATGACTCCGCTTCTTCTCCCGTTACGTATACCTTCTTCTCCGGAAAAGATGTTTTTAACAATTCCGCTAATCCGCACTGAGATCCGTATGCATCTGGATCTGGACGAATATGCCGGTGAATAATGATGGTGTCAAACTGCTTAATAGCTTCTAATATTTGTGCTTTCATTTTCTCTCTCCTGTCAATACTGTTCTTGTTTTATGTACGCACCACGTGCACTTACATTTCCACAGCGCTGTATCCATATTATTTATTAAATCATATCTCTTCTCTTTTTTAAAAGAAGAATCAATCAATAGTAGAATTTTCTGTCATCGGCCTGTAAAATAATAGATACTACTGTAAACACTTTCAACACTACTGATTACTAGCATCTAGAAACATTACGGATAGAAATACACCGGACTGGAGGGGCGTCTGTGCCATTTTTTATGATTTTAATCGTTGTGTCCTTTGTTTTCTACATGTATTTAAAAGTAAAATACGTACGTTCGAAACGCCCAATGGAACGAAAATGGATTTCCGCTAAGTCGAGTATTTGTCTTGGCTCTTTTGTATTATTTTTTGGAATCAATCAATGGTTTATTTACGAAACAAGCCTTTCGCTTATCATCGGCATACTATTTGTATTATTCGGTTCAGGCAGCATATTAGCAGGTATCAAAGCTTACAAGTACTATCAGCCTTATGTAATAAAAGAAGCTGATCAAATGTAAAAGAAGCTGCAGAGCAGCTTCTTTTTTTATACTCTTTCCAATAACTGAGCCATCATCATCGCTTTCCCTACTACAACCCCGGCATTGTAGACTTCTACATCTAATTTAGCAAACTTCCGACCAAGTTCTAATAGCTTAGGACGAATTTCAATTACGCTTTCAATTTGAACTGGCTTAATAAAATAAACGGTGATGTTTTCAATAACCAAATCACCTTTTTTATATAAGCGAAGAACACGATTGGCGGCTTCCGTTACAATAGTAGTGAAAACTCCGTATGAAATAGTCCCCATATAATTCGTCATTTGCGGCGTTACTTCACAGCGATACACAGGTGCTTCTTTTGTCTCTTGTACATCCATAAATTGATTGGTTACAATGTCGTCAATGGTTTCTCCTACCTGCGGTTGACGCTGAATCATTTGCAGCGCCTTTAAAACATCTTGACGGCTGATAATGCCCTCTAGTCGGTGGTAATCATCCACTACAGGCAGCACTTCAATCCCTTCCCATACCATCATATGCGCAGAAGAAGCGACCGATGTTTTCCCGTGAACCGTCATCGGATTTTTCGTCATTACTTTTTCAATTGAAGTAGAAAGGTCATATCCAATAACATCTTTTGAGGTGACCATACCGTGAACTTTCATATGCTGATCCACTACAGGAAAACGACTGTGGTGAGTCTTATCGTTACATTCATGCCATTTTTCAATCGTATCGGTTAACTGCAAGCTAACCGCTTCAGAGATAGGTGTTAAAATATCCTCTACAAGCACAATTTCTTTTTTTATCAGCTGATCATAAATAGCACGGTTAATCATCGTTGCAACTGTAAACGTGTCATAGCTCGTTGAAATAATAGGAAGCTTAAGATCATCCGCAAGCTTCTTAACCCATTCTTCCGTATCAAAGCCGCCTGTAATTAACACGGCTGCTCCTGCTTCAAGAGCTAATTCATGAGCATTTACTCGATTCCCTACGATAAGAAGGTTTCCGGCCTCGGTATATCTCATCATAGCATCAAGCTTCATCGCTCCAATAACAAACTTGTTTAACGTTTTATGCAAGCCTTCACGTCCGCCCAGCACTTGTCCATCCACGATGTTTACTACTTCAGCAAACGTGAGCTTTTCAATGTTTTCTTTTTTCTTTCGTTCAATTCGAATGGTCCCAACTCGTTCAATCGTTGAAACATATCCTTTATTTTCCGCGTCTTTTATTGCTCGGTACGCCGTGCCTTCACTGACATTCAGTTCTTTGGCAATTTGGCGCACTGAAATTTTTTCACCAATTGGAAGCGAATCGATATACTGTAAAATTTGCTCATGTTTTGTCGCCACGTGTACTTCACCCTTCTAAAACGTTTTTACGTTTCATATGTCTTTTCTTTTATTATACGGGGGAAGTGAAATGGATTCAATCTAACCTCTTTGACGCAAAGGCTTTCTCGCACTATTTTTTTGAATACTTGCCTTCTTGCGGCGCGGTGCATAAAGCAGTGATGACAAATTGCCTCCGGCTACAAAAAGAGCAAAGGTAAGCCAGCTTATACTAAAAATCCCTTGCAAACTCGAAGTTGTTAACACTAAGTGCGGCATTGCATAGTAAAGCATCACTCCGCATAGTAAAAGCGATAAAATAACTCGATTTTTTTCCATAGCTCTCCCTCCTTATTATTACTATCGTATGCAGGGAAGTAAAAAAAGCAGAACGTTTCTTTGCAAATAAAAAGAGGTTAAGACATAACTGCATCGATTCAATCTAAAGACGAACAAATGTGAGACATGAGCTGAACCGCTTGTGACACCGCAATTGATTTGCGTGCAAGACTTCGCTTTCCGCGGGAGTCTTCGTCTTGCCCTCCAATCAACAGCTAGAAGCCGCTACATATATGAAACCTACGTTCACCTTAACAATAAAAAAAGAACGAGTGATCGATAATATCGATTACTCGTTCTTTTTTAACTTTAACTGAAATCGTTTTGTCTCAGCCTCTATTTATGATTAAAGATCCAATCCTTCTCCAACTTTTAATACTTTTCCTTCAATATCAGATAAAGACTCAACAAATTGATGAGGATCTTGCTTGATTACAGGAAATGTATTGTAGTGAATTGGTACAACAAGTTTTGCCTGCACCCATTCCGCTGCGATAGCTGCATCTTCAGGTCCCATTGTAAAGTTATCTCCAATTGGAAGAAATGCTACGTCAGGCTCATGGCGACCAATTAACTTCAAATCAGAAAATAAAGCCGTATCTCCAGCATGATAAATTGTCTTTCCTTCAATCGTTAAAAGCAAACCAGCCGGCATTCCTGTGTAAATAATTTTCTCATTATTTTCTGTATAACTTGAACCGTGGAAAGCTTGGGTCAATTTCACCGTGCCAAAATCAAATGTATAGGCTCCGCCTATGCTCATTGGATGTACGTTTAAGCCTTGCCAGCTAAGATATGTAGCTAATTCTGCTACTGCCACAACAAGTGCACCGCTGCGCTTAGCAATTTCCACCGTGTCGCCTACATGATCATTATGGCCATGAGTCAGTAAAATCACATCTGCTTTTACATCTTCAGCATTTAAATCTGTTAATTCATTTCCAGTGATAAACGGGTCAATTAAAATTGTTTTTCCTTTTGTTTCAATTTTAACAACAGAATGTCCATGATAAGAAACGTGCATCATTTATTCTCTCCTTTTACACTAACCTTTTCTATATTCTACCCGTCCGTTTTAGTTACAAAACAAGTGAATACGCGGCTATCATATCACAAACTGCGCAAAAACATGCCTTATTATGCTTGCTCTAATAAAGTTGTTGCATCAGCGTAAGTGAGACCGTGTGCATCTGCTACAGCCGCGTAAGTGACAAACCCATTTAGGGTGTTGATGCCTTGAAGAAGGGAAGGGTTTTTTAAGCACGCTTTTTTATATCCCTGACTTGCTATTTGCAGAGCATAAGGCACCGTTACGTTGGTCAGTGCCAAGGTCGACGTGCGTGGAACAGCTCCTGGCATATTAGCAACAGCATAATGCAAGACCTCATGCTTCGAATAAGTCGGGTTATCGTGAGTGGTAATGCGATCAGTTGTTTCAAAAATCCCCCCTTGATCAATAGCAATATCAACTACAACGGACCCTTTTGACATCGTTTGAACCATTTCCTCTGTGACAAGCTTTGGCGCTTTAGCTCCCGGTATGAGAACCGCTCCTATCACTAAATCTGACTCTTTTACAGATTGTGCGATATTGTAGTGATTTGACATTAATGTCGTCACTTCTTTACCAAATAAATCATCAAGCTGGCGAAGGCGATCAGCGTTTAAATCAATTATTGTAACATCAGCCCCTAATCCGACCGCAATTTTAGCAGCATTAGTTCCTGCTACTCCTCCTCCAATAATTGTTACTTTTCCTCTTTGCACGCCTGGAACTCCACTTAATAAAATCCCTTTTCCACCTTTGGTTTTCTCCAAAAATTGAGCTCCAATCTGAGAAGACATTCTTCCTGCAACTTCGCTCATCGGAGTTAACAGAGGCAAGCTTTTGTTTGGAAGCTGTACAGTTTCATAAGCGATGCCTACCACCTTTTTATCAATCAATGCTTTCGTTAATGCTTCTTCAGCTGCCAAATGTAAATAGGTAAACAAAATAAGTCCTTCACGAAAATATCCGTATTCTTCTGAAATCGGTTCTTTTACTTTCATAACCATTTCAGCATCCCACGCTTCTTTTGCAGTATTTACAATAGAAGCTCCTGCATTTGTGTAATCTTCATCATGGAATCCAGAGCCTTCTCCGGCCTGTGTTTCAATATATACATCATGCCCACCGTTAACTAAAGCTGTAACACCAGCTGGAGTAATAGCCACGCGATTTTCATTGTTTTTTACTTCTTTCGGCACTCCAATTTTCACCTTTATCCCTCTTTTCTTATATCAGTGATTAACTGAAAAAAGAACGCCACACCAAATCCTTTAGAAAACCGGATTTACTATGACGTTACCTTTCGATAGAGCTCAGCATAATCCTGCTTTTCTTAGTCTATATACAGTATATGCATCTAGTTATTCATATAGTTCGTTATCACTCTGTGCTTCTGGATTTTCGACTACAGAAGCCATAGCATCGCCAATGACGCCGCTTGAATAAGAATCCATTAGCTGTCTTGATGTCTCTTTTTCTCCTTCGAAATCATATTCATATACATGCTGCGGATGTTTTTTGTCTTTCATATGTCACTTCTCCTTTTTCACTTTATTTTCTTTACGAGTGTGAACTTTACTTCATAATCCCTTACATGATCTTTTCTATTTTCTTCTTAAATGCTCTAGTTATACCATTTATCTCACATCAAAAAACGCCCGCAGATTTTTCTGCGGACGTTTTGATAACTTTTTTATATCGATGTTTTTTCATGCAATTCATCTTTAGCTAGCTGAATTGCTTTTTTTACTTGTTCAAATCCTGTTCCTCCCGCGCTATTGCGGCGATTAACAGCTGTTTTTGGACTTAATACATGATAGATGTCTTCCTCGAATAAATCTGACGCTTCCTTATATTGCTCAAGAGGCAAATCCATTAGGTAGATATTTTTCTGAATACAAACGAGAACCAGTTTCCCAACCACTTCATGTGCTTCACGAAACGGCATACCTTTTGAAGCAAGATAGTCAGCTAATTCCGTTGCATTTGAAAAATCTTGTTTCGTAGCTTTTTCCATAACATTTGTTTTTACTGTCATTGTTTCGATCATGCCAGCAAAAATGGTCAAACATCCTTCAATCGTTGTAACCGTATCGAACATGCCTTCTTTATCTTCTTGCAAGTCTTTGTTGTATGTTAAAGGCGTGCCTTTTAACACAGTCAATAAGCTAAATAAATGACCATATACTCGTCCTGTTTTACCACGAATTAACTCCGCCATATCAGGATTTTTCTTTTGAGGCATAATACTGCTGCCCGTTGCGTACGTATCATCCATTTCAATAAATTGAAATTCTTGACTAGACCATAAAATTAACTCTTCACAAAAACGAGATAAATGCATCATTAAAATAGAACTGTTGCTTAAAAACTCTAAAATAAAGTCACGATCGCTCACAGCATCCATACTGTTCTGATAAATCCCATTAAAGCCTAGAAGCTCCGCGCTATAGTGACGATCAATTGGGAATGTCGTACCAGCTAAAGCTCCTGCTCCTAAAGGAGATAAATCAATACGCTTCAGTGATTCCGCATAACGTTCAGCATCGCGCTTGAACATTGAAACATAAGCCATTAAATGATGAGCAAAAGAAACCGGCTGCGCGCGCTGTAAATGTGTGTAGCCTGGAAAAATGGTTTCAACATGCTGATCTGCTTTTGTAAGCAGTACATCTTCTAGATTTTCAATCAGCCCTACAATTTGCTGAACATGCTTTTTTAAATATAAGTGCATATCTGTAGCAACTTGATCATTACGGCTTCGACCCGTATGAAGCTTTCCTCCAACCGGACCAATTTCATCAATTAATAACTTTTCTAAATTCAAATGAATATCTTCATATTGAGCAGAAAATGTTAATTCTTTCTTCTTAGCTTTTTCAAGCAGTGTTTGAAGGCCTTTTTTAATTTGTGACGCTTCATCTCCAGAAAGAATACTGCATTTCTCAAGCATTGTTACATGTGCTAAACTGCCTTCAATATCTTCTTCTACAAGATGCTGATCAAATGAAATCGACGCACCGAACTCGTCAATCCATTGTTCAGGGCGTTTCGTAAAACGCCCTCCCCAAAGTTTGGTCATACCGTTGTCACCTTCTTTTGATTTACCATGCTGCTCACTTGTGTTGGAAGTCCCCATAATGAGATGAAACCAACTGCTGCATTGTGATCAAATTCATCTTCTTTTGTATATGTTGCAAGTTTTTCATTGTATAAAGAATTAGGAGATTTACGTCCCTCTACGATAGCATGCCCTTTAAATAGTTTTACTCTCACTGTTCCGTTCACATATTGCTGCGTATCTTTTAAGAATGCAAGCAGTGAATTTGTTAATGGAGAGAACCATAAACCTTCATAGATAACTTCTGTTAATTTTTTCTCAATTACTGGTTTGAAGTGCGCTACTTCTTTCACTAATGTTAAATCTTCAAGCTCTTTGTGCGCTTTAATTAATGTCATAGCAGCTGGACACTCATATACTTCACGTGATTTAATTCCCACAAGACGGTTTTCTACATGGTCAATACGTCCGACTCCGTGCTTACCTGCAATTTCGTTCAATTCTAGAATTAACTGAGCTAGCGTGTAAGATTGACCGTTTAATGATACGGGAACACCTTCAACGAATTCAATTTCCACTACATCCGCTGTGTCCGGAGTGTTTTCAAGAGAAGCCGTTAGGTCATATGCTTCTTCAGGTGGAGCTGCCCAAGGATCTTCAAGAACGCCACACTCATTACTTCTTCCCCATAAGTTTTGGTCAATTGAAAATGGGCTGTCTAAGTTAATTGGAATTGGAATATTCTTTTCTTTTGCATACTCGATTTCTTCTTCACGAGACCATTTCCAGTCACGAACAGGAGCTAAAACTTCTAAATGTGGATTTAATGCTTTAATTGATACTTCGAAACGCACTTGGTCATTTCCTTTTCCCGTACATCCATGTGCGACAGCTACTGCATTTTCTTGTTCCGCTACTTCTACAAGCTTTTTAGCGATTAGCGGTCTAGATAGTGCAGATACTAATGGATATTTTCCTTCATATAATGTGTGTGCTTGAAGTGCTGCTAACGCAAATGTATTGGCATATTCTTCTTTTGCATCAATCACATATGATGATACCGCTCCAACTGTTAAGGCCTTTTCTTTAACGAATTTTAAATCTTTTCCTTCGCCTACATCTAAACAGCAAGCTACCACATCGTACCCTTTTTCCTGTAACCATTTAATTGCAACTGACGTATCTAAACCTCCGGAATATGCTAAAACAACTTTTGGATTACTCATTATCTATTCCTCCTACAAATTATATATATATTAATACAACCGTTTTAATTTTTATTCATTTAATCTACTATTACTTTAACAACTTTTTAATCTATTTTCAATAGTTATTCAAAAAAAAGTATATAAATTCACATTTATTTTAATTTAACAGGGTAAAATCTCTTAAAATACTGTAAAAATAAACACGAATGAATATTCCTTTCTTACATACTGTGTATATTTATATGCATAAACCAAGTATAAATGATTTATTTTTCACTTACAGTAGCTCTGGCTTTTGTCATTGTATAAAATGGAAGGGAAGAGGTGAAAAAATGGAGCACTTTTTTACTTATGACAACAGACTCGGTATAAAAATTCCTGCTCTTGAAAGAGAATGGACATTCTATTCTGAAAAAGTTCAGCAGGATATTCTCCTAACATGGGAATCCATTCGGGGGCAGATTCCAGACAAAATTCAATCTTTAGAAACGAGTATTAATCAAAAACAAGCGGCGTTAGAAGATGAGACTAATTTTATCCGCTCCTGTGAATTAAATAGCGAGATAGGAGAGCTTGCTTCTATTATTAATGATTTGTGGATTTGGTATCGAACAAATGAGGAAATATCAAAAAATGTTCACGGATAGACAAAAAAAACGAGTCTCATGAAAAATTAATGAGACTCGTTTTTCTTATCCAGCAAATAGCGGTATTGATAAAAGCGCTTTGCATAATCTGTCACTTGCTTGGCCATTCGGTAATTCATACCTCCGCCAACCATCATACTCACCACTGGCAAACGATTGTAAACTTTTCTTTTTGCAGCCAATATAGCTAGCGTTTTCCCGATTTGCACAACGATTTTTTGCAGCCACGTTTTATCTACAATTTGATCAACACCTTCATAAAAATACGGGTCAAATTCTTGGCTTAACTCACTCTTTAATTGATGCCACCCCTCAGCCTGAAGGTGTCTAGGTAGCGTTGCTGCATGGAAAACTTTTAGCGTTAGCATCAGCTCTGAAGGAGTCTGGATATGATAGCCATAGCTCATTGCTGCCTGTTGCACCGCTTGAATATTCATGCATAAAACAGCAGGTATATCAATACCGACCAGCAGCGATTGTCCGGTTCCTGAAAGTGCTCCTTGACTCAGCGCATACAATCGAAGCTTGGCCATTTGCTGTTCGCATATATAAGAAAGCTGATCTACTTGAAGGGAATTCATTTCTGACAGATCTGTGATATCCTCTTTGAATACACGAGCAGTTTCAATAATTCGTTTCGTCGCTTGAGTTTGCATTTCCGTACCTTGAATTAATGCAGTTAACTGAAAGAGTCCCTCATCAATTTTATGTAAATAGGTCTCGCGAACAGAAGTTGGAATTAAGTTAAGCCCTTTTTCTAACCACTCTTCGTATAATAACTCCATCTCAGTTGCTTCTACACTCTGTAAGCTCTCTTCCCATTTATAGATTTCTTCTAAAAGCTGTTCTTCGCGATTCGTTAGTATCATCATGTCACCCTTTCAAGAAATAAGTAGTTTTATTTTTATTATAACAAATAATACATCCGTTACATTTTGCTTCCTATATTATTTCTTTCTTCTATACGTTGTAAACCTTCTTTTAACCGTCAGCTACTGACGCTATATAAAAAAGCTGATTTCCTAACAAGGAAATCAGCTTTTCGTTAGTTTGCCTGACAATTTATAAGAATTCATGCATTGAAGAGGCACTTTATGAACTTAAATATTCGCTAAACGAGTAACGTCACGTGCAATCATAACTTCTTCGTCCGTAGGAATAACCATAACTTTAACTGGAGAATGAGGGTAGCTAATAAATGCTTCTTCTCCTTGTACACTATTTAAAGCTGGATCCCAATAAACGCCCATGAACTCTAAACCGCGAAGAACGCGAGCACGTACAACATCACTGTTTTCTCCAATACCTGCTGTGAAGATGATTGCATCTACACCAGACATACGAGCAGCATAAGAACCGATATATTTATGAATACGGCTAGCAAATACTTCAAGTGCTGTTTCAGCGCGTTCATTGCCTTCAGCGCTTGCTTTGATTAGATCGCGTAGGTCACTAGAAATACCAGATACACCTAAAAGACCACTTTCTTTATTTAATACATTTAATACTTCGTCAGCAGTTTTTCCTGTTTTCTCCATAATAAATGGAATTAATGCAGGGTCAATGTTACCTGAACGAGTTCCCATTGCTACACCAGCTAATGGTGTGAAGCCCATTGATGTATCAATTGACTTGCCGCCTTCAATTGCAGCGATACTTGCACCGTTACCTAAGTGACAAGAAATTAAGCGCAATTGTTCGATTGGACGGCCAAGAAGCTCAGCTGCACGCTCAGAAACATATTTATGAGATGTGCCGTGGAAACCGTATTTACGAACGCCATACTTTTCATAGTACTCGTACGGTAAGCTGTACAAGAATGATTTTTCTGGCATTGTTTGATGGAATGCTGTATCGAAGACTGCTACAGCTGGAACATTTGGAAGAATATCTTGGAACGCTTTAATTCCCACAATGTTTGCTGGGTTGTGAAGCGGTGCTAAATCAGATAAAGCTTCAATTTCCGCTAGTGTTTCATCTGTGATTAAAACAGAATCAGCAAATTTCTCTCCGCCGTGTACTACACGGTGACCTACACCAGTGATTTCATCGTATGATTGAATGATGTTTTGAGAAAGTAACTTTTCAACTAAAATTTTAACTGCAACAGCATGGTCAGGGATTTCTGTAATATCCGTTTGTTTTTCACCATTTACCGAGATCGTGAAAACAGCGTTATCTAAACCAATTCGTTCTACTAAACCTTTTGTTAATACCGTCTCACTTGGCATTTCAAATAATTGAAACTTAAGTGAAGAACTGCCGGCGTTGATTGCCATGATTTTTGACATAAAAAAACAGCTCCTTCTTTATTATACGTGCATCATAAACATAACGAACAGAACATAAAAGTGTAATCTCTACAATATTCTATGCATTTCGACACGATTTCTATCCTTATTCATTTAATCATTCACGACAATAGATTTCAAGAGCTATACATCATGAAAACGCTACCGATAAATATTCATTATTTTCGAAAAAGACTTACTTTTTATTCACTCGGAACCATTGGTCCATTTGAGCCATAATATCACTCATTGCTTCTCGATTGCTGAACTTCGGCAAATTCACAAGCAGCGCGTTTTCAGGTGCTGTTACTCCTTCTCCCTGTTTTTGAAGAACCATAATACTTTTAGCAGCCTGCTCTTGTTTGAACATTGAAAGCGGCAGCTGAATAATCCCTTGCACGATTGCTTCCTCTTTTAAGAGCGGCTGTAATAAATGAGACTGTTCAGATTCAAACAAGTTATTTGGAATAAGAGCCACTACGTATCCTCCGTCTTTTACATGGCGCAAGCTTTGTTCAATAAATAAGTGATGAGCATAAGTGTGACCTTCTTCAGCTCTTACCTTATACTCTTTTGCCCCTTCGTCGTTTGGATAATAACCAACCGGCAGGTCACAGACAACTAAATCCACAGGATCAATAAAAAGCGGCTGTAAGCTGTCTTGATTGAATAATTGAACGCCGTGCTTCTGTAAATTTGCATTTACATATGTTAATTGAAGTAATAAATCATCCACGTCTACACCGTATACGTGTTCAATTGACGCAGCGTGTGTGTTTAAAATGGTTGTTAATAAATTCCCTGCTCCTACTGCGGGATCTAAAAGCGTATATTTATCTTTTCCTGACATGAACTTCCCAACTAGATAGCTGACAAATAGTCCTACAGCATCAGGCGTCATTTGATGGTTAGGCTGAACTGCTTCTTTCATGCCTTTTAAAATAGCCAGCTGATACGCTTTTCGAATCGTTTCTTTTTCAAAATGATCAAGCGTGATTGAATCGTATTCTTTTTTTAAACGTTTTTTAGTTACCTCATCTAGCTCTTCTTGTAAAATAGTTCCTTGAAACAAATTTTCTCCCGTTTCAGCTACTGCTTCTAAATATACGCAGTTTAGTTCTTTTCTTAAAATAATAGCTGTTTGATCAATTACACCAAATAGCTTTTCCATACTAGCTAACTGACTCATATTCTGCCTCCTGTGTAATGAAATAATATCTATATAAATGAGTAAACGTCCTATTTGGAACATCATATTTTATCATAAAAACTTCTTAAAACACAAAGAAGGCGAAAAACATTGTTTTCCGCCTTCTGCCGAACGCCACTGACAATCTTACTTAGCTGTTTTAGCTGCTTCGATTGCTGCTTCGTAGTTCGGATGCTCAGTTACTTCTGGTAAGTACTCAACATACGTTACGTTGTCATTTGAGTCTACTACAAAGATTGAACGAGCTAATAAGCGTAATTCTTGAATAGCTACACCATATGCCTCTCCGAATGATAAGTCGCGGTGGTCAGATAAAGTTTGAACATTATCAATGCCATTAGCACCACACCAGCGCTTTTGAGCAAACGGTAAATCTACGCTTACTGTTAATACTTTTACGTTATCTAATTTAGCTGCTTCTTCGTTGAAGCGACGAGTTTGCGCATCACAAACTCCAGTATCAATAGAAGGAACTACACTAATTAGGCGAACAGAACCCTTTGTGCTGTCAAGCGTTACTTCTGATAAATCATTTGCTAAAACCGTAAAGTTTGGCGCCTTGTCTCCAACCTTTACTTGATTTCCTAATAATGTTACATCGTTACCTTTAAATTTAGTCACGAATAATTCCTCCTTTAAATAAGTATGTACACTGTTCATATTAGCTTGTCTGTCTCTATATTGCAATTAAATGACATACAAAACATGGAGCTGTATCCTAAAAAATAAGCGCAAAAAAAAAAGACTTCGCCTGCTTCTTTTACCGTTTAAAGAAGCAAGCAAAGCTTTATATTATTTCTACAAGTTAAAATCATTTGAACTGTCATGATGCTGACTTTGTTGATTGTGCTGATCCTGCTGATGATTGTTGCGCTTGAACATTTGCTGCACGCGTTCAATCGCTTGAGGTGCTGTATCTAGAATCTTTTCATATAAATGTGTACTTTCGTTAAGATGAAGCATTTTAATTCCGCTTCCACTCACAATTAAAAAGGCGATTGGCGTAATCGATACACCGCCACCGCTACCTCCGCCAAACGGATGAGCTGATTCTTGCTGGTGCTGTCCTGGAGAAGATGGTGCATGTCCTTCTACTCCAAACTCGCTTCCGCCCGCTGCAAAACCAAAACCGACTTTTGAGACAGTTAAAATAACACTGCCATCAGGTGTTTCTACAGGATCACCAATGATTGTATTGACATCAATCATTTCCTTTAAATTTTCCATAGCTGTCGACATTAAACTTTTAATTGGATGTTCTGCCATTAAGATAACCTCCTTATGTTTTCACAGAGTGTGTCTTGTTCTTATTTGACGACTTCCATCTTTTGCGACGCTTTTTGGACGTATGCCGCCAATATCTCAAGGTCCGTAAACCTACTAGAATAGCTTGACCAACTCGAAAAGAAATTATGCACTCAAATACCGTTTCTGACCAAAGATGTTGAAATACAGGAGTAACGCTCATGACAGGCATATCTTTTAATTTCATATAACGGCTGATTATACCAACTATGCCCCCCTTTGCAGACCATACAGCGCCGGTAAGTACGCCTGTTAACGCAGCATCACCTAAACCGAAACGGCTGTGCCATCTAATATCACTTACCGTCACTTTCTGTAAGAAACGACGAAAAATTTTATGAAAACCGACTACCTGTTCAAGGAATTGCTTCGCATTTTCTAACATGCTTAGCCCGTCTTCTACAGAATAATCACTCCATGAATTCTCGTCTTCTTTTCCTTGATCACCCATTCCTTTCTTCTTTTCAACAAGCAAACGAGGAGAATCTTTTTTCACTTTCACTACCGGAATTTCATATGTATAGCGAATAAGACCAAACCAAGCCCTGAGTCTCACTCTGTAATAATCGTTATCTCGGACATGGTGAAGATCTACAAATAGCGTGATTTTTGTCCATACAATAAGTACAATAACAATTAAAAGTGCTAGCAATATCCATAAAAGCCATAGCACATCCTTCACTCCTTCTTAGCTTCACATTATCTCCAAAACACAGAATATTAAACCTTATGAAAACAATAAAAAGAGGTTGAGACATAACGAAATGAATCCAATCAACTTCTAGAAGAATCTAAACAAATGAAACCTGCGTTTACCATAACCAAAAAAAAAGAACCACTAATCAAAAGTCTTGATCAGTGGTTCGTTATTCACTTCGTCTAAAATCCTTTTGTTCCAGCCTCTTTTTATTATCTGCTGATTGTACCTTCATGTATAACAGTTGTATCTGCGTAGTAATCATGAGCTCCTTGCTTCTTAGGTAAAAACGCAACTAATAAATAGCCAAGCAAAAAAACCGTTTTAGAAATATAACGTCCAACTCCTTCACGAAACAGCACAACAGGCCAAGTTAAAGTGGAGTCTTTCAGCGATACTACTTTAAGCCCAAACACCATTTTTCCAAGCGTTTGGCCAAAATACTTGGTCATTAAAACAAAATAACCATAAAAGATAATAACCGTTACAATCGTATAGGGAGAAAAAAATCCATCTCCTCGAGAAATACCTGCTAAATGGAAAATGGGCTTGATCAGCAGAGAGTTCAAGCTAGCTACCACGGCTAGATCTAAAAGGTATGCCCAAAAGCGCATCCAAAATCCTGCATAATGGAATTCACTACCTATTGGAGTACTTACAGCTGGCTCATGTTTTATATTGTCGTTTGATTCGGTTGAATGAGACTGATTTTCCATGTTCCCACCTCTATTCTGCATATAAATACATCAGGCGCGGAGAGCTTGGCTGCGCAAATGTTTTTAACATTGCAGTGACTTGTTCATCTCCACCTATTACTTTTTGCATGCTCATTGAAAGCCAAGAAGGCAGTCCGAATCCTTGATTGTATTGAATTACTTGTGCACCTTTTAACTTATAATCTTTCTCCATTCCTGTTACCGCATCTTCAAAATACCCTAGTTGATCGACCAGCTTCAGCTCTTTAGCCTGACGTCCATCGTACACTCGTCCATCTGCGATAGAACGCACTTTTTCTTTAGACAAGTGACGTCCCTCAGAGATAACATTGACGAAACCATCGTACGAGTTGTCTACAAGTGTTTGCATAATTTCTTTTTCTTCTCCGGTCATTTCTCTTGTTGGAGACATAATATCTTTATGAGCCCCACTTTTAATCACGACAGATTCTACTCCTAGTTTATCAGCCAGCTTGCCATAGTTAACGCTTTGCATAATTACCCCTAGTGAACCTGTTAAAGTATCCGGGATTGCATAGATTTTATTAGCAGCTGTTGAAATGTAATAGCCTCCTGAAGCAGCCATTGATCCCATTGAAATATACACTGGCTTTTTCGTTTCTTTCTTCAGCTCTTCAATTTTTTTATGTATTTCAGCACTTTCAACGACGCCGCCGCCCGGTGAATTCACCTTAATAATGACTCCTTTAACTGCCTTATCATTTTTTGCAGCCTCTAGCTGCTTTAAAAATGCTTGATGGTTATAACCATTTTGGGACATAAGCGGAGAGGAACCGCTTCCTGTATCTTGAATCGTTCCATTGACCTCTAGCACTGCAATTTTCTTAGCTGCATTCCCTTTTTCGATAACTGTTTCTGATAGTTCACTGTCGTCTCCTCCAAAGATGCCTGCCAGACCGTCATCTTTTTCTTCTTTGACTGAAAAACCAATATTAACAATCGCAGAAAAAATGAATAAGCAGGCCGCAATTAAAAGAGCAATCCACCTTTTTTTGTTCATGAAAATCCTCCTTTTTAGGTGTCAGAATTAAAAGATTATTCTTTTAATTCTTAAAGCAATAATGCTATAATTATTGTAACAAACTTTTTTTAAAAAGTTTACTTTATCGCTAATATTTTACATATCAGACAAACAAGGGGGAACTATCTATGCCAAATCGTCGCAACGTTTATTTCTTTCATCCAAAAAACCAGGAAACAAAGGCGCTTGTAAGTCCACTTATTGAACTTGCAAAACAATATGACTTTCAAGTAGTAGATCATTTCGACAGCGCTAACATCATTGTAAGTATTGGCGGTGACGGCGCTTTCTTACAGGCTGTCCGTCAATCTGGCTTTCGAGATGACTGCTTATATGCTGGTGTCACAACTTCAGATCAACTAAGTTTTTACTGCGATTTTCATATCGATGAAACGGATAAAATGATTGAAGCTATTACGACAGAAAATATAGAAGTACGTCGATTTCCCGTTTTACAAACTAAAATTGATCAAGGAACTTCTTTTTATTGCTTAAATGAATGTTCGATTCGATCAGGTGTGATAAAAACACTCAGTCTAGATGTTTTTATTAATGAAAATCACTTTGAAACATTCCGTGGGGATGGGATGATTATTTCAACACCAACAGGCAGTACGGCTTATACTAAATCGGTAAGTGGAGCCGTAGTTGATCCGTTAATTCCTTGTATGCAAGTCAGCGAATTGGCATCGTTAAATAATAATAACTATCGTACATTAGGATCTTCATTCATCCTAAGCGCTGAGCATACGCTCACTTTAAAGCTATCCAATGACAACAACCACAGTCCAATTATTGGAATAGATAACGAAGCATTAAATGCACGCCAAGTTGATCAAGTTCAAATTCGTTTAAGCGACCGTCAAATTAAAACGGTTAAACTGAAAGATAACTCTTTCTGGCAACGAGTTAAGCGTACATTTCTATAATAAAAAGCGCCCAAGGGCGCTTTTTATTTTTGATATACAATTTCTCCATTAATAGCAGTCATCTGCACCTGTACCGATGGGATATCATCTACATGTATCTTAAACAGATCTCTTTCTAATACGGTAAAATCAGCTACATAGCCTTTTTGAACATATCCTTTTTTGTCCTCTTGATAAATGGCCTGCGCGCTTCCTAAAGTAAACAGCTGAACAGCTTCAAATACTGTAAGTCGCTCAGACGGTATGTAAACGACCGAGCTATTTGGAGAAGTTTTTCTAGAAACTGCTGCATGAATTGTTAACATGGGATTGATAGGTTCAATAGGCGCATCCGATCCGCCTGCACACATAACGCCCTCGTCCAATAACGTTTTCCACGCATAGCAATAGTCCAAATGCTCTTCTCCAATTTTTTCAATGACCCATGGAAAATCACTGGCTAAAAACCGAGGCTGAATATCCAATACAACCGGGAGCTTTTTTACACGCTCAACTAAATCTTTTCGTAGAATTTGCGCATGAATAATACGATCTCTTTGCCCTGTTTGAGGAGGATATTGTTCGATGCTTTCTACTACATATTGAAACGCTAAATCACCAATCGCATGAATTGCAACCGTCATGCCCAATTCTCTTGCTTTTCTCACTAGCTGTTTTAATTCATCTAGTGATTGAATAGCTATACCTCTTGTAGATGGGTCGCTTTTGTATGGAAAGCTTAAAAGAGCAGATTGACTGCCGAGAGAACCATCAGCAAAAATTTTCATTGGCCCTATTTCAATAAAAGCAGATGTGTCTTTCTTTTTTTCAAGGTATGTATACATATCATCTACTGCTTCATGATGAACAAGTAAATGAGCACGAAACAGCTGCTTTTCTTTATGAATAACGTCTTGAAATGCTTGATATGCACGCAAAAAGCCTCCATAATAATTTAAATCTTCCGTATGTCCACCCGTCAATCCGTGCTGAACACAATCTTTAATGGCTACTGAAAGAGCTTGTCGAATGTATGCTTCTGATACTTGAGGAATATGACCCGTTACTAATTCTTGCGCTTGATCAGCCAAAAAACCGGTAGGATTTCCTGCTTCATCCCTCTGGATAATACCTCCTTCCGGGTCACGTGTTTCAGCTGTAATCCCGGCTATTTTAAGAGCAGTCCCGTTTACTACTAATCCGTGACGACAGACTCGCTTCAACATAATCGGATGTTCAGTTGAAAGTTGATCAAGATCTTGATACTGAATCAAAGAGGAATCTTCCCACTGATTTTCATCCCACCCTTCTCCAATTACCCATTCTCCTTTTGGTGTACTCTCTACTTTTTGTCGAACGCGCATCAGCACGTCTTCCCTAGAAGTAGCTTGAGACAAATCAAGCCTAAGTAGCTTTTCACCGTGACCAATTAAATGAAGATGGCTATCTACAAAGCCCGGATACATTGGATATCCTTTGAGGTGTACTTCTTTGTTAATCTCAGCACCCCATTTGATTCTTAGATCTTTTTCTGCGCCTATATCTTTAATGAATCCTTTTTCTACATATACGCTTTCTACATGTTCACCCTCTTTTAGCATCGTATATATTTTGCCGCCGTAAAATAAAGTCCCCATCGCCAACATCTCCTTTACTTTATAAAGCTTGATCTTGTCTCTATTATACGTGACAAAACAAACAAGACAAAAGAGTGAGGTTTCCCCCACTCTTTTTAGCCATCATTATTTAATTAATATGACTTATTTACCACCAAGTTGTTGCTCAGCCATTTGAACTAAGCGTTTAGTGATTTCTCCACCAACAGATCCGTTAGCGCGAGCTGTTGCTTCTGGTCCAAGATTTACACCGAATTCAGAAGCGATTTCGTATTTCATTTGGTCGATAGCAGCTGCTGAACCAGGAGCTACTAATTTGTTTGTGTTTGCCATGTGTTTTCACCTCCTTGTTGAATATAGATTGTGTCAAAACACATGGCATCATACATTATTTTTTTGGTAATTTTATGAAATTTAACTTTTAAAACAAATCTTCTACGCTGTCTGCGGTATTTGTAGCCGAAGAAGCTGTCATCTCAAGCGTTTCTACATTATTTACCGCTTCTTGAATTAATGTTTCAAAATCATAAAATTGTTCGTATCGATTTATTTTTTCACGCTTTGGCTTCGTTTTTGGTGAGCTTGGCGTAAAGATTGTACAGCAGTCTTCATACGGTCGATTCGAAATTTCATGTGTATCAATTTTGCGGGCAATTTCAACAATCTCTGTTTTGTCCATTGTTACAAGCGGACGCAAAATTGGCGTATTAGTCACTTCATTAATCGCATACATGCTCTCAACCGTTTGACTAGCTACTTGTCCTAAGCTGTCGCCAGTTACGATAGCTAATGATTCATTTTTTTCACGAATAAGGTCCGTAATTCGAAGCATCATACGACGTGTAGAGGTCATGGTATAATTCTCTGGAATTTGCTTTTGAATCGCTTGCTGTACAGCTGTAAACGGTACAATGTGAAGCTTTACTTTTTCGTGATAAGCCGTTAATTTTTGCGTTAAATCGATGACTTTTTGCTTAGAACGTTCACTTGTAAAAGGCGGACTGTAAAAATGAACCGCCTCTATTTCTAAACCGCGCTTCATAGCTAAGTATCCTGCAACCGGGCTGTCAATTCCTCCAGAAAGCATCAGCATCGCTTTTCCACTCGTACCAACTGGAAGACCTCCTGCTCCGCGATAATCAAAACATGTAATATACGTTGCTTCACTTCTCACTTCTACTCGTACATTTACGCTTGGTTCTTTTACGTTTACCTGTAGATGCTCTGTATTTCGTAGAATATGACTTCCTACTGCATAATTTAATTCGTTTGTATCAAGAGGAAATTGTTTATACGCTCTTCGAGTAGATACTTTGAATGTTTTTCCTTCTATATCAAATTCTTTCATTGCTTCTAACGCTGCTTCTTGAATCGCTTCAAGCTCATTTTCAACTTTTAATGCTAAACTAAAGCTTTGAATACCAAAGATTTGCTGAAGACGTTCGATAATAGGCTCGTGATTTTCACCGTTTAAGTGAATATACATGCGGTCTCTTGTGTATTTCACGTGAATATTTTGGAATGCACTAAGAGCCGTTACAATATTTTTTCTTAGCTGAGCAACAAATTTTTTTCTATTTTGTCCTTTGGTTGAGATTTCTCCGTACCGAATTAAAATATGGTTATATATCATAATCTTTTACCTCATTACTTTCTTTAGATCTTCAATTACTGTGAAAATAGCATTTACAATGGGCGTTACTTCATTATAATCATTTAATCCTGACAAGCTCAATCGAATGGACTGATCGGCTTCTTCGTAATTTTTACCGATAGCTAAAAGCGTTTTGCTTGGCTTTTTTCGCTTTGATGAGCAAGCAGATGTAGTGGATACAAACACTCCTTTTTCTTCAAGAGCGTGAACAAAAACCTCACCTTTAATACCTTGTGCTGTAAAATTTATAATATGAGGTGCCGAATGCTCATTCGGCGTATTCATCGTGATTCTTTCGTGAGCAGAAAGTTTGTCCATCAGTTCTGCTTTTATTTTCCGCATTTTTTGCTGATTTTGAGCAGCATGTTCAAGTGTTAAACGAAGTGCTTTAGCAAATGCTACGATTCCCGGCACATTTTCCGTGCCTGATCGATGCTGCATTTCCTGAGAGCCTCCGCTAAGCAACGGATGAAGCTGAACTCCATTTCGTTTATATAAAATTCCCGTCCCTTTTAAGCCGTGAATTTTGTGTCCTGATAATGTGCATAAATCAATTTTATGATCCGCTAAAGAAAGCGGAACTTTTCCAATCCCCTGCACATCATCGACATGAAAAAGCACCTTCGAATAGTTCGTCAGCATCTGTCCAATTTCTTCAATTGGCTGAATGGTGCCAATTTCATTATTTACATGCATAACAGATACTAAAATGGTTTCATCCGTAATAGCTGATTCAATAGCCGCAGGTGATACAAATCCACTGGAATCTACCGGAACATACGTAACGTTAAATCCTAGGGCTTCTAACTGCTTGAATGGTTCATGAACAGAATCATGTTCAATATTTGTCGTAATGATATGCTGACCTCGGCTTTTATATTGCATCGCTACGCCTTTAATAGCCAAATTATTCCCTTCCGTTCCTCCAGATGTAAAAATAATTTCATTTGACGTTACATGCAGCAATTCTGCTACTTGCTCACGCGAACGGCTCAACAAATTCTCCGCCTGTACGCCAAATTGATGGAGGGAGGATGGATTGCCATAATAAGTTGTAGCTACTTTAGTAAAAGATTGTATGACTTCATTATAGGGTTTTGTTGTAGCGCTATTATCTAAATAAATCAAGGATGCGCGCTCCCTTCTTCATTTTTTCGGAACAACGTATTATCATAACATACCTTGATACTTTTTTAAATTAGGTTTTGCCTTAGTAATCATAACAAGGATAGACGATCTTTTCAAAGCTATTTGCCACTTTATAAGCAAGGTCTCCCCTTGCTTATCCTAACAGTTGCTGCCGTATTTATAGACTATACCATTAGCATTGAAAGAGATACGAGATAGTATGCAAAGAAAAGCATCATAAAAAAGCTCGTGTCCTTTGGACACGAGCTTTTTAACTCTGTGAAGATACAATACGCTGTATACGATCCAGCGCACCAGGATCTACTTGCTCAATAGCTGCAGATGCCTGTTTTAATGCTTCTTTGTATTCGTAATGACGAAATGCTTCTTCTGCTTCTTCTAAAGACTGTGCAATCGAATGATGAGTACTTCTATAACGGTTACCATATTGAATCACTCTTTCAACGAGTCGCGCTTCTTCTAACATTGCCTCTGTTTCATCAAATGTATCCTGAACAAAACCAACAGCATCTTCAAGTAAAGATTGAACAGCTTGAATATTAAGCGGTTTTTCTTTCAGCTTAGCGGTTACTTCATTTAAGATATGAACCGTTTTTTCAAGCTGCACTTTATATTCTTCAGGAACACCAGGAAGGTTGCTTTTTTGAATAAGGCGTCGTGCTTCAATCAACTGAGATTTCAGTTCTTCTATTTTGTCCTTAGCTGAGAGCTCATCTTTGCGAAGAGCTTGTAGCATATCGCTATAGGATTCCTGAGATTCTTTCAATTGGTTAAGCTGTTTGGAAACGTCTTCGAGTTCTTCTTGGATCACACTGTAGGCTAAATTGTGCTCCGCCACCTTGTCCGAAATATTATAGTACAAGTTAGTCAATCGTTTTAGTTCGCGGTCCATTTTATAATATACGTCTAAATCGCGCTCTTTAAAATGATAGCTTTGCTGTACAAATAGCGTTTCTTCACGAAGTTCACGGTTTCGTTCTTGAAGCATACGAAGGAAGTTAGATACCGTATGAGATTCACGGTTCATTTTATGATAGGAGAAAACCTCATGCTCAAGTGAGTCATATAATTGCTCTAAGCGTTCATTCACATCATCTAGTTTTGTAATCGCTTCTTCCACATATAATTCTTCAATATCTGCAATAATTTCAGCAGTTTCTTGTTTTAAAAGCTCTACCGTTTCTTCTACTTGCAGATGATCTAACACATATCCCTGCTCACTCATTTCGCGAAACCCGTCAAGCAGTTCATTGAACTGAACAGGAAGAGTGGTCTGACACTCAACTAACACTTTAGGAATTTGTTCTAAATACGAATCAATAGCTGTTAAATCAGTTTTTAATTGAAGAACAATCTCACGTGCTTGAAGATAGTTTCCGTTAATCGTCTCTTCTTCGTATTTTTTAAACTGCTCTTTAGATGTATTAATTGCGTATTCTAACGTTTTTTCAGCATTTCCATAGGAATACCGATGTGCGAGCAATTTTTTCTTCACATGGCGGTGAAGCTGATTTAATTCCTCAATATCATATCGATTATCTTGTTCGCTACCAATTAAATTTTGAAGTTCAGTAAGTATGTTTTCAATATCTATCTTGGTTTGTTCTAAGGCTTGATCAATATGTATAGACAACTGCTTCGCTTTTTTAAATCGGTATTTATCTGCTGCTTCTTCCGTTTCAAACAGTTCTTTATCAATTTTCGGGAGATTAGTTGATATAATTTCATCCCACTGCTCACGCCAACGTTCAAATAGCTCTTCAGTTTGACCTGTCATGTTCAATTCTTTTACTTTTGAAATTTCCTCTGCAACTGGCGTATTTGCTAATTCGACTTTGATCGTTTCCAGGCGATCAATTTCTTGATAAATCTTTTTACGTGAAAACATTCCGTACACAACTAATCCGATAATAAGTATGATTAGTGCTATAATGAATTCCATACTAAGCCCCCTTACAGTGCGTTCTACATGACAAGTTTCTTATTTATAAAAAGGGTGAATTTAATCCTTTAAATTTTTTTGCGTCAATGTTTTTATGATACCATGTAAAGTCCAACTTTTGAGCAAAAAATTAAATTTTTTTATACAAAATATTGGCATGGAGTCACTTTGTGTCGTTACAATGGAAAAAGAAGAAAAAAGGAGGCATTTTTTATGAAAGTTGACAAACATATTCATACTCCATTTTGCCCACACGGTTCACCTGATTCATTGCACCAATATGTTGAACAGGCGATTTCCCTGAACTTTGACGAGATTTCGTTTACAGAGCATGCTCCATTACCAAAAAGCTTCAGTGATCCGACACCTGATCGCGACAGCGGAATGGATCCTGACAAACTTGATCGCTACATTCAAAACGTACAGCAAGTTAAAAAAGAATTTGAGCGCGATATTCGCATTAATATCGGATTGGAAGTTGATTTTATTGAAGGATTTGAACACGAAACAACAGATTTCTTAAACGAGTATGGTCCTTATCTCGATGACAGCATCCTTTCTGTCCACTTCTTAAAACATGAAGAAGGATATGACTGCCTAGATTTTAGCTCTGACGTATTTGCACATATTGTACAGAAATTTGGCAGCGTAAGCAAAGTATATGATAAGTATTACAACACGGTATTACGCTCTGTACAGGCCAATTTAGGCGTTTATAAGCCTAAGCGCATTGGGCATATGACACTCGTACATAAATTTCAAACTCAATTTCCATATGAAGACACGCTTTCCCCTATTATTTTATCAATACTCGATGAAATAAAAATGAAAGATCTGGCTTTGGACTATAATGGTGCAGGGTTGTTTAAGCCTTTGTGCAAGGAAGCGTATCCAGCTCCCTTTGTCGTAAAAGCAGCCCAACAGAAAAAAATCCCTCTCGTATATGGGTCAGACGCCCACTGTGCGAAGGATTTAGGCCAAGGCTATGGAGAGCTCCATTTAGGATAATTGAACGCGCAGTTTGTTTGTCCGTTCATATGGCAAACATACCGTTGTGTGCACCCATTGCTCAAGCTCAATCGCATATTGCTGAACAAAATACGGTTCGTGGGGCAATATATGAAGAACTTCACTTAGGTACTGAGGATGAAGATAAGGCATAGATAGCATTCCCTTAAGCTCAATGATTGTAAAGGAAACGTGCAGCTTTCGAAACTCCTTTTCTTTCATCCCTCTTTCAAGGATTGTTTTTAAGTAGTATTTTTCCTTAGTTAAATACGTAGTCATAACTTCTCGAATTAAAATCGTGTCAAGAGAGATTTCTCTATATACAAGCCGGGCAATATGCCTGTTTTCGTGCTGGTAATGTAAGATAGCTCGAATCATCACGATCATACTTTCTGTTGAAGACAGCTTTTTCATTTCTTGGAATGCTTGCTCCAGTACCCCAATATAACCTTCAAAATAAGAAATCACTAAACTTTCAAGCAATCCTTCTTTGCTATGAAAATAATATGAAATATTCGCTACGTTCACTTTCGCTTTCCCTGCAATCTCGCGCACCGACGTACCATCAAAACCTTTTACGTTAAAAAGAGAAACAGCCGCATCAATAATTTTCTCTTTCGTTTTTGACTGTACAGCCATCTATCTACACCTCATTTCGATTTATTTTTACAAAACACATATGATTGCAAAATTGTGTAGAAATCGTTACAGTATTTAAAAAGGATTTTAGTAGCCTCTCTACATAATTCGTGATAGGCTTTTTAGTTCCTGTAATCTTTTATCGACAAAGTAGCGTTAAAACTGACGTTTCCTGATAAAAATTCATTAAATCTTATGTTGAATGGAGGAGAATACATTGTTTAATGTCGAAAACTACAGCGGCTCAAAACAAAAGGATTATGAATTAGTAATTAAGCAATTACGCGCCTTATTAGAAGGAGAAAGCAATACAATTGCTAATCTAGCAAATGCTTCAGCTTTACTAAATCAATTTTTAAATGAAGTAAACTGGGTAGGTTTTTATTTAATGGAAGACGACGAGTTAGTACTCGGTCCTTTCCAGGGGCTGCCGGCTTGTGTTCGCATTCCACTTGGAAAAGGCGTATGCGGTACAGCAGCTCAAAATCAAAGAACAGAGCGAATCGAAGATGTTCATGCATTCCCTGGCCACATTGCATGTGATGCTGCTTCTCAATCTGAAATCGTTGTGCCAATGGTAAAAGACGGTAAACTTTTAGGTGTTCTTGATATTGACAGTCCAATCAAGAAACGCTTTGATGAAATCGATCAACAGTATCTTGAAGAATTCGTCAAAGAACTCACTTCTTTTCTTTGAATATGAATAAGCAAAAAAACCGCTGCATATCAGCGGTTTTTGCTTATTAAACAAACGTTTGATTAGCCCATCACCACCGTTTTCTTATGTTCTTTCTTCTCCTTGCATCCTTCAAAAGAATATATCCTTTCTTTTACATTCTTTTAATCTTCAATCTTCCTTGACTTTATACGAGGAAACACCTATAATACTCGTTGTGTGAAATATTGCAGCTTATACAATCTTCTTTATGTTTTTTCATTTTGTTCCTCATTAAAAGATTGTTTTACAGAAGTAGCAATTCTTTTAACAAGATGGTGTATCGTGTAACTCTCTGCTGCTAGAGCGATGGTACATGAAAACAAAATGAGCATATCGCTAGAATGTGTCTGTTTTTGTTTTGCATAAAATAAAAACACAAACAAGGAGGAGTCATCATGGCTCGTTATACAGGTCCAAGTTGGAAAATCTCTCGTCGCTTAGGTCTTTCTCTAAGTGGTACAGGTAAAGAATTAGAAAAACGCCCTTACGCTCCAGGTCCACACGGCCCAGGTCAACGTAAGAAAATTTCTGAGTACGGTTTACAATTACAAGAAAAGCAAAAATTACGCCACATGTATGGTGTAACTGAGCGTCAATTCCGTAACTTATTCGTTGCTGCTGGTAAATTAACTGGTAAGCACGGTGAGAACTTCATGATTCTTTTAGAAGCTCGTCTTGATAACTTAGTATACCGTATGGGTCTTGCACGCACTCGTCGTCAAGCTCGTCAATTAGTTAACCACGGTCACGTTTTAGTTGACGGTAAACGCGTTGACATCCCATCTTACCGTGTACAACCTGGTCAAGTGATCGGTGTTCGCGAAAAATCTCGCAACCTTTCAATCGTGAAAGAAGCGCTTGAAGTTAACAACTTCGTACCAGACTACTTAACAGTAGACGCTGAGAAATTAGAAGGTACATTCACTCGCTTACCAGAGCGTTCTGAATTATCTGCTGAAATCAACGAAGCACTAATCGTAGAGTTCTACTCTCGTTAATAGTAAAAAGCCGTTCCTTATGGAGCGGCTTTTTTACTGTCTATATATATAAAAAAAGGCCTTTCGGCCTTTTTTTATGCGTATTGAATAAGCGTATATTTTTTCTTGCCTCGACGAATCACTGTGAATTGACCTTCAATACGGTCTTCTGCACCTACTGTTTTTTGTAAATCTTGCTCGCGCTCACCATTTAAGTAAATCGCACCGTTTGAAATATCTTCACGTGCTTGACGTTTAGAAGGAGAAATTTTACTTTCTACAAGTAAATCAATTAAACCAATATCTTCACCTGTATGCGTGTAAGAAGGAACATCCTTGAATCCTTGCTTAATTTCTTCTGCTGTTAACTCTGAAATACTTCCGCTAAATAAAGCTTGCGAAATACGAATTGCTTGCTCAAGAGCTTCTTCACCGTGTACAAGCGTAGTCATCGCTGCCCCTAGTGCTTTTTGTGCTTCGCGTTTTTCAGGAGCTTCTTTTGCAGAAGCTGCTAATTCATTAATTTCTTCGTGTGATAAGAATGTAAAGTATTTTAAATATTTTATAACATCACGATCATCTGTATTAATCCAGAATTGGTAGAATTCATACGGACTTGTTTTTTCAGCGTCTAACCAAATTGCTCCGCCTTCTGTTTTACCGAACTTCGTTCCGTCAGCTTTTGTTACAAGCGGAACTGTTAATCCAAATGCTTTTGCATCTTCTTCTGATTTACGAATTAATTCTAAGCCAGCCGTAATATTTCCCCATTGGTCGCTGCCGCCAATTTGAAGCTTACAGTTATATGTTTGGTATAAATTCAAGAAATCGTATGACTGTAAAATCATGTAGCTAAATTCCGTAAATGAAATGCCTGATTCGATACGAGATTGAACAGAATCCTTTGCCATCATATAGTTAATACCAAAGTTTTTACCGATATCTCGTAGGAATGTAATAACATCTAATGAGCCAATCCAGTCATAGTTATTTGCAATAACTGCTGCATTTTCACCTTCTTCGAAATCTAAGAAGCGTGAAAGCTGACCTTTAATACGCTCACTAAACATGGCAACCGTTTCTTTTTCATTTAACGTACGCTCTGCTTTTTTACCGCTTGGATCTCCAATAAGACCCGTACCTCCACCAACTAATGCAATTGGTTGATGTCCAGCTTGTTGAAAGCGACGTAAAATTAAAACAGGAAGCATGTGGCCGATGTGAAGGCTGTCGGCTGTCGGATCGAATCCACAGTACAAACGAACAGACTCTTTACTCAAAAGTTCACTTAAACCTTTTTCATCCGTTTGTTGGTTAATGAGCCCTCGAAACTCAAGATCTTGTAAAATATCCATGTTATATATTCTCTCCTTTATCTAATTGCTCGTTACAAGTTGTTGAACAACATAAAAAACGCCCCTTCTTAAAAAAGAAGGGACGAAAATATCGCGGTACCACCCTATTTGGAAATAAATTATTTCCCACTTAAATGATGTAACGGTCTACCCGTCTTTTGCTACTGTAAGTTCACAAAAGATGCTCAAGGACGTATTTCATATTTGTCTATGTACTGATTTTCAGCAACCATCAGCTCTCTTAAACAGGGAGACAAGTATTACTTCTTCCTATCACTGCAGTTTATTTTATTTAAAAGTTTACACCCCACAATTATGAATGATTTCATTTTAAAATTCAAGTCCAAAAAAAAGTTCAAACAGCTGGCTGTTTGAACTTTATAGAAATCACTTATTTTCCCTACAAAGATTGAAACATTTACTCCTTAGTCTTCCATCGTTGACAAATCGCCCGTTGGCAAATCTAATTCCCAAGCTTTTAAAACGCGACGCATAATTTTACCGCTTCGTGTTTTAGGTAGCTTATCTTTAAACTCGATTTCACGTGGGGCTGCATGAGCAGCTAACCCTTTTTTCACAAATTGACGAATATCTTCAATCAGTTCATCTGAAGATTCATACCCATCTCTAAGTGCGATAAATGCTTTAATAATTTCCCCACGCACAGGGTCAGGCTTACCAATAACACCCGCTTCTGCTACAGCAGGGTGTTCAACAAGCTTACTTTCTACTTCAAATGGCCCCACGCGTTCTCCTGCCGTCATAATAACATCATCGATTCGGCCTTGGAACCAAAAATAACCGTCTTCATCCATATACGCCGAATCACCTGATACGTACCAATCACCTGGCATAAAATATGACTCATACTTTTCTTTGTTGTTCCAAATCGCATGCATCATAGATGGCCAGCCTTTTTTAATTGCTAAGTTACCCATTCGATAAGGTGGAAGCTCTTGTCCTTGATCGTCAACGATTGCTGCTTGTACACCTGGAATTGGTTTCCCCATAGACCCTGGCTTAATTTTCATAGACGGATAATTACAAATCGTCTGACCTCCAGTTTCGGTCATCCACCACGTATCATGAATACGTTTTTGGAACACCTTCATTCCCCAGCGTACCACTTCAGGATTTAACGGTTCTCCCACACTTAATACATGTCTGAGATTACTTAAATCATAGCGTTTAACTAAGTCATCACCAGCACCCATTAGCATACGAAAAGCTGTAGGTGCACTGTACCAAACCGTTACGCCAAAATCTTCAAGTGCTTGATACCATGCATCTGGACTAAATCGTCCTCCCACAATCACATTGGTTGCTCCAGCAAGCCAAGGACCAAAAATCCCATAGGAAGTCCCCGTTACCCAACCGGGATCTGCTGTACACCAATACACATCGTCATCTTTTAAGTCGAGCACCCACTTAGCGGTTTGATAATGCTGAAGCATTGCATTATGAACGTGAAGCACCCCTTTTGGTTTGCCAGTTGAACCTGATGTATAATGAAGCAGCATACCATCTGTTCTATCTACCCACTCAATTTCCACCTCTTTATTCGCCGCTTCTAATCGCTTCAGAAAATCTAGTTGAATGCCTTCTTCTCCTACATTTTCCCCTACCAGGAGAATGTGTTTCAAAGCTGGCAAATCTTTCACCGGAACGCGGCTCAGCAATTCAGGCGTCGTAATTAACACTTTTGCATCACTGTCTTGCAAACGATCTTTTACTGCACCTTCCATGAACGCTTCAAATAAAGGCCCAACAATAGCGCCAAGCTTCACCGCGCCTAACAATGCAAAATAAAGTTCCGGAGAGCGAGGCATAAAGATAAACACGCGATCTCCCTTCTCTACGTCTGCTTGTTTTAGCACGTTCGCGGCTTTGTTTGACCATTCTTTCATTTCTTTGAATGTATATTTTTCATTGCGCTGCGCATCTCGATAGTAAAGCGCAACTTTATTTTTACGCGTAGAGTTTGCGTGCTTATCAATTGCTTCATAAGCTGCATTTAATTTACCTGTTTCATGCCATGAAAATTCCTTCTCCACTTGTGACCAGTCAAAGGTTTGATACGTTTTATCATAGTCCTGTAAGTTGTATACCCCTTCAATTACAGGAAGCGCTTCCACCTTCATCACAAACTCCCCCTTATGTATAAAATTTACAAACCTATTATATAACAAAAATAGACTTTTCACAATTTTATAAAAATTATTTGTCGGAATTGGGATAATAGTCTCCCTTGTTATATGACAACCTTTGTTATAGAAGTGTCGAATTAACAAGAATCTCTTTTAATTTCCTATTCTATGTTTTTTAAAAAACTCCTTTTCTTTTATTTAATTTTTTGAAAACGCTTTAATATAGAGTTTTTTTTGTATTATAATACAGATAAGACTGCTTGAAGGTGGTGATTCATGTGAAACATTCCCAAACATACAATATGAAAGAACTAAAAACAGCTGTTGGAGCAATTGTTATTGAAGGACCTGTCTCCTCCAAGACCTTGCAACAACTTGATTTTCATGAGCAACTAACGGCCTTTCGTCCACCTGAACAGCAAAAAGAAGCATTGATCGAGATTGCCAACTTGCCTGAAGGTAGAATCATTATTGCTCGCCATCATCATACAATCATTGGTTATGTAACCTTTTTATATCCCGATCCTCTAGAACGATGGTCGGAAGGAAATATGGAGAATTTAATCGAATTAGGAGCTATAGAGGTAGCCGCTCCATTTCGCAGCTACGCTGTTGGTAAAAACCTGCTTATCGTATCTATGATGGATGATGCAATGGAAGATTATATTGTCATTACGACAGAATACTATTGGCATTGGGATTTAAAAGGAACAGGGCTAAATGTGTGGGACTACCGCAAAATTATGGAAAAAATGATGAATAAAGGCGGACTGACGTGGTTTGCCACAGATGATCCGGAGATTAGCTCCCACCCTGCTAATTGTTTGATGGTAAGAATCGGGAGCAGAGTACCTCAAAAAAGCATACAAGAATTTGATAGCCTACGCTTTCGAAATCGCTTTATGTATTAAGCTGACCTTTAAGAAAAGGAGCTGTGTCTGATGATTGTTGAAGAGATGATGAAAACTGATCTCGTTACCTTAACCCCCGACCATACGATTGCTGAAGCTATGAAACTTTTAGATACACATAAGATTAGACATATCCCTATCGTTAATGACCTTCATCACGTAGTTGGCATCATTTCTGATCGAGACGTAAGAGATGCAAGTCCATCTATTTTAGATAATACCTATACATCTGCTCTTCTATCTGAACCCGTGCGGATGATTATGCAAACAGAAGTCATTACAGCTCACCCTCTTGATTTTGTTGAAGAAATTGCAAGTATTTTTTATGAACATCAAATCGGTTGTATTCCCGTCACCAAAAACAAGCGGTTAGTAGGCGTTGTTACCGAAAGAGATCTATTACATACGTTTATTCAGCTTACCGGCACTAATAAGCCAGGTTCACAAATTGAAATAAAAGTAGAAAATAAGGCTGGTGTTCTCGCTGAAGTTACGTCTCTATTTGCTTCAACGAGAACAAACATCTTAAGCGTACTTGTCTACCCTGATGTAGATGAACGATATAAAATCCTTGTGCTTCGCATTCAAGCTATTAATCCATTGATTAGTATAAATACATTAAAAGAAAACGGCTATGAGGTGTTGTGGCCTAAATTACCGGAGATGACGTAATGACTAGTAATGCTGTATTTATTTATTCAGATGATATTCTTTCGTACAAATTCAGCAATAATCATCCGTTTAACCAGCTTCGTGTTCAACTAACATATGAACTGTTACGGGAATTTGGCGCTTTAGGCAATCAAGATATTGTATTACCGCGGATGGCATCTGATGAAGAACTTCAGCTTGTCCATGATACTAGCTATATTCAAGCGGTAAAATTAGCAGGAAGCGGCGAGCTTTCTATTGAAAAAGCAGCAGATTTTGGTCTTGGAACAGAAGATACACCTATGTTTCCAAACATGCATGAAGCCAGTGCTTTTTTAGTTGGGGGTACGCTTACTGCTGTAGATTATGTGATGACTGGAAAAGCTAAGCATGCTCTAAATTTAGGAGGAGGATTGCACCACGGCTTTCGAGGAAAAGCTTCCGGCTTCTGTATTTATAACGATAGCGCGGTAGCCATCAAATATATGCAGCAAAAGTACAACGCGCGTGTTCTCTATGTCGATACAGATGCTCACCATGGTGACGGTGTGCAATGGACATTTTATGACGACCCTTCCGTTTGTACTCTTTCCATTCATGAAACGGGACGCTACTTGTTTCCAGGCACGGGAAACGTTAACGAACGCGGGCACAGTGAAGGCTATGGTTATTCATTTAATGTGCCTGTTGATGCTTATACGGAAGATGAGTCTTGGCTCGACGTTTATAAGACCTCTTTAAAAGAAGTAGCTGCTTTTTTTAAACCAGATGTTATCTTGACACAAAATGGAGCCGATTCTCATTATTACGATCCGCTCACTCATTTATGCGGCACCACGAAAATATACCGTGAGATTCCTAAAATTGCTCATGAAATTGCCCATGAATACTGTCAGGGAAGATGGATTGCGGTTGGTGGAGGAGGTTATGATATTTGGCGGGTTGTTCCTCGGGCTTGGTCATTCATTTGGCTTGAAATGATTGAACGAAAGGCAGAAGGCATGCTTCCTCTGTCATGGCTTGAAAAATGGACAAAAATATCGCCTCACCCCGTTTGCACGCAGTGGGATGATGAACCTAATATCTATCAGCCAATTCCAAGAAAACCCGAAATAACAGAAAAAAACGCTCAAACTCTTGAGCGCGCTCTTTATCCTATTCGTTCTCATACATCTCATTCTTAAAAAAAGGCTATACAAGCGTATGGCCTTTTTCACTGTGCTTCGGGATCTGAAATAATAATTTCGACGCGTCTATTTTTTTGTAGATTTCCATTAGACGTGTTCGGAACAAGCGGCTTCGTATCTCCGTATCCAAGTGCTTCAAAGCGGTTAGCAGAAAGAGAAAAATGGTTCGTTAAATAACGTATGACGCCGCTAGCACGCGCTGCCGATAGTTCCCAATTAGATGGATAGCGATAGGTGTGAATGGGTCGATTGTCGGTATGACCTTCTACTTTAATATCATTTGGAATAGTACTGAATAACCTTCCTAATTCATCCAGAAAAGGGGTGCCTTTTTTCAAAATGTCCGCTTGTCCTGTCTCAAACAGCACCTGTTCTTGTAAAATAAGCACAACTCCGCGTTCATCTCGCTTAGCGGTAATGACATTCTGAAGCTTATTTTCCTTCAGGTAATCCTGCACTTTTGCTAAAATGTTATCCAGCTTTTGAGACTGCTGGCTCTTTTCTACAGAAGCTAATGAGCCACCGTTTGTAAGCGAATTGACAACGGTCTGAAACTTTTGATTATCAACGCTAGACATTGAAAATAGTAAAATAAAAAAAACTAATATTAACGTCACCAAATCAGCAAATGTTACCATCCATTTTGGCGACTGTGCCGAATACCTTTTTCTTCTACGCTTCACGAACGTGTTCTCTCTTTTCTTCCAGCTTTCGTTTTTCAACAGGGGCAAATACTTTTAGCTTTGCTTGCACAAAGCGAGAATTTTGACCCGCCTGCAAGCCGATGACACCTTCAATAATTACTTCTTTAACAAAAAGCTCATGTTCCGTTTTACCAGCTAATTTAGCTGCGATTGGCTGAAAAAACAAGTTTGAAAGCAGCGCCCCGTAGAAAGTCGTTAAAAGAGCAATTGCCATGTTAGGCCCAAGCGATGAAGGAGTGTTAAGGCTTTTAAGCATTAGCACTAGCCCAACGAGCGTCCCAATCATTCCCCAAGCGGGGGCATAATCGCCTGCTTTTTCAAACATACTTCGACCTCTCGCATGTCTTTCTTCCACTGCAGCTACTTCAGCTTCAAGCAGCTCTCGAATCATTTCCGGTTCTACTCCATCAATGGCTAGCAAAATACCTTTTTTCACAAATGAATCATCGATTTGTTCAAGCTCTGCTTCTAACGATAGAAGTCCTTCTCGACGCGCTTTTTCCGATAAATGTACAAATGTTCCTACAATTTCTTCTACGTTTATTTCTTTAGATTGAAACGCTTGTTTCCCTACTCTTCCCATATTTTTTAATTGTTTTAAAGGAAAGCTCACGCAAAGCGTACCAAAAACGCCTCCCAGTACAATTAAAATCGATGGTACATCAATAAAAGCTAAAAAACCGCTCATTCCTCCACTTGAAATAACCCCAAACACAACCATAGAGATACCAATTAGTATCCCTATAGGTGTGAGCATATCAACTTTTTTCATATTCTATCTCCCCGTGTCTGAACTTTGGATTCATTCTTATTCATTCACAGGTATTATTTTGTTGATTGTCTGAACTCGATGCGGTGAGGAAGCTGTACAATGCTGCTGTCTACCGTTTCTTTGTTCATGTATTTCGTTAAGAGACGCATCGCTACTGCACCAATATCATACATTGGCTGTACAACAGATGTTAACTGAGGACGAACCATTGTTGAAAGTCTTGTGTTATCAAAACCGATAACTTCTAGATCGTTTGGTACATTCAACCCGCGATCTTGTGCCCCGTGAATAACACCTAATGCCATTTCATCCGTTCCAACGAAAATAGCAGTTGGCTTTTCAGCTTCTTCTAATAGTTTTTCAACCGCTTCAATACCTGAATCGTACGTGTAGTCTCCTTCTACAATATAAGAATCACGTACAGGCAATCCGCTTTCAGTAAGAGCACGCTTGTACCCTTTTACTTTTTTCGCATGATTGATTGGTTCTTCTAGCGTACCTGAAACGAATGCAATATTTTTATGACCGCTGTCAATTAGTGATTGCACTGCATCAAAAGCTGCTTGTTCATAGTCAATAGTTACAGATGGGATTTGGTTAGTTGATTCGATTGATGCTGCAAGTACAACTGGAACCGGTGATTTTTTTAGCTCTTCTACGTGTTCTTCCGTTACGTTCCCACTCATGAAGATGATTCCGTCTACTTGTTTGCCAAGCATGTTATTTAAAAGGTGAAGTTCTTTATCTTGATTTTGGTCGGAGTTACTTAAGATGATATTATATTTGTACATCGTTGCAATATCTTCGATTCCACGCGCTAATTCTGCATAGAAAATATTTGAGATATCAGGAATGATAACTCCTACTGTCGTTGTTTTTTTACTTGCTAATCCACGCGCTACTGCGTTCGGACGATAGCCTAGTCTTTCAATTGTTTCTAATACTTTTTTTCTAGTTGATGGTTTTACATTTGGATTTCCGTTTACCACACGAGAAACCGTTGCCATCGACACGCTTGCTTCCCTTGCTACATCATAAATTGTTACGTTCACAACAAACACTCCTTATCGAAAAACATTTCGTTTATTTTATCCTTATTTCATTTCTTGTATTTACGTATATAAATCCATCTTCCTTTATAGAATGGCTATTTCTAGCTCCTTCACTCTTACATACAGCCTAGATACCCTGTATGCATCTAAATCATTCCTGTTATGCCCTTATTATTACGTGGCAAAGACAATTTTACCAGTTTATATGTAACAATGTAAAAGACGGTGTATATTAAGTAAATAAAAAAAGTGAATCGCGAATTTATATCATATGCACTCACAGAATGATAGCGAATATCTGTAACTACTATACGATACTATGTGCTTCATCGCAACGTATTTACCGCCTTTTTCCGACAAGTTTCACGAGAATTTCATAAATTCTTGTTTTTTGGATTTGCACTTATTCTTTCCTATTTTGACAAAAGTTATCGACTGTTTTCAAAATACGGGATAATTTCGCTTATCTTTATTATAACGAAAGGCAAACAAGCTTGAAACCATTAAGTGCTTCAAACTTGTCATAAAAGTATACGAATTTTTCATTTTTACGTTTTTTTATAAATTTAAGTTACATATAGGTTTTAGCTGCTTCATAAATTCTGTAAATTGCGGGATATCCATTTGCTGAGCTGAGTCTGAAAGTGCTACCGCAGGATCTGGATGAACCTCCGCCATAATTCCATCTGCTCCAATGGCAAGAGCCGCTTTAGCCGTTGGAACAAGTAAATCTCGTCTTCCCGTTGAATGCGTGACGTCGACTAAAACAGGTAAATGAGTTTCTTGTTTTAAAATGGGAACAGCTGAAATATCCAACGTATTTCGCGTTGCTCGCTCATACGTACGAATTCCTCGTTCACACAAAATCAGCTGATCATTTCCTTTTGAAACAATGTATTCAGCAGCATTAATAAACTCATCAATCGTAGCGGCTAAGCCTCGCTTTAATAAGACAGGCTTCTTCACCGCACCCGCTTCTTTTAACAGCTCAAAATTTTGCATATTACGAGCACCAATTTGAATCACATCTACGTATTCTACAGCTGTTTCAATATCAGCGGGGTCGACAATTTCACTAATAACAGCTAAATCGTATTCGTCAGCTACTCTTTTTAAAATTTGCAGTCCTTCTAAGCCAAGGCCTTGAAAATCATAAGGAGATGTTCTTGGCTTGTAAGCTCCGCCTCTAAGCATCCGCACGCCCTGCTGCTTCACCACTTTTGCTACGGCTGCTACTTGCTCATAGCTTTCAACGGAACAAGGTCCTGCTACAAAACGCTGAAGTCCGTCACCAATTGTTTCTCCTTTTACCGTAACAATTGTATTTTCCGCCTTCTTTTTACGGGATACAAGAAGTGCTTTACGATGATCATCTTCTTGAAGCTCTAAATGAGCTTTGAAAATCTCTTTGAAAATATGTTGAAGCGTAGACGTTTGAAACGGTCCTTCATTTTTGCTTAAAATCGCATCAAGCATTGCTCGTTCACGAACGGGATCAAACCGTTTGGTTGACTGCATTCCTTTTAACTTTCCTATTTCTTGAACAAGCTCGCCTCGCTCATTAATAAGCTTTAACAATTTCATATTTACTTCGTCAATTTGAGATCGCAAACGCTGAAGATCTGAATTCGTCATGTACGTCCACCCTTTCACTGATTTTAAAAAATCCGTTTAGCAGGGTTACTACATAAGATGATAGATGATGGAGGATATATGTAAGGGGCTTCTCTGCTTTTATGTGCTAAACTACATCTATTGTACGAAAAAGCGGATGAAACCGCAATCAGCTTATAAAAAAAAAGAGGTTGAGTCATAGCTAAATCGCTCCAATCTAAAGGCGAACAAATGGGATAAACAATCTATTATGGATTGCTTGTCATACAGTAAACCTACGTTCACCATGCCAATGAAAAAATCCGAACGATTAATGTTCGGATTTTTCTTTCACTAAAATACTTTTTTGATTAGTGAGCTACGTTTTTCGCTAATTCGTCTTCGTTAATGTTCCAGTGAGAAGCATGCCACTTCACTTTTCCATCTTCAAACAGAAGCGCTTGAGGTGATTCATGCTTCACTTCATACGTCTCAGCGATATAGTTAGATACATCACGTGAATCTTGAACATGAAGATAATAAGAAGGAATGTCTTCATGACTAGAAGCAAACGCTGAAAATGCCTCATGACCAGCTGCACTAATTGGACACGTTGTGCTGTGTTTTAAAAATAAAAAGCGATTGTTTTCCTTTACAACTTGTTCGAACTCTTCAACTGTTGAAATTTTTTTCATATTTTTCACCCTTTCTGCACTTACTCTTAAGTTTACATGGTTTGACCGTTTCCATACAAAAAGAGTGCTCAGCTTTATGTATGATACTCATAAATTCATTTATAAGGTGGAGTTTTTTTCTGCAATGAAAAAATTATTTACTTGCTGTTATCCCACCTACATTACATACAAAAAAAGCGTTCACCCTATAGGGTAAACGCTTTTGATTCTTTATTATGGTCGTGGCACTGTGCTTTCCACTTCATCTAGTGCTTTTTGAGCTTCTGTTAGCTTCTGCTGAACGTCTTCGTTGCTTTGAGACTCAACTTCATCAGCAAGCACTTCTAAGCTTGTTGGCGGTAATGCTTCGTGTTCAGGATCTACTTTACGGAAGTTTTTCACCTTGTCCACTACTTGTGAAGATTGCTCAGACAGTGTTTGTGATAAACCAGCCGTTTTTTCCTTAGCCGTTTGAGCAAACCCTTGTCCTTTTTCAACAGCGCTGTTTTTCGCTTGCTCCGTTTTTAAACGAACGTAAGCTGCCTGCTCATTTAAATCAGAACGGAACTCTTTACCTGATTTTGGAGCAAGTAGTAATGCCGTTGCAGCTCCTACAACTCCTCCAATCACTGTTCCTACTAAAAAGCCTTTATTTGAAGTGTTGTTTGGTTTATTTGGTTTGTTTGACATATGCGTCTCCTCCTTTAAAGTTCATCCTTATGAAAATGAGCGTGAGCGTTGAACCGCTTTTTCTTTTACTTCAACAGGTACAGGCTCTGCTTCAACTTTTTTCTGTTTTCTTAATTTTATACGCTCCCATACGTCTAATGCAACATTGCTCCATTGAACGACTTGAGCAACAGTTTCTTTATTTTCTTCTACTTTCTCTGAAACGCTTGATGATACGCTTTTAATAGACTTATTTAGGTCTTGGATTGAGTCACCTACGCCTTTAACAGAATCCACCACTGTGTTCAGCGCTTCGGATTTACGCTGAATATCTTCAGCTAACAGATTAGTCTTATGTAAAAGTGCAGTTGTTTCGGCTGTGATTCCTGTCATTTGCTTTTCTACACCGTCTAAAGTACCTGCCACTGAATTTAATGTGTGCTGAACGGATTTCAATGTTTTGGACACGGAAACCACCAGGTAAAAAATCGCAATGGCAACAATAGCAGCGCTTAAATAAAGAATAATAACCATCTGTGCAAGGCACCTCCTATTTTCTTCTCTCTTGTTATAACTACTTTCCCAATTTTATAAACAATTAAACCTTCTATTCCCTATAGACTCTTTAACTTTACCATATTCTCTCTGCTTTTATTCAGAAAAAGGGAAGATTGCTACATTATTTCGCGATATATGAGTTATTTCCCTTCCCAAAGAAAAAAAGGATTTTAAAGCATAAAAACAAACAAAATAAGCTCAGTGGGGTACAATAGAAAGTGAATCACCAATCATTGTTATTTTAAGGAGGCACTATTTATGAAAGACCCTAGAATTGCGACATTAGCTAAAAATTTAATTAATTATTCTGTTCGCCTTCAAAAAGGAGAAAAAGTATTAATCGAAAACTTTGGACTTCAGCGCGAACTTGTGACAGCACTTGTAGATGAAGCGTACAAGGCGGGTGGTTATCCATTTGTACTGCTAAAAGATCATTCGGTAGACCGAGCTCTTTTAAACGGTGCACAAGAAGAGCAGTTCAATATGATGGCAGACTTTGAAGCAAATGTGATGAAAGAAATGAATGCTTATATTGGCTTGCGTTCCGGTTCAAACATTTTTGAACAATCAGATGTTCCCGCAGATAAAATGAAAATCCAAGGGAATACGATCGGTAAAAAAGTACATAGAGAAATTCGCGTTCCAAAAACAAAATGGGTTGTTCTTCGCTATCCAAACGATTCAATGGCGCAGCTTGCTAAAATGAGTACAGAAGCATTTGAAGATTTTTATTTTGATGTATGTAACTTAGACTATGGCAAAATGAGCAAAGCGATGGATGCTTTAGTTGAGCTCATGAACCGTACGGACAAAGTGCGTTTAACAGGTGAGAATACAGACTTAACGTTCTCTATTAAAGATATTCCTGCAGTGAAGTGTGCGGGGGAAATGAACATTCCGGACGGTGAAGTATACACCGCTCCTGTACGTGATTCTGTAAACGGAACAATTTCTTACAACACTCCTTCTAACTATCAAGGCTTTACGTTTGAAAATGTATCTTTAACATTTAAAAACGGTAAGATTGTTGAAGCAACCGCTAATGATACAGAACGCATCAACGGCATTTTTGATACGGATGAAGGCGCACGTTTTGTTGGCGAATTTGCGATTGGCGTAAATCCATATATTCAACATCCAATGCAAGACATTTTATTTGATGAAAAAATTGACGGAAGCTTCCACTTCACTCCTGGCGAGTGCTACGAAGATGCGTATAATGGAAACAAGTCAAATATTCACTGGGATATGGTGATGATTCAGCGTCCAGAATACGGCGGCGGTGAGATTTATTTCGATGACGTGTTAATTCGTAAAGACGGGCTATTTGTCATTGAGGAATTAAAAGCGTTAAATCCTGAAAATTTAAAATGAGCTTTGAAATAAAAAAGGCACTCTCCTGAGTGCCTTTTTTTATGATACAGTTTGCTGATATAGTTTTTCAAACTTTTGAATGTCTCCAGCACCCATAAATACTAATACAGCTTCATTATGGTCTTTTAACGATTCAATTGTTTCTTCATTAATTAATTCAGCTCCGCTGATTTTGCTTCGTAAATCTTCAATTGATAATTTACCTTGATGCTCACGAGCTGATCCAAAAATGTCACATAGATATACTTTATCAGCGTGCTGTAAGCTTGCTGCAAAGTCCTCTAAGAACGTTTGTGTACGCGTAAAAGTATGCGGTTGGAAAACAGCCACAACTTCACGGTTTGGATATTTTTGACGAGCAGCTGAAATCGTTGCATTAATTTCCGTTGGATGGTGTGCATAATCATCGATTAGCACTTGTTTGCCAACGTTCTTTTCACTGAAACGACGCTTTACACCTTGATATGTTTTAAAACGCTCTTGCAGCACAGCAACATCAATTTCTTCATAATGACAAAGTGCAATAACAGAAAGTGCATTTAAGATGTTATGGTCGCCATACCCTGGAATTTCAAATGATGCGTGGAATGTATTACGAACGAACACATCAAATGTTGTGCCTGTTGTGCTTTTTACGATATTACGTGCTTGGAAATCATTTTCTTCGCCTAATCCGTAATAAAGAACAGGTACCTTCGCTTGAATTTGCTGCAGATGTTCATCGTCACCACAGGCAATAATTCCTTTTTTGACTTGAAGTGCCATCTCTTGGAACGCGCTGAATACATCATCGATATTGGCAAAATAATCAGGGTGATCAAAATCAATATTCGTCATAATTGCATAGTCTGGCGTATAAGATAAGAAATGGCGGCGATACTCACATGCCTCAAACGCAAAATACTTGCTGTCTTTTACACCTTTGCCCGTACCGTCTCCAATTAAATATGAAGTAGGTTCAGCTCCTTGAATCACATGCGCTAACATACCCGTTGTGGATGTTTTTCCGTGTGCTCCTGTTACGGCTACACTCGTATACTGTTTCATAAAGTCACCTAAGAAACGGTGATAGCGTACAAGCTTGACTCCTTCTTTTGAAGCTGCTTCTGCAATTTCTTCATGCGTATCAGGAAAAGCATTTCCTGCGATTACAGTCATGCCGTCTTTAATATTATTTTTATCAAATGGTAAAACAGGAATTCCCTGCTGCTCTAGTGCTTTTTGCGTAAAAATTTCTTTTTCAATATCCGATCCTTGAACTTGAAAGCCCATATCGTTTAGGATTTGCGCAAGCGCACTCATTCCTGTTCCTTTAATACCTACAAAATGGTAAACTGTCATATAAAGAACCTCCAACATTCGTCTATCTGTAAGACAGTATATGACGGTTATCTAGAATTGCTCTTACAAACGTATATAAATGTCGTTTGATTGCTGATTTCACGATAACATCCGTACATTATATCACTTCTTATAACATAACTCCATGACTCCATTTCTACTCTCTTCCCTTGCGAAACGGCCTTTTATTTTGGCTTCATCACATAGTATATAGCCTGCTGTTTTAAAAACGAGCGCCATGTCATTGCATTTTTTTTGTCATTATATTGCGTTACTAACTGTTCAATGCGTTGTTTATGTCCTAAAAAGAAAGAGTCAATTAACACGTCATATCCGATTGATTTTATTTTTCGAATCCAAATTACTTGTTGTTCCTCTAAATTTGCAAATCTTCCTCTTACATCTTTGATGATAACCTGCTCATTTGTCAATGGGGTATATCCTTTTAAGAAAAACGAATTAGGTACTTTAGACACAATAATTGGCTCTAGTACACTCGTCAAAAAAAAGGCTCCTTGAATCAAAAACGACTCTGTTTTCTGCTTCGCCTGATCAGCTAAAAAAAGCTGCAGCAGGGTTTTCCCCTGAATGGTTACATATTCAAATGCAAACCACTGAAAAAATAATTGTTCATGGGAATCAGACAGAGGCGCCTCATGAGGCAAGTTTACTAACTCTTTAAATAAATGTGAAGCCCGCACTTTTTCTCGTATATTCGTATAGCGGTTCACAAAAAAGAAATATTGATTGTAAAAGTCGCAAATAGCATTATCAGACTGAAGCTGCTTTTGTTCACGAATTTCATTAAAGTTAATCAGTTCATGATTTTCTTCTGTCATTACTCTTCACTCGTACTCTAATTATTTTAGTTTGTCCTCTTTATACGCCTTCAGCTCATATGTTTCTGCCGGTGAGAAATGATAGCAAACTATCACATGCTAAAAAAGCAACATACACATTATCCTTACATATAGTAAATCATTTTACTAGTTCTGACAAACCTTTTCCTTTTTTTCTTGATGGATTTCTCCCAAAATCTCTACTCAAATTCTGTATAAACGAACTTAAAGCAGGAAAAAAGAGGCGACGGATACAGTGACAGAGCGTTAGCTCACACCATTCTGTATTCTGCTGATTTTGCATAGCCTCTTTTTTAACCTACATGTAGAAAAACAGCTTAAAATGTAGAAGTGGCTGTTTGACTTTCCATTTCCTGAAGCTCATTTTCAGTAATGAGCACATCTCTTGGCTTGCTTCCTCTTGCTTCTGAAATAATGCCTTGCTGCTCCATCATGTCAATGAGGCGCGCAGCGCGATTGTACCCCATTCTGAAGCGTCTTTGCAGACTGGAAGTAGAAGCGCCGCCTTGGTCTAGCACAAACTCGCATGCTTCATAGAAAAGCTCATCTTCTTCATTTGAAGCAAAGCTTTGCTGCTTTTTCAACAAATCTTCTTGATCAAATAGGTATGTTGGCTTCATTTGTTTTTTGACATGATCTACAACGCGGTCAATTTCTTCATCTGAAACAAAGTTCCCTTGAATTCGAACGCTTTTAGAAGAGCCGTTTTCAAGAAGCAGCATATCACCTTTACCTAGTAGCTTCTCTGCTCCCCCTGTGTCGATAATTGTACGTGAATCAACTTGCGAAGAAACAGAAAATGCAATACGCGTTGGCACATTCGCTTTAATTAAGCCTGTAATCACATCTACGGAAGGACGCTGCGTTGCAAGCAATAAGTGAATGCCACATGCTCTTGCCTTTTGTGCAATACGGCAAATAGCTTCCTCTACTTCCCCAGGAGATACCATCATTAAGTCGGCAAGTTCATCAATAATAATAACTAGATATGGGAGCTCCCCGCTTTTTTCATTATGTTCTTTTACACGTTCGTTGTATTTTGTAATATCACGTACGCCTGCATGTGCAAACAATTCATAACGGCGCTCCATTTCCTCTACTGCCCATTTTAAAGCTGTAGTAGCTGCTTTAGCATCCGTGATAACCGGGCTGACTAAATGCGGAATCCCGTTGTAAGGAGCTAACTCAACCATTTTAGGGTCAATTAACATAAGCTTGACTTCGTGCGGCGCAGCTTTATAAAGCAAGCTGACGATAATAGTATTAATACACACGCTTTTACCAGACCCTGTCGCTCCGGCAATCAAACCATGAGGCATTTTATTCAAGTCAGTCACAACCGGCGTTCCTGAAATGTCTAACCCTAACGCCACCGTTAAAGGAGAGTTATCTTTTCTAAAAGAAGGATGCCTCAAAATTTCACGAATTAACACCGGCTTACTTTGACGATTTGGCACTTCAATTCCAATCGTATTTTTCCCTGGAATTGGTGCTTCAATTCGGATATCACGCGCGGCTAGGCTCAGTTTAATATCATCTGTTAAATTCGTAATTTTGTTCACTTTCACACCGGGTTCAGGATGTACTTCAAATCTGGTCACGGTAGGACCTTGCGTGACGTTTACGACCTTAGCTCGAACGTTAAAGTTTTTTAATGTCATATCCAAAAGCTCACGCTGCTCATCCGCCCATTGATTATCTTCTTCAATAGCAGCTGGAGGAATGTTAAGCAAGTTCATTCCAGGAAATGCATAAGGAGAAGAAGCCTTTACATTTACAGGTTCTTCAGCTTTTAACGAAGCCTGGGGAACCGCTTCTTTGGTTTTTTCACCGTGAACTTCTTCTTGCCTACTTACTTCCGTTTTTTTTTGCAGAGCTTCTGCCTCCTGCCTTTGGTATGAACCTTGAGACGGCTGACTTTTTTCTCGAGCGCTGTTATTCATCTTTGTACGGTCTTTTTTCAGCATCATCACGTTAAAAGGCACTAATCGCTTACCGCGAGCTCGTTCAGCATTTCCTGGCTGTTCTGCAGGTACAAGAGGTTCTACAGCTGACTCTTGCTGTACTTGTTCTTGTAACTCTTGACTTTCCTGCATACTGCTCTCTTCCTCTTTTATCACCGAATTTTCAAGATCTTGGTGAACAACAGCTGATGCCGCTTCTGGTTGCCATTCGTCAGCTGCGGGCTGCGATGAATTTAAACTTTCAGAATTCAGCTCACGTTCTGCTTCCATATGAACACTGTTTGCTGGCTCTTCTAGAATGACGTCACTTTCTTTCTCAGCAGCTGGAGTTTCTTCTTTCTTTTTAGGCTTTAGTGCTTCTACTTCTTCTGCTGCTTGTAAAAACACTGCGCTTCCGTCCATCAACGTTTCTGCTTCTACTTCTTCAGTCTCATTTCCTATCTCTTGTTGGAGAGAAACTGATGATTCAGACAGGCGCGGTTCCTCTGAAATTGTAACTTCTTCAGCCGCTGTCATACCTTTCGCTAAATCCCAGTCAAGAGTTCTCTCTTGTCCCACTAACGGTTCGACCGTGTGTGATTCTTCAAAAGCTGGCACCTCTTCCTGTTCTTTTACAGCTGCTGAAGAACTTGGCTTTTCTTCAGGAAATGATAGCTTTTCTTTTTGATTTTCCTCATATTGCTTCCACTGAGCAAAACGATGAGAAGATAGTTGCATCATTTCTTCTGTTTCTTGAATCGGTGCTTCTTCGGCTATAGGCTTAGAAAGTGGTTTTTTTAACGGCTCTACAACAGCTGTATTCATCGCTCGTCGGTAAATTTCATCTTCAAACGCAGCTTTTGATAACTGTGTACTCGGAAGCTCATATTCTACTACTTCCTCACTTCCTTTTTGTACAACATTAGAAGGCCGCTTATTAAACCCATAAACAGGTGAAGGAATTTCAGTCGGACGAAACGGACGTTTTCTTACTTGCGGAACCGCTTCTTTCTTTTCAGATACCGTTTTTAACGGCTGAGATACTGACTTAGGCTGCGTTAGCGCCGACTTGCGAACAGGCTCTTGATAAAACGGAGCCGGTGCCTTTTTTGCTACAGGCCTTGGTTCATTTTTAGGCGCTGCTGCCTTTTTTGCTTCTCCCGTATCATCAATTAAAGGAAAACGAAATGTTCCTTTTGGATATTGATAAGCTACTTTTGTATGAACATCTTGCTGTTCTTCACTGTAACTCCGCTTTTGCGTTCTGGCCGAGTGTGGAACAGAAGGTTTTGGCGCTGCTTTCATCACTGGCTTTTGATGAACTGACTGCATTTGTTTCGGCTTAGGAACCTTCTTTTTAGGAATTGTTTTTTCTCTATTTAAAGGGTATTCTTCCGTTGTATTTCCATGTTCGTCTACAACGATTTCTTTCACTTCGTATCCTAGTAAATAATCCATTACTTTTCGTACAAAACCCATTTTTATCACTCTTTCTATCAGACTATCTTACTTCGTTTAGCCTCTTATACCGCAGTGCTGCGATATCTACAAAAAGCTATCCATGTATCCTTTATTTACCTTTGGCCTCAAAGTATTCTCTGAGATGGATATATATACTATCTTTTCATTTATCATTCTATCACGTATGCTTGAACTCTTACTATAAAATCTACTATTTTGCTTCCCTTATTTATACAGTAAAATTCCTCTTTACAAAAATATTTTTTCGCGTCTAGTTAGCACTCATAATTAAACACGAAAAAAGCCACTAGTATATACTAGTGGCTTTTAATTTTATCAAACCTTTTTAAGAATTGACAATTGCTTTTCAGCAACTGTAACGCTTTGAAATATACGTGTAAAAAAACATCCTGCTTTTGCCCTATAAATCAGTATGGCACTCTGCTTTTATGCTTGAAAAGGTTGACCTACTTCATATTTGTCTTCAAGTACTAAAATCCCTTTTTCTTGAGGAGCGTTCGGAAGCGCCAGCTCTTTAGCAGAGCAAATCATACCTGAAGAAGGTACACCGCGCAGCTCTGCATCTTTAATGATCATACCGCTTGGCATAACCGCTCCTACTTTTGCTACCACGACTTTTTGGCCTGCGTCTACATTTGGTGCTCCACACACAATTTGAAGTGTTTCTGTGCCAACATCTACTTTACAGATGTTCAGCTTATCTGCATTTGGATGCTTTTCTTTTTCTTGAACATATCCCACTACAAATTTAGGAGATAAATCCACTTCGAGTTTACCTTCAAAACCGCTTTCGCTAAGTACACGATTTACTTCTTCCACCATTTCTTCTGTTAATTCAAGAGAACCATTTCCCTCTACTTTTAACTTAGAAGAAGCATGAAAGATGTTATAGCCAGCTGTTGTATTTGATTTTTGATCAAAGATACGCACAACGTCACCTTTTGTTTCAAACGTGCGATTTTCAATTGCGATATCTTCTAGCTTGACGATTAACGTATCGCCGATACCTTCTTTATTATAAAAAAGATTCATAATTAGTCCCGTCCTTTACTGCGATTTTTTCCTAGAATAAAAATAGGTTCTAGCTCACCGTTTTCGTATAAAAATGAAAGAGCTGTGATGGGTACACGTCCACTTGCAAAAAAGCTCATGGTCATTTGCGCAAGAATATCATAACCCGTTTCGTTTTGGATATCAGCTAGAATCAGCACATCTTGATGAGGTACTGCTACAGCCATTGTGCCCGAAACACTAGAAGCAAAATCTTGCAAAAATGCCTCGTTAAGAATTCGGCTTGCATCGTATCCATCGTTCTGATTGACAAAATAAAAGTCATTGCCTGCTACCGTATCTTTTTTATGTGAAATCGGCAAAGAGCGAAGATTAAATTTAGCCATTTCCCGCACTGCGGATAGATCTAAATTTTCCTTGCGAATTAGTTTCTCATCTAATAGACGATATGTATTGCCTAAATCAAGCGCATAATAAATGCGTGTTTCAGCTGTATGTTCATCATAAATCAACGGCACGTCTTCATTCGATTTATCTGGAAAAGACGTTGAGCGAATAACTGGATAAATGCGCTTTTCTTTTCCCGTTACCTGCTGTTCATCGTTCATAACACGAAGAGCTTCTTTTATATAATATACCATTTCATCTAGAGCCGCTTCCTTTTTTTCTTCCCATTTTGCAATTAGCCCAGGTAAAGAAATGGTTACACCTTTTTTCGTTTCCTGATGTTCAACGCGCAGCGTATCTTTTTCACGATCAAATAAAAATGACCAATCCGCACCCGTTAATCGCTCTTCTAGTAGTTTTCTCATCTTTTGACTATTCATTTTCGCCATATTTACGCCTCCTTTTCTCATTTTTATGTATGAAGACTGATAGCTGTAGATCGCTATCAGTCTTCACTTGATTTATGCATTTAAGCCGTTAATAAACTCTTCAATTTCTTCTTTTGTTTTACGGTCTTTGCTGACAAAACGCCCTGTTTCTTCTCCGTTGCTGTAACCAACAAAGCTTGGAATTCCAAAGATGCTTAATTCTGCACAAAGGTCGATAAAGTCGTCGCGGTCGACATAGTGAAATGTATACTCGCTATGATTGGCCTCAATTTCTGGAAGCACTGGCTCGATTACTCGGCAATCCGGGCACCAGTCTGCTGAAAACATCATGATATGTTTTCCTTCTTTAATGATTTCTTTGTATTGTTCAATTGTTTGCATTTTTTCCATTTTTCTTTCCTCCACTTTTTCTTTTACTTTCGTATTTAAACGGCTAAAGCCCTATACATTATTTAATCCTTCTACATCAAAACATAGTATATGAGTTGTTGCAACTATCATACACTGATGCTTTTCTATTATAAAGGGTTACAAAGAAAATTCCTATTGAACAGCTTGATTTGTCCTAAAATCCAGCTGTCCTTTTAGCATTAAAACAACCTGATAAAACATAGCGGTCCGATCTAAATTTCCGTTGGTGAAAATACCGATTGCTCCTTCTTTTTTTCGAATATTCTTTTGGTTTGTATACACTTCCATAGCTTCGGCTAATTCTTTTTTATCATGACGAAGTATACCGGCTACCGCTTCAGGAAGCCGAATACGAGCCCCTCCACCTAAAATCGGTTCAAGGTCCTTAGAGGTAACAAGACTTCCCCAATTGCAAAGGAATAAGCCATGAGGCGTTTCCTGCACCCCTCCTTCAAGCCCAATGCCAATATCAGCACCTGTCTCTTTGACAGCAGCACGCGCGCGGTTAATCGCTCCTTCGATGGTTTCTTCGTCAGAAAAAGGCTGTGGCGACACGCCGGACTGCACGGCTACCTCTACATATGTAAAAGTATCTCCAAATACTTTTTTTACTGCATTTACTTTCGTTGGATTTTTCGTTCCGATCGCAATTTTCATTTTTTTCTCCTGTCATTATGAAACAAAGCAACCGCAAACGCAGCTGCTTTGTTCTTTTTTATCCGTTTTGCTTAATCGTATCGAGCATTGTTTGGTCTGTAGAACGTACAAGTTTGACTAGTAATTCTTTTGCGGCTGCATAGTCATCTACATGAATCATAGACGCATGAGTATGAATATAACGTGAACATACGCCGATGACTGCAGAAGGAACTCCATTATTAGAAGTATGAACGCGCCCTGCATCCGTACCTCCCGGAGAAACAAAGTATTGATAAGGGATGCTGTTTGTCTCAGCTGTATCTAAAATAAATTCTCTCATTCCCCTATGTGTGACCATCGTACGGTCAAAGATACGAAGTAATACGCCTTTTCCTAATTGTCCAAATGCATTTTTATCGCCTGATGTATCGTTAGCAGGACTAGCATCTAGTGCATAAAACAAATCCGGTTTAATCATATTCGCAGCTGATTGAGCACCGCGAAGTCCTACTTCTTCTTGAACAGTAGCTCCAGAATATAAAATATTTGGCAATTTTTCATTTTTTACTTCTTTTAATAATTCAATCGCAAGTCCGCACCCATAGCGATTATCCCATGCTTTCGCCAGTATTTTCTTTTCATTTGCCATTGGCGTAAACGGACAAATCGGTACAATTTGATCGCCAGGACGAATGCCCATTTCTGCTACTTCCTGCTTGCTATCTGCGCCCACATCAATCATCATATTTTTAATAGCCATTGGCTTGTTGCGCTGTGATTCGTCTAATAAATGGGGAGGAATAGAAGCAATTACGCCGGTGATAGGACCTTTTTTTGTAACAACATGGACGCGTTGAGCTAGCAGTACTTGACTCCACCATCCTCCTAAAGTTTGAAAACGAAGCATTCCTTTATCTGTTACAGACGTAACCATAAATCCTACTTCGTCCATATGTCCTGCTACCATTACTTTAGGACCTTTTTCTTCATTATAGCGAACGCCAAATAAACTTCCTAACCCATCTTGAATGACTTCATCTACAAGGGGTTCAATTTGCGAGCGCATAAATGAACGTACTTGATGTTCGTTTCCAGCGGCACCTGGTAACTCCGTTAATGTTTTAAATAGAGATAGCGTTTCATTGTTCATATATACTCTCCTTTATGTATCATTTTCTTTATTGTATCGAAAACCGGAAATAGTTGCTAGTTAAGTCCTTCTCTTCTATGACTCAACTTAACAAAGCATTCGACAATTTGATATAATGATGAAAACATATCCTTAAAAAGCAGGTGAATAACGTGAAATGGACTCAACTAATAGCAGGAGCTGCAGTCGGATTTGCAAGCGCTTATATTATTCAAAAAAGAAAGTCGTCAATTTCCTCATCGGAAGCCCTTACGATTGTTAAAAGCGCTTTTAAACAAAATGGGGCAATTGACGGCTCATGGATTGAAACAACGACTAAAGTCATTCAAAAACATGGTCTCTCTTTTTATGGTTATACGGGTGGAATTATCAGAACACGTGATGCAAAACAGGAACATTACGAGTTTTTCATTGATAAAAAAAGCGGTTCTATTATTGAATTGACGCTGAATCCATCCGTTTAATTTCGTCAACGATTTCTCCTTTATTATCCCATTTTACAGCTCGATAAAAAGCATCATGATAAAAACTTAGCCAAGCTTGATTCTCATAGGCATAAGCTAGCCACTGCTGCTTTTGTTCAATCGAAGTCATTGGATAATCATCATAGGCCATTACCCATAAGACATTTTGATGTGCATGTGTTGGCAAAAGATCGCCCATATGCACTAAGATGTCATTGTTTCCTTTTAATACAACTACAGCATGACCATCGCTGTGACCGCCGGTATGATGAATCGTTACTCCAGGCACAATTTCATCTTTGTCGCTAAATGTGATTACTTGATGCTGAATAAATTCCCAATTTTGTTTCCAATACGTATTTTTAGAACGTATATTAGGATTTCTCATTTCATTCCACTCGATTTCACTAACAAAAATTCTTGCATTTGGAAAAGCAGAGGAAAAATGTCCGTTGCTGCATTTTGTTAAGCCTGACACATGATCAAAGTGAAGATGCGTCATAATGACATGAGTAATATCTTCGCACGTGAACCCTAACTTTTGTAAATCTTCAGCAATAAATGATTCTTCTGTTACACCAAAATGACGCTTTTTTTTCTCATCCAACATACCATTCCCTATGCCTGCATCGATTAACATGAGGTGTTTTTCAGTTTGAACGAGCAAAGGATCAGTCCTCATTGGAATTCGATTTCCTTCTGAGATAGGATACTTTTTTGTCCAAAGCTCTTTTGGAACAACACCAAACATTGCTCCTCCGTCTAAATGATTATTCCCTCCACGAAGCCATGTCACTTTTAATTCGCCTATTGTTAACGTTTCCATTTTACACCTCCATTATATTCCTTTTTATTTTATCACTATCTCTTTCTCTTTTTGAACAAAAAAAGACTGAGGAACTCAGTCTTTTTCGTTCAGGTATTTTACTTCACAGCGGTAAATGCGGCTGCCTTTTTGTGAAAATTTCTCTTCATATTCCGTCATAACATTGCCTTCAAAATCGCTTTTATGCAAATCTAAGCTAATGTATTTGAGAAGAAGCCCATATTCTGAAAAGCTTGTCAATGAATATTCAAATAGCCCTTGATTATCTGTTTTAAAGTGAATTTCCCCACCGTCAACCAGCAGGTTTTCATACATGCTTAAGAACGTTTTGTATGTTAAACGGCGTTTGGCATGTCTCTTTTTTGGCCATGGATCAGAGAAATTGAGATAAACGCGATCCACGTCATTTTTTGCAAAAAACTCACTAAGATGGTTAGCATCTACATTCAACAGTTTTAAATTTGGAAGCTCTTCTTCAATCAAACGTTCTAGAGCACTTAAGATGACACTTTCATACATTTCAATTCCAATATAGTTGATATGCGGATTTTGTTTAGCCATCCCTACTAAAAATTGGCCTTTTCCTGTTCCTACTTCAATGTGAAGAGGATTTCCGTTTCCAAAAACCTCTTTCCAGTTCCCTTTATGCTCTGCTGGGTTTGGAACCACGTATTGGGGATTTTCAGCAATTTTATCTTTTGCCCAAGGTTTGTTTCGTAATCTCATGTTGCACCTCTTTAATGTATTTTAACGCATTGAAAATGTCGGTTATTCGAAACAACCGACATTCTCATGCATAATTGTGTTTAGATAGAAAAAAATAAGAGCATCATACGAGAAAGGATGATGCTTAATGCCTTTAAATGCCGAACACCAAATGAATATATTAAAAGATATTTTATCTAATCATCAAAGTGATTGCTGCGGAACGGTTGCGGAATGTGAACAGGTTGAACGTTTAATTCAATCAATGTTAGCAAAAGGATACGCTAGCACAGACGTACAAGCAACACTACAAAACGTGTATAAATACACGCAAGATGCAAAAAGTGCTGCTCATTTAGACGAACATATTCAAACCAATCAACAAAATTTATCACAATGGGTCCAAGAACTATCTACCTTGTCATAATCTTTGCTACTGTGCTTGAATGTCGTTGATGAGCAACATCCGAAGATATTCAAGCCAGTAATTCATTTCAGAATGTTCATTTTTCGAACGATGCCATTCAATGAATAAAATGGTTTGACTTATCACATACCACTTCATTCTCTTTTTCAAGTTCTCGGTTAGTTCAACCCCATAATGCTCAAGCCATTCTTCCCACTGAGATGGATTGATGTACCAATAAAGCAGTAAACCTAAATCAATAGCAGGATCTGCAATCATCGCTCCGTCCCAGTCGATTAAATATAGCTGCGTATTCTCTCCAAGCATCCAGTTATTGTGGTTCACATCACAGTGACACACAACATATTTATCTGTCTGAACGGACGGAAGCTCTGCTTGTAAATAACTGATTCCCTGCTCTACAATACTTTCTTTTTGAAGTCGCTCGTCCACATTCTCTACAATATCGGCTAGCACGTCTTCGGGAAGAAGCGGTGTTTTCCCCAACCTTTTCAACATATCTAATAACTCGTTTGAATGATGAATTTTACTAAGCAATTCTGTCACTCGACTCGAATTCATATCTTTTGGTTTTAATTCTCGACCATCTAGCCAGTGCTGAGCTGTGATCACATCTCCATTTTCCATTCGTCTTGTCCACACGAGCTTCGGTACAATTCCTTCAGCTGACAATACTGCTAAAAAAGGTGATGAATTACGCTTTAAAAAAAGCTTTCGGTCTTGAAATTTTGCAAAATAAGCTTCTCCTGTCGCTCCGCCAGCAGGAGTAATTTCCCATTCGCTTCCTAATATATCTTCCAACCAATTCACCTTCAATTTCAACACACACATTTCGTTTAAAAATTTCACTCAATAAAGCAATCTATTAAGACATCATGACGTTATTTTCTTAGTAAATAAAAAAGACGGCTATTGAGGATATGTATCAATAGCCATCCTTTATAAATATTATCTCCATCACACTTTTTTCGTCAAGTGGTTGAAGACAATAATTACGTTTGAAATAAAATAAGAACGCTAAGCTTTGAAACGTTTATAGCATTATTCTCTATAGTAGGATACCCATTTTTATATACTTTACAATGATCAAGTGCTATTTTCCATGGTCCTTCTGGCAAAACTACTTTTTCTTCCATTAGGCCTTGATTAAAAAACACGATAATATTCTTCCACGGACCGTAAGCCAATACGTTTGATAAGCAATAGCCAATAACAGGCTGCGGCGTGTTTAGGAAAGAGACATGCTGCCTAATCGCTGAAGCATCTCCCAAGCGAAATGCACCGTGCTGTTTGCGAATACGAATCAGCTCTTGAACCCAATTCACATCAGGAGAAAATTTGATCCGTCGATTCCAATCAAGTGCATTAATATCATCGGGTGAATTGTAGCTGTTCTCTACGCCTTGTTTAGTGCGGTAAAACTCTTGACCACTATGAAGAAACGGTATGCCTTGCGAAAGAAGTACAATAGCAGTAGCAAGACGGTGACGACTTCTACGAGTGTCTTCGTCTTCGTCTCCGTTTGAATTCATTAACTTATCCCACAGCGTATGATTATCATGTGATTCAACGTAATTAACTGATTGTGCTGGATTTATAAATAAAGCCCGGCTGTCTTCTTTATCCAGAATGCTCCCCGCTATCACGGATTGCACGGTCTCTTTTTGATGAATATTTCCGCTGATAAAACCTTTTTCATACACATCAAACGTGCTTCCTTTTACAGAATCTCGAAAGCGATCATTAAAATAGCCGATTTGAGGCGTTTGGCGGGCATTCGCCATAATTGCTTTTTGATTGTAGGGGAGAGGAGTATTTAAATCCCAGCCTTCGCCAAACACCAAAATAGTAGAATCAATTTCATTTATTTTTTCACGAATGATGTTCATCGTTTCTATATCTAAAATCCCCATGAGGTCAAAGCGAAACCCATCAACGTCGTACTCTTTTATCCAAAATAATACTGAATCGATAATAAACTTTTGCGCCATTTTCCGTTCAGAAGCAAAATCATTTCCTACTCCCGTCCCGTTCGAAGGCATCCCAAACTCATCATGTCGAAAATAATAGCCCGGAACAATTTTTTCAAAAGGTGATTCTTCTCGTACAAATACGTGATTATAAACTACATCTATAATAACACGGAATCCCTGTTGATGAAGTGTTGATATTAATTGTTTCACTTCAGCAATACGAGTGGCGGGATTTGAAGGGTCAGCGGAGTAGCTTCCTTCTGGTACATTAAACAACAATGGATTATACCCCCAATTATAAGAAGCATGAGGATTTAATTCATCTACTCCGCCAAAGTCGTTAATAGGAAGAAATTCAAGGTGGGTCACTCCTAGCTCTTTTAAATAATGAAGACCTGTTGTTTTGCCTGGCTGCCCGCTTGATTCAGTAACAGCTTGGTACGTACCCTTGTTTTCTATCCCGCTTGAAGGATGAATTGAAAAGTCTCGAACGTGCATTTCGTAAATAACGGCATCCGTTGGCTGAAGGAAAGGCGGCTTTTCATGGAGATGAACATAGGCTGTATGAAGGTTTATCAGAACTCCGTATTCACTATTTGCTGTAGCTGCAACGGCATAAGGATCCACCGCTTCATTTGTCCGGCCGTTTACATCTATTAAAAATCGATAATAATACCCTTCTTTATCCAAAGGAAGTTCCTTTTCCCATACGCCTTTTCTTTGACGAGCCATAACGTACAGTTCTTCTTTCCCGCTGTTTGCATGTATTAATTTTAAAACCACTGCTGATGCAGTCGGGGCCCAAATTTTTATCATAATATGATCTGAATAAAATGCTGCACCCAAATCATTTTGATTATAATAAAATCTCTCATCAAACTCTTTGGTTCGTATAACAGCCCCTACCTGCAGCGGAACTTTCTCCCCGTAATTATCACAGATAATGTACGACTGTCCAATTTCTATGCTACCTTCAACCTTGCCTTCATATTTGATAAAACCTTCTAATTCATGTACGTTTTCAATAGAGATGGTCTCATGTATTTGTGTACTTTTAATCACAAAAAAATCAATTTGACCTTCATGATAAGAAGTTGGAACTAAAAGAGTAATACGATCTATTTGATCTAAATAAGCCTGAAACTTATTATCACCAGTCATCCTTTTCTCCTCCTTATGCCAATTACCTCTTTAGTAGCATTATATGTAGCAAACGCAAAAACGAAAGCACTTTCATAGCGTGAATGTTCGTATTATTCACTTGCTTCGAATTCCCGGTCAAAATAAATACTCTGGCTGTGTTCGAGCAATACTTGAGCTGCTTTCATCTGCTTAAACTTTAAAGGTGCTTTAGATTTCCTAAGTTTATAAAACCATTCTTCATACTTTCTAGCATCTACAAATTCAACCAGATAAGGCTCCGCAGCGTAATCAATGTATCCATTTCTGCTCAGTAATATTTTCTTTACGTTATGTTCAATATCGTGAGTACGATAGATGCTTCGGACAATTTGCTCCGTTCGATTTAACCCAATTAAAGGATTTAATATCTTTTTTTGATCTCTTCCTCTTAACTCTGTCCAAAAATTTTCTTTTGAATACTGAAAAACAGCACTTTTATATGTTTCTATTAAACAAATACAGAGGGTTTCTGTTGGAGTAACAATAATGATATCTCCTTCTACCGGAGCTTTATTAATCAGGAAAACAGGCTTGTACATCACGAGACACGTATCAGGAAAGCGCTGAATAAAATAACGGAGAGCTTCATCATGGTAATATTTACGATCTGCTTGTGAGAACTCAAATAAAGTGGATGTAGCCCATTTCATTTGAAGATCAAATACATTTTCTAAAAACAATATTTTCAAGTCTTCCGCTGTTTGTGGAAGAGTTGTAAACCTCAATAGCTCTTGATTTTCCACGCTATCGCTAGGGAATGATTCTTCCACTTCACACGTTTCTTTTTTTCTTGTAAACCGCTCTTTTGCTTTTTGCAAAAATGAACGTTGAGCTTTCGTTTCTTCTTGTACAGGCGGCTCATGTAATAGCCCTTCTTCAAATAATTGCTTTGCTTTCTTCCAATTATGCTTTTTTAAGTGATTAAACTGAGACGTGTAGTGATAAACGTCTTTTTCATAACGGGAAATATAATCTTGCACCTTAAGTAGCTGCGCCACGTTTACATCAATCCCCTAATTAAAATTCCTCTAAAACTTTGTTCGCCGATGATTTCTCTATTATCATCGGCGGTTTCTTTCCTTTGATAAGAGTGATTTTTAAATAACCTCTCTCCATGCTTGTATGTTCATATGCTACTGTGACTGCAAGGAAAAAGATAGTATTTTTTTATATTTAGGTTTGCTAGCAGGATGAACTTCAAAAAGGGCAAAAGAACTTACTTGAAACTCTTCTTCAATCGACGTTTGCTTTAACTGTTCTTCCAATAGTCCCGCTTCCCCTCCCCACTTCTTTGCAATCGTAATATGAGGACGATAAGGACGTTTTTCGTATAAGCCGCTTAGATCTCCCCATACGGCCTGTATATCCCTTTGCAGATTCATAAGCTTATCACTTGGCCTAAGGCTTACATAAAGCACTCTAGGCTTGTTATAAGCACCGAACACATCGTACTGACCTGTCTGCAGTGAAAAACTTGAATGACGGGAGGCTACTTCTTTTAAGCAGGTAATCAGCTTTTCCTTTTTTTCATCTAAAAACCCTAAAAAATGTAGCGTTATATGATAATCGTCAGGGTATGTCCATTGTTTGAAAGGAAAAGGTATTAATTCCTTTGCCCAATTTTCTGCCTGATGTGCAATGGATACAGGCACATTGATTCCAATAAAATAGTGTTTATCACCTTTCATCAAATCTCTCCTTTTCTTTTCATTATCTTTCCCCAATTGGTTATGTTCAAAAAGAGCTAGATCTATTTTAAAGGTTTTTCCGGATGAAATAGAGAGGTTTTTCTGAAAATTTGCCATGTGCTTAAAAAATAAGAATTTGTGTTATCATAGAAACAATACAGAGAATTTTTATAAGAAAAGGATGAGAAAAATGAAAGTTGTTAACAATATGGCTGATTTGATTGGCGAGACACCTCTTGTTAAGTTGAATCGTCTTCAACCTGCAGATGGAGCATCCGTTTACTTAAAACTGGAGTTTTTTAATCCAAGCCGTAGTGTAAAAGACCGTGCTGCTTTTAATATGATCGTGGAAGCTGAAAAAGCAGGCTTGCTCAATGAAAATTCTACTATTATTGAACCAACGAGCGGAAATACAGGTATTGGCTTAGCTATGAATGCAGCGGCAAGAGGTTATCGTTCTATTTTAGTCATGCCAGATACCATGACTCAAGAACGAATTAACTTGTTAAAAGCATATGGTGCTGAAGTTGTTCTAACACCGGGTGATGAGAAAATGCCTGGAGCAATCCGTAAAGCAGAAGAACTTACAAAAGAAATTCCAAATGCATTTATGCCCATGCAGTTTGAAAATAACGCAAATCCTGATGCTCATCGGAAAACGACTGCTAAGGAAATTATCGAGGCAATGAACGAGTTAGGCAAAGACCTATCTGCTTTTGTGGCTACTGCTGGAACAGGCGGAACGATTACAGGAACTGGTGAAGTCCTAAGAGAAAACTACCCAAATATGACCGTTCATGTCGTGGAACCAGCTGGGTCTCCTGTCTTATCTGGAGGAAGACCTGGGAAGCACAAGCTTGTAGGAACAAGCCCTGGATTTATTCCTGATACGCTTAATGTAGATGTTTACGACGAAATTTTAAAAATTAAAGATGAACAAGCCTACGATATTACGCGACGCTTGGCCTCTGAAGAAGGAATTTTAGTCGGTCCTTCATCTGGCGCTGCGTGCTATGCTGCTATCGAGGTAGCCAAAAAATTATCTCCTGACCAAGTGGTCGTATGTATCGCTTGCGATACAGGTGAACGTTATTTATCAAGCGACCTATTCTCATTTGAATAATAAAAAAGCGAACGCAAAGGCGTTCGCTTTTTTTATTTAGCTAATTCGTAAATAGCCTGTGCATAAATAGCTGTTGCACGAAATAAATCTTCAATTACCATGTACTCGTCTTTTTCGTGCGCTACTTCTTCACGGCCTGGGAAAAGAGGTCCAAATGCCACACCCGCTTCTAATGCTCTGGCATACGTTCCTCCTCCAATTGAAATAAGTGTAGGTTCTTCATTTGTTTGTTCTTGGTAAACCTTTTGAAGCGTTTGAATAAGCTCATGTTTTTGATCGACGTGATGTGGTTTAGAATCTGTAAAATGTTTGATGGTCATTTGATAAGATTCACTTTTTTCTTTAATCGTATCAATAATGTCGTCAATATGAGCTGATACAGGATAGCGAATGTTTAAACCAAAATGCCCCGCTTCTTCTTGATTGTAAGACATGATTCCAACATTTATTGTTAAATCACCCGTGACCTCATCTTTGCGATTTAAGCCCATTTTTTCTCCTAGTGCATCTTGGACTAAATACGCATTTGCATAACCTACAAACTGATTAGCTTGTTCATCAAGTTCTAATGTGTGTAAAAAGCGAAGAAGCGTAAGTCCAGCATTTTTCCCTTTATCAGGCACACTGCCATGTGCTGAAACGCCTTCTAAAGTAAGTGTGTATACACCGCTCTTTTCTGTTATTGAACCTTTTACAGACTGATCTTTTAAAAATTGATCATATTTATTTTTAATATCCGTTTCACTATGGAATTCAAGAACAGCTGTTGCAAGATCAGGAACCATATTGTAGCGTCGCCCAGAGACAAATGATGTAAGCTGAACACTTCCCTTTGTTCCTTCAATTGGCTGCTGGCGAATTTCTACGTCTGTAATGCCTTTTTCAGCAAAAATGATAGGAAAATCCGCATCCGGCGCAAATCCCATCGTTGGCATCTCTTCATGGTTGAAGTAGTGATCCACACATCTCCAGTCACTTTCTTCATCCGTTCCAATGATCATTCGAACCCGTTTAGATAGAGGAAGCCCTAAATCTTTCACAATTTTCATCGCATAATAAGCAGCCATCGTCGGGCCTTTGTCATCGATTGCTCCTCTAGCAAAAATTTTCCCGTCTTTTATTTCACCGCCGTATGGATCAACCGACCACCCGTCTCCTTCAGGAACAACGTCTACGTGACAAAGAATGCCAAGAAGGTCTTTCCCTTCTCCTGCTTCAATATGACCTGCATATCCGTCTACGTTCTTAACGGAAAACCCGTCATTTTTTCCTTTATTTAAAAGAAAGTCAAGCGCTTGAGCAATTCCAGGTCCAAATGGCTCTTCTTGTTTTTCTGTGCTTGTCAAAACACTTTTAATTTGTAGAAAACGCTGCGTCTCAGCTAGAATTTCAGCTTCTCTTTTTTGAACTTCCTCTTTCCAATTAATTGCCGTCATCTGTTTGTCTCCTTTTCCTGCTTTTACAGATTGTATCTATCATTACTATTGGTAAATTTAACTTTATCATACCTTTATATAGAAAGAAATAATTGTCTCTTTCCTTTCATATCAAAGGTTTACAGAGTCAAAATTCCGGGAAATAAATTGTAGGCACAATCGATAAAAACGGATTCTATTTGTTTATTGTTTACATATACTATAAAAAATGTGCAAATAGAGGAAGGAGATGTTACGAAAGGATTACATATTTATATCATTTTTTGTAAATATTGTGTTAATTTGCGTTTTCTCTTTTATTTTTCTGTCGATTTTGTGTACAATAAGGATAAGGACTGAAATAGTGCTTGACATCTCAGAGTTATAAAGAAGTTGTGCCTTACGAAAAACGAATAAGGAAGTGGTTTTTTGAAACCTTCAACTAATCGAATGCTAACTCGTATCAAATCGGTCTATATGTTCATTTGTAAAAATGGAACAGTTACAACGCAAGAGCTCGTAGACGAATTTGGTATTACACCAAGAACCATTCAGCGTGACTTGAATGTGTTAGCATATAATGATTTAGTTCGCAGCCCAAGTCGCGGTACATGGACGACTACGCAAAAGAAGGTCAAGATGTCATCCTAGTAAGTTTATTTCAAGGGTAGTAAGTGATTTATATATAGAGATAAAATTCTACGCAGTAGAAAGTCAAGACTTGGACGAGTGCATAGTCCCCCGCTCCATTTGCACGTCAAGCAGAGTTGGTACTCGTTTAAGTGCTTTAACGTGAAATGTTTCACTTGTCTGACAAAGTGGACAAAAAAAGGAACCATTTTAGACTTAGGTTCCTTTTTCTTTCGCCTCTTCTTAGGCATTTGATTTTTGCAATAAAGCTAGTTCCTCTTCCGTTAACTCCCTATACTCTCCTAAATCTAACGACTCGTCTAATAGCAAAGCTCCCATAGATAAACGTTTTAAATACGTTACTTTTTTTCCTCTTGCTTCAAACATACGCTTCACTTGATGAAATTTCCCTTCAACGATCGTTAATTCAATTTCTGATTCCACACCGCTTGTTAGTATCTTTAACTCTGCTGATTTTGTTACATATCCATCATCAAGAGTGACACCTTGTCTAAATGCTTCAGCATCTTCTTCAGTCACCGGTGCATTAATTTTTGCAAAATACGTTTTAGGAACGTGCTTTTTAGGAGATAGAAGCTGATGTGCAAGCTGACCGTCATTCGTCAGCAGCAAGAGCCCTTCTGTATCTTTATCTAAACGCCCTACCGGAAATGGGTCATACACAGCATCGTCAAGTTCAAGCAAGTCCAAAACTGTTTCATGAAGAGAATCTTCTGTTGCTGATATGACGCCTTGCGGCTTATGAAGCATAAAGTAAACAAATTCTCGGTAAGAAACGGCTTCGCCATGCACAGTTATTTCTTGTTCATCTGGATTAACGTGGACCTTAGCATCTTTAACTGCTGTACCGTCTACCTTAACAGCTCCAGTCTTTAAAAGACCTTTAACTTCTTTTCGGCTTCCGTACCCAATGGTAGAAAGCAATTTATCCAAACGCATGTAATATCCTCCTCTTTTTTGAAAAGAAGATGACTCTAACGAGTCATCTTCTTAGGCACTGCGCTGTTTATTTCGGCGCAGTATCTTTCTTTCAATTGCACCTGTTACCCTCGCTCCCATTACTTTTTCAAGCAGGCTTGAACGATAGGTAATAATAAAGTAAATAAGGCCGCCTACTGCTGCTCCTATAATCGTAATAACAGTGGCAGAGAATCGTCCTGGCGTTGTAAACAGACCAATCACTGCTGCAACAATTTTTACGCTGATTCCCATAATCGCAACAAAAATGAGAATAAGCACAGATCGTTTTATAAACTCACTGTAGTTATATTTTGCGTGTTTTTGAATAAGCGCAAACATATAAACAAGAGATACGATATAGCCTAGTGCTGTCGCTAAAACTGAACCAATCTCGTGGAACATAAGAATAAATGGAACGTTCACGACAATCTTCACAATCAATCCAAATAATAGACTTAAAACAGCATATTTTTGTTTGTTGATTCCTTGTAAAATAGCTCCATTAACCGTAAAAAATGAGAACAATAAAGCTACCGGTGCATAGTAAAGTAAGACATTTCCACCCGCATCCGATGCATCTGTTCCAAAGAAAAACGTATAGGCTGGGCCAGCTAAAGCCATTAATCCTACAGATGCTGGCAGTACAAGAAACATAATCGTTTGATATGTTTGATCAATTTGCTTTTGCAGTACGTTATAATCTTTATTCACAAAGGAACGTGTAATCGTTGGTACAAGAGTCAAACCGAACGCCGTAGCTAATGAAACGGGAATCATCACAAGCTTTGGAACATAAGACTGAACAATTCCGTTCATTGACTCTGCTATTTCTTTTTGTCCAGCCGCTACCATTGCACGGTTAAATGTGAATTGGTCCACATACTGATAAAGCGGAATAGCCAAGCTGACAAAGACATATGGCAATGAATACGTAAGCAGCTCTTTAAAAATGGATACGGTAGAAATACGCGTAGGCGTTACCGTCTGCTCGTTCACCATTTTATCAAGATAAGGCTTTCGTTTTTTCCAGTACCAAATTAATACAGCCAGTCCAGCAAGAGCCCCTACAAAAGCCCCCATCGTAGCAAATCCAACGGCTAATGCAAGACTTCCATGGACAACTTTGATGACGATATAGGTAGATGCCAATAAAAAGACAACCCGCACAAGCTGTTCAACTACTTGTGAAACAGCTGTTGGTCCCATAGACTGGTGACCTTGGAAAAATCCTCGCATTAAACTCATCATCGGTACTACAATTAACGCAACACTAACCATTCGCATAACCATTACTACATCTTCTAAGGAGTTATTTAAATCAGAACCTCCCAGTGTAATTCTAGACATAACAGGAGCTAACGAATATAAAAGTAAAAATGCAAGTATTCCTGTGACAAGCATTAATTTCATGCCGGCCCGGTACATTCTTCTACTCGTATAGTAATCACCGAGTGCATTATATTTTGATACAAATTTCGATACGGCCATTGGCATACCGGCTGTAGCAATACTTAAATAAATAGCATATTGGTTATATCCGTAACCAAACAGTGCTCCCCCTACGGTTCCAACAAGGATCGCAAATGGAAATAAATAAATCATTCCCAAGATTCGGGATACATAGGTGCCAAGCGTCAGCACAAAGGTCCCTCTTAACAATTTTGAATCAGACATACGTTTGCCTCCGATACTTAATGTTACATACTGATAATAATGATAGAATTGAAAAGAAGCAAGTGACAGTATACACTAAGAAAGGTCTTATACTCACTCGCACTCGTCAACAAACTAAAAAACAAAGACTATAGCCCATTTTATCCAATGTTGAGAGATTTGTCAGTGAACAAACTAAAATTTTTTAAGAATAGACAGGTTGGTGAAAGTATGATATATGATGTAGTCGTAATCGGAGGAGGACCTTCTGGTTTGATGGCATCGATTGCAGCTGGTGAGTCAGGTGCAAACGTATTATTAATTGATAAAGGCAATAAACTTGGACGAAAGCTTGCCATTTCTGGAGGCGGACGCTGTAATGTGACAAACCGTCTTCCCATTGATGAACTTATTAAACACATTCCAGGAAACGGCCGCTTTTTATACAGTGCGTTTTCTGTTTTTAATAACGAAGATATCATCTCTTATTTTGAAGGCCTTGGAATTAAATTAAAAGAAGAAGATCACGGACGTATGTTTCCGGTCAGCAATAAAGCGCAATCTGTTGTTGACGCATTAATTAGCGAACTTCACCGTCTTCGTGTGACGATTCGCACAAACACAGCCGTTAAACGCGTAAACTATGAGAACAACACCGTGAAAGAAGTTGTGCTTCAAAACGGGGAAGCAATCCAAACGAAAAGCGTTGTGATTGCAGTAGGTGGAAAATCAGTACCTCATACAGGTTCGACAGGAGACGGTTATCAATGGGCAAAAGATGCGGGGCATAAAATTACTGAGCTTTACCCAACAGAAGTTCCTATTACATCTAGCGAACACTTTGTTAAAACCAAAACGCTTCAAGGTCTATCGCTTCGCAATGTAGGACTAAGCGTGCTAAATAAAAAAGGCAAGCCTGTCATTACTCATCAAATGGATATGATTTTCACTCACTTTGGCATCTCTGGCCCTGCCGCTCTTCGCTGCAGCCAATATGTTGTTAAAGAGTTAAAGAAACAAAAAAGCAACACTGTTCAAATGTCTCTTGATTTATTTCCTAGCCAAAACGAAGAAGATATTTTTCAGCAATTAGTCAAAACAACAAAAGAAGAGCCGAAAAAAGCAATTAAAAATGTCTTAAAAGGTTTTGTATCTGAACGCTATCTATTGTTTTTACTCGAGCAGGCAGGCATTGATAGCCAAGCGCTAGCAGGACAGCTTCAGCATGAGAAACTGAGAGAATTTGCAAAACTGTGCAAACGATTTGAATTTGCTGTAAACGGCACGCTTTCTTTAGAAAAAGCATTCGTCACAGGAGGCGGCGTATCTGTTAAAGAAATTCACCCAAAAGAAATGTCTTCGAAATTTATGCAAGGCCTTTACTTCTGCGGGGAAATTCTTGATATCCATGGATACACTGGAGGATACAATATCACTTCCGCTCTTGTAACAGGCCGTTTGGCTGGGAGTAATGCAGGAGAATTTGCAACAAGCCTAGCATAATATGCTAGGCTTTATACATAACCATGGCTGAAAAACAGTACACCTGCTCATCACGATCAACATCCACTGTCACCTGGTATTTAATATCAACGACGTCTTCATCCTCTAATTTCCGTAAAAATCGATTCACCGCAAATTCTAAATCTTTTTCATGCTCTTTATCAAACATTTTCACTTGTATCACAGCTTCTACCACCTTGTCCTATCAAATTTGTTTCAATCAGAATGGACTGTTTCTCTTGATGATGGTTTTTGTACGGATTTTCAATCTCTTACTACTTCTATTTTTATGAGGGCTTTTATAGATTTAGTCATCATTTGTTTTCTTGCTATCATTTTAGTCGGATGGAAGAAGTTTCATTCAAAAAAGAGGAACGAAATGAATCCAATCTAAAGGCGAACAAATGGGATACATGAGCTGAACCGCTTGTAACAGGGGAGTCGATTTCCTTGCAAGACTTCGCTTTCCCCAGGAGTCTTGGCCTTACCCTCCCATCAACTGCTAGAAGGAACGAAACAAATAAAACCTATGTTCACCATAACAAAAAAAATGAACCACTAATCAAACATGTTGATCAATGGTTCATTTTTCACTTCAGCTAAGATACTTTTGTCCCAGCCTCTTTTTTATTTATTAACCGTTTTTCCTTCCCACTCTAACATACCGCCAACCATATTTGTTACTTTATATCCTTGTTCTTGAAGGTAGTAACATACGTTTTCACTGCGGCGGCCCGAACGGCAAATGAAAATATATTCTTTGTCTTTATCGAAATGATCCACACTAGCTGGAATATCATTCATACGAATATGTTTAGCAGTTGGAATCATTCCTTCTGCTACTTCTTCATCTTCACGCACATCAACTAAATGAAGTTCTTCTCCATTTTCAACGCGTTTTTGAAGTTCCTCAGGCGTAATTACTTTTACTTCTTCCATCTTCGTCATTCCTCTCTATTCTTTCATTCAGCTTGCTATCGCTATTGTAGCAAATTCAAATACCTTTATGCCACTAAATAAGAAAAGCTTAAGCAGCAGCCTGCCTGAGCTTTTCCAATCGTAGTTAAAGGTTTGACTAAGCGTCTGATGTCAAACCCGAAAGGCGGACATCAGGCGCTTCGGTCTAGAAGAGAACCCCTGACTGCTCTTTAGTCAGGGGTTCTTTTCTACACCAATACTTAATTAGCTACGATGTTTACTAATTTACCAGGCACAGCAATCACTTTGCGCACTGTCTTACCTTCAATGAACTCTTGAACATCTTCATTAGCCATTGCAATATCTTGAAGCTCTTCACGAGATGCCTCAGCAGGTACATTAACTTTTGCACGTACTTTACCGTTAATTTGAACGACAATTTCCACTTCATCATCTACAAGTTTCGCTTCGTCAAACGCAGGCCAAGCCTCATACGAAATTGTATCTTCGTGACCTAGTTTGCTCCATAATTCCTCAGTCGTATGAGGACAAATTGGTGCTAATAGCTTCACAAATCCTTCTACGTATTGCTTTGGCAGCACGTCAACTTTGTATGCATCATTGATGAATACCATAAGCTGAGAGATACCTGTATTAAAACGGAGGCCTTCGTAATCTTCCGTTACTTTTTTCACCGTTTGGTGATACACGCGTTCAAGCGTAGTGTCATTGCTTTCTTGAACCTTGCTGCTTAATTCACCGTTATCGTCAACAAGTAAGCGCCATACACGATCTAAGAAACGGCGTGCACCATCAAGCCCTTTTGTTGACCAAGCGATTGATGCATCTAAAGGTCCCATAAACATTTCGTAAAGGCGAAGCGTATCTGCACCGTGGCTTTCTACGATTTCGTCTGGGTTTACAACGTTACCTTTTGACTTACTCATTTTTTCGTTGTTTTCTCCAAGAATCATACCTTGGTTAAACAGTTTTTGGAACGGCTCTTTTGTTGGAACTACGCCGATATCATATAAAAACTTATGCCAGAAACGAGCATATAATAAGTGAAGAACAGCGTGTTCAGCTCCACCGATATAAATATCAACCGGCAACCATTCTTTTAATTTATCTGCATCTGCTAACGCTTCACTGTTTGTTGGATCAATGTAGCGTAAGTAATACCAGCAGCTGCCTGCCCATTGAGGCATTGTATTTGTTTCTCGGCGCCCTTTTTTGCCTGTTTCCGGATCTACAACGTTCACCCAGTCATCAATGTTTGCTAACGGAGATTCACCTGTGCCTGACGGTTTGATTTCAGTCGTTTTTGGTAACACAAGCGGAAGCTGATCTTCAGGAACTGCCGTTGTTGTGCCATCTTCCCAGTGAATAACAGGAATTGGTTCACCCCAGTAGCGCTGACGGCTGAATAACCAGTCACGCAGACGGTATGTTACTTGTTTTTCACCTTTTTCATTTGCTTGAAGCCACTGAATCATATTTGAAATTGCTTCTTCTTTATCTAAACCATTTAAGAAGTCTGAATTAACGTGCTCGCCGTCGCCTGTATAAGCTTCTTTTGAAACGTCTCCGCCGGCTACCACTTCTTTAATCGGCAGTTCAAATTTAACCGCAAATTCATAATCACGCTCATCGTGAGCCGGAACAGCCATAATTGCACCGGTGCCATAGCTCATTAGAACATAGTCAGCAATCCAAATTGGCATTCTCTCGCCGTTTACAGGGTTAATTGCATAAGCACCAGTGAATACGCCAGTTTTGTCTTTAGCTAAGTCTGTACGTTCTAAATCGCTTTTGCTTTTAATTTGATCTAAATACGCTTCTACCGCTTCTTTTTGTTCGGCTGTTGTAATTTTTTCTACAAACGGATGTTCAGGTGCTAAAACGGCATACGTTGCCCCAAATAGCGTGTCAGGACGCGTTGTAAACACAGTAAATGTGTCCTCGTATCCATCGATTGTGAAGTGCACGTGAGCTCCTTCAGAGCGGCCAATCCAGTTGCGCTGCATTTCTTTAATACTTTCTGGCCAATCAAGCTCATCTAAATCTTCTAGTAAACGATCTGCATAAGCTGTGATTTTAAGCATCCACTGCTTCATTGGACGACGCTCAACCGGATGTCCCCCACGCTCACTTTTGCCGTCAATAACTTCTTCGTTTGCAAGTACTGTTCCTAGAGCAGGACACCAGTTAACAGCTACTTCATCCACATAAGCTAAGCCGTTTTTATATAGCTGTAAGAAAATCCACTGCGTCCATTTGTAGTAGTTTGGATCAGTTGTATTAATTTCTCGCTCCCAATCGTAAGAGAAACCTAATGATTTGATTTGACGACGGAAATTATTAATGTTAAGTTCAGTGAATTCAGCCGGGTCGTTTCCTGTATCTAATGCATACTGTTCAGCAGGTAATCCGAATGCATCCCATCCCATCGGATGAAGTACATTGTATCCTTGCATACGCTTCATACGAGATAAAATATCCGTTGCTGTATAACCTTCTGGATGCCCAACGTGTAAACCAGCGCCAGATGGATAAGGGAACATATCTAATGCGTAAAATTTACGCTTTCCTTCATCTTCTGTTGTTTTAAATGTTTTATTTTCTTCCCAAACTTTTTGCCATTTTTGTTCGATCTTTTCATGATTAAAAGCCATACATAATCCTCCTTGTACGCTCCAGCTGTATTTAATTAAACTAAAAAACCCCTCATCCCTCAAACAAAGGGACGAGAGGTTGAATAAACTTCCCGCGGTACCACCCAAATTAGCACAATTATGTACTCACTCATTTTCCTTAACGCGGATAGACGGCAAATGTTACTTTACTTCACATTTACAACTCCAAGGTGAGTTCATGAACGCTCGTTTGCTGACTCGCACCACCCGTCAGCTCTCTTAGCTCGCTTCGTTCACTACTATTCCTTTTCATAGTTTTTACATCATACTACCTTGTATTGTAAATAATATGTTCGTAAACTGCAAGTTGTTCAAGGGATTTTGTAAAAGTTTCTGCAATGCAGCACTGCTTTGTTGCTAAATCCTCTCTTTCATTCTTATATATGAACAACTTCTCCCAAAAACATACATCAACGGCCAAACAAAAAAGGGATTGAGACATAATTGAATCAATCCAATTTAAAGACGAACAAATAGAATAAATGCGCTAGTATGAATCTCTTGGTTACACCGCTGTTGATCTCCGTGCAAGACTTCTCTTTCCGCTGGCAGCCGATGAGCCTCCTCGTTGCTTACACTCATGCGGGGTCTCACCTATTTCAGGAGTCTTTGTCTTGCCCTCCACTCCGCAGCTAGAAGCACCTAAACAAATGAAATCTACGTTCACCATAAACATGAAAAGATCCGAACGATTCATCGTTCGGATCTTCCTTCAACTAAAATACTTTTATCCCAGTCCCTGCTTTCTTTAGCTGCTATTATTAAATGCCAAATCCAAAAGAAAACAGGATGATCGCAAGTACAAGACCAACAAGCGGCACAATCACCGTCATTGCTGCAACTGATCCATACGCATCTTTATGAGTTTCTCCGCAAATAGAATTAATGGTTGTTACGACATAACCATTATGAGGTAAGGAATCTAGTACTCCAGAGGAAATAGCGACTACGCGATGGAGAGCTTCTGGATTTACGCCAGCATCTAGATAATGAGGTGCTAAAATTGGCAAAGCAATCGCCTGACCTCCTGAAGCAGAACCTGTCATCCCCGCGATAACGCTCACGGCAATAGCTCCTCCGATCAACGGACTTCCTGGAATATGCGTCATGGCATCTACAGCCACTCCAAACGCGGGAACAGCCTTAGCAACTCCTCCAAAACCTACGACAGCGGCTGTATTCCCAATAGCAATTAACGCACCCAGCGTTCCTTCTGAAGCCGCATTCCAAAATCCTTTAAAATGCTTTCGGTTCACAATATAAGTGACAATGATCCCGCTTAAAAGTGCGACAATCAGCGCAGATTGCTGAAGTGGCTTATGAAGTGCAAAAGAAATAATGAGCACGACCACAAGCGGAAGCAAACTTAATAAAGGATTAGGAAGAGACTGATTTTCCGTTACTGCTGGATCTTTCTCGCGTGATATAAAACGCTCTCCATTTTTAACTGCTTTTGAAATCAAGCGCTTTAACCACCAGTAGCCGAATACAGCCATCACTACTGCTACAACTAAACTAACTTCCCATCCTGCATACGGACTAGTCTTCAAATATTCAATTGGAATCCAGTTTTGGATTTCAGGCGACCCAGCCGAGGTCATCGTAAACGTAACCGAACCAAATGCTAAAGCAGCAGGAATAAACCGCCTCGGCAAATCGGCTTGTTTGAATAAGCTCAAAGCCATTGGATAGACAGAGAATGCTACTACAAACAGACTGACTCCTCCGTATGTTAAGACCGCACAGGCAAGTACAATCGCCAACACTGCTCTTTTCATTCCTAGTTTACTGACAATCCAGCGAGAAACACTATCAGCAGCCCCGCTGTCTTCCATCACTTTTCCAAAGACGGCGCCCAATAGAAACATTAAATACCAAGAAGCAATAAATCCTGTGAAACCAGACATGTAATTTCCAACAAAATTTACTTCTCCTTCTTTCACCAGCTGTGGAAATAAAGGCATTCCGCTTGTTAACGCAACAACTAAAGCACTGAGCGGACCTGCTATAAATAAATTCATGCCTCTCATCGTTAATACAATGAGCAGCAATAATCCTCCAATTAATCCAATCATACTAAGCATGTTTAGCCCCCCATGAAGTCATATAATTAGAAAACGCTTACATTTTTACAGGTATATACTCCTTCCTTTGCTTGTCACGACCCTTACTATATTATTAAAGGAATACTGAAGACATTCCTACGTTTATTAAGCCATCAAAAATAAAACCATCTCTATTTATTTAGAGATGGTTAATGGACGCTGACGTTTTTCTTTTAATTTATAATCGTATATCCATGTTGTACACATGCTGAATAACAATAGAGCAATTAATAAATAGCACAGCGTAGACATATTAAACGCATCGAAAATAACGCCTCCAAAGAGAGGACCAATCATTTTACCTGCAGTAGCCATGCTGTTAACTACACCTTGATAAAATCCTTCTTTTCCAGATGGAGCCAACTGACTTGCAACAGCCGGAATGGCTGGCCAAACGAACATTTCTCCAATTGTTAACACAATCATTGCTGTTAAGAACTGCGGAAATGTTGTAGCATTCACCACGATAACAAAAGAAGCCACAAAAATAACCGTTCCAATTAGGACCTGTACTTTTAATGTTTTTGCTACTTTTTGAATGATGGGTACAATCAAAGGCTGACCGACTACAATTAAAATCCCGTTAATCGTCCAAAGCAAACTGTAGCTAGAAAGAGGTATATTCAGCTCACGCGTATGCGTAGCAATCGTTGTTTGCCACTGAACATACGCCACCCAGCATAAGACATACCCCGTACATAAAATAAGAAGAGCAGTCAGCTTCGTTTTATGCCCAATGCTCCCTGCTTCATTAAGGACATTCGTTTGTCCAACGGTAACCGAAATATGACGATATGAAAAAATAGCAATAAGCAGAAAAATAACGTATAAAATTGTATTAGCTAAGAAAATATACGTAAATGAATAAGACGCTACAATGCCCCCTACCGCGGCGCCAATAGCTACTCCTGCATTTTGAGCAACGTACATCGCATTAAATGCTTTTCTTCCGCCTTGTGGCCAAACGGACCCTGCCATTGCATACATAGACGGAAACACAATACCAGATCCAAACCCTACAACAACCAAGAGAACAACGTATGTAGGCCAACCATGGAAAAACACGAGTCCCACTAATGCAATAAGAGTAATAATAATTCCTGATAAAATGGATTTATATCCTCCGATTTTGTCAAAAAGCGTTCCTCCAAGCAAATTTCCTACTACGCTTGCCGCAGAATTCAGCATAAGAACCACTCCTGCGACGGATAACGACTTTCCTAAATGTTCATTTATATAAATTGTATTGAGAGGCCATAAAAATGAAGCTCCCGTTACGTTTACAAGCATACCAATAATCAAAAACCAAAGTGATTTGGGCATTGATCTCCCCCCTATCTATTCGAATGCCAACGTACATTCTAGTCTTTTCTTAAAGGGTTCGCAATGCTTTTACATATAGACAATTTATTTGAAATTCGCTGACTATTTAAAAAGGTGATTTCACATGACAATATCATGCAAAACCACCTTTTTATCGCTTATTTTCGCTTCGAACGAACCGGCTGTGCACGCTTGCTGTTTCGTGCTTTTAATTCTTTTACCGGATCAAAATCTTTTCCTAGCTCAATGTCATTGCTGTTGATCCCGTTTTTTGTTTTTTGTTCCGGATTATTTTGATTTGAACGCGTTGCCATAAAATCCTCTCCTTAATGCTGAGTTGTGATCAATTTATTTTGCAGCTGCTGAACTTGCAGGCGCATGCGATATAGCTGCTCTCTTTGCTGTGCATTTGCACTGTGAGAAAACTCTTCAATTTCTTTATAAGCATTTTCTAATTTTTCCTGTGCTTTTGTATATTCAGTGTCGTTATAATGTTCTTGCTTCATGCCTTCCTGCAACTGACCTTGTCCAAAGCGAATAGCATCTTCACACTGTTGCATAAGTTGATCCACTGCTTGACGAGTTGTCATTCTCTATTCCTCCTATTCGTTCATTTCTGTCTTATTTTGCGCAACTTTACTTCCCTTTACGACAAGAAGAACCTGTTAAATATAAGCATCCTTAAATTTGTTTGGCACTTTTTCACGTTTTTGATACAATTTGTTGATGTATATTGCATGTAAAAAGGAGGTTGCTGATTTGAGTCAGACAAACCCATTTCCGTATAAATCTGAAAACAAACGTTATCACACCTGGAATTACCACTTACGTAACCACTTTGGCCATAAGGTATTTAAAGTAGCCTTAGATGGAGGATTTGATTGTCCAAACAGAGACGGCACGGTAGCTCACGGCGGCTGTACGTTTTGCAGCGCTGCCGGCTCAGGGGATTTTGCCGGAAACAGAGCGGATGACCTCGTGACACAATTTAATGAAATCCGTAAAAAAATGCATCATAAATGGAAAGACGGAAAATACGTTGCTTACTTTCAAGCATTTACTAATACTCATGCTCCTGTCGAGGAGCTTCGTGAAAAATATGAAGCCGTCTTAAAGCTTCCCGGAGTTGTTGGGCTTTCTATCGCCACGCGCCCTGACTGTCTCCCCGACGATGTGGTGGAATACTTGGCTGAATTAAATGAACGAACTTATCTATGGGTAGAACTTGGACTGCAAACTGTTCATGAACGAACTTCACTGCTTATTAACCGGGCACACGATCATCAATGCTATGTAGATGGGGTAGCAAAGCTTCGAAAACACGGTATTCGCGTTTGTTCTCACATCATTAATGGTTTGCCTTTAGAAACACCTGATATGATGATGAAAACCGTACGTGAAGTAGCAAAATTAGACGTTCAAGGAATTAAGATTCATCTGCTTCATTTACTAAAAGGAACTCCTATGGTCAAACAGTATGAAAAGGGCCTTGTTGAATTTCTTTCATTTGAAGAATACGTAAAGCTTGTATGCGATCAGCTCGAAGTAATCCCTCCTGAGATGATTGTTCATCGTATTACAGGCGATGGACCGATAGACCTCATGGTTGGACCGATGTGGAGCGTAAATAAGTGGAGCGTATTAAATGCCATTGACCAAGAGCTCCAACGTCGCCAAAGCTATCAAGGAAAATATTACGAAAAAGAGTTGATGGAAAGATGAAAATAGAACGTATCCTGCCTTTTGCCCGCACATTGCTCACTAATGCTGTGGCCGAAGGAGATGTCGCGATTGATGCCACAGCAGGAAATGGACATGATACATTGTTCTTAGCTAACTTAGTCGGAGATACAGGTCATGTATATGGATTTGATATTCAACCTCAAGCTATTCAAGCAACTCAGCAGCGATTGACCGAACACCATGTAGAAAACAGAGTAACACTTATCCAAGAAAGCCACAGCAATATAAACATGCTTCCTCGTTCTATTAAAGGACGAGTCACGGGCGCTGTCTTTAATTTAGGTTATTTACCAGGTGGAGATAAAGACATTGTCACCACTTCTGAAACAACAATCTCTGCAATTGAGCAGTTACTTGATTTGCTAGCACCTGAAGGAGTGATTGTGCTCGTTATTTATCATGGACACGAACAAGGGAAACAAGAAAGAGACGATTTACTAACATATGTCCAAAATCTTGATCAAAAAGACGTTCACGTTTTACAATATCGTTTCATGAATCAGCAAAACAACCCTCCCTTCATCATTGCTATTGAAAAAAGATAAGCCGTATATGGCTTATCTTTTTAACATTCGGTACAAGCGTCCGTTGATATAGAAAAAGTAGCTGAGGGCTCCCCCCGCTTTTATTAACCTACGTGCATTCACATGAACATGTTTTTGTGCCCGCACTTTTTGATCCGACAAATAAACGCCCAAGAGTCCTTTATAGATAAAGCAGTGAAAGTGATAATCGGGCAGTTTTTTAGCATATTCGTCCGCTTTTACGATAAAATGCAAAAAGCGATCCATCATTTGCTGATAATGAGGATAATAAAAACAAAAGTTCAAATCTCCTCCTGCTTTATCTTCTTCTTGGTCAATTAAATAATCGAGTAAAATATGTAAGCCTTGAATATAAGGAAAATATCCTGCTTTTATTTTCCGCGTCATTTCTTCAGTCATCTCTTCTTGAAAGCTATAGGCAACTAAACAAAAAATTCCTAACGTTGAACCAGAGCACGCTGAAAATTCATACCACTCCATTTCAGGAACACTGTGCCGGTGAGCATCGAACCAATTCTCTAATCGTGGAACTCTTTCCTTGATTTCAACATGCTTATGTATTTGCAAATCACAATAATAATTAGCTAGTTCTAATAAATGTGAAGAGACTATATGGTAATTACAAGCTTTTCGCAAGGACTGCTGACAAGTCTGGACAAGTCCGGCTAAGTATCCTCCGTCGTCTTTATCCGCTCGAAAACGATAGTAATCTCCAAGAGGTGCATGAGGAGTCAACGCATCTGGCATCGATTCATGCAAGGCGGCAAAATCTTTAGGGTCTAGCGAATTGCTGCGGTCACATAAGTTATCTAAGTAATCGCTGATTGTTTGATAGGCAACAATAAATTTCACGCATTCAATCATGTTTTCTTTCGCTAAAATCGATAGGATACCGCCTCCTTCACAATGAAAAGTTTTTGTATCGATACTTGCCAATGCTTGAGTACGCAATTCTTTATTAGGAATCTCTTTTGCTCGTTCACGCCAATGATTAAGCTCATGATGAACGACAGGAAACACTTCTCGATAAATTTTTCTCATTAATGAAATAGGATGAGACGGAATCTTCATTTATTTTCACCTCAATTTCTTACCGCACTTATTAAATGTGAAGATCGACAAAACTTTTCGCATATGTAAAAACGTATTCTCTTTCAGGCTCATTAAAGATTTCGTGATACAGCTGAGACCATTCTTTGTAGATTTTTTCACTTAGCTCTATTTCATCAAACCACTGCCTAACAATCAGCTTTTCAATAATTTTATCTTCTCCTGCCTGCATCACAAGAAGCGGGACATCAGGCAAACGATCGATATCTTTAAAAGCTAAGTTGACAGCTTGGATCAATTCCCGGTACCATCTTACAGAAACTTTTGTAACATACAGTGAGTCATTTTCATCTTCATCTCGAACTTCTTGGTTTCTTGTTGCTTTTTCAACAGTGAGACCTAAATCGAAAAGTTTGTTCGGCATGACTTTATTTAACCCTTTAGATAGCATATCTAAATAAGCCGGTACTTGCTCTTTTAATCCTAAACAAGGAGAGGAAAGAATCGCACCCCATATAGGGAGGTTTTTTGTCTGGAGCGTACGAATAACCGCTAGTCCTCCCATACTGTGACCTAACAGGAAAATAGGCAAATCATATTTTTGCGCTTCACGTACCCATTCTTCCACTTCATACACATATTCATCAAAGGATAGGATATGTCCTCTTCTTCTTGTTGTTAAGCCTTGGCCAGGAAGGTCTCCCATAATTACGTGCATTCCAACCGAACGCCACATCTCAATCAGCCAGCGATAGCGTCCGTGATGCTCCGCTGCTCCATGGACCATGACAATAACGCCTTTTGGATTTACTGCTTCCCATTTATGCATTTGAGTTACTCCTTCTTCCTTTTTTTGTTTACCTGCTTAAAAAACCTTTGTACACTTACATTAGAAGATTTACTACTTTTTTTCAACTAATAAAGGGAGATGATTTGATGATTTATCCGTATAAAGAAAAAATGCCTACCATTGCACCCAGCTGCTTCATCGCAGACTATGTCACGATTACTGGAGATGTCACCATTGGTGAAGAAAGCAGCATTTGGTTTAACACTGTTATTAGGGGAGATGTTTCACCTACGATTATTGGTAAACGAGTAAATATACAAGATCAATCAACACTCCATCAAAGCCCAAATGCTCCTTTGCTTATTGAGGATGATGTAACAGTAGGACATCAAGTTATTTTACATAGCTCCATCATCCGCAAACGCGCGCTCATTGGCATGGGTTCTATTATTTTAGACGGTGCGGAAATTGGTGAAGGTGCTTTTATAGGTGCTGGAAGCTTAGTGCCTCCCGGTAAAAAAATACCGCCTAATACTCTCGCACTCGGCCGACCTGCTAAAGTGATCCGAACTCTTACAGAAGAGGATTTAAAAGATATGCAGCGCATTCGTACAGAATATGTAGAAAAAGGGCAGTATTATAAGTCTATTAAGAAATCTGATTCTTCATTATAAAGGAAACGTTCCCTCAGAAAGTCATACTGAGGGAATTTTTTTAGTATCTCCACAAACTCTCCAATCATGTTCTATTCTCTCCACAATTGTAAAGAAATTTCCATATTAATTTACATCGTTTTAGTACTGCCTCCACAATTAAAGATTAAACTGAATAATAAAGACGTATTTATTGAAAAGGGAGCGACTCTATGAAAGCCAAGTTAATTCAGTATGTATACGATGCCGAATGCCGATTATTCAAAAGCGTAAACCAACATTTTGATCGAAAGCACTTAAATAGATTTTTACGTTTACTCACTCACGCCGGCGGAGCCACGTTTACCATTGTGATAGCGTGCTTGCTGTTATTTCTGCATCCTTCATCCGTCGCTTACGCTTGTGCGTTTTCTCTAGCCGTTAGTCATATTCCTGTGGCCATTGCTAAAAAACTATATCCGAGAAAACGACCTTATATTCAATTAAAACATACAAAAGTATTAGAAAATCCATTAAAAGATCATTCATTTCCATCTGGGCATACAACAGCTATTTTTTCGTTGGTTACCCCTCTTATGATTGTTTATCCAGCCTTCGCTGCTGTTCTTTTGCCTCTTGCAGTAACGGTAGGGATTTCAAGAATTTATCTCGGTCTGCACTATCCGACGGATGTCATGGTAGGCCTGATACTGGGCATCTTTTCAGGTGCTGTTTCACTGAACATATTTTTAACTTAATTGATAGGAGGAGTACTAATGAGAATTGCTTTATTTACGGATACATTTGCTCCAGAAGTTAACGGAGCTGCTAAAACACTTTATCAATTTACTCAGTACGTCAAATCAAAGCAAATTCCCATCCAGGTATTTGCTCCTGAATTTGCTCATGATCAGTCATTTTCAACGTATGTTCACCGTTCGCCCAGCATGCCGTTTTTTCTTTATCCAAACAGCCGCTTTTCATTGCCAAATGTTCTAAAAATTAAAAAGCAGCTGCAGGAATTCAATCCTTCTATTATTCATTTGGCCACTCCTTTTACAATGGGGCTTTGCGGCTCCTATTACGGGAAAAGATTAGGTGTTCCTCTTGTCGGCTCTTATCATACCAATTTTGATGATTATTTATCTCACTATGAACTTGAAAAAATGCGTGTACCACTGCAAAAATATATGAAATGGTTTTATAAACCTGTACAAAAAATATTCGCTCCCTCTGAAGTGACCAAACAGCAGCTAGAAGAACAAGGGTTTCACAACGTAGCTATTTGGTCGCGAGGAGTAAATCATAAATTATTTCATCCCCACTATGACCGCTTTGATATTCGTATTAAATATAATATTAAAAAGCCCTACATTTTAACGTATGTAGGAAGATTAGCTAAAGAAAAGAACGCTGATTTTTTAATAAAAATCGCACGATCTCTACCGGATCATATCCGGCATCAAATTCACTGGGTTATTGTAGGAGACGGCCCTTTAAAAGAACAAATGCAGCAGCAAGCATCTGAGCATATGACATTTACAGGCTTCCTTGAAGGTAAGCAACTTGCTCATATCTATTCATCATCTGATTTGTTTGTTTTTCCTTCAGAAACAGAAACCTTCGGAAATGTTGTACTGGAGTCTCTTGCTTCTGGAACTCCTGTAGTGGCAGCAAATGCAGGAGGAGTTAAACAGATGGTTCAACACGGGCGAAACGGCTACCTTTGCAAACCTCACTCCTTAGAAGAATTCAGTTCGGCTATTACAGATTTACTCGATGATTTGCATCAGCGGCTTCACTTTGGCCATGCAGCGAGGCAATACGCTCTTACTCAATCATGGGACGCCATTTTTCAGCATTTGCTTTCAGAATATGAAGGTGTCGTAGAAAAATCTGCTGCAGGTATTCAATGGGCATAAAAAAAATCTCCGTTTTCACGGAGATTTTTTTATTATTTAGCTAAAGCTTGAGTTTTTAATGCTTCCGCTTTGTCTGTGAACTCCCAAGGAAGCTCCACATCCGTACGACCAAAGTGGCCGTAAGCTGCTGTTTGCTTATAAATTGGGCGACGTAAATCAAGCATTTTAATGATGCCTGCTGGACGTAGGTCAAAGTTTTTGCGTACTACGTCTACTAGTACTTCTTCAGAAACTTTTCCTGTACCGAATGTATCAATTGAAATAGATACTGGTTGTGCAACACCAATTGCATATGCTAGTTGTACTTCACATTTATCAGCAAGATCAGCTGCTACAATGTTTTTCGCAACATAACGAGCTGCATAAGCTGCTGAACGGTCTACTTTTGTTGCGTCCTTACCAGAGAATGCACCGCCGCCGTGACGAGCATATCCGCCGTAAGTATCAACGATAATTTTACGACCAGTTAAACCAGCATCTCCTTGAGGACCGCCGATTACGAAACGTCCTGTTGGGTTAATGAAATACTTTGTATTTTCATCAATTAACTCGTTTGGAACAACTGGATTAATAACATATTCTTTTAAGTTACGTTGAATTTGCTCTAACGTTACTTCTGGGTGATGCTGAGTTGAAATAACAATTGTATCGATGCGAACAGGTTTGTTGTTTTCATCATATTCAACTGTTACTTGTGTTTTACCATCCGGGCGAAGGTAAGGAAGAATTTCTTCTTTACGTACTTCTGTTAGACGGCGAGCAAGTTTATGAGCTAATGAAATTGGAAGAGGCATTAATTCTTTTGTTTCGTTACATGCATAACCAAACATTAACCCTTGGTCTCCAGCTCCGATTGCTTCGATTTCTTCATCTGACATTTGACCTTCACGTGCTTCTAACGCTTGGTCTACACCAGCAGCGATATCAGCTGACTGCTCGTCGATAGATGTTAATACTGCACAAGTTTCAGCATCAAATCCGTATTTTGCACGAGTATAGCCAATTCCTTTAATTGTTTCACGAACTGTTTTAGGAATATCCACGTAAGTAGAAGTTGTAATTTCACCACTTACTAAAACTAAACCAGTTGTTACGCTTGTTTCACAAGCAACACGAGCATTTGGATCCTTTGCTAGGATAGCATCAAGAATTGAGTCAGAAATTTGGTCACAAATTTTATCGGGATGTCCCTCTGTAACAGATTCTGACGTGAACAGACGACGTTGTGTTGACATCAGTTTTCCTCCTTATAAATACGATACATTGTGATACGGTACTCATTCCCTTATTTTCATTACACGTTAAAAAATATAAAAAAACCTTTCCTTGTATCGAGGAAAGGTATCAAATTCTACATAAGCCTTTCACTCTTATCGATCAAGGTTGTGCCCTTGCATCAGGTTAGCACCTTATCGTCTACACAAAAAAATGACGATGGTTGCTGGGTTTCATAGGGCCTGTCCCTCCACCAGCTCGGGATAAGAGAGTATCCGTTCAAGGACATATAATACATGAAAAAGCGCTTCACTGTCAACAACATTCAAATGGAAATCATCTCTTTATGTTTGAATCTGTTTTAATGTAACATACTCAAATTCTGAAATAGTACATCTTATTAAGAATTATCACTAAGTTTGGTTAATAAGACAGATCAAAATGAGGCTTTTACTTAAAACAGCTTCACTTTTTTCGCTTCTAGCACATATACATGTGTCTAAAATAGGTATAACGTACATTTTTTTATAATACACAAACATTTTTAGTTAAATAGTATAGAATAATTAAATAAATGTGTTATACTAATTATAAATTTCAAACATTAATGAATAAATAATAGCTAAAAAAGGAAGGTAGTGCACATGAGTACTGTTGATATGTCTATCGAATTAAATGGTTTGCTTCAATTAAAAACAACAAAACACCAATTATCTGTTCCACAACTTGTTGAAAAAATTCTAGCTCGACGCGAAGGAACGCTGACTTCTACAGGTGCTGTGTCAGTCGAAACCGGAAAATATACAGGTCGCTCTCCTTTAGATAAATTTATTGTAAGCGATGCTGTGTCTTCAAAAACGGTTGAATGGGGACCTGTCAATCAGCCAATTTCTGCTCAGCGATTCGATGCGCTATACAAAAAAGTCTTAACTCACTTAAAGAAGCAGGATGAACTTTTTGTTTTTAATGGATATGCTGGAGCTGATAAAAAGTATCAGTTACCAATTCAAGTAGTTAATGAATTTGCATGGCACAACCTATTCGCTCAGCAGTTATTCATTCGCCCTTCAGCCGAACACAAAACAAATGATGATGTGAAGCCGTTTACAATTGTAGCAGCTCCAACGTTCAAAGCTGATCCTGAAACAGACGGGACGAACTCTGAAACCTTCATTATTCTTTCGTTAGAGCGACGTATTGTGCTAATTGGAGGAACTGAATACGCTGGTGAAATGAAAAAATCTATTTTCTCAGTGATGAACTTCTTGCTTCCTCAAAACAATATTCTATCCATGCACTGTTCTGCTAACGTAGGAGAAGAAGGTGACGTTGCATTATTCTTTGGTTTATCTGGAACGGGTAAAACAACGCTTTCTGCTGATGCAAACCGTCGTTTAATCGGAGATGACGAGCACGGTTGGTCAAGCTCTGGTGTATTTAATATTGAAGGAGGATGCTACGCGAAGTGCATTCAGCTTTCCGAAGAAAAAGAACCGCAAATTTTCAATGCAATTCGCTTCGGCGCCGTACTGGAAAATGTAGTGTTAAATCAAAATACGAAAGTAGCAGATTATAATGATAATAGTTTAACAGAGAATACTCGTGCCGCTTATTCAATTGACTCTATTGATAATACAGTATTACCAAGCGTTGCCGGGCACCCTACAGCTATTGTCTTTTTAACTGCCGATGCTTTTGGCGTCTTGCCTCCAATCAGCAAGCTTACAAAAGAACAAGCGATGTACCATTTTCTGAGCGGATACACTAGTAAGTTAGCTGGAACAGAGCGCGGCGTAACATCGCCACAGGCTACTTTCTCTACATGCTTTGGTGAGCCTTTCTTACCTCTTGCTCCAACAACTTATGCAGAAATGCTAGGAAAGAAAATCGATGAACATAATGTAAATGTCTACCTTGTAAATACTGGATGGACCGGCGGTGAATACGGCGTGGGAGAACGAATGAAGTTAAGTTACACTCGAGCTATGGTTCAAGCAGCCCTTGAAGGAGAACTAGCTAATACCGAAACAGTAACAGACGCTATTTTTGGTTTATCAATTCCAACTCATGTTCCGGGAGTTCCTGATGAAGTGCTTCAGCCTTCTAAAGCATGGAACGATGCAACAGCTTATAATCAAAAAGCAACTGAGCTTGCTGCTAAATTCAAAGCTAATTTCAAGCGTTTTAATGATGTAGCATCTGACATTTCAACATTAGGCGGACCTAGGGTCTAATAAAAAACCGATCGTCTTAGAGACGATCGGTTTTTTAATTAGTCGAATGTAATTTTGTCAGTTCATATGTGACAATGGTTTTTTCCTGTTCCATTTCTACCTTACGCACAATAGCAGTTCCAATACATTCTCCAGTTTTCGTTTTGTGAATGTTTAATGGAATATCTAACGGATACAAGCGATATCCTTTTTTCTCAATTTGAAAAATGTTATCCGTTACACGCTTTTCGTTGCCTTTTGTCACAATCATTGTATTTAATTCTAGCGGCATCCCCATTTTTTCTCACTCCTCACTGTTATTCTACTTGTTTTCTCTATCGTAGCATATCTTTTATTGCGCTTTCATCCACTTCGTTAACTTCTTCACCGTTTCTCGGTTTTCTTTTGGTGGAAAAGCATGTGGAAAGTTTTCGAAATACCAGCTGGTAACTTTTTTATTGGACTTCTTTAGTTTAGATTCGAGCTGATAGGAATGATCAATCGATACGTTTTTATCTTCTAAACCATGAATAAGCAAGACCGGCGGCTCGACGAGATGAGCACGGTGCAAAGGTGTCCTCCATTCGTATCTTTCAGGATATTTAGAAGGAGTTCCTCCAATCACCCGCTTCATCATTCTTCTTAAATCTTCTCTTTCTTCATATGTCAGCACCATATCCGTGACGCCTCCCCATAACACAAGAGAGCGGCTGTCGTTTTTTTCAATGGCTGTGAGTAAAGCCATCACTCCCCCTCTTGAAAACCCAAAAATATGAATGCGGTCACGGTAGACGTTAGGGAGCTGTTTCAGTAAATCGTAAGCAGCAAAAGCATCGTAACGATCATCTCCTGCAAAATCTTCGTTTCCTTCGCCTCCTTGATTTCCCCTATAGAACGGAGCCATCACAATAAAACCTTGAGAAGCAAATTGAATAAGTCGAGCAGGACGAACCGTTCCTACGTTCTTAATACCTCCTCTTAAGTATAAAAAGCCGTCATACATTCCTTTTTCTTTTGGCTCTGCGAGCATTCCTTTAATCTTAAGCCCTTGACATGCATATGTAATCACCCACAGCGCCACACGAGGGTTTGATGATGGGAAACGCTGTTTATGAAGAATTGTTCCATCTTTCATTTTTTTCCTCCATTCTTTATATAACTAGCCTGCTTTCTCCCGCTAAGGTGTACTTTCAATTGTTGGCTAATACTTCTTTGATTTTACACATAGTTATATAGGCACTCACCTTCTTCTACTTTCTTACATACATTATCATAAAATATTTTATTCTTTTAAGGAGGTTTGCTTTATGAAACAAATCAAATGGCTTTTTTCTTTGCTTGCTATTATGATTTTACTCATTCCACTAATTAGCTGCAGCAAAACAACATCTGTACAAACGGTTCGTGTCGGCGAAGTAACTCGCTCTATCTTTTATGTTCCCCAGTACGTCGCTATTTCAAAAGGCTTTTTTGAAGAAGAAGGACTAAAGGTGGATTTAAAAACAACGTGGGGCGGAGATAAGACAATGACGTCACTTTTATCTGACGGCATCGACGTAGCCTTAGTCGGCTCGGAAACTTCAATCTACGTATATGCACAGGGGTCTAGTGATCCCGTCATCAACTTTGCACAACTAACCCAAACCGACGGAACATTTCTAGTAGCACGTAAAAAAGTCGATCACTTCTCATGGGATCAGCTTAAAGGCAAAACGTTTCTTGGTCAACGCAAAGGCGGCATGCCGCAAATGGTAGGAGAATATGTGTTGAAACAGCATAATATTGATCCTAAAAAAGATGTAAAACTCATTCAAAACATTGATTTTGCTAACGTTGCGAATGCTTTTGCTTCTGGTACTGGAGATTACGTTCAATTATTTGAGCCAACGGCTAGTATTTTAGAGAAACAAGGAAAAGGACATATCGTTGCTTCCTTCGGAAAAGAATCAGGAACAGTTCCTTATACAACATTTATGGCCAAAGAAAGCTATTTAACAGATAACCCTGAAGCAGCAGCTAAATTTACTCGAGCTATTTACAAAGCACAAAAATGGGTAAATACACATAACACAGATGAAATTGCTGAAGTGGTTGCACCGTATTTTGAAGATACACCTAAAGAAACGCTGAAAACTGTTATTGACCGCTATAAATCCCAAAAATCCTTTGCAACTAACCCTTTATTAGATCAAAAAGAGTGGGATCATTTACAAAAAATCATGGACGAATCTGGAGAACTTCCAAGACACATCGATCACAGCAAGCTAGTCAACACAAAATTCGCAAAAGATGCAATGAGTGAGTAATATGACAAAACTTCACATTCAAGATGTTCAACATATGTATCTTACGACAAAGTCCGCTACCACTGCACTTGAACATATTAATTTGTCTATTGAAGAAGGAGAATTTGTTTCCTTTCTCGGCCCAAGCGGATGTGGAAAAACGACGCTTCTATCGATTATTGCAGGCTTGATTGAACCAACGTCCGGCTTTGTCACAATAGACGGTGAAAATATTGGAACATCAGTCCCAAACATCGGTTATATGCTTCAACAAGATTATTTGTTTCCATGGAAAACTATTAAAGAAAATATTTTACTTGGGCTTGAAATTCGAGGACAGCTAACAGATAAAACAGAGAGTAAAGCACTGTTACTCCTAAAAGAAATTGGTTTACAGGGCGTAGATGACCTATATCCACACCAGTTATCCGGAGGCATGAGACAACGCGTCGCTTTAGTCCGAACACTTGCCATTGACCCCGCTATTTTACTCTTGGATGAACCTTTTTCAGCACTTGATTTTCAAACAAAACTCAAGCTTGAAGAACTTGTTTCCAAAACACTGATGACTTATCAAAAAACGGCTGTTTTGGTCACGCACGATATTGGCGAAGCCATTGCTATGAGCAGCCGAATCTTTTTATTCTCAGCCAAGCCGGGAAAAATTGCAAAAACATTCACGGTTCCTTCTATTTTACGAACCCTTTCTCCGTTTGAAGCACGACAGCATCCGGTCTATAACGATTTATTTATGGACATATGGAAGGAGCTTGATCAACTTGAAACCCACTAGCTCCCTAGATACTCTTCACGAAAGCTACCTTCGCAAGGTTCGAGGCGAAAAACGATTAGTACTGAGCGTGCAGCTGATCATGTTCTTAGCCTTTTTTAGCTTCTGGGAACTGGCTTCTCGTTTAAAGTGGATTGACCCTTTAATTTTCAGTTCCCCTACTAAAGTATGGAATTTATTTCTAATTAAACTTGCTGACGGCTCGCTGGCAGAACATATTGGTTTTACATTATTTGAAACGGTTCTCGGCTTCATTCTAGGCACATTACTAGGTATTTTACTTGCAACGGCCCTTTGGTATTCAACTAGGCTTGCACATATATTAGATCCTTACCTCGTTATTTTAAACGCCATGCCTAAAGTAGCGCTGGGCCCTATTTTAATTGTAGCAATCGGGCCAGGATTTTTCTCAATTTTAACGATGGGAGCAATTATATCCGTTATCATTACATCCATCGTCGTTTACACAGCCTTTAAAGAAGTTGATCCAAACTATATTAAATTACTAAAAAGCTTCGGGGCAACGAAAACCCGTTGTTTTAAAGAAGCTATTCTTCCAGCTTCCATGCCTGCCATTATTTCCACATTTAAAGTAAATGTCGGCTTATCTTGGGTAGGCGTCATCGTAGGAGAATTTTTAGTTTCTTCAAAAGGGCTTGGATATATGATTATTTATGGTTTCCAAGTCTTCAACTTTACTCTTGTTCTTCTCAGCTTATTATTAATTGCCATTTTCGCTACGATTATGTACCAAGGCGTTGCTTATTTAGAAAAGAAATTGATCCGACGCTCATAAAAAATCCCCCCGTACAAACGGGGGGATTTTTATTAATACGATGCTTTTACAAAAATGTTCGCTTTACATATTTCATTACATATTGTAAAACATTATCTTTCATGATGAAGCTGTATGCATCATCTTGTTGAATGCCCGAAGGTAGTTGATCAATCATTACGGGACCATCTGTTTCCATGTAGTCTTCTTTTTTAATTACATTTCCAATAGTAGCAAAATAAATATTTTTAATAATGGTCTTTCCTTTACTTACTACTTTGTACTGACCAATATAAGTCAAAGAAGAGACTTCTCCGCCTGTTTCTTCAAATACTTCTCGAACCGCTGCTTCTTCTGGTACTTCATTGCCTTCTAGTTTTCCTCCGGGAAATTCTAAACCTCGTTTTGAGTGATTCGTTAGCAACCATTGATTTTCATACCTGCATACGACCCAAACATGACGTGGAGTTTTCGAGAATGGATTTTTTTCAAATGATAAAAATACTTGATTATGATATGCATCCTTAAATGTGTACATGGTCGACTCAAACTCCATTTGATTTTTCCCTTATTTTATCATACATTACGGCCATACCTGATAAGAAAAGTATGCTCGTACTTTTTTTATTTGCTTTTTACCCCTTATTCCATTCTATCTGAAGATAAAATATTCATCTGTTTGATATGTGATTTTGTTTCATCGTCTCCCAGCTTATAAAGCATGGCATATATGTCAACTGTTGTTTTATCGTACATATCATTTTGAGAATCATGATGATACTCCAGATACGGAATATGTGATCGCCAAAAGCTTGACCAATCGCTTGAAGCGCGCTGATCTAAATAGGTTCTCAGCTGCTCCACTTCTTCATCTGTTGCTTCAATGGCATAATTCCAGTCTGAAGCAGTATTTGACTGATTGATTTCCCCTGAACTCAGAGATACATAATATTTTTTTGTCATGAAAGATATTCAGCTCCTTCTTTCTAGTGCCAACTTATCTTTCTTATTTGTATCTTATTCTTTTTTTATACACTCTAAGATTTAAAGCGGTCTTTTAAAATCGCTATTGCTTTTTTTAACGGCTCTGGAATCGGAACCCCTACAATTCTTGCGTTTTCTGTAATTGAAATCATTTCGTTTAAAATATAGAATAAAATAGCTCCATCTCGAATAATATGACCGTTTTCCCAAAATACAGAATCGATAAAGTTTGCTACAGCAATCATGGCAAAAATAAAAATCTTTTTGGCAATTCCTTTAAAACCTACTTTGCTAGATAAACGTTTATTTATAAAAGCTGCAATCGTGCCTGTCAAATAATCCATTGTCACTAATGCTACTAAAGCCATTAGTAAATAGTCCCACTCTCCAAATAAAAAAAAAGCCAGTGAACCTAAACTTGAGATTATCAAGACAGAAAGCTTCTGCATATCCACTTTTTTCACCCTTTCAGCAGTCATATCCCTACAGTATATGCCGGTGAAAAAAAAGTGTTCGTCCATCTTATCATAAAAAAACCTGCGATTACTCGCAGGTTTTAATCACTTGCCTAGGAATGATTTTAACATCCACGTATGCTTTTCTAAGCTTTGATGAATGGCTAACAGCATGTCTCCTGTTGTTTCGTCGCCCGCTTCACCGGCTGCGTCCATTCCTTCTTTTAATTCAGCAGTTAGCGTATCAAAATCGCTTACTAAAGAAGCAACCATATCTTTAGCCGTTTCGCTTCCATCCGCTTCTTTAATAGAAGAAAGTTCTAACGATTCTTTCATTGTTGCCACAGGTTTTCCTTCTAATGCTAAAAGGCGTTCTGCAAGGTCATCAATAATTGTAGCTGTTTCCGTATACAGCTCTTCAAACTTTTCATGAAGAGTGAAGAATTGTTCACCTTTTACGTACCAGTGAAAGTTATGAAGTTTTATGTACATTACACTAAAATTCGCTACTTGTTTATTAACGATTTCATTTACATTTACTGCCATGTTTTTCGCTCCTTTGTGAACTCTTTGTATAATATAGTTGTACCCTTTTTTAGTTGATTAAAACATTTTTTTCATAAAAAGAGACATTTCCCTTTCTTTAGACTTAGAGAAACTTCTTCCTCTTTTTTCAAATAAAATAAGCAGCCCAGCGGACTGCTTATTTTTAGCCAAATACTTTTTCTAAATCTTCTTTGTCCTGTTCTAGCCAGAACTTCATCAAGCGTTTTGCTCCTTCTAAATCGTGAAGTTTCGCTTGGCCGCACTGCTTTTCATTTGCTGCTGGAATTTCAGTAATGTTAATTGCATCTTTTAACGTATCGTCTAACAAATCAATAATTTCACGTACAGTCGGCTCACCGCTCACTACTAAATAGTACCCTGTTTGACATCCCATAGGCGAAATATCAATAATATCAAAGTGATCGTATTTTTCTACATGAGTACGAATATTAAAAGCTAATAAATGCTCTAGCGTATGAATAACGTCCGGCTTCATTGCTTGTTTGTTTGGCTGGCAAAAACGAATATCAAATTTATTTACAACGCCGTCGCTTCCCACTTTGTGAACACCGCAGTGTCTTACGTAAGGTGCTTTAACCGCATTATGATCTAGCTCAAAACTTTCTACTGATGGCATAATACCACTCCTTTTATCTTCTTTCACCTATCATAACATGCAATTCCGATATATTTCATCCATTTAATAACCTTTATTTCTTTTAGTTGCTTTTTATTCCTTCTATCCCTTATAGTATGAGCAAACACGAAAGAAAGAACGTGATAATAAATGATTGCAAAGCTTTTGCTTTTACTTATAAAAGGATATCAAAAAGGAATTTCACCTTTTCTTCCGGCAAGGTGCCGGTTTTACCCTACCTGCTCCCAGTACGGAGTTGAATCCATTAAACGCTTTGGTGCCGTAAAGGGATCTTATTTGACTGTAAAACGCATTTTAAAATGCCACCCGTTCCATCCGGGTGGCATCGATGAAGTACCTGAGAAAAAATCACACTAAGCTTTAGTTGTTTTCGATTGCTTCATACCCATTTACAACAACATCTAGCTTTCCTGTATTTGGATCAATAACTAGTCCATGTACAGGAGTATCTTTTGAAAATAAAGGATGATTACGGATTGTCTCTACACTATGCTGAACAGTCTCTTCTACTGAATCAAAACCCGTTAACCATTGTTTCAAGTCCATAGAATATTCAATGGTATTAATCACTTCATCTGAGATGCCTTTTGCTCTTACTTTCTCTAAAAAAGGTTCCGCCTGAAGTTTACCTGCTCCACAGTCGTGGTGACCAATTACACATACCTCATCTGCTTGAAGCTCGTACACAGCTACTAAAATGCTTCGCATAATACTTCCAAATGGATGTGAAACAAGCGCTCCTGCGTTTTTAACAATTTTCACGTCTCCGTTGCGCAAATTCAAAGCGTGTGGAAGTAATTCTACCAATCTTGTGTCCATACACGATAAAATAACCATTTTTTTATCAGGGAATTTGCTTGTTTCGTAAAGTTCATACTTCTTTTCTTCTACAAATTTTTGGTTGAATTCTAAAACATCTTGTAATAAGCTCATCTGCTGTCTTCTCCTTCATAAAAAAAATTCTTTCTTGTATTATAATACTTTTTCCTATAAGATGAAAAGTGTTAAATCGTAATTATTATTATTTATAAACAAGAAAGTAGGTTATAACAGTGAAAAAAATTCCCGTTACCGTTTTCAGCGGATACCTTGGTTCAGGTAAAACAACTCTTTTGAACCATATTTTAAAAAATAAAGAAGGTTTAAAAGTCGCGGTCATTGTCAATGACATGAGCGAAGTAAATATTGATGCAGACTTAGTTAAACAAGGCGGATTCTCTCGAACAGATGAAAAACTTGTTGAAATGCAAAATGGCTGTATTTGCTGTACGCTTCGAGACGATCTAATGAAAGAAGTAGAACGCCTAGCAGACAATGGTGATATTGATTATATTGTCATTGAATCTTCCGGAATCAGCGAACCTATCCCTGTTGCTCAAACATTTACTTATATTGATGAAGAGCTGGGCATTGATTTAACTCAGAAATGTTCGTTAGATACGATGGTCACTGTAGTAGATGCCAATCGCTTTTGGGAAGACTTTTCATCCGGCGAAAGCTTATTGGACCGCAAAGAAGGAACAGATGAAAACGATACAAGAGAAGTGATTGATTTGTTAATCGATCAAATTGAATTTGCAAACGTCATTTTGTTAAACAAAGTTGATTTGTTAACAAAAGATGATGCAGATGAGCTAGAGGCTGTTCTTCACAAATTAAACCCAGAAGCCACTGTTATCCAAACAATTAATAGTGAAGTAAGCCTTGAAGCCATACTTCATACCGAGTTATTCGACTTTGAAAAAGCTAGTCAAGGAGCCGGATGGATTAAAGAATTAAATGAGGAGCACCATACGCCTGAAACGGAAGAGTTCGGTATTTCTTCTTTTGTATACAGAAGGAATCGTCCCCTTCATCCTGAACGCTTTATGAAATGGTTAGAGAACTGGCCGGTTGATATTGTACGTGCAAAAGGATTTTTCTGGCTTGCTTCGCGTAATAATATGGCAGGACTTCTTTCTCAAGCAGGTACGTCCATTATGATTCAAGCAGCGGGTGAATGGATAGCAACTTACGCTCCGGAAGAAAGAGAACAAACCTTAAAAGAAGAGCCTGAATTACGAGCAAAATGGGATGAACAATTTGGAGATCGTATTAACGAGCTCGTTTTCATTGGTATTGATATGAACAAAGCTGAAATAATTGAAACTTTAGACCGCTGTTTGCTGACAAATGAGGAAATGAATCAAGATTGGGCTACTCTCAAAGATCCCCTTCCTAAATTTACAGTAAGTGCGTAAATTTTTAGTTTTCAAATCGTAATAATTACGATATAATAACATAGGTCATAAATGGTTACGATACGAACGGAAGGAGCAACATAATGAAATTCAAACCACTTTTAATGGTGCTTGCATTAGGAATTGGAACAGCTCTTGCAGGGTGCAGTTCAAGCAGTGCAAATAACGCATCTGATAATAAAAACAAAAAATTAGAAGTTTATACAACAATCTACCCTTTACAGGACTTTACTGAAAAAATCGGCGGAAAATATGTAAACGCTAAAAGCATTTTACCAACCGGTGTAGATGCGCACTCATTTGAGCCTACAACAAAAACAATGGTCAAAATCGCCAACGCGGACGCATTTGTTTACTCAGGAATTGGACTTGAAGGTTTTGCAGATAAAGCACAGTCTACACTTAAAAATGAAGATGTAGCTTTAGTAGAAGCTGCAAAAGGAATTAAATTAGCAAAGAGTTCTGAAGATGAGCATGCCCACGAAGACGAACATGCCCATGAAGAAGAGCATAACCACGGAGATACAGACCCTCACGTTTGGCTTGACCCTGTTTTAGCTATTCAATTAGCAGAAAATATTAAAGACGAACTTATTGAATTAAAACCAGATAAAAAAGCAGAGTTTGAAAAGAACTTCCAAGCGTTAAAGACTCAGCTTGAAGATGTGGACCAAGAGTTAAAAACAACGATTGGCGACGCACCTCATAAAGAAATTTTAGTATCACATGCAGCCTATGGCTACTGGGAAAAACGATACGGCTTAAAGCAAATTAGCGTAGCGGGTTTATCTCCTACAAATGAGCCGTCTCAAAAACAATTAGAAAACATCGTAAAACAAGCAAAAAAAGACCATATCAAATACTTTATCTTTGACCAAAATTTAAAGCCTAAAGTGTCTACGCTTGTAAAAAATGAAGTAGGAGCTCAAGCTTTAACACTTCATAACTTAGAGTCATTAACAAAAAACGATGTTAAAAATAAAGAAGATTATTTCTCCATTATGCAACACAACATTGATACCTTGAAAAAAGCATTATATTAATAAAAAAACTAGCCTCCCGGCTAGTTTTTTTATTGTAATTTATATTTTTGCTTAAAGCGTTCTACACGGCCGCCTTTATCAGCAAATTTTTGTTTTCCTGTATAAAATGGATGTGTATCCGAACTGATTTCAACTTTTAAAAGCGGATATGTGTTGCCATCTTCCCATTGAACGGTCTCATTTGATTGTTTTGTAGATCCTGATAAAAATGATGTTCCGCTATTTGTGTCCATAAATACAACTTTACGATAGTCTGGATGAATATTGGTTTTCATAAAATATCTCTCCTTTAAAACAATATATGTTCATTATAATCGTAATGATTACTATTTTCAAGTGATATGTTTTACCAATTCCGATGCATAAAGCGTGGTAAAAAGTGGACAATAAGGTTTATCAATACTTTACTGGAAAGGTTGAAAAATGAATGGATCATTTAGTTACTGCACGTTCAATGTTTGGCCTGAACATGGGAGTACATATCATTTTTGCCACCCTTGGTGTCGGCATTCCTCTCATGATTTTATTGGCTGAAATTCTTTACTACAAAACAAAAGATAAAGATTATGAACTTATGGCACAGCGCTGGACAAAAGGAGCTGCCGTCCTGCTTGGAGTCGCTATTCCTACGGGAACAATTGCTGGTGTACAACTAGCGTTGCTTTGGCCGGGTTTTATGGAAATTGTAGGAAAAGTAATGGCTCTTCCCTTTCAAATTGAAATTTATGCTTTCTTTATTGAGGCTCTGTTTCTCTCTATTTACGTATACGCAGCGGACCGTATTTCTCGAAAAATGAGGATTATCAGTCTGATTTTAGTAGCAATAGGAGCACTTGCCTCTGCCGTTTTAATTACCAACGTGCATGCATTTGAAGGAACACCTGCTGGCTTTCGAATTTTAAATGGAGACATTGTAAGCGTAGATCCTTGGGCAGCTTTCTTTAATCCGAGCTTCTTTGTAACGTCCGGTCACGTAGCCGTTTCTGCTTATACAACTGGAGGCTTCGTCATTGCTTCAGTCGCTGCCTTTAAAATGCTTCGTGCGCGAAAACATAATCCAAGAGAATATAAGTTTCATCATAAAGCGCTGATGATGGGATTAGTAATCGGCGGGATTTTCTCTTTTGTAACGGCTTTGAATGGACATGAATCTATGCAAAAAGTATACGAATATCAACCCGAAAAACTTGCAGCAGCTGAAGGTCTATTTGAAACACAAGATCATGCACCATTAGCTTTAGGCGGATTTACAGATGAAAAAGAACAGCGAGTCAAGTATGGAATTGAGTTTCCATGGATGCTCAGCTTCTTGTCGGGTAATAGCTTTAATACAGTGATTACTGGACTCAATGACTTCCCTAGGGATTATTGGCCGCCGCTTTTTGTGCATACCTTGTTTAACGGTATGGTCATTATCGGATCGATTTTAATTTTAGTGGCGCTAGTGGGCGTTGTTTGGTATAAGTTTTTAAAGAAGAAAAGCTTCCCGAAAATTTTCATGTGGGCATTTGTCGCAACGGGCCCTCTCGCGATCATGGGCATTGAATTCGGATGGATTTTTGCATGTACCGGAAGACAGCCCTGGGTCATTTACCGCATCATGCGTACATCAGAAGCAGTTACCACTTCTGCTAATTTGCATATTTTATTTTTTTTATTTTTGCTTGTTTATATCGTACTCGTGGCCGCAGTCGCCCTTGTACTGGTGTTTTATTTCAGAAGAAATCCGCTTTCTAAAGAGCTTGCTGCGCAAGCAGATTAAAAAGGATGTGAGAATATGGGTGATTCGTTACTAGCAATTACCGTAATATGGGGCTTCATTTTTATCTATGCCGTAATGGGAACGATGGATTTTGGAGCTGGTTTTTGGTCGATGGTATATATTAACCGTACGAAAACAAATGCTACAGATGTAGCAAACAGATATCTATCGCCTACTTGGGAAGTAACCAATGTATTTATCGTTGCGATTGTGGTTGCGCTGTTTAGCTTTTTTCCTCGAGCTACATTTACGCTTGGAACAGTGCTACTAATACCGGGGAGTATCATTTTACTTCTCTTATCTATTCGAAGCGGATTTTTAGTGTTTTCACACTATGCTAGCAGCTTCAAATATCGGAGAGCGTTGGTTTATGTATCCGGTATCTCTGGCGTATTAATTCCTGCTTTTTTAATCGCGGTACTGCCAGTAAGTCAAGGTGGATTTATTGATATAATTGACGGCACGCAGCGATTGAATTTAGCAAAAGTGTTTTCAAGTCCGCACGTCTATTCATTTATTGGTTTTGCCATTACCTCTTCCCTGTTTCTTTCGTCTCTTTTATTAGCAGATTACTCGAAGTCATCTGACGAAATGGAAGCTTATGCGGTCTATCGGCGCGATGCGCTCATTACAGGACCTCTTTCACTGCTAATGGCTATCTTTATTATGATTACAATGCAATCAGAAGCCAGCTGGTTATATGATAAAATGATGCAGTTTAAGCCTCTTCTTTACGGATCTGTAGGTCTATTTGTAGTAGCTGGTATTGCTCTGCTGCTCCCTTCTCAAAAAGGAAAAGGCATGCCTCGTTTAGCCGTGGTATCCATTATCCTTCAATATTTCTTAGCAAGTTACGTATACGGACGAAGTCATTTACCTTATGTTGTCTATCCAAACGTAACGATTGAGAATGGATTTACACATCCCGATGCGTTTCATTCTTTATTTATTGTGTATATTGTTGGTTTTGCTATTTTATTTCCTGGATTCTTTTATTTCTGGCGTCTATTTATGAAAGATAATAAAGAATACAGCAAAAAGAAGCCATACTAAAAACCCGGTCAGCACTTGACCGGGTTTTCTTATGAAGCAGCAGATTTTGCTACTACTTCAGCAAAACCTTTAGCAAATACCTTACATTTTTCTACATCTTCTCCAAAGGGAGAGAGCTCGATTTTCAAACCGGGAACGGCTATATTTCCGTTACGTTCCTTTATTTTTTCTTCAATTAAATCAACTGCTCCGCAAAAAACATCATATGATGAATCACCTGAGCCAAATACAGCCATCTGCTTCTGACTGAGATCTATATCATCCATTTCCTCATAAAGATCTAAAAAATCATCTGGCAGCTCTCCATCTCCCCACGTATAAGCTCCAAAGATAATAGATTCCGCGGATACAAGGTCAGGAGCATCAATGTCATATACTTCTGCTCGTTTCACATGCAATCCATGCTTGACTAATTCTTCTTCGATCAAATCGGCTATCGCTTCTGTGTTACCTGACATACTCGCATAAGCTAGTAAGATTTCCTTCATGTAAATAACGCTCCTTTACACCAGCAGTGTTGGCCGCACATCCCTTTCTTCAGCACATTCTTGTTGAAGAGGACAGTTTTCACACTCACTGGATGCATAATTCTTTTGAAAATGTTTTGGTTCCATTAACACACTTTTGACAATATGTAGTTGAAGTATGGCTTTTTGATAATCGTCTGGGGCAATATGATAAGTTGTTGTTTCTTCAGTTAACAATGAATAAAAACGAATTTGTTCAGGAACCTTTTTAAAAGCTTGTTTCGAAAAAACGATAATAAAGTCTTTCATTGCGTTTTTCACTTCTTCATGGTCATCTAGAATGAATTTTGTTAGCGTATAAGATTTCTCTGTCCATGCAGCAAAATCAATGGTTAGAGAAAGGTTGCTTTGAATTTCTTCTACATAAACGCTGTATTTCTCAAACACAAAAAGCGGTAGTTCCACATGTGCTTTTTCCCCTAAAAACCTTAGTAAATAATCGCTTACTTTAGCTAACACATCGTAATAGTGAACGGGTGATGAAAACATATTTGGCTTTAGGCGCCAATATTTTTCAATAAGCTGTAAAACATAGAGGTTTGAGCGATACTCAACTGGCTTGCTATAGTATGTTTTAATGATTTGATGGACAGTTACTTGAACGAGCTGTTTCCAATCTATAGATGTTTTTTTCAAAAGAAGCTGCTGCTGATAAAATTTGTACGGACATCGAATAAATTGTTCGATGTGGTCGTTAGAGAGTGTCTTTATATGCACTTTTATCGGTTCCACCTATGTCTCACCACCCTAATTGAAATTCATTCTCAATAATAAGTAAAAATTAAATCATGAAATCTGCTCAATCACTTTACGAATAGCACTCCATGAATGTTTGACGAAATAAATTGGTTTTTTTTGTTTTTTTGCTTTCTCTTTAATGACTTTTGCCATATTGTGATTAATAAAATCCGTAATAACTAATACAAACCCAATATGTTCGGGTATTTCTCGCTTCACCATATTGCTTTTACGGCCATCTAAATGAATGACTTCATTAAACCCTTCTCCCGCTAAACGATCTGTAATATGCTTTAACCTGTCTCCTCCTACAACCATAACTGATGACATTTTTGTTCCCTCCCAATTAATTATTCATTTAATGATTTGCCAACAACTTGTATCCTTTACTATATACACAGTTTAATTGAGAATGATTCTCTTTGTCAATGTTTAATTGATAAAAATTCTCAATTAAAATGAAAGTCTACCACCTTTCTTATAAGTTAGTTGAATTTTGACCATACTATAGCTATCACATACAAAGGAGGGTTAACGTTGGAACAAAACATTCTTTGTGAAGTAAATAACTGTCACTTTTGGAAAAATGGAAATCACTGCAGCGCAGAAGAAATTTACGTGGTAAGTCATAGCGGAAAACATGCAGCAAGCAGCTATGAAACAGACTGTAAAACGTTCAAGCCAACTGAAGCGTAACCCGCAAAAGGACAGCCTCTGGGTTGTCTTTTTTCTCTCTTCAAGATCATAAAAAAGGAGACTAATATGAAAACTGAACAACTGATTCATTTTTTTAAAGAAGAAGCCATAAAAGCAAATGAACAAACCTTTCCAATCTATGTACAATCGTTTACTCATTTATGGACATATAAATGGGGAACACTTGAAAACATTCCAGAAGAAATTGATGACTTAATTACCACACGTGCGTTAGAACTTGGACTTATTCACTTAAAAAAAGCTGACTAATCAATAAGGAAATTAGTCAGCTTTTGTGTTTATAGATCATCAAATCCATTCGCATCTGATGCTTTTGTATATTGTCTTGATTTCTGTTCAAAGAAATCCGTTTTCCCTAAATCTACCTCTTGATAAGCAATAATCCAACGAAGAGGATTTTCAATCGGTGCTTCTGGGAAAGCAGCTCGGCCGAAGCCTAATTGATTACAGCGTTTATTAGCCATGTATTCAATATACTGCTGCAGTTCTTTCATCGTGATGCCGTCGAATTTTTCTCCGATAACAGATTCCGCCCATTCAATTTCAAGACGAGCTGCCTCTTGGAACGTTTCAACTACAAACGTTTCTAGCTCTTCCGTACGATAAGCTGGATTTTCATTTAGTACTTCCTTGAAAATCTTTTCAAATAACCCAACGTGAAGCTGTTCATCACGATTGATATAGTTAATCATCGTAGATGTCGCCACCATCTTTTGATTTCTCGCAAGATTATAGAAGAAAGCAAATCCGCTATAGAAGAAAAGGCCTTCTAAAATAACATCATATACCATAGACTTCAAAAAGTTTTCAACCGTTGCTTCTTCGCTAAATGCTTTATATCCGTTTGTAATAAAGTCATTTCGAGCGCGAAGCTTTTCGTCTGTGCGCCAGTATTCAAATACTTCATCTTGTTTTCCTTTTGGTACAAGACTTGATAAAACATATGAATACGAATGATTATGAACCACTTCTTGCTGCGCTAAAATAATCATTAGAGCATTAATCGAAGAATCGGTTACATAGTCAGCTACTTTGCTAGCATAATCTGATTGAATACTGTCCAGTAGCGCCAGCAAGCCAATAATTTTTAAAAAACTCTCTTGTTCGTCAGCCGTTAACTGAGGGAACTGCTTAATATCTTGACCCATATTAATTTCAAACGGCGTCCAGAAGTTAGCTAGCATACGCTTGTATTTAGGGAACGCCCATGAAAATCGGACGTCATCCCAGTTTAGAATATTTGAGCTCTTGCCGTTGATGATTCCTGTCGAACGGTTCGGAGCTGTTTCGTTCATTAATTCTCGTTTTAACATGCTTGTCATCAATTATTCACTCCTTTTAACTATGACAGCTTTCACATTCTTCAATGACTTCACTTGATGTTGAACGTACGTAGTAGGTCGTTTTTAACTTTTCTTTCCATGCCGTCATATGAAGATCCAGCAGCTCTTTTGCTCGGATATCATTTTGCACATATAAGTTGAATGAAATGGATTGATCAATATGGCGCTGGCGCTTGGCGTTTTGCTTAATGCTCCAGTGCTGATCAATTAAATAAACGGACTTATAATACCAGTTTGTTGCTGGTGATAAATCCGGTGCCGTCACCGGGATTTTATAGTTTTTCTTTTCCTCTGAATAAAACTTACGGAAAATCGGATCAATACTTGCAGTAGAACCCGCGATAATAGATGTTGATGAATTAGGTGCTACAGCCATTAAGTAGCCATTTCTTATCCCATTGTTTTGAACTTCGTTACGCAGTTCACTCCACGCTTCGCTTGTGTATTTACGTGTTTCAAAATAAGCGCCTGACTCAAAATCTGAGCCTTTAAATAATGGATATGCACCTTTTTCTTTAGCTAAGTTCATGCTTGCCTGTACGGTTAAGTAAGCGATTTGCTCATACAATTCATCGCAATATGCTACCGCTTCATCTGTTTCCCATGCTATTTTCTTTAAGGCAAGCAAATGGTTCCAACCAAATGTGCCAAGCCCTACTGCGCGGTACTTTTGGTTTGTTAGTTTTGCTTGAAGTACCGGCAAATCATTTAACTCAATAACGTTATCAAGCATGCGTACTTGAATTGGAATTAAACGTTCAAGCACATCTTCAGTTACGGCTCTCGCTAAGTTGATAGAAGAAAGATTACATACAACAAAATCGCCCGGATTCTTTGTAATAATAATTTTTCCGTCTTCCGTAATTTCCTCTGTTACGACCGTTGTGCTTTGGTTTTGCGTAATTTCTGTACATAAGTTGCTGCAGTAGATCATGCCCTCGTGGCGGTTTTGATTAGCTCGGTTAACCGTATCACGATAGAACATATAAGGCGTCCCCGTTTCAAGCTGCGAAAGCATAATGCGCTTGAAGATTTCAATAGCAGGTACTGTCTCTCTTGAAAGCTGTTCATTATTTACACACTCAGCGTAACGAGTGCGGAACGAACCGCTGCCTTCTTCTTCATCATAAAAATCTTCTAACGAGTAGCCCATCAGCGTACGAACTTCGTGAGGATCGAATAAGTGCCAGTCTTCACGTGCTTCTACTTTTTCCATAAACAAATCTGGCAAACATACGCCAGTGAATAAATCATGCGTGCGCTGGCGTTCGTCACCATTGTTCAACCGCGCGTCTAAGAATGAAAAGATGTCTTTATGCCATACGTCTAAATATACGGCAATAGCCCCTTGTCGTTGACCTAGCTGATCGACACTTACAGCCGTATTATTTAGCTGTTTCATCCATGGAATTGTTCCTGATGATACGCCTTTAAAACCTTTTATCTCACTTCCTCGGCTTCTAATATGACCGAGGTAGACACCAATTCCGCCTCCATTTTTACTAAGCGTGGCCAAATCTGTATTGCTATCATAAATACCGCGTAAGCTGTCATCAATCGTATCAATAAAGCAGCTAGATAGCTGTCCGTAGCTCTTTCCTGCGTTTGAAAGCGTTGGTGTGGCAACCGTCATATATAGACTAGAAAGCGCCCAGTACGCTTCTTTTACTAATGCTGTTCGATTTTCTTTCTTTTCTTGAGACATCAGCGTCATAGCAATGATAAGAAAACGTTCTTGCGGTAATTCGTATACGCGCTTATCATGTGATGTCGCTAAATAGCGATCTGCTAATGTCAACAATCCAATGTATGTAAATAAACGATCGCGTTCAGGAATAATGACTGAAGCAATTTCATTAATTTCTTCTTCTGTATATGTTTTTAATAGCTGTTTATTATAAATGCCGATTTTTGTTAGTTCTTGAATAAGCTGATAAAACGAACCGTACTTCTCTTTTTTATCATAACCTCGGTTGTCCGCTGCTTTTCGATATAGTTCGTTTAAGTAGACGTCTGCCGCTACGTACGTCCAATCTGGTTCTTCCATTGAAATACGCTCTAAGGCTGCTAAAATTAGGACGTTTGCAACCTTTTCGTCCGTCATATTTTCCTTTACTGTAACAGTTTGAATAACCTTTTCCTCATACAAAGAAAAATCAAGCTGCGTAAATTCATTTTTTAAACGTTCAATATATGCAGTTAATTCATGTAGAATTGTAGGCTTTAATGTATTCACCATAAATATGGCTCCTCTCTTCACTTCAAAATAAAAAATCGCTCACCGTACCTCGGTGAGCGAATAGAACGAAGATAGAAGAAGACACTAAGTCTTTTCTCAATCCTCGCTCTACCCTCTCACCTCCCGAAGAAGATAAAACGACATAAAAAAGGCAGGTCTCCTGACTTATGCTTCTTTTTACTTTAAGGCCTTCCCATGATGTTTACTCACAGTGGATCTCCTTATTTCATCAGCATTCACAGTTGCGGGGACAGCTTTGGATTTTCACCAAATTCCCTTTTAAGTCTTTTTATCAGACACCTTTTTCACTGGAAAACACAAAATATAGTATTTTATTATCGATTTCAAAACAACATATTGTGTTATGTTATAAACACATTATATAGGACAACTTAGAAAACTATCAACCTATTTTCAAAAATAATTTTGTTTTTTACGATAAAACTCTTCGACTTTTTTCATCAAACTATTCCATCATAACATGTTTTGACACGCTTGATGGAACAATGTGCTCTTTTTAAAAAATTTGTCCTATTTTTCTACTAAACATTGACAACCTCAATAAAAAAAACCGTTTTACATAAAAAACGGTTTTTAATTATTGGTATTCTTTTTCAAATGCTGTGATTGTTTTGATAAAGTTTTTATCGATATCGTATCCTATCCCCGGTTTTCCCTTCACCTTTATTACTCCGGCTTCTACCTCTACTTCGGGCTTAATAATATCTTTTTCCCAATAGCGAGATGACGCAGAAATATCACCTGGTATCGTGAAAGAAGGCAATGTCGCAAGGGCGATGTTATGAGCTCTTGAAATCCCGGCTTCTAACATTCCGCCAACCCAAAGTCTTACACCATACTGGGCGCACAAATCATGAATTTGCTTTGCTACGGACATTCCGCCAACTCGACCGATTTTCACATTGATAATCTTACAGCTTCTTTGTTCAATTGCATGACGTGCATCTTCATAGCTCACAATACTTTCATCTAAGCAAATTGGCGTCTGCATTTGCTTTTGTAACAATCGATGATCAAGGATATCATCAGAACTTAACGGCTGTTCGATCATCATTAAATTCAATTCATCTAGTTTCTTCAATGAATCACTATCGCTTAACGTATAGGCTGAATTGGCATCAGCCATAAGAGGAATGCTTGGAAATTCATCTCGAATTTGTTTCAGTAGCTCATAGTCAGCACCCGGCTTAATTTTCACTTTAAAGCGCTTATAGCCATCTTTCATGTAAGTCTTTATTTGTTCTTTCATTATGGAAATATCATTTAAGCCAACTACCACTCCAGCTTCTACAGCAGACCTTACTCCTCCAATTACTTCAGATAACGGTTTGTTCTGCCGCTTTGCATACAAATCCCACACAGCACAGTCTAAAGCTGCTTTAGCCATGTTATTTCGCTTTAGAGGTTTGAATAACTTTTGAACATCCTCTGGTTTTTGAAGCTGCTGATGAAGAAGCGAGGGAATTAAAAAATCGTCTAACATATGAAAACACGTCTGAATCGTTTCTTCCGTATACCAAGGAGATGAAAAAGCAACTACTTCTCCCCACCCTGTAAATCCTTGTTCATCTTCTACTTCAAGCAAAATCAATTCTCGATCCTGCACTGTACCATAGCTTGTTGAAAAAGGAGAAAGAAGCTTCATGTCAATTTTATAAAGATGTACTTTTTTTATAATCATCGATTAGCTCCCTTTCTGTATGAACGATGATAGCTTCCGGCGTATGATTTTATTAGAAGCCGTTCGCGGCAGCTCCTGTACTCGAACGAAATACTTTGGAAGTTTGTACTTTGCTAAAAATTGTTGAATGTGTAAAGATAATTCTTCATCTGAAACGTCTTCGTTTACAACAACACATGCAGCTGGCACTTGTCCCCATTTTTCGTCAGCTACTCCCGTTACACCGGCCTCTTTAACAGCGGGATGCTTCAACAAAACATTTTCAATTTCAGCTGGATATACATTTTCTCCACCTGAAATAATAAGGTCTGAACGTCTGTCTAACACATATAGAAAGCCTTCTTCATCCACTTTCCCGATGTCTCCTGTATAGAACCAGCCTTGTTGAATTGCTTTTTCAGTAGCTTCAGGTTTATTTAAATATCCTTTTGTAACATTTGGACCTTTAACAATAATTTCTCCTGCTTCGCTGGTCTCATTTCCTTTTTCATCTACAATTTTCATTGCACATGGAAATAATGGTTTACCTGCTGATCCCAGTTTTCGCAAACTATCTTCAGGTGAAAGCGTAACGAACTGTGAAGATGTTTCTGTCATTCCATACGTTTGATAAACAGGAATTTCTTTACTCACACAAGCTTCTAAAATAGTAAGCGGTGCAGGTCCTCCTCCTAAAAGCATGCATCGAAACGTATGCGGATATTTCCGTTCCCCTAACTCATCGAGCATGTTGGACAGCATGGAAGTGACAACCGAAATAATCGTTACCCCTTTGTTTTCAATCGCTTCATTTACTGCTCTTGCTTCAAACCGTTCTTCTAAAATGATTTTCATTCCGTAAAAGACGCTCCGCATTAAAATAGATAAGCCGCTAATATGAAACAAAGGAACCGCTATAAGCCAGCAGTCTTTTTCATTTAATCCTAAATTAAGCGCTGAGCCAACGGAACTCCACCAGTGATTTCCATATGTCTGCAGCACTCCTTTTGGATGACCTGTTGTTCCAGACGTATACATAATGGTGAATGTGTCCTCGAGATTCCACGTTTTTTGAAAACCTGTTTCTGCTTCTGGAGAACTTTTTAAAGCAGGTAAAGTAAGCTGAGTAATGGAACTTTGGAATTCTCTCATTAAAAATGTTTCATCCGCAATAAGCAACGACACGTTTGCATCTGTTAGCTGATAATTAATTTCTTCGTTTGTCAAACGCGTGTTGACGAGCAGCAACCGGGCGCCAATATAAGAAACCGCATGTAAAATCTCAATAAACTCCACTCTATTTTTCATGTATAAAGCAATGGTATCGCCTTGCTTTACACCGTTAAACGAAAGCTGCTGTGCTACTTTTTGAACACGTTTATGAAGCTCTTGAAACGTAAGAGACGTTTGCGGTGTTTCTACCGCCACTCGATTTGGCGTCAAATATGCTCTTTGCATAAGCCCATTAGGAATCGTTTGGCTACTCATGAATTTCTCTCCTTTTTATACTGATTAACTAAATTAAATTGAAAAAACAGCCTGATGATAATCACCAAGCTGTTTCAGCTGTTTAAGGGAAACGTGGGAACTGTTGGAAGTCTGGATTGCGTTTTTCCTTAAATGCATCGCGACCTTCTTTTGCCTCATCGGTTGTGTAATAAAGAAGCGTTGCGTCACCCGCAAATTGCTGGATACCAGCTAAGCCATCCGTATCAGCATTAAATGCTGCTTTTAAGAAACGAAGAGCGGTTGGACTTTTTTCTAACATCTCTTCACACCATTGAATTGTTTCAGCTTCAAGCTGTTCTAATGGAACGACCGTGTTTACTAATCCCATGTCTAGTGCTTCTTGAGCGTTGTACTGACGGCATAAGAACCAGATCTCACGCGCTTTCTTATGACCTACGATGCGAGCTAAGTAACCAGAGCCATATCCTGCATCGAAGCTTCCTACTTTAGGACCTGTTTGTCCAAAGACTGCGTTATCCGCTGCAATTGTTAAGTCACATACAACGTGAAGAACGTGGCCTCCGCCAATTGCATAGCCTGATACCATCGCAACAACCGGCTTTGGAATTACGCGAATTAAACGCTGTAAATCTAGAACGTTTAGACGTGGAATTTCATCTTCTCCTACATAGCCGCCGTGGCCGCGAACTCTTTGGTCTCCGCCTGAGCAAAATGCTTTATCCCCAGCACCTGCTAATACAATTACTCCAACGCTTGCATCGTCACGAGCATAAGCAAATGCATCGATCAATTCCATTACTGTTTTTGGACGGAATGCATTGTGCACTTCCGGACGGTTAATCGTAATTTTAGCGATTCCGTTATATGTTTCGTATAAAATGTCTTCATACTGACGTACTGATGTCCATTCAACTGTCATCTTTATTTCCTCCTAATTATGTAGTAGCTAAGAACTCACTTACTATTCTACCAAAAATCTCGGGTTGTTCCACGTGAATTGCATGGCCTGTCCCTAAAATAATTTTAGAAGTAGCATTTGGTATTAATGTTTGCATTTCTTTGGAAATTAAACAAAACTTTTGATCTACTTCTCCTGTAATAAGCAAAACCGGCATCACCAGATCGTCCAGCTTCTCCCAAAGGGACGGCTGGACTCCTGTCCCCATTCCTTTCAAACTGTTGGAAAGGCCGATCTCTGTATGAGAAAGTCTTTCTTTACGCACCGCTTCTTGGACATGACGAGGCAATTGCTTTTGAGAACGAAACAGAGGGATTTCCTCCCAATAGTTCACAAACTCTTCAATCCCATTTTTCATAATGCGGCTCGCCAGCTGTTCATCTTTTTCTTTTCTTAGCTTTTGTTCTTCTCGTGTTTTTAAACCAGGCGATGCGCTTTCTAATAACAACTTTTTCACAAGGTGTGGATATCGCTGAGCAAATGAAAGAGCAAGTCTTCCTCCCATCGAATATCCGATTACATTCACCTGTGATAGAGATAGCTGTTGAAGCAGCTCATGCAGTGCTTCAACAACTGCTTCCATTGAATATGGTTTGATTTCTTTCGGAGCTGCTGATTGGCCATGACCAATAATATCAACAGCAATCACCTGATAGTCTTTAGCGAATTTCTTCATAAGGGTACGCCAGGTTTGAGAAGAACCAGTAAAACCGTGAAGCAGAAGCAGCGGCTCTCCTTTCCCCTCGGTGTGCACATAGTAAGATACACCACTTAATTGATACATCATTGCTTATTCCTCACCGTTTGACAAATTTATTTCCTCGGAAACAAGTTTCCACAAACTGCGATGAGTCTCTACATTTTCTGTACGAGTTGTACGAATCTCTACAACATGCAACCCGCCTTTTGCGAAAGCATGGTTCATTGCATGTCGAAATTCTTCCCAGCTGCTTGCTGAAGAAAATGTGCCATCATACAGACGAGTCGCATGCTCAAAGTTTAATCCAGTTGGCGTACCGAATAAAAATTCAAAGTGCTTTTCTTGTTTTGACTGCGGTAAAAATGAAAAAATTCCTCCGCCGTCATTGTTAACTAGCACAACGGTTAAATTTAAATTATGCATTTTAGCTGCCAAAAGACCATTTAGATCGTGATAAAACGATAGGTCACCAATAAATAAAACGGTGTGATCGTAAGCCGTGCTTACGCCTAGAGCAGACGAAACTACACCATCAATTCCATTTGCACCCCGATTTACAAAGAGTGGAATCTCTTTTTCCGTATTTAAGAAGAAAGAATCAATATCTCGAACAGGCATTGAATTTCCAGCAAACAAAGCCGTGCCTTCAGGTACTACATCAACAATTTCTTGAACTACTTGTCCTTCGAACCATTCCTGGCCAGAAGTTAATGTTCTTAAAGCCTGTACAGTTTGAGCATTAATCTTTTTCCACAGACTCAGCCATAAAGTAGATTCCTCTTGATTCGCTGAAAGACGTTTGATCAGTTCTTCACAAAATAATGTCTCATCGGCTTCAATCATCACTGTTGAACGCAAAGTAGGATCTCTCCAGCCTTTACCTTGGTCCACTACAAACATTTCTGTCGGCTCGTGTGCTTTCAAAAATTGCAATAGCGGTTTTGATACAGGCATCGCGCCAAAACGAATGACAACTTCCGGGTGAAAACGCTCATCAACCTTATCACTTTTTAAAAATGTATCATATGTCTCTATTACATTTTCTTTTGAATGCTTGCCGCTTCTTAATTGTGATAACGGATCTGCGAGCACTGGAAAGCTTAAAGATTCAGCTAAACGGCATACGCTGTCTACTGCTTTTAAAGACATTTGATCTCCGCATATAATAAGTCCTTTTGTTGTTCCTTCTAAGCGCTTCGCAATTTCTTCGAAACCTTTTTCAGATAGAGATGCTTCTCCATGAATAGCAGACACATATGATTTACCGCGTTTCCCTTGACTCCATAAATCTTCAATAGATAAATCTGGTACAATCGGTTCACGTAAAGGTACGTTAATGTGTACAGGACCGCTCGGTATAGCTTGAGCTGTATGAACAGCCCTTGAAGCTACTGTTCGAATATAACGATTCATATCTGCACTTTCTTCTGGTAAAGCTGTATCTACAAACCACTTCGCATATTGACCGAAAAGATGATTCTGATTAATGGCCTGCGGGGCACCTATATCCCTTAACTCATGCGGCCGATCCGCTGTGATCACGACTAAAGGAATGCGTGAATAGTGAGCTTCAATTACTGCAGGATAATAATTCGCTGCAGCTGTTCCAGATGTACATACAAGCGCCACTGGTTTTTTCTTTGCTTTTGCTATTCCTAGAGCAAAAAAGCCGGCGGAACGTTCATCAATATTTAAGTGCACATGAATATTAGGGTGCTCAGCCATAAGCATCGCAATAGGCGTTGAACGTGACCCTGGACTGACCACTACTTCTTCAACATTTGCTTCTACTAATTCATCCACGAATGACGCAATATACGTTGTTAATGATTTAATGTGTTCCACGCATAATCCCTCCTAAAGCTGAAAGCATCGGGTTGAATTTAATTCTTGTTTCTTCATATTCACTTTCAGGCGTAGAATCTGCTACAATTCCACAGCCCGCAAATAAAACGGCTTCTTTCTGCTGAATAACAGCGGAGCGGATTCCTACTATAAACTCACCGTTTCCGTTGATATCCATCCATCCTAAAGGAGCTGCATACCACCCTCGGTCAAAGGATTCTAGCTTTCGAATAATAGGCAGGGCCTCCTGTTGAGGATATCCTCCTAGCGCTGGTGTTGGATGGAGCTTTTGAATAAATGAAAATAGCGTCACATCTTCCTTTATACGTCCTTTAACAGGTGTATACAAATGTTGAATATGCTTTGTTTTATATAAACTTGGCTTACTTGGAATTTCTACTTCATAACAGTAAGAATTCATCGCTTCTTTAATCATATGAACAACAACATCGTGTTCAATTAAGTTCTTGGGATCTTGAAGCAATTCCTCACCTAGTTCGTGATCTTCCTGCCTTGTCTTTCCTCTTGGAATCGAACCCGCTAAACATGTGGAAAACACATAATCTCCTTGTTTTTGCACTAGCCTTTCTGGGGAAGCGCCGATAAAATGCTGATGCTCTCCCTCTAAAATATATGTGTAGCTAGTTGGCTGTTCCTTTAACAGACGCTGAAGCACGTATTCAGTAGAAATATCTTCATTAAATTTTACTTTTAATTGACGAGCAAGAACCACTTTCTCTATAGCCTGTTGCTTAATTAAAGTAGTAGCCCTTTCAATATTTCCTTTAAATTTCTCTACCCCAATTTCCTCTTTTTCCAACAGCAAAGGTGAAATATGAGATTCCCCGTCGTACTCTTCACAAAGAACAAGTTTTTGGACCTCTTCGAAATAATTGATGTGCTTTTTAACAGAATCTTGTCCTTTAACCATCATATTAACGGTAAGATATCCTTCTTTGTCTACCTGGGTATATAACACAGTTGGAATCATAAATTTTGAACTCGGGAAATCACTCCAATAGTTTTCTCGATACTGATTTGGGTCAAATGAAAATCCTCCAAATAAAAGAGGACCTGTCCCATCCGGGAAAATTTGGTTATTTTTATAAAAGTCTTCTTTTATAAAGCGCTTCCATTCGTTTTCAATGTGGAAATAACGTTCTTTTGCCGCATTGGTGCAAATAGTATGCGCATATCCTAATCCAACAAATGTATAATAACTGTTGGGATCTTTCCAAAAAAAGCGTTCTTTATAAAACTGGTCATGTCCGTTCGCATAAAAAATAAGGGGGTCAATAGGTCTTACTTTTTTCACTAAACTGACCAATTTTGGCTGATTTTCATTTTTTGCACACTCAATCGCATCTTTAATGTATTCTTGTACTAACTGTTCGGTCGTTGCAATCACACTACGTCCCCCCGTTCATCTTTTTTCTTAAGCCTGTAACTAACTTATTATAAACTTTCAGTTCAAAAAAATCTAGCATCGTGATTCACGAGAAAAAATTAATTTCGCTTGTCTAAATTATGCCTTTTCATTAAATGAATCAAAAATCTTTATGATCTATTTAGTACTCCTTAGACCTCGAGAACGTTATTTTTATCATACCCTTTTCTATAACCTTTAACTTTCTTTAATTTCCCACTCCTTTTCTCTCTTAGCTTCATGAATACCCCAAATACTCCTAATATGAATCGTGTTTTTTTGAATTTTTAACACATACTACAAAAGCACAATAAATTTTTAAGGGGGAGCTTCATGACACTTTCAAAACAAGAAATCAGTCAGTTAAAACAAAATTTACAACAGCAGCAGGCTGATATTCAATCGCACTTTGACCAAAATGATCATTTTGGTCTAACTCGAAGCGACGCTCACGACGCTGTAGGAGAACTTTCAAGCTACGATAACCACCCTGGTGACACAGCCACGGAAACATACGAGCGTGAAAAAGACCTTGCACTAAATGAACATGCAAAACAAGAGCTACATGAAATAGAAGAAGCCCTTCAGGCAATCGCTCACAGCACGTATGGAACATGCAAAGTATGTGGAGCAGATATCTCGTTTGAAAGACTTCAGGCTGTACCAACTACTTTATACTGTAGAGAACATAGCCCATCACAGGATATTCCAAAGCACAGACCTGTAGAAGAAAATGTTCTCCATCACCCATTTGGTCAATACGACTATGACGATACCGAAACGACAGGATATGACGCAGAAGATTCTTGGCAAGACGTTGCGCGTTACGGGACGTCTGAATCTCCTTCTGATTTTATAGAAGATACGTCTAACTATAGTGAAACCTATATTGAGGCAGATGAAGCTATTGGGTACGTTGAAGATTATGAAAACTTTGCCGCTACCGATTTATATGGACAGCCTCTTCCTATTTACCCTTCAAAAGAGCATGAGCGATATGAAAATGCACTGGATGAAGAAGGTACAATGACCATATTTGGAGATTTACCGGCCTATGAGAAAGATCCATACACTGAAAAGGAGTAGTTCTTCATACTACTCTTTTTTCTATTTTTGGTAGGAGCTATAGGAGATGACATCGAATGAATAGGAGATTAGAATTATAATGAGGTGAAAATGATGAATGCACATGAAATTGATTATAAATTGTATGGAGATGACATGCAGTTTGTTGAAATTGAATTAGATCCTTCAGAAAGTGTTATAGCAGAAGCTGGGGGAATGATGATGATGGAAGATGATATTGAGATGGAAACCATTTTTGGTGACGGTTCTTCCTCCAACAGCAGCGGGCTTTTTAATAAACTAAAAGGAGCTGGGAAACGCGTATTAACTGGCGAAAGCTTATTTATGACAGTATATACAAATAACGGATATCACAAACGAAAAGTATCTTTCGCTTCACCTTTTCCAGGCAAGATTATTCCTGTCGATTTAGAGCAGCTCGATCATAAAATCATTTGTCAAAAGAGCTCCTTTTTATGCGCTGCCAAAGGCGTATCCGTTGGCATTGATTTTCAAAAAAAACTAGGAACGGGCTTCTTTGGCGGTGAGGGTTTTATTATGCAAAAATTAGAAGGTAATGGCTTGGCATTTTTGCATGCAGGCGGGACCATTCATAAAAGACAGCTGCAGCCGGGTGAACGCCTTCGTGTGGATACTGGGTGTTTAGTGGCCATGACCCGTGATGTAAACTACAACATCGAATATGTAGGGAAAATTAAAACAGCTCTGTTTGGAGGAGAAGGCATGTTTTTTGCTACTCTGTCAGGACCAGGAACAGTTTGGATTCAATCTCTTCCTTTTAGCCGACTAGCCGATCGCGTTTTATCAAGTGCAGTTTCGCCAACGGGAGGGAAAGGTGAAGGCAGTATTCTTGGTTCTTTAGGTGATTTCTTAAACGGTGACAACAGATAAAATAAAAAAGGTGTAGTCTTTGACTACACCTTTTCTATTTATTGATTTAATAAATTTTTAGTGGAGTGAATTCCCCAAATATCAGATGCATATTCCTCAATCGTTCGATCACTAGAAAAAAAGCCGGAATGTGCAATGTTCGTCGCACTCATTTGAAGCCATTTATTTTCATTTCTATAAGCTTCGTTTACTTTTTGCTGTGCCGTAACGTATGAGTCAAAGTCACGGAGTACATAGTATTCATCATTTTGCATTAATAATGAATCATATATAGGCTCGAATAAGTCATATGTGTCTGGTAGGAAGCCGTTTGTAAGCTGCTCGAGCACTTGTCGAATCCGCTTATCATGATGGTAATAATCATAGGCACGGTATCCCCCATTTTGCTGATAGCTCAACACTTCTTCGGCTTTTAATCCAAAAATAAAGACATTATCTTTTCCTACTGCCTCGCTAATTTCGACGTTCGCTCCGTCCAGCGTGCCAAGAGTTAAAGCTCCGTTCATCATGAATTTCATATTTCCCGTTCCCGAAGCTTCTTTGCTGGCGGTTGAAATCTGTTCACTGACATCCGTTGCAGGAAAGATATACTCAGCAAGTGACACCCGATAGTTTTCTAAAAAAACGACCTTTAAAAACGGTGATGTTTGTGGATCATTATTGACAACATCAGCTACAGAGTTAATTAGCTTGATGACTTTTTTTGCATAATAATAGCCGGGAGAAGCTTTCGCACCAAAAATAAATGTACGAGGAACGATTTGAAAATTAGGGTCTTCTTTTAATCGATTGTACAAATACATAATGTGCAGCACATTTAAAAGCTGTCTTTTGTAAGCATGAAGCCTTTTAACCTGTACATCAAAAATAGAATTAGAATCTATTTTAATTCCCGTTTGCTCTTGAATAATATCCGCGAGCAGCTTTTTACGCTGTTGTTTTACTGTTTTTAGTCCTTGTAAAAAACTTGGATCTTCCACATACTCTTGGAGCTTTATAAGAGAATGCGGCTGTTTAATCCATTTATCTCCTATCACCTCGGTAATAAGGGAGGAAAGCTGCGGATTAGCTTTTAACAACCAGCGCCGGTGGGTAATTCCGTTCGTTTTATTGTTAAATTTAGCAGGATAAAACTGATAAAAATCTTTCATTTCTCGTTCTTTTAAAATATCAGTATGAATCTTTGCCACGCCGTTTACTTTATAACTTCCCACAATTGCTAAATGAGCCATCTTTACTAACCCGTGCGCTAAAATAGCCATATTTTCAATCCGCTGCCAGTCTCCTGGATATGCTTCCCATAATTCTTTACAAAAGCGTTCATTAATTTCTTCAATAATCATATACACGCGTGGAAGCAAGGGTTGAAATAAGTCAATCGGCCATTTCTCAAGAGCTTCAGAAAGAGTCGTATGATTTGTGTATGATATGGTATTGGACGTAATATGCCATGCATCTTCCCATTCCATTTTTTCTTCATCCAGTAAAATTCTCATTAGCTCAGGAATCGCAAGTACAGGATGCGTATCGTTAATATGAATGGCTACTTTTTCGTGAAAGTTTGTAAGTGTTTGATAGGTATTTCGATGTGCTCTGATAATACTTTGTAAGCTAGCTGACACAAGAAAATATTGCTGTTTCAATCTTAATATTTTACCATCTTCATGTGTATCATCCGGATATAAAAATTCTGATACAGCCTCTGTTTGACGCTTATACTCCATCACATCTTTATGTACTGGAAATGATGAAGGCTCCGCATTCCAAAGGCGAAGTGTATTCACTGTATCTGTTTTATATCCGATAACCGGGATGTCATAAGGAACAGCAGAGACCGGTTCTCCTTTTACATGACGAAAAGAAAATTTTCCGTCTTCCTGTACCATTTCAACTTCGCCCCAAAAATTCACTTCGATAGCTTGATCTAATTTGCGTACTTCCCATGAATTCCCATGCCTTAACCACTGTTCTGGGAGCTCAATTTGAAAGCCGTTTACAATCTTTTGATCAAACAAACCGTGTTTATAGCGAATTCCATAACCGTGGCCAGGAAGATTAAGTGAAGCAAGAGAATCTAAAAAACAAGCAGCCAGCCTGCCTAGTCCGCCGTTTCCTAATCCCGCGTCTACTTCTATCTCTTCAATATTTTCAAGTGAAATATTCAGATCACTTAATCCTTCTTTTACAACTTCCCGAATTCCTAAGTTCAACAGATTTTGACCCAATAGTCTGCCTAATAAAAATTCGATAGAAAGATAATACACTTGCTTTGTATGTGAAGACCTATGAATTTCATTGGTTGAAATCCAATCGCTGCTAATATACTCTCGCACCATATTTCCTAATGTATGATAGTGATCTTGAACAGTAGATTCTTTAAAGCTCTTTCCATATGTCATTTCCAGCTTTTTTAAAAAAGCCTCTTGAAAGCTTTTTTTATCAGAGAACAATCTGCTCACCCTTTCACGATGGAGTAGATGTCAAATTTGAATACAATTGATTATATTTAAATGCCGATTGCCCCCAGCTATAATCCTGACTCATAGCATCCATCATTAATTTTTTCCATACATCTTTCTGGTGATAAAATGAAACAGCTCTTTCTAACGTATGAAGCATGTCATGAGCATTATAATTCTTAAAAGAGAAGCCATTTCCCTCTCCGCTATATTCATTATAAGCTTTGACCGTGTCATTCAGGCCGCCCGTTTCACGCACGACTGGAATGGTTCCGTATTTTAAGGCTATTAATTGTCCGAGTCCGCAAGGCTCAAAACGAGAAGGCATTAAAAATAAATCCGTACCGGCATAAACTTTATGAGCAAGTTCCTCATTAAAACCAATAATGGCTTTTACTTGTTGTGGGTACGTATCTTCCATCTCACGGAAAAACTGCTCAAACTCGTACTCTCCAGTTCCTAAAATAACAATTTGGGCCCCTAAGTTAACCGTCTCATGGAAAACGTGCTTAACTAAATCCAATCCCTTCTGCTGAGTTAACCTTGTAACCATCGAAATAATTGGAACATCCTTATTTTCTTCTAATTCAAGATAGCGCTGGAGCTCTTTTTTATTTTTATATTTTCCTTCAATCTCTTCTACCGAATAAGGATAAGATATAAGCTGATCTGCGTCTGGGCTATAAGCTTCTTCATCGATTCCATTTACAATCCCAATCAAATCTTGATTTCGCTGACGCAATAATCCATCTAAACTTTCTCCGTAATATGGCATTTGAATTTCATCTCGATATGTAGGACTTACCGTGGTAATTTTATCAGCTGATACAAGCGCAGCTTTCATAAAATTAATATTCCCATAAAACTCGAGCTGGCTTGTAGTAAAATAATAATCATTTAAATTTAATAACTCATATAAATTGCTCTTAGGGAAAATTCCTTGGAATTGCAAATTATGAATCGTAAAGACCGTCTGAATATGATCATACATATCATAATTAGCACGAAGTAAAAATGGAATCATAGCCGTATGCCAGTCGTGACAGTGAATAATATCAGGCTCATTTTCTAAAAATGGGATAGCTTCAAGCACAGCTCTGCTGAAAAAAGCAAATCGTTCAGCGTCATCGTAGTGCCCATATAAGCTATCTCTTTTAAAATAATATTCATTATCAATGAAAATATATTTAACGCCATCCATCGTTAACGATTCAATTCCGCAGTACTGTCTTCTCCACCCAACCTGCACATGAATAACTTTTTCAAGCACCATTTCATCTTGATAATGTTGAGGAATCGTTCCGTACTTTGGCATAACTACACATACGTTCGTTCCTAATTTTTTTAATTCTTTAGGCAGAGCACCAGCTACGTCTGCTAATCCTCCTGTTTTAATAAAAGGTACACATTCCGATACAGCAAATAATACATTCACGACTTCATCAACGCTCCTTGAGTTGTTCCTTTAGCAATGACTCTAGGTAGACCTGACTCACCTAGCAACGTTTCATTACTTCCTATTTTCACATCTTTGTCTAAAACAACATTTTCTAATACACTATTTTCTAAAATAATGCCTTTTTGCATCACAATGCTATTCTTAACGACCGTACCTTTTCCAATTTTAACGCCTCGGAAGATAATACTATTTTCCACATGCCCTTCAATCACGCACCCGTTTGCGATCATTGAGTTTTTCACAACCGCTTTTTTTGCGTAACGAGTAGGCGGTTCATCTTTTACTTTAGTGAAAACAGGACGTTCGTTGATAAATAACTGCTTCCAGACATCTGGAGATAAAATTTCCATACTTGTTTTATAGTAGGTATCTAAGCTAGAAATCTCAGCCGTATATCCATGGTGCTCATACTTTTCTACACGATGAGATTGTGCCATATATCGAACCATTTCTTTAATCGTATAAAAATCATGGGATTCATTTTGCAAAATATTAACTAGAATAGATTTATTAATAATATACATATTAAGCGATTTATCACCCTGCTTCATTTCAGTAATATCTGCATTTGAAGCAATATGACGTTGCAGCACGTGTTCAAAGTCAACTGTACATATCGTATAACTATTCGCAATTAATACGTATTCCTGCTTACTTCTTAAGAAATAATCAATATGATAACGGAACTGCGTGAATAGTGATGGACTTTCTAAGTGTAAATCACTGGTCATAGGAGGGAAGATAAACAATCCATCTCGCTTCCGATCCAAATCCCACTCTTTTCCTGAACCTATATGATCCATCAATGCGCGATAGCGATCACGAGGAAAAATGGCAACGCTCGAAATTCCAGAGTTCACCATATTAGAAAGCGTAAAATCGATTAATCGATAGCGTCCTGCAAAAGGAATGGCAGCAATCGATCTATAAAAAGTTAAAGGCTGCAGCGCTGTTGTGTTTGTACAAGCATCAATAATACCAAGCATTTGATTATTCAATGTCGTTCATCCTCTCTGTTCGTTAAATGCATTTAGCAACTGATTCAATCAATTCTTGAGTAACAAGAATTACTTCTTCGCTTCCTTTAGTCGGTCGAATAATAGTACCGTCTGGAACTTCAATATCCGATGGAACAATTGCGTTTTCAATATATACGTTAGAGCCTATCTTTGCAGTAGGCATGACAACCGTTTTCTTGACCTCAGAACCTGAGCCGATTTGTACACCTGGAAATAACACGGACTGCTCTACGTTTCCTTCGACAACGCACCCTTCATTTACTAATGACTCCACCACGCAGGCGTTTGGCGCGATATATTGAGGAGGCTGATTAGGGTTAACAGAATATACTTTCCATGAAGAGTCAAATAAATTAAGCTCGTCTTTATCACATAACAAATCCATATTCGCTTCCCACAAGCTTTTTACAGTCCCCACATCTTTCCAATAACCTTGGAATGGGTATGCAATTAGCTTTTTCTTTTCATCTAGTAAAAGCGGAATAACATCTTTACCAAAATCATGGCTTGAATATGGATTGCGTGCATCCATTTCTAAATATTCTTTTAAAATACTCCATTTAAAAATATAAATCCCCATGGAAGCTAGATTGTTTTTAGGACGCTGAGGCTTTTCATCGAACTCCATTACGTCTAGGTCACTATTTGTATTTAAAATACCAAAACGGCTCGCTTCTTCCCAAGGTACTTCAATAACAGAAATCGTTACGTCTGCTTCTTTGTTTATATGATAATCAAGCATATTTTCATAGTTCATTTTATAAATGTGATCACCTGATAGAATCAGTACATACTCAGGATCATATTGTGTCAAATAGTTTAAATTTTCATAAATAGCACTAGCCGTGCCTTTGTACCACTTTACTCCATCTGACTCCGCGTATGGAGGCAATACCGTGACGCCACCATTCCGTCGGTCCAAATCCCAAGCGCTTCCAATTCCAATGTATGAATTGAGAACTAGCGGTTGATATTGTGTTAATACACCTACTGTTTCAATACCTGAATTTGTACAATTACTTAAAGCAAAATCAATAATTCGATACTTACCACCAAATGGTACAGCTGGCTTTGCTAGATTTTTTGTAAGCGAACTTAGCCGACTACCTTTTCCTCCTGCCAATAACATCGCTACGCATTTCTTTTTTAACATGTTGTTTTCTCTCCCCTCGTTTTCTCTTTGCTCGTAGTATACTAATGCCAAACGGCGGAATATTCATTTCAATGCAAAAAGGTTGGCCGTGAAACGATTCATCCACTGATTTTAATGCCTTTTTATTTACAATGCCTGAACCGCCGTACACTTCGTCATCACTGTTAATAACTTCAATGTACTCTGTCTCAACTGGAACTCCAACTTTGTAAGAATGATATGGATGCTCGGAAAAATTGCTAACAACTATAAAAATCTCCTGATTTTCTTTCGACTTCCGAATAAAAGAGAAAATTTGTTGATGATGGTTGTTAACATCAATCCATTCAAATCCATCTGGATTATGGTCTAATTCATATAAAGGCTTGCTTCTCTTATAAATCTTGATGAGATCCTTCATATATCCGTTAAGATTGCGATGCATGTCAAAGTCATAAAGCATCCAATCCAACTCCTCTAAATCTTTCCACTCATCAAATTGGCCAAACTCTCCGCCCATAAATAAAAGCTTTTTTCCAGGGTGTGCAAAGAAATATCCATATAGCAGTCGAAGCTGTGCAAACTTGCGCCAGTAATCACCTGGCATCTTATTAAGTAATGATTTTTTCCCATGTACGACTTCATCATGGGAAAGCGGCAAAATAAAGTTTTCGTTAAACGCATACATTAGTGAAAAGGTCATTTTATCGTGAAGATAGGGACGTCTTTCCACGCCAGCTTCCATGTATGTTAAAACGTCATTCATCCATCCCATGTTCCACTTATAATTAAAGCCTAAACCACCCTCATACGTAGGTGCTGTAACAAGCGGCCAGTCCGTTGAATCTTCTGCCATCATTAATATCGTTTCATCAGATTCAAAAACAGCTTCATTTAACTTTTTCAAGAAGCTGACAGCTCCATCATTCACTGCTTTTCCAGAAGAATTTTGCCAATAAAGCATATTAGCTACAGCATCCACTCGAAATCCATCTATATGGAAGTACTCCAACCAAAATAAAGCGTTCGAAATCAGAAAACTTTGTACTTCAGGCTTTCCTAAATCGAAATTAGCTGTTCCCCAAACGTAGTTTTCACGATCGGGTTCTTGTTTGTATTCATAAGTAGGTTCTCCATCGAACATATACAGACCATGTTCATCCTTACAAAAATGCCCGGGTACCCAGTCTAAAAGAACCCCTATATTGTTTTGATGGCACTCATCTATAAAGTTCATCAACTCTTTAGGTGTACCGTATCGACTGGTAGCAGAATAGTATCCAATTCCTTGATATCCCCAGGATCGGTCGAGCGGATGCTCAATGACTGGTAATAACTCAATATGTGTAAAACCTTGTTCAGCAATATAAGGAATAAGCTCCTGTGCTAATTCACTATATGTATAAAGGCTGCCATCTTCATGAGTCCTCCAAGACCCTGCATGCAGCTCGTAAATACACAGTGGTCTTTCATATATATTTTGCTGTTTTTTCTTTCTACGCCAATATTGATCGTTCCATTTGTACCCATCCAATGAGTAAACAATAGACGCAGTGTTCGGACGCACTTCACTGAAGAAAGCGTATGGATCTGCTTTTAATTTTTTTTGATTGCTTTGTGTGATGATTTCATATTTATAAATAGTCCCTTGTTCTAACTCAGGGATAAATGTCATCCAAATACCTTCTTCATTAACTTTAACCATTGAATGTTGAAAACCGTTCCATTTATTAAAATCACCTACAACGCTTACACTCTTTGCATGAGGTGCCCACACGCAAAATCGTACGCCTTCAATTCCTTCTACCGTTACCTGATGCGCACCGAAAATAGAGTAACTGCGAAATAAGTTTCCTTCGTGATACAAATGAACATCAAATTCAGTAGGCTGAACCGCTAGATTCACTTTTGCCACCCCTTTAACTTCAAACATAATATACGCACATAATATATGCTTCTTACCACTCATTCCCTTTTACAGTAAAAACATAAACCTTTTCTACAAATATATATAGAATAAATGTTCTTTAAAATTACTCTTTATCCCATCCTCTTCATACTTTATTACTTTATGAATAATTCCATATGATATAGGGAAAATCCTGCTTAAAACTTACTTTTTATTCTGAAAATTCATGGTAATTATTCCTAACTATTATTTCTGTTTACTTAATCTTTAAAAAAGCGCAAATAAAAAAGGTTTGCATATATGCAAACCTTTTTGAGATGACCCGTACGGGATTCGAACCCGTGTTACCGCCGTGAAAGGGCGGTGTCTTAACCGCTTGACCAACGGGCCATATTTAAATTTAAAACGACTGGCGGAGAAGGAGGGATTTGAACCCTCGCGCCGCTTACACGACCTACACCCTTAGCAGGGGCGCCTCTTCAGCCACTTGAGTACTTCCCCGTATGGCTCCACAGGTAGGACTCGAACCTACGACCGATCGGTTAACAGCCGATAGCTCTACCACTGAGCTACTGTGG
>NZ_JBYSWQ010000020.1:0-18872 GCF_058781295.1 Priestia sp. FW507-14D1A
TAGGCACGCCGCCAGCGTTCATCCTGAGCCAGGATCAAACTCTCCGAAGAAATGTTTGACTTGCTCAATTTAAAAAAATAAAATTTAACGTTGACGTTTGTCGCTTTGTTCAGTTTTCAAAGTTCAACCATTGCTCTGAAGCAACTTTATTAGTATAACATTCTATCGTTTTGATGTCAACATCTTTTTTTAAGATGTTTCTCTCAACTGCGCTGTTCATCAGCGACATTTAATAATTTACCATATATAATATATAGAGTCAATCGTTTTTCTAAAAAACTTTATAAGTAAAAAAGTTAATGAAGTAAACCTTCAATATAATGATTGAATACTCTCTATTACAATATTAATCTAGCCGCTATGCAGTTTTCTTATCTTACCATAAAAAAAAAGCCCAGTCATTAAACTGAGCTTTTTTATTTAAACTATTCTGCTAAGAATGCAAAATAGAGTATGAAGATGATACAGAGAGCATACATAATTGGATGAACTTCTTTTCCACGCTTGCTGCATAACATTGTAATAGGATAAAAGATAAAACCAACCGCAATACCTGTTGCAATACTGTATGTTAGTGGCATCATAATTACCGTGAAAAATGCGGGAACTGCTACTTCGAACTCTTTCCAATTAATTTCTCCTAAATTTGACACCATCAGAGCTCCTACCGTAATTAAAGCTGGCGCAGTAACAGCTGGTGTTACGACCGCTAACAATGGAGAAAAGAACAATGCAACTAAGAAAAACGCCGCCGTTACGATTGCAGTAAATCCTGAACGTCCGCCCGCTGCTACTCCAGCCGTAGACTCTACATAAGCTGTTGTTGATGAGGTACCAAGAACAGCACCAACTACAATCGCACTAGAATCTGCCAATAACGCTCTGCCCGCTCGCGGAAGTTTATTATCTTTCATAAGCCCTGCTTGACTCGCTACAGCAACCATCGTACCTGCTGTATCGAAGAAATCAACAAATAAGAAAGTTAAAATGACGACTAGCATCTTTACAGTAAAGATATCACCGATATTTTGAAAAGCTGCCCCAAACGTCGGATCAAGACTAGGAACTGATGAAACAACTGCTTTAGGTGTATCAATTAAACCAAAAGCCATACCTGCTACAGCCGTTACAATCATACCGATAAATACAGCTGCATTTACTCGAAGCACCATTAATACAATAGTAATTACAATGCCAAAAACCGCAAGTAACGTTGTTGGGTTAGTTAAATCACCCAGTCCAACAAATGTAGCATCATCTTTGACGATGATTCCGGCACCTTTCATACCAATAAAACTAATAAATAAGCCAATACCTGCTCCAACAGCCATTTTTAATTCAATAGGAATAGAATTAATAATTTTTTCTCGCAGGCTTGTTAATGTTAAAAGAATAAAAATAACACCTGATATCATAACACCCGTTAAAGCCGTCTGCCATGGAATTCCCATTGTCAGAACAACTGTATAAGCAAAAAATGCGTTTAATCCCATACCTGGAGCTAATGAAATTGGATACCTACCAAGGACTCCCATAACAATTGATCCCAAAGCTGCCGCTAAAGCAGTAGCTGTAAATACAGCCCCTTGGTCCATTCTCATACTGTCAGGCAGATCCTTTACATCACTTAGTGATAGCACAGATGGATTAACAAATAAAATGTAAGCCATAGATAGAAAAGTTGTAAGGCCAGCTATAAACTCTTTTCGATAGCTAGTACCCAGCTCTTCAAAACGAAAATACTTCTTCACGTTTTTTCCTCCCTTTATAGAAGCCGCATGCACTTGGCAAGCCATAAAAAATGCCTCTACACTAGGCGCGTAAAGGCATAAGATCGACTAAAAGAGAAATGTATGAGCCAAAAAAACAAAAGATTTTTACACATACATGTATTACTTTCTCGTAGTCAAGCCATTTACGGTAGCTCGGTAGAAACTTTTGGGCCTTATCCCCAAGATTATACGACATTAAAGCTATATCTCGCTGTTTTATGTTACTATCCTACCATTAACTTTTTAAAAAAGTCAACAAAAAACGAACATTCTTATAAAAGAATGTTCGTTTGTTCGGCTTTCTTACATATTATTCCCATTCAATTGTTGCAGGTGGCTTACTTGTAATATCATACACTACGCGGTTAATATGCTTAACTTCGTTTACAATACGCGTTGAGATAACTTCAAGCACATCCCAAGGAATACGCGCCCAGTCAGAAGTCATACCATCAATCGATGTAACAGCACGAATACCGATTGTGTAATCATACGTACGAGCATCTCCCATTACACCTACACTGCGGATATCAGGGAGAACCGTAAAGTATTGCCAGATATCGCGCTCTAAGTCAGCTTTTGCAATCTCTTCACGTAAAATAGCATCCGACTCACGTACAATTTCTAACTTCTCTTCCGTAATTGCACCAAGTACACGAATACCTAGACCTGGTCCTGGGAAAGGTTGACGCCAAACGATGTTATCAGGGATACCTAATTCAGAACCTAATGCACGTACTTCATCTTTGAATAGCGTGTTTAACGGTTCGATTAGTTTGAACTGCATATCTTCCGGTAATCCACCTACGTTGTGGTGAGATTTGATCGTTTGAGCTGTAGCTGTCCCACTCTCAATAATATCTGTGTATAGCGTACCTTGAGCTAGGAAATCAAACCCTTTTAATTTAGCAGCTTCGTCATCGAATACATAAATAAATTCATTACCGATGATTTTACGCTTTTGTTCAGGATCTGATACGCCGTTTAATTTTTCTAAGAAGCGATCTTTTGCATCAATTTTAATTACGTTCATATTAAAGCCTTCGCTAAATGTTTCCATTACGCTTTCCGCTTCACCTTTACGTAATAAACCGTGATCTACGAACATACATGTTAACTGATCACCAATTGCTTTGTGAATTAATACAGCTACTACTGAAGAGTCTACTCCGCCGCTAAGTGCGCAAAGTACTTTTTTATCTCCAACTGTTTCACGGATTTTATCCATTTCAACTTCAATGAAGTTCTCAATTGACCAGTTTGCTTCAGCATGACATACTTCAAACACGAAGTTCTTTAAGATATGGTTACCGTGCACTGAATGGCGAACTTCTGGATGGAACTGCACTCCGTACATATTCTTTTCTTTGTTACTCATTGCGGCAATTGGACAAGATGGGCTAGTTGCGTCCACTTCAAAACCAGCTGGTGTTTCTACAACTAAATCACCGTGACTCATCCAAACAACTTGTTCTTTTGGCAACTCATGGTACATTAATGAATCGTTTTGTACGTTAATCGCTGCTTTACCATATTCACGATGGCTAGCACCTTCTACCTTCCCGCCAAAATGATGAGTCATTAATTGCATTCCATAACAAATACCTAAAACAGGAATACCTAATTCAAAAATATTTTCATCGCAGTGAAATGCGTTTTCACCGTACACACTGTTTGGGCCTCCAGAGAAAATAATTCCCTTTGGATTTAATGCTTTAATCTCTTCTGCTGTAATTGTGTGCGGATGCAATTCACTATATACTCCGAACTCGCGAATGCGACGCGTAATCAGTTGGTTATATTGACTACCAAAATCTAATACAACAATCATGCCTTCCATCTTGTTCACCTCTCCGAATGTGTAAATAATCACTTGTTATTATGCCCTAAAATATAAAAAAAACTAGACTTCTCCCTCAAAAAACAAAGGCAGAAGTCTAGTTGAGCACGACGTTTATCGCCAAATAGACTGTTCTGCCTTCATAGTCAGATCGTTTAAGGTGACCCGGTAGAGACTCTCGAACCATATTATCGAGGATATATGAAGGTATACGAAACATTTATAGTAAGTTCGAGAATATTCTATCAATCCGCGAAACAATGGTCAAGAACTCGTTTTTTTGATTAAATTTTCCCACAATTCAATCGACTCTTTCCATTCTTTTATGGAATCTGCATTTCGATACAAAACCCGCTCATATTTTTCCGTTAATTGTAGCATATTTACCGTATTTAATTTTCCGTCTACTTCTCTTGCAAAGTCGCGCAGCGTCTGACTTTCTTGCCGCTTTAGTCCATTTGCAGCGAGTCTTTTAAGTAAAAAAGCATACGCTGATTCAAAGGTTTCCGCACTCTCTTTCTTTTTATAAAAAGAGAGATAAAAAGGTAAAAACCATTTAAATCGATTGAGATATATTACTATCAACATAACTACAATCAGTCCGCAAAAAAGCACTTTCCACTTCATAGACAACTTAACATTTTGAAGAGAAGCTGTTTTTTCTTTCGCTCTTTCTTCTTGTGCCGGAAGCTCTTTTTCCTTAGGCTGCTCCTTCACTTGTGTTTCTTGTTTCTCTTCTTCCCTTTGACTATTTTCACTAGAGTTGTTAGGTTGGCTATCTACAAAATCATAAGGATTAGAAAAACTTTTTGTTGGTTCAAAAGGTACCCAACCCGCTCCTGGAAAATAGACTTCGACCCAAGAATGAGCATTATTTTGTGTGATTTCATAGGTTGTCCACTTACTACTTCCTGAAATGACGGTGGCATCACCTTCTGTATAGCCCTTTACCCACCGTGCAGGAATATCTAATGAACGCAGCAGCACAACCATAGAAGTAGAGAAGTTATCACAGTACCCTCTTTTTGTATCAAATAAAAATTGATCCACATAATCTTTATTTTTCGTAGGAATTGGAACATTTTCAGTATCATATACATATGGATTTGATCGGAAGTATTCTTCAACGGCTTTCGCTTTTTCATAACGATTGTTCTTATTTTTTGTTACCTCACGAGCTAAATCCTTTACTCGTTTCGGCAAGTTAGCAGGAAGTTGTGTATACCTTGCTATAAATTCGTTATTATTCTCTAAACTCTCTGCCTTTTTTTCCTCTGCTTGCTGAAGAAGTCCAATATCAAATACAGGATATTTATACGTCATCTCATACGATTGAACAGTAACAAGCTTGTCATTTTGATAAGGATATAATTTTTCATTTGTCGGTGTAACATCGGTTTGAATGCCATTTTTTAAGGTTAGCGACAGCAGTTGAGGAACATGCATAAGATGAACAGAAGGCTGCGAATAGGTAACTTCTGCTTTTCTTACTTGTCCTGCTACACTTGAGTCATATTGAGGGAGTAAGTTTTCATTTCCTTTAAAGGGCACTTTTTCTTCCTCTTTAGACAGCTCCCACCCCTTACCTGTATAAACATCCTTCGTTTCAATACGCCAATAGTGCTCATCCTCTACTTTGGCTGTAAACACAACCGTATCATCATTGACAAACGATCCCCCCAATTTAGAATCGTCCATATCATAGCCAATTCGTTGACCGCTTGCAGATTCTCCCTGTCCTTGATTTGTTGTATGCGCCGTGATAAAAGGTACGGGATCTGGCCACTGCGGCCCTGGTTTAGGAGCGAGATAAGCCAGCACAATGACGATAGCTAAAAAGCTGCCTAGAAAAAGAAACGATCGTTTTCTATTTTCTAAACGCTCAGTGCCCGCAGCTTTTATGCGTTCAGGATTTATGCGAAGCATGGCTACTAATAAAAATCCGATAATCGTCACACGAATAATAGCAGCTCTCGCATCGTAAGTAGAAAAGGTATCCAACACGGTAATATACAAAATGGTTAAGAAGAAAAAGAAGAAAATTCTTTTTTGATAAAAGATCCAATATCGAATTAAATAAGCCATAATCCAAAGCAGCACAAAAAATAAAGTGCTCCTCATTTCAAATGATAAATTCGCTATATCCCACTCCATGATACTTTGTGCATCTGACTGAAGAATCTCCAAAAGTCTCGGAAGCCAGTCTGAAGAAAAGAAGGCTCCTTGGAAATAGAGATTGTGAAGCGAAAACAAAATAAATAATATACTCCCTAACGTCATCACGATAAACGGCAAGCGAAACGTTAAACACAAAAAACAGTAAGCAACAAACAAGATAAAGTACTGAATTTGATTGGTATCCGTCACTTCATTTAAAGGAAGAAGCCATTCCACTAATAAAAAGAATGCTCCCGCGTACAATAAGATGTTTTTTACATACAAAGCTGATTTATTCACTTATTTCCGCCCTCACTTCCTTTAGATGATAGAGGAAGAGGAATATTAACGACTTCAATCGTTAAAGCAGAAGATTGTATTCCATTAACAATAACCGTCTCTTCGTCACTAAGCCCTGCTCCTTCATCTTTAACGACAATTATTGATGCCTTAGCATGCAGACTCAGCTTAGATTGAACCTGCCCAATGAGAGTTCCTGTAACTTGACTGACAATGACCATAAAAGAATGCTGCTTTTGAATGGCAATACCCTTAAATTCTGTTTCGAATACTCGGTTGTTAATAGGCTGTGCACGCGCTAAGTGATACAACAGGTTATCAGTCTCACTTTGTTCAGAGGCTTTTGGTGAAAAAAGCGCATCTCCAGCTAAAAGAAAATCGATTTTTTTACGCTTGGTTTCTTCATGAATGAGCATGGATGCCAGAAAGCTCATTCGTTCTTCAAAGTATAGAGAGCTTATAACATCTGCAATGATAATCATACTCCGTTCATGATAATGACCGAACTCTTTAGAAATCAACGTAGCTTTACGAGCCGTCGCCTTCCAATCGATAGATCCTAATCGGTCACCCGGCTGGTATTCTCTAATGCCTGTCACTAACGTAGTAGATTGATTTCCAGCGGAAACTTCATTTTTTCCTTCTTCTATTCCCGCTAAAAGAAACGGGATATCTATCTCATGGATTTGAGGATACACGATAAACCGCTGCTGCAGCGGATAATAGGCCTTCTTTTTTACAATTCCTAATAAATCACTCAGTTCAATCGAAATCGTAAAAAATTCATATTCTCCTCTTTCTACAAACGATCTTTCATACGGAATAACAGCGTTTCGTTGAAAAAGCGGATAAATTGTTCTTTCTTCTTGATCTAAAAGGTTACTCTCCTCTTTCACTGCTGCCATATAAACAGGAAAACCCGAGGAGCGTGTAATATGAATGTCATAAGAAAGATGATCTCCAGCGAATCGAGGCTGTAGCTTCACATCACGAGTAACATTCCACTTCTTTAACGGATAAAGCAAAACGGCTGCCGCATATAATCCAAAAGGTAAGAAGCTATAAAATAAAAACCAGCTGACAAAGCCCCCTTGAAACATCGCGTAAGAAAACGTAGCAGCAAAGATGCAGAATAAAACGAACCAGTCTCTACATTTATTCCATATCACTTTTATATACTGTTTCATAAAGTACCTCTTACCTTTTAACAGGTACTTTCGTATCAGCCATAATTTGCTTCATCACATCACCCGCTGTTAAGCCGCTGTACTGGGTATCAGATCTTAGCGTTAATCGATGTGCACACACATACGAAGCAAGCTCTTGAACATCATCAGGAAGACAGTAATCTCTTCCCTTCACTAAAGCATATGCTTGAACGGCCTTCATAAATGAAACCGTCCCACGAGGACTGATACCTAACGAAACATGTGGATGAGAGCGCGTTTTGCGAATGATTTCGATGATATAGTGCTTGATCGCATCATCTACATAAATACTGCTTACAGTTTTTTGAGCCTGTACTAATTCTGGAATACTCATGACGGGTTTTACATCCTCAAGATTAACTTGAGTCGATACGCCGTTTAAAATTTGAAGCTCCTCTTCCTGCGTAGGATACCCCATGCTTAATTTGAATAAAAATCGATCCAGCTGCGCTTCCGGCAAATGATAGGTCCCATCAAAATCAACAGGATTTTGAGTAGCCATCACAAAAAAAGGCGCTGGAATTTCCCGGGTGATACCATCGGTTGTTACATGATGCTCAGCCATTGCTTCTAAAAGCGCCGATTGTGTTTTAGGAGAAGTCCTGTTAATCTCATCAGCGAGCACAATATGGCTCATGATAGGACCTGGACGAAAATGAAATTCCATGTCTTTTGGACTGTAAATAGAAACACCTGTTACATCGGACGGCAGCAAATCGGGCGTGAATTGAATTCGTTTAAATTCTGCATCAATCGATTTGGCCAGTGCCTTCACGAGCATCGTTTTCCCCACACCCGGCACATCTTCAAGCAAAATATGCCCCTCTGCAAGCAAAGCAACCAAACTCAACGTAGATACATGACGCTTTCCAATCACAATTTGATCGATGTTTTCTAATACTTGATTTAATTTATTATTAATATGATCCAGCTGAATCAATAAAGCTCCCCCTTAAAACTCAGTTAAGCCTTGAGTTTAGTATGTTTTTCAATAAACATAGTACTATCTTAACAAATTTTTAAAAAATCTGAAAATATTAACGCACGCAAAAAAGCGACCAAGTACTCACTTGGTCGCTTTTTTAGTTAGGGCAGTGATTACATCATGCCGCCCATTCCACCCATGCCGCCCATGTCAGGCATTGCAGGTGCTCCGCCTTCTTCTGGCTTGTCAGCAACAACTGCTTCAGTTGTTAAGAACATAGCCGCTACAGAAGAAGCATTTTGAAGAGCTGAACGCGTTACTTTTGTTGGGTCAACGATACCAGTGTCTAGCATATTTACCCACTCGCCAGTTGCAGCGTTGAATCCAGTTCCAACTGCTTCGCCTTTTAGACGCTCAACGATTACTGATCCTTCTAAACCAGCGTTGTGAGCGATTTGACGTACAGGCTCTTCAATCGCACGTAATACGATGTTGATACCTGTAGCAGTGTCACCGTCAGCTTCGATGCTTGCTACTTTATTATAGATATTTACTAATGCAGTACCACCACCAGCTACGATACCTTCTTCAACCGCAGCACGAGTAGAGTTTAATGCATCTTCAATACGTAATTTACGTTCTTTTAACTCAGTTTCAGTTGCCGCACCAACTTTAATTACAGCTACGCCACCAGCAAGTTTTGCTAAGCGCTCTTGTAATTTTTCACGGTCAAACTCTGAAGTTGTTTCTTCAAGCTGAGCTTTGATTTGGTTTACGCGCGCTAGGATATCTTCTGCGTTTCCTGCACCGTTTACAACTGTTGTATTTTCTTTTGTTACAACAATTTTAGAAGCGCGACCTAATTGATCGATGCCTGCTGTTTTTAAGTCAAGACCAAGCTCTTCAGTGATTACTTCTCCGCCTGTTAAGATTGCAACATCTTGTAGCATTGCTTTACGACGATCACCGAAACCAGGAGCTTTAACAGCTACAGCTGTAAATGTACCGCGAAGTTTGTTCACAACTAATGTTGCTAAAGCTTCGCCTTCTACGTCTTCAGCGATGATTAATAGAGGCTTGCCTTGTTGAACAACTTGCTCTAATACCGGTAAGATTTCTTGAATGTTACCGATTTTTTTGTCTGTGATTAAGATGTATGGATCATCTAATACAGCTTCCATTTTATCTGAATCAGTTACCATGTAAGGAGATGCATATCCACGGTCAAACTGCATACCTTCTACCACTTCTAATTCAGTTGTGAAACCTTTTGATTCTTCAAGTGTGATAACACCGTCGTTACCAACGCGCTCCATTGCTTCAGCAATTAATTGACCTACTTCTTCGTCAGCTGCTGAGATAGCCGCTACTTGAGCAATTGAATCTTTACCTTGAATTGGTTTAGAGATTGCTTTTAGTTCTTCAACCGCTACAGCTACTGCTTTTTCCATCCCTTTACGGATACCCATTGGGTTAGCACCAGCCGTTACGTTTTTAAGACCTTCTCTGATCATTGCTTGCGCTAAAACTGTTGCAGTAGTTGTACCGTCACCAGCAACGTCGTTTGTTTTGCTAGCAACTTCGGCTACTAATTTAGCACCCATATTTTCAAATGCGTCTTCTAATTCGATTTCTTTTGCAATTGTTACACCGTCATTTGTAATAAGCGGTGAACCGAATTTCTTTTCTAATACAACGTTACGACCTTTTGGTCCAAGCGTTACTTTTACAGCATTTGCTAATGTATCTACACCACGTAGCATTGCGCGACGTGCTTCTTCGCTAAATTTAATGTCTTTTGCCATGTTCTTTGACCTCCTCAAGATGTTCTTAATAATCTATTTTTTACGTATGATAAGTTTGTGGTTAAAATTAGCCGATTACAGCTAAAATATCGCTTTCGCGTAAAATTAAGTATTCAGTACCTTCGTATTTCACTTCAGTACCCGCATATTTTGAGAAGATGATACGATCGCCCGCAGCTACTTCTAAAGCTACACGCTCACCGCTTTCTAATACTCGGCCTGTACCAACAGCAACAATTTTACCCTCTTGTGGCTTTTCTTTTGCACTGTCCGGTAACACGATACCGCTTGCTGTTTTTTCCTCAGATTTTACAAGTTCAATCACTACGCGATCACCTAATGGCTTTAACAAGTGAAACAACCTCCTCAAATAATATGTTTGCATTTTTATTAGCACTCAACCTCAACGAGTGCTAACACAATTATTATATTAAAACAAAGTGGGTTTTTTTTGCAAGTATTAAACAAAAAAAATTTAAAATTTACGAAAACTACATATAATAGTCTTAGATTTCGACGATTTTGAGAAATAAAGCATTCTTTTCTCTGTTCAATAATATGTATGTTACAATACGAGCAAGAAGAAATTACTAACTTTACAGTACTTCTTCGACATATATACATAAAAACCTTTTAAAGGAGTATAGAAGATTGGAAAAACGTTATTGGTATGTTATCCTCACCTACATCCTTATGCAGTTTTCAGGAGTTGTTGGTATACCGCTGTTAAAATTAACAGGAATGTTTGAGCAATATCCAGTTCGAACAGCGAATGTCATGCTTTTGACTTATTGGACCATCATCAGCTTTATCCTTGGTTTACTTATTGTCTTACTGCTGCTGCGTCGTGACATGTCCATGCGTATAGAACATGCTGGAAAAACGATTGCTGTTGTCTGGTCAGTCCTTGGGGTGTTTCTCGCTATGGCTGGTCAAGCTGTAGCAGGTATGATCGAACACGCTCTTGGCATTACCCAAGTATCTGAAAACACACAAAATATTGTTAACCTTGTTAAAGCAACACCGTTCCTTATTGTCGTTACGTCTGTTATTGGACCAATACTAGAAGAGATTATTTTCCGAAAGATTATTTTCGGCTCTCTTCACAAACGATACAATTTCTTTATCTCTGCATTTATTAGTTCCCTTATTTTCGCTGCGGTACACTGGGATTTTAAACATTTACTTGTGTATACAGCCATGGGATTTGTATTTGCATTCCTTTATGCAAGAACAAGACTAATTGTTGTACCTATTATTGCTCATGTTTTGATGAATACAATCGTTATTTTATCTCAAACTATTTTTGCAGATAAAATTATAGAAATGCAAAAACAAGCAGAACAAATGCAGTTTATTTTTGGAGGCATGTTTTTATGAAGAATATCCCTTTAACACGAGGGTTTATTTATATTATTATGGGGATTTTATTTACTTACTTGGCAATTCAAAATGCTCAGGAAACCATTTGGAATTTCCCCACAATCTTATTTGCACTCGTAGCCGCATTCGATTTCAGGTTTGCGGTTCGCATCTTTATCTTGCACTACAAAATTAAAAAATTGCAGCAGCAATATAAAAATCAAGATGATTCATCTAAATAAAAAAACCACTGTTTCAGTGGTTTTTTTACATACTAACATCTTCTCTTTCTTGCTCTGCCCTTGCCTTTAACACTTTGCGATACGAAATGCGGGAAATAATGATGCTGATTTCATACAAAATTAAGAGCGGCACTGTCACCATCATGTGCGAGAGCAATTCTGGTGGTGTAATAAGTGCGGCAATAACTAGCAGTACGAAATAGGCATACTTTCGAATTTGAGATAAAAACATAGGCGTGATAATTCCTAATCGCGTCAAAAACATGACGACAACAGGAAGCTGAAACAACAGCCCAAAAGGCAGTGTGAGCTGCATTAAAAAAGAAAAGTATTCATTAATGCCAATCACTTGGTTTACATTCAGCTCATCAGAAACGCGCGTCATAAAATCGACGACAAATGGAAACAACACAAAATAAGAAAAAGAGACACCGCCGATAAAGAGAAAAATGGAAACAGGAATATATCCAAGCGTTACCTTACGCTCTTTTTCATATAAACCAGGACTAATAAATGCCCAAAGTTGATACAGTGCAACAGGAGCTGCAAGTACACAGCCGATAATAACAGCAAACTGCATATAAATCTTAACTGGATCTGTTAGCCTAAATGCATTCATCGTTAAATTTTTTGCCTCATCAGCATGCTGTAAATAGACAATAACCTTATCCGCTATAAAAAAGCCGCCAATTGTGGCAATCACAAAGAAAAATAAAACAATTAAAATGCGCTTTCGCAGCTCTCCTATATGATCATATATTGACATTTCTTGTTCGGTCATACTATGATCACCCTTTTACTCTTTGTCATCTACTTGACGCTGTTTATCTTTTTCACGATCTTCTGAGGCACCGCTAGCGGCATGCTTAAACTCTCTAAGCGTTTGCCCGACTGATCTTCCTAGCTCCGGTAACCGTTTCGGTCCAAAAATAAGCAGTGCTACAATCGCAATAATAATCCAACTGCCTGCTCCAATCCCCATATTCCCACTCTCCTTATTAATTTAGACTTAAGGAAATCGTAACATAGTCCGCCTTATTCAACAGGATAATTTTTCAAAAAGTAGACGAGCGACTGTAATTCTACAGCAAGATCAATATGATGCAGTCGAATCTCATCCGGTACGTTTAAGCGTGCAGGAGTAAAGTTTAAAATTCCTTTAATTCCGCAACTCACTAAACGATCGGTAATTTGCTGAGCAACAGTGGCTGGAACGGTTAAAATCGCTACTGAGATGTCATCACTCATATAATCTTCCAATTGGTCAAGATGATAGACGGGCACGTCGCCTACTTTTGTACCGACTTTATCTTCTATCACATCAAAAGCGCACTCAATTTTGGTGTTATTATTTTTAATAAAATTATAATTTAAAAAGGCCGTTCCCAGATTCCCTACGCCAATCAGTGCTACTTTCGTTACTTCATCTTGGTCTAACGTTTTACGGAAAAATGTAAGTAAATAATTCACATTGTAGCCGTATCCCTTTTTCCCTAATGCTCCAAAGTAAGAAAAATCCCGGCGAATAGTAGCAGAATCAACTTTCACTGCCTCACTTAACTCCGCTGACGAAACACGCTGTTTACCAGAAGCATGCAAGTTTTTTAAAAAACGATAATAAAGCGGCAATCGTTTAGCCGTTGCTTGTGGTATTTTTAATTGTTCAGTGTTCACGTTGTACCCCCTCAGTTCATGTATGTCATTACTAACATTTTCAAGTCATATTGCATTACCTTTCACAAAGCCTCAACCGCCTTGAGGTAGCGCTTCCAATTCTCTCTCTTTTCTCTTGTTTTATATATACTCCGCTTCACACCCCGACCCCTTTTGTCTATCCAGCACTACTTAAAGTCGGTAGCTAGAACGAAGTAATTAGCTCTTCAAAGGATCCGTTTGTTAGTCATGACGGGTTTTCTACATCCATCATATATAAGTTCAGAGATGCACTTATCTCTTATTTTAACATAGTATCCTGTATAAAATGTGCAGGTAAAATCATTTTATTTCATGAATCAAAACATTCGCTTCATCATTTGTCCTTGTCTCTCTACAAATTACAAACGCTTGTAGGAAGAACTTGTAGTTGAAAATATGTTAAAATACACTATGGATATACTACTAGAGGTGAAAAAATGATTATTCTACAATTGAACGGTATTACAAAATACTATGGGGCAGAACCCATTTTATCGAATATAAAGTTAGAAGTACAATCAAAAGACCGCATTGCCCTAGTGGGACGAAACGGTGCTGGTAAATCAACTTTATTAAAAATTATTGCTGAGCAGCTTTCTTATGACAGCGGAGAAATTATTAAACCTAAAGGTGTTTCCATTGATTATATGGGACAAGATACAGTTCTTGAGTCAACACTCTCCATATGGGAAGAAATGATGACGGTCTTTGCTCCGTTAAAGAAGATGGAAAAAGAATTACGTACGCTTGAAACGAAGATGGGCGATCCAGACATTTTTAATGATTCAGTTCAATACGAAAAACTAACCAAAGAGTACGATCAGCTTCAAGTAACGTTCAAAGATTCAGGCGGCTATCAATATGAAGCGGATACACGATCTATTCTTCACGGTTTCCGTTTCTCAAACTTTGACTATAGCACCCCTATTTCCTCCTTGAGCGGTGGACAAAAAACGCGCTTGGCTCTTGCAAAACTGCTTTTAACAAAGCCAGACTTGCTTATTCTGGATGAGCCTACCAACCACTTAGATATTGAAACTTTAGCATGGCTGGAACAGTTTCTGCAAGGGTATGAAGGAGCTATTTTAATTGTTTCACACGATCGTTACTTCCTTGATAAGGTCGTAAATCAAGTGTATGAAGTCACACAAAAAACAACGGTCAAGTACACGGGCAACTACTCTAAATACCTTGTACAAAAAGCAGAGCGATATGAAAAAGAGTTGCGTCAGTACGAAAAACAGCAAGATGAAGTCGCAAAACTGAATGATTTTATTCAGCGAAACATCGCCCGCGCATCGACTACAAAACGTGCGCAAAGCAGACGTAAGCAGCTCGATCGAATGGAGTTAATAAATCGACCTAACGACGGCGAAAAATCGGCTAGTTTTTCGTTTGAAATTGAGCGTCAAAGCGGAAATGAAGTCTTAAATCTCGAAAACGTGTCTATCGGATATGATGAAAACAAATACGTCGTCCAAGACGCAAACCTTCGGATTAAAAAAGGTGAAAGCCTTGCGTTGGTTGGCCCTAATGGAGTTGGGAAATCTACGTTATTAAAAGGTATTGTGGATAAACTAAGCTTCAAGACTGGAACCATTTCTTTTGGCTCAAACGTAATGGTTGGTTATTACGACCAAGAGCAAGCTAATTTAACGTCTAATAAAACCGTTTTAAATGAGCTTTGGGATGACTACCCATCCAAACCTGAAAAAGAAATTCGTACAGCGCTTGGAAATTTTCTGTTTTCAGGTGATGATGTACTGAAAATCGTTTCGACGCTTAGCGGTGGTGAAAAAGCACGTTTGGCTCTTGCGAAGCTTATGCTTCAAAAAGCTAATTTCTTAATTTTAGATGAACCTACTAACCATCTTGATTTAGATAGTAAACAAGTACTCGAGAATGCGTTAATTGATTACCCAGGGACTCTATTATTTGTTTCACATGACCGTTATTTTATTAATCGTATTGCAAACAAAATAGCAGAGCTATCTCCTGAAGGGGTAGAAGAATTTCTTGGAGATTATGACTATTATGTAGAAAAGAAAGCAGAAATAGAGGAAATCAAAGAATTAGAAAATATAAAAGCAAACGAAGAACGCACGGTAAAAGTAGATAAACAGTCCTATAAACAAGATAAAGAACAAAAGAAATTGATGAGGCAGCGAACGCGCCGCATTGAAGAAATTGAAACTGAAGTAAACAAATTAGAAGCCGCACAAGCGGAGAATGAAGAACTTCTTTGTGACCCTGAAATTTATCAAAACCACGAAGAAGTATCAAGATTAAACGGTGAAAACGAAAAAATTGCTTCACAGTTATCCACATTAATGGAAGAGTGGGAAAAATTACAGCTTCTTCTAGAAGAATAGTCTATATTTTTTCGTATTTATTCATCCTATTTACTTGTTCGTGCGCTTTAGAACAAGCTTTATCCACTCTGTGAATAAATAGTGGATATCTGTCTGATTTTCATAATTAAAACTTGTTGATAACAGGTCCGTGTACTGAGTACACGGACTTTTCCACATAATTATCCACAGTCAATTCTAAATTTATTGAATATTGTTGATAAATTATTTTTATCCACAAAAAAAGACGAATGAGAACTAAATCTCATTCGTCTCTTACTCTTCCAAGTCTAAACCGGGGTTTGCGTTTAATGACATATCTGAGCGTTTTCCTTGAGCAAATCGTACACTTGCTGCTGCTCCAATCATTGCAGCATTATCCGTGCATAGAGATAGCGGCGGGATAATAAGTTCAATGTTTGATAATGGTGCAAATGCCTCTTCTAGCGCTGCTCTAAGTCCTTTATTAGCAGCAACTCCTCCTGCTACTAACACTTGCTTAACGTTATATTCCTTTGCAGCTTTAACGGTTTTAGTTACTAACACATCAATAACACTCGCTTGAAAGCTAGCAGCAAGCGTTTGTGGAAGAATTTCTTCACCTTTTTGCTTCGCGTTGTGGACAGTGTTAATAACTGCTGATTTTAACCCACTGAAACTAAAATCATAGGATCCTTCTTCTAGCCAAGCACGCGGTAAATCAATTAATGGCTCTCCTTCATGTGCAAGGCGGTCAATATGTGGTCCGCCTGGATATGGAAGGTTTAACGTGCGGGCTACTTTATCGTAGGCTTCTCCTGCTGCATCATCTCTCGTTTCACCAATCACTTTAAACTGACCGTGACTTTCCATGTATACAAGCTCCGTATGCCCTCCAGATACAACTAACGATAAAAGCGGGAATTCTAATTTTTTGATTAGCTGGTTTGCATAAATATGTCCTGCAATATGATGAACACCAATTAATGGCTTTTGATGTGCAAATGCTAGCGCTTTGGCTGCATTTACGCCAATAAGAAGTGCTCCCACAAGCCCTGGTCCTTCCGTTACAGCTATTGCATCAATATCTGCAAACGTCAAGTTCGCTTGATTTAAAGTTTCTTCAACTACCACCGTAATTTGTTCCACATGATGACGAGATGCAATCTCAGGTACGACACCGCCAAATCGTTTATGACTTTCTATTTGAGAGGCCACCACATTGGCTACAATTTCATGACCGTTTCGAATCACGGCTGCTGCTGTCTCATCACAGCTTGTTTCTAATGCTAAAATTAATTGATTTTCACTCATAAATTCACCCACATAACTAATGCATCCTCATTGTTATCAGAATAATAATTCTTACGAATACCTCCAGGTTTAAAACCTAGCTTTTGATACAATGATTGTGCAATATGATTAGATACCCTAACTTCTAATGTCATTGACGTAGCACCTAGTTTTCGAAGCACGTCCATCACGTTGCGCAACAGCAATTCACCGAGTCCCTTACCTCGGTAGTCTGGCAATAGCGCAATGTTAGTTACATGTGCTTCGTCAATAACAATCCACGTTCCGCAATACCCAATAATATTTTCTCCTTCTTCCATCACAATGTAAGTTGAAAATTGATTATTGGTTAACTCATTTTGAAACGCTTCTGAACTCCAAGGTGTCGTAAAAGACTTCTCTTCAATTTTCACTACTTGATCAACATCTTTAACTTCCATTAAACGAAACTTAATTGTTAGTTTCATGTTTATACCTTCTTTTATCCTTTTTGCTGTGAAGCAAGCCAGTTGGCTTCGGCTTCAGCTAAACGAATGTAGTTCGGAACAAAAGTATGCACAGACTGCGGCTCTTTCTTCATTCCTAAGAAAGCCAATTCACTAGGTCTTGGATTAAACTGCTGAACATGGGCAAATACAGCTTGTTCACCCAGCACTTCTTTTAACGCCTCTTCATGCATAAGAAGATCATTGCCTATGAATAAAATAGGTTTGTTGTATGACTTTAAATGTTCCGCCCAGTCTTTATTAATAACAAGTCGATCACTTTCAACTTCTACAAGACCTCGCTCGTTATTCCATTCATATAGTCCTGTATAAAGCTGTTGACGGCGCGCATCAAATAACGGAGCGATATATCCATCAAAATAGCGACCGTTTGCTGCTAGTGCCTCAAGGCTAGATACACCTATTAAAGGAATATTTAAAGTCCAAGCAAGTGTCTTGGCAATGGTAACGCCAATGCGTACACCTGTATAAGATCCTGGACCGTGTGCTACTACAATACGGTCTAGCTCGCTTGGCGCAATATCACAATCCTTTAACAAAGATTCCACAGCGTTCATTACACGAACGGAGTGATTCTTTTTTAGATTCGTAATAATTTCTCCAATTACTTTGTTTTCTTCAACGACAGCAACACCCATGACAAAATTGGATGTATCAATGGCTAACATTTTCATCTTTTAAAAAGCTCCTTACATATTTCAACGTACCGACTGCCTATCGCCTTTACAAGGATTTTACGAGTCGTTTCGTTTTCATGGTAAATATTGATTTGAATATATTCATTAGGAAGCTGCTCTTCAATCAGATGAGCCCACTCCACGACCGTCACGCCATCTCCTTCAAAATACTCATCGAACCCTAGGTCTTCAAATTCATCCCCTAGACGGTACACATCCATATGATAAAGAGGAAGGCGACCGCTTTTGTATTCTTTAATGATCGTAAATGTCGGGCTATTCACATTGCGTTCAATTCCTAATCCTTTAGCTAAACTTTTTGTGAATGTTGTCTTTCCAGCTCCCAAATCGCCTTCAAGCAGCAGCACGTCACCAGCTTCTAATAAAGTTGCTAGACGAGCAGCCAGCTGATTAGTTTCATCAGGAGACGTAGACATAAACGTAAATTCGTTAATCTCTGTCATTCATTCAGAACCTCATTTCAATCTGTATATATATATTGTAAACGTTGTGGACTATACATATCCAGTAAGAAATCCAACAATCTTTAACATCGCAATTCTATAAAGAAATTTCTTTGTATATAAAAAATTCCTTAGGATTGCTCCTAAGGACGGTAAAGTTTTATATAAAAATGGTTCAAACAATAAAAAAGACGAAACACATTGTTTCGTTTCTAAAACATGGCGGTCCCGACGGGAATCGAACCCGCGATCTCCTGCGTGACAGGCAGGCATGTTAACCGCTACACCACGGGACC
>NZ_JBYSWQ010000021.1:0-13585 GCF_058781295.1 Priestia sp. FW507-14D1A
GTAAAATTATCAAAGTTTTTTCTTTTTAAAAGCGCTTGGGCTAAATAAACATATATTTAGTTGACGAGGATGAAGGATTATCGAAAATCGGCGGATGCCTTCCAGCTACTCACCTTAGCTGCAAGTTTTTCTTTAAAACATAGGGGTAACCTTCTGAACAAAGAGAAAAATGAGCGTGAAGTAATATATTACAATGGAGGGTTTTTTATGTGTGGAATTGTTGGTTATATTGGTAAAACAAATGATGCCAGAGATTTTCTACTAAATGGATTAGAAAAATTAGAATATAGAGGCTATGATTCTGCGGGAATCGCTTTGTCAAACAAAGACGGTATTCACATTTTCAAGGAAAAAGGAAGAATAGTTGATTTAAAAAAAATAACTAGTTATTCAATAGAATCAGCAGTAGGTATAGGACAAACACGATGGGCAACACATGGGGCACCAAATAAAATTAATGCTCATCCTCATCAAAGTAAATCAGGACAATTTACACTTGTTCATAATGGAGTTATTGAAAATTATGAGCTACTTTATAAGGAACATTTAGAAGGTGTAGGTTTAAAGAGCGATACAGATACAGAAATTGTTGTACACTTAATTGAGAAATTTAAAAATGATGGATATACTACAGAAAAATCATTTTTAAAAACTTTAAACCTTTTGAAAGGTTCATATGCTTTTGCTTTAATTGATAGTAAAGATAGCGATAAAATCTATGTAGCCAAAAATAAAAGTCCTTTATTGATAGGTCTAGGCGATGGTACCTTTAACATCTTTGGATCTGACGCTCTACCAATGATCCATTTAACTAAAAGTTTCTTACAACTATTTGATGAAGAAATTGTAATTTTAGAGAAAGAAGACGTTACTATAAAAAATTTAAATGCTGAAGTCATGCAAAGAGATCCAATTGAAATAGAATTAAATGTAGAGGATATTGAAAAAGGCACATATCCCCACTATATGCTTAAAGAAATCGATGAGCAACCTTTTATAATAAGAAAAATTCTTAAAGAATATAAGGGAAACGAAAATGGGTTTTCTATTGATAAGGAGATTATTAATTCTGTTATAGAAAGTGACCGTATTTATATCATAGCTTGCGGGACTAGTTATAATGCTGGTTTAATTGGTAAACAGTATTTAGAGAATTGGTCAAATATACCTGTTGAAGTACATATTGCTAGTGAATTTTCTTACAATAGGCCTGTACTCTCTTCCAAACCATTATTTATTTTCATTTCTCAAAGTGGAGAAACTGCGGATAGCAGATCTGTACTTAAATATATTAAACAACAAAATTATAAAGCCCTTACCATTACAAATGTGCAAAGTTCTACTCTATCACGAGAAGCTGACCATACTTTATTGCTACATGCCGGCCCTGAAATTGCCGTAGCATCTACAAAGGCTTATACAGCACAAATTACTGTCTTATCTATTTTAGCTGCGACTGTGGCCAAAGAAAAAGAGATTCCACTTGATTTTAATCTTATGCACGATTTAGGAGTAGTATCTAACGTCATTGAATCTATATGTGAAGAAAAAGAGATTATGAAAAGAATTTCTAAAGAATATTTTTCAACCACAAGAAACGCTTTCTTTATAGGAAGACATCTAGATTACTATGTAGTATTGGAAGGCGCATTGAAATTAAAAGAAATCTCTTATATACAAGCTGAGGGTTTTGCTGGAGGAGAGTTGAAGCACGGAACAATTGCTCTAATCGAAAATAATACCCCTGTTATTGCTTTAAATACACAAGAAAAAACCAATTTAAGTATTAGAAGTAATGTTACGGAAGTAGTCACTCGTGGTGCTATTCCATGTATTATCTCGATGGAAGGCTTAGATACACCAGAAGATAGATTTATTATCCCAAAGGTTAACAAATACTTGGCACCACTAGTGTCTGTTGTACCTTTGCAATTAATTTCTTATTATGCAGCTCTGGAAAGAGACTGTGACATTGATAAACCTAGAAATTTAGCAAAATCTGTTACGGTAGAATGATTAATTTATAAATTAAAGAAAAATCAAACGTAATAGAAAACCTAATTATAAAATACCTAGTTAAATAGCCGTAAAGTTTACACTTTACGGCTATTTGAATGGTAGTATCGTATACTATTAATTTGTTTAAATAATTATCATATGTATTAAACAAACTATACTCAAGGAAAATATAAAGAGTTTTTTAATAAATCCTTTTATAAGCTTCTTAGAGTACCGCCATCTACTGAAATTTGCTGACCAGTAACGTATGCCGCCTTTTCAGAACATAAATAAGCTATTAAAGATGAAACTTCTTGTGGGTCTCCCACTCTTTTGGATGGAATATCTTCTGCAACTGCAGCCTCTGCTTCCTCCCTGCTTATTCCATTATTAGTTATTAAATTATCGATATACTTATAATACCTATCAGTTTTTATAAATCCTGGATTTATGCAATTAACCGTAATTTTATTTTCAGCAAGTTGACGTGAAATATTTTTACTTGCATTTATAATAGATGCATTAATTAGACTATTAGTAAACATATTTCCAGTAGGTTCTTTCCATAAATTACCTACAAGGTTAATGATTCTACCATATTGATTTCTTTCCATCAAAGAGGAAGCATTTTTCATACAATCAAAGTATGTTATAGCTTTCTTAGAAAATGCATTAACAGTTACATTAGGATCATAGTTCTGAAATGTATCTGGAACTCCTCCAGGAATATTATTGATTAAAATATCTAATCGTCCATATTCTTCTTTTATTTTAAAAAATAAATTATCTCTTACATTTTTTTCTGTTACATCTCCTTGAAAAATCATATGGTTTCCAAGGTTAATATCATTGATTTCACTCATTAATTCTTTTAGAGTTGATTCACTTCTTGCATTAATAATTAATGAGTACCCTTCTTGAGCCAATTCTAAAGCAACAGCTCTTCCAATTCCTTGACTTGCTCCAAGTACCAGTGCAACTTGTTTATTAATCATTTTCTCACTCCTATTTATTTCATACACCTATTATTTTACAACAAATACTGCTAACCAGCACATTTAAATAACTAATATTTACTAAAAATAAATATTTTTAACAAATATCTAATTAACAACCTGAAAATTTGAGTTCGTTAGCTTGCATCCTTTTCTAAGGTATATAAAATAAAAAAATAAAGCTCTCTAAATTCATTCAATAGATTGCTGTTTATCACGTTGATTATAATAAGCTTTAATACTAATTAAAAAACCTAAAAAACTTATAACTGCACAAGCTATAGATACTATTTTATAGCCGAAATTCACGTAAATTGGACCCATTAATGCAGAGCCAAGAGTGACTGCAAGATTAGAAGTCAAACTATAGACAGCCAAAATTCTCCCTCGATATTTATTTGAACAATTACTTAAGATTGTACTTAACAAAGTAACTGTCAAACTTTGCATTCCGCCCCATAAAAATAAGAGAAGGAAGAATAGCCAATAAAAATTACTTAGATGAGGGATAATCCATAAAATCACAGTTAATGTCGCCATAGTAAAGATAAGAGAAAAGCTTTTGCCTATCTTATCTGCATATTTTCCAGAAAAGTAGCTTGTAGCAAACCCTATCCCGTAAAAAATCAGTATAGCACCTGTTATAGAATTTCCTAATGATAAGGTAGAACGGATATAACTTCCTAAATAAGTGTACATCCCATAAAAACCCAACATATTACAAAGTGTAACAGCAATAATTAAAAACACATTAGGTTTAGACAGAGCATTAATAAATGAACGAACTAATGGTTCTTCAGTATCCTTATGTTTAACTTTATTTATTTCATGTTTATCTTTGAGATCTATTAAAATAAGCATTGCAACCGTTATTCCTAAAAGAATTAATACTGCAAAAGACCATCTCCAATGAAATATTCCTCCTATAAAGGATCCTAATGGAACACCTAATATTAAAGACAATGACCAACTTGATACAATTGCCCCCATAACTTTTCCGCGACTTTCATAGGGAATTTGTTCTCCTACAAAAGCGTAAGCCGTTGGAATAAAAGTTCCTGCTGCCAAGCCAGAAATAGCTCTTCCGAGAAAAAACACCTCAATATTCCCTGCTAACGTACATAAAATTGTGCCCACTAAAAATAAGAGAATTCCAATTAATAAACTTAAACGGTAAGAAACTTTATCACTAATAGGGGCAAACAATGGTGCCCCTATAATTACAGCAATTCCATAGATGCCTACGGAAAGACCTATAATGTCTACAGTAGAATTAAAAGAATCTGCCAAATCTAATAATAATGGTGAAATTACTAACTCTTCAGATCCTGCTGCAAAAATCCCCAATACAAGTGCTGTAATAGTTAAAATAGGGAATTTAAAATCTTTGTTATTCGGTGGATTACTTTCATTGCTAACCATACCTATTAGCCCCCTTCAGACATATGTAAAGATATTTAGTAGTTTATTATAATCATAAGAAAGAAAAATTAGAATTTCATTTACAACTTTAAAATTAAAATAACTTATCGTTTGAAAATATTTCTTATAAAATTAGTTATATTTAAATATCATATAATTCATAAATATAGTCTTAGATTATTTAACCCCTAAGATTAGCAAGATAAATCATTTTCTGTATAGTATTCCTATTAGTAAAGTTCTAACCTCAAAGAGAGAATTATAGAAAATAAATTAAGGTATTAAGTAAATCATGAAAATAGAGTCAGATAAGAACACCTTTTTTATGCGTTTCATTAAAGGTGATTATTCTAACTGATTTTTTATAAATTCTGAGTGTATTAAATCAAAAAATTTATCATTGATATATAAAATTAAATTCTTTAATGTTACTTATGTGCGAAGATTAATGTTAATAGTAAATGAGTGAACTTTTAGACGTGGGGGTATAAAATATTAGAAAACAAGCTTTAATTACAGAGATAGAAATAACAAGAGAAATTATGATTATAACAGCATTGAAAGAAGGATTCACTAGTAAGAATACAATCAGAATAAGTAAAAGAATTGATCATTTATTAAATGAATTACATAATATTAATAAACGCGATGTTTAAAAAAGCAGCGTTCCATATATTTTTTCACGGAATGCTGCTCAGGTATTAATTGTTTTTCAACTTGGTAGCCTTTAAATTTATACCCATATACGCTCTTAAGGTCAACAAAGCTCTTATAGGCATACGTAATCGCAACCTTGATTCACGTACTTTCAAATGCTGATTTCATTGTTATTACCATGAATCCCGTGTGTATCGCCATACGTACCATTTGCATTTACCCCTAACCAACGTTTCCCTAATAGTTTGCGAGGATCGCCCCCAGGAATATGACCTGTATAGTAAGAGCGGTTTTTAATCTTGTTCACCACTTTAAAGAAGCCAACTGGTATTTCATCCCATGTTTTCCCCGTTACTACTGGATCAACGATGTTAATATAGTCTTTATGAAAATAAGCAGGCTTGTTGTAGTATTTGTTAATAATAATTACATTTTTATTCGCTGGTTTCCTTGCTGCCTCTATTTTCTCCTGATTTACTCCACATAATGCAACCATTAATAAGGTAAGAACAGTCATTAATTTCATAAAAACTCTCCTCTTTTTTAAATTGTTATAAGAAACCAAAAAAGCACCTTCCAATTAGAAAGATGCTTTTTTGTCAAAATCATTTATGAATAGATAAGAATTATTGATATGTTAAATGGATAAATAATATAAAATCCAAGTGGTTAAACTTCTGTCCACGTCACAAAAAAACTGTCTCAAATAAGACAGTTTAAAAACGAACGTCTATTAAAAGATAGGTAAATTATCTTCAGTTGATGATTGATAGCCATCGCCTAAAATCCAGATTTGCTGATTATCTGGTGCAGAGTTCTTAGTGTATAAAACACTTTTTGGTGAAAGTACTGTGCTAGCTGTACCTGCTTTGATAATATTAGAACTTGAACCTAAAGTTGGAGAGTATTGATAGTTTACAGTATCTGTGTCGATTTCAAAGTGTAAGTGTGCTCCTGTAGAATATTTCCCTGTGTTTCCATAAGTCCCTAAAGACGTATCTTTTGTGACGCTTTGACCTTTTGCTACTTTTATTGATGCAAGGTGATTATAACGAATTACAATATCTTTAGTTAATTTTGTGCTATGAATATATGCTTGAGGATATTTTACTATAATCGTATTTCCTAAGATATTATCATATCCAGTGGCTAAAACTTCACCTCTACCACTTGCCCAAACTGTACGATCACTTGTTGCTGAAACTAAATCCCAACCATAATGTTTGAACCCAAACTTTTGTTGGTATTTTGTATTAAGGTACCCAGCTGTAATTCGTGCATTATTAATTGGTTGAATTAACTTTTGAGAAGCAGCCTCTGCAAACGTTGGTAAAGCTATCCCCATAGAAAAAACAAATAATGTAACTAAACTAAGTATTTTTTTCATAGTATCCTCCTTTTTTATCCATATTATCATATAAAATGTAATAAATAAGCTAAATTTACCAAAAAATAATATTTTACATTAAACATACAATCTATGTAGAATTATGGAGGTTCTGGTGCAACTACTTAAGAAAGATTTAAGCCCTTCACTGGTGTTCCCCCACAACCTACAGTGTCTTTACTCAAACAAAAGGAAGAGCAAATGCTAATCTGCCATAGAAATTTTATCTAATTCATTTAATAATCGATCCAGAAACTGACTAACTAAGATTGTATTATGACTTGTAAAACCTTCTTTTAGTACTAAACTAATCATGTGCTCTCCAGCTCTTTCTATTTCCTCAATTAAAGCTTTCTTTAAGAAATAGTTAGATTTTTTCACTTACACAATCACCAATTAACTTCATTTATAATACATTTCAACATATAAAAATAAATGGGTTTTAGTGAATTATCAATACCTACAGCTTAAATGCACAATGCATTCTGAGAAGGTATCTTTTAGACTGAAATTTATAAAATTCATCTAATTTTTAATACTTTACATCAAAACCAATATTAATATCACTTTCTTGATCGGGATTTTCTTTTGCAAAAGATCCAAACATAATGATAAAAGAAGGTTGTATATGAATATGTGAAAATTTAGTAATAGGCTGAGCTATTTGACAATTCATAAAATCAATCCCTCGGTTAGCTCTATTGTAGCAAATTTTATTTCTCTAGATAAGAATAGGTTCTGTATGTTATTTTATTTTCCTCTTAAACCTATAAAAGCTATGTATTTTTTCTATATTAAGGGGCTTATTTTTTAGTGCATTCTCTCTTCTTATGACCTTCTTATTCTCAAAAAAGAACTTTTCTAATACTTTTTTTTGAGAGAAAGATGAGTTCAACTGAACAAAAACAATTGTTGATATATGTAAGTTTTTGAAGACAAATTAGTTGAACTAAAGTATTGAATTTCCGTCTTTCTTCTTGTATAATTAGTTCAACAGAAGTTCAACTTAAAAAACGAGGTGTATAAACATGAAAATTTCACGTTTCAATAAAGACTGTGGAAACTCCGTTGATATGAATATCATTGATGGATACCTATTTGATTTCCCAACCAACGTTGTAGAACTACAAAAAAATGCGGCAGATTCATTCTTTACAGATGCTGTGACAGCACCAGAAGAATTTAAAAAGCGTATCTTACTATCTACAACAATTGGTGACGAGGAAAAAGAACGTTATTTCTTAGTCGGTGACATCGCAGCAAGTCAACAACTTGCCAACAACCACATCAATCGTTTACATAACAAAATTACAAGCCATATTCCTTATGTGACATTTTTGGCTGCTATTGCATACTACCATGCGTTGCATGCAAAAGATCAAAAGGATAACAACATTGAAATTGACTATTTCTCTACGATGTTACCAATCTGGTTACTGAAAAAAGAAAGTACGTTTGGCGAAGCGCAAAAAGCCATGGCTACTCGATTCCTAGGTGACCATACATTCCGTATTCATACCCCAGGGTTTGAAAAAGAATTAAAAGTAGCTGTGGACGAAAGTGCTTGCCTGAAAGAAGGGGAAATCGCGCGTTTTGCGTTGAAGAAGGACCTAACACTTCAAGACCGTGAAGATGCCAATGAATATGTGGAATGTGAAACCGTGATGGTTGATATCGGTGGTGGCTCGATTGATGTCGTCATTTTACCAGAAGGATTAAAGGCTGCTAATAGCCGTGAATCATTCCAAAGTATCGAGGGTATTCCCTATTTAGCTCATATTGATAAGTTACGTAAAGAGAAGTTCCCAGAGCTGTTTACCGATTTACGTGCTTTTGACCAATTTATTTTAGATAACTATAGTAAACAAAAATTCGAGTTAAAAAATGAAAACACAGGCGCAGCCATTGATTTAACAGCTCAAATTACATCTTCTTTAAAAGAGTATGTGGAGATTTTACTAGCGAAGTTAAATGATGTGGCCCCACCACCGGCAAATAAAATCCGTAAATACGTATATAGTGGTGGTGTCGCTCCAACACTAGAAGTAGCGATTATGACAAGCATGAGTGAAAAGATTGGCGAAGAACGTACAGAGAAATATCATAAAGTACCAGAGGATAGCCGTCACTTAAACTTATTTGGCCTAGAAATCCGAAGCATCGGTTACCTTCAAAAGAAACAAGCTGAGAAGAAAGCCGTTAAATCCTAACAGCGTAGGTGATAACCATGTCAGAGCGTCAAAACGCCTTTACGATTAAGACTAACCGATTGAGTGATGAAGTCTATGACGTACTTGCAAAATATGCGAAGTCTCGAAAATTAGGGGACTATATTTCATCTTTAATTGTTCGGGACCTTCATCATTCATCTACCGACCAAGTAGATTCAGGTCACAGAACAGAAGAACTTCTTGAACATATCAATTCAGAACTGAAGGAATTAAAACAATTAGCTAAGGCTAATGGCTTTATAATCAAGCAAGAGGAGTTAGAAGACAAGCCTTCAGAAAGTCAAACCTTAAAAGAAGGTAAGATTGCAGATTTAGAGCAAGTATCTGGTTCTTTAGACGACGATGATTTGGAAGAGTATAGCGATTTTTAAAATAAAAAGCCACTAGGTATTCTAGTGGCTTTTTTGCTTTACATGGTCTATTGATTTTTAATGTATTTCTATATGGATAAAGAACCTGATCGGACTAAAAGCATAATGTTAAAGAGGATTTTATTTATGAGCAATAGCAATCAGCACGAGTACTTCTATTTATTCAAAATCCCCTCCTTACTTCTTTTTCTGAAGAATATTAATAATTAATTAGGTGTAACAGATACTGTATTAATAATAAAATTACTCCTAAAGTGTTAGATAGAAGGAATCGGTATAGTCATGGTATACTAATAACAAACATGGAAATGATGGAGGGTATTATGACAAAACGATTAGATTTGCGTGTCGACTTTGCATTTAAATCACTATTTGGCACACATGGAAATGAATCTATTTTAGCTGCTTTTTTGAACGCAGCACTCCGTTTTCCAGATGATAAAAAAATTCAGACGGTGCAGTTATTAGATCCGCATTTTAATAAAGAAAACCAAGAAGATAAACGCTCTATTTTAGATGTGCACGCACAGTTAGAGGATGGAAGCCGAGTTAATATTGAAATTCAGCTTAATAACAAACATGACATGGAAAAAAGAACACTCTATTACTGGTCTAAAATGTACAGTAGTCAAATGAAAGAAGGCATGGACTACGGAGAGCTTTGTAAAACGATTACCATTAACATTGTGAACTTCCGTTATTTATCTCATATTCATGATTATCACTCCACTTTTCAGTTATATGAGCGAGAGCAGAAATTACTCTTAACGGATATGCTGGAAATTCACTTTATGGAGCTACCTAAGTTATTAATAAAATGGCGTAACAGAGAGGTAGATCCACGGGAAGATCAACTTGTGCGATGGTTATTATTACTTGAAGCATCCGAAGATGAAGAAATCACTCAGGTATTGGAGGAGATTGCGATGCAAGAAGATCAAGTATTAAAGAAAGCAATGGACGAGTGGGAACGTGTTAGCCAAGATCCGGAAGTGCTACTAGCATATGAAGCACGAAGAAAAGCATTATTAGATGAAAAGTCAGCTTTAAAACGAGCTGAGAAACTTGGAGAAGAAAAAGGAAAACAAATAGGTGAAGAAATAGGCGAAAAGAAAGGGATCATAAAGGTGGCCTTAAGTATGATTCAAAAGGGTTTAGATACCCAAACAATCGCTGAATTTACAAACCTTACACCAGAAGAAATTGATAAATTACGTCACCAATAATCATAATTAAAAAAGAGACTGCCTAACAAATTAATTTGTTAGGCAGTCTCTTTTTTAACTTCCTCATTATCAGTACATCTAATTTGAAGTTTATTGTAATTGAGTTAGCTTATATTTATTATGCAGCGTACTAAATGTTATTGCGTACTATAGTAGGAAAATATAAGTCTTATATTTTTTATTAAATTGAAGACCTTTTCTTATATATCCCCTTTTAAGTTGCACTAGCATTTTTCTTTTTTTTCACAGGTAATCCGTACTTATTAGAGTTTTCTTTTATTTTTTTTGCGATTTCTTGTGCTTCTTCTTTCGTCATTTTCATACAAAAGACTCCTCTCATGTTCTAGTATTATAAGTTTTTTCCACTATCTCAAAAAAATATACATGCTCCTCCCTCCCCTGCCATATACATATTTTAGGTATGTACAAAAAGTCATTGTCCTAGAGATAATTTTAGATTTTAGGAGTGATTATGTGAGAGTAGAAGAGAGGAAAAGAAAAATTCGAAGTGACAAAAAACGAGATGTAAAACCATCACTTCCAATTGATCTTAAAGAATGTGTTTATCGATTGTCGTACATTACAAATACGCCTGTAAAAAATGTAATTGAATCAATTTGTATATCAGGACTTGCTTCTTCAAAAGTAATGGACTACCTATCAAATTATTTTAGAAGAGGATTTAGCTTTGGCAGCACTGTGTATATGGGAGATATGTCCAAAGAGCCAATTAGACATCTATACAAGAATATTGAGAAAGAGCGTGTCTCTACGCGCTTAAAAGATGGACATGGAGAAACGTATGATATTCTGAAACGATTAGCTTATGCTTTAGATTGCTCTCCAGCATTAGCAGCATCTTTCTTAATTGAGGCGAGTATCAGGAATTCTGATTTTGTTGATGAATACATGACTCGTCATTTAGAAGAAGAATTGGACCAGGGAAGAGTAAAGGAATTAAAAGAGGTGTTAAAATTCATTAATAAAAATAACCCTTATAAAGAAGAGTACAGTCTACACAATTTGATCTCTTATATTATGGATGAATTAAAAGTAGGAGCAACTAGCTTGGGATCTTCTGTCCAAAATTGGTTAGAGAGTATACAACATAAAAAATAATTCAGCAAAAAACCTTTGAATTTACGATTCAAAGGTTTTTTGCTTGTCTTTTATTTCGTTAAATAAAAGTTCCGCGCCTAATGGACTTAAAACTATACCATTTGCATATCTACGGTTTTGAGATGTTATCTCACCTGTGATTAGACAGTGAATAGATTCTTTGTATTTTTTTATCTTAATATGATTATCTTCCAATAAAATCTCTACTTCATCATCTTTATCTATACCCATTCGCTTTCTTAGCTCAATGGGTATTACTATACGCCCAACTGCATCTATTTTTCTTAATGTACTTAGTCCCTTCATGCTGATTCTCCTTTTATATGTTCACAAGCATAACTTTCATATTATACTATAAATGTATAAATTAACCTATAAAAATTTTATAAAACAGATTTTAAGGTACAAGTTTAGAATTTCTTCTTAAATTGCTCTTGTACATAAATACATGTGCGCTCATGTTCACTGGAAAAGAAATGATCCTGTTTATGATAAACTTTCACTCCACAAGAGGGACAAGCAAAGAAACCTACATTAATACCTTGAGTCACTTCATGTGCATAAAATTCACCAGCCGTTTCAAACATTACCACATGGTTTGCTTTCTCAATCTTCGCTCTCATAAAAGTATCTCCCACCTTATTTTTAATTTATTACCATAATAAGGGTTACTATAATGAATTGTAAAAGAAAATGCATAGGTTGATACCCCTATTTGCAGAAGAAGAGAAATTTCAAATCGCTGGATTTGGTACATTTGATTGAAGTACGTGAACGCGCGGAACGTACAGGCCGTAACCCTCAAATAGGTGGACAAATCGTGATTCCAGCCTTTAAGGCTGGAAAAGAATTTAAAGAAGCTGTTAAATAAAAAATTTACTGCTACGTTTAAAGTAAAACAAGCAGACTCTTAATAATTAAGAATCTGCTTGTTCTGCTCTATATAAGGACTATTTCAGTAAGTTATTTTATTTTTTCTAAAAAGATACATATCTAACAACATATTAACAAGCAATAGATTTAAGCTAATACATTTATTTTAATATACAGTTAAGCTAGATAGAATATCTTTATGAAAACGTACTGTTTCAGAACTATAAGTCGTCAAATTTAGTACACTTTTTATAGAATATGATATGAGGATTCCCCCATCTTCCAGTGTACTCACCCAATAAGGATGAAAGGGTATTAAAAAGTAAAATCGGTTATCAAGTTTTTCTAAAACAAATGGTTCGGTAACATTTTTAGTTTCTAAATTACCAACAGAAACATCAATTTTATCACCTATTCTCATCCCACCATAACCCTCTACACAAACTTCAATAAATCCAGTTTCTTGAAGTAACTCTAATTCAACTTTTTCGACGTAATCATACCTTTCTAGTACGTCCGTTCCATTTTTAATTGATTGACGTACGAAATCTCCGTCATAATGAAAGACAAATGGCAATTCTAAATCTTTTGAGTCAATAAGATCTTTTATGTTGATAGTACCAACTCCTTTATACTAACTCATTTATTATTATAACATTATTGGCTATTCCAACGTTACATCTCATATTCTTGATATGTACCTCTCTTTTGAATGTAGCCTACATTGGGATAAAAATAACAAACCCTATGGTAGGCGTCTATTATTCTTTTTAATCATTATATGAAGGAGGTAGGTATGAAGAAGGGGGACATTTTACAATAAGCTAGAAGGGTACGAGGGAAGAAAGTAAAATCTCCTTCGTTTTCTAATTTTATTGGACGTGCTAACAAAATAAGTGACTCTATAATTTGTTCATACTAACGCCTATAGCTTCAATAAAATCACAGTTTTTTTAAATACGTTGATTTAAAAAAACACCCTGAAAGGATGTTTAATAGTTAGCTTGTAAAGCTTCACTTTTTTTCTTTAGTTTTTGACTTTCTTCTTCTAACTCAATAATTTTATTTTGAAGCTCTGTATTATCAAAGTCTTGCTCTAACTCTTCGGATAACTTTATCCGTTGCTTATGAATTTCAATTCGCTGTTTAGCAATCGCTTCTACTTCTTTGTTTAATTGTAATTGTTCATATGGATTCATATGAATTCCTCCCTTACTTTCACTTTCAATACAAGAAGACAGATTCCTTTAAAATAAAGTCCAGTGAGTGTTCCCTATAAACATGCTAATGGCCCCAAACGCACTAG
>NZ_JBYSWQ010000022.1:0-10688 GCF_058781295.1 Priestia sp. FW507-14D1A
GACGGTGTGTTCGTTGGATCAGGAATCTTCAAATCAGACAACCCTGAAAAATTTGCGCGAGCAATCGTGGAAGCAACAACACATTATCAAGACTATGAACTGATTGCAAACTTATCAAAAGGGTTAGGAAGTGCAATGAAAGGGATTGAAATTTCATCATTATTACCAGAAAACCGCATGCAAGAGCGTGGATGGTAATTTAAAGGGAGTTTTGACAAAATGGTAAAAGTAGGCGTGTTAGGATTACAAGGTGCCTTTCGCGAGCATGCACAAGCATTAGAAGCAGCAGGCGCTGAAGCCATTATCATAAAAAAAGTTGAACAGCTAAACGAAATAGATGGTTTAATCCTACCGGGCGGCGAAAGCACAGCGATGCGTCGTCTGATTGACAAATATGACTTTATGGGACCTCTTCGCCAGTTTGCACAAGCAGGTAAACCGGTATTTGGTACGTGTGCGGGTTTAATTTTACTCGCAGGACAAGTCGTTGACCGTGAAGAGCCCCATTTAGGTGTTATGGATATTACGGTAGCTCGAAACTCGTTTGGGCGTCAACGGGATAGCTTTGAAGCTGCCCTAAATATTAAAGATATCGGTGAAGATTTTATAGGCGTATTTATCCGTGCTCCGCATATTGTAGAAGTAGGAGAAAACGTTGAAGTCTTAGCCATGCATAACGACCGAATCGTTGCGGCAAGACAAGGTCAATTCTTGGGATGTTCGTTTCATCCAGAATTAACAGATGATGCTCGCATGGCGCAGTATTTTGTAGCAATGGTTGAAGAAGCTTCAAAAAAACCTGTATAAATGAATTGCATCTTGTACAGACTTGTAGTACATTATGATTAATAAAAATGATATTGGTATAAAGCGTTGATAGGAAATAGTAATAAGATTTTTGATTTCAAGAGAGTCGATGGCTGGTGTGAATCGATAATCAATTCTTATGAATCCGTCCTGGAGCAAGCTGTCGAAAAAGTAGTAGGCAGTTTCGGTTCATCCGTTATCTGGTTTAAGAGGAAGGCTTATTTTAGCTTTCAATTAGGGTGGCAACGCGGGTAAACTCTCGTCCCTTTCATGGGGATGAGAGTTTTTATTTTGCCCTTTTATACTAAAGGAGGTACTAAGTATGTTAGATTTAAAATTTTTACGTGCTAATTTTAATGAAGTAAAAGAAAAGCTCAAGTTTCGTGGTGAGGACTTAACGGACTTAGGTCGCTTTGAAGAGTTAGATGCAAAACGCCGTGAGCTAATTGCTCAAACAGAAGAGTTAAAAAGCAAGCGAAATGAAGTATCACAGCAAATTGCACAATTGAAGCGTGAAAAACAAGATGCTGATCATTTAATCGTTGAAATGCGTGAAGTAGGAGACCGCGTAAAGCAATTGGATGAAGAGCTTCGCAGCGTTGAAGAAGAATTAGAACTATTGCTACTTTCAATTCCTAACGTTCCACATGAAAGTACGCCTGTAGGTGAAACTGAAGATGATAACGTAGAAGTTCGCAAATGGGGAGAAATTAAACAATTTGATTTTGAACCAAAACCGCATTGGGATTTAGGAACAGATTTAAATATTTTAGATTTTGAAAGAGCTTCGAAAGTAACGGGAAGCCGCTTTGTATTTTATAAAGGGTTAGGTGCAAGATTAGAACGCGCTCTTATTAACTTTATGATGGATTTACATATGGATGAGCATGGTTATGAAGAAATCCTTCCTCCATATATGGTAAATCGTACAAGCATGATGGGAACAGGGCAGCTTCCTAAATTTGAAGAAGATGCATTCAAGATTAAAGAAGAAGATTATTTCTTAATTCCTACAGCTGAAGTACCAGTTACAAATTTGCATCGTGATGAAATTTTAAGTGGAGATCAGCTTCCAATTGCTTATACAGCGTATAGTGCTTGCTTCCGATCAGAAGCAGGCTCTGCAGGAAGAGATACACGTGGTCTTATTCGTCAGCATCAGTTTAATAAAGTAGAACTGGTTCGCTTTGTTAAGCCAGAAGATTCTTATGATGAATTAGAAAAATTAACGGGCCATGCTGAAAAGGTTCTTCAACTATTAGGTTTACCTTACCGAGTTCTAAGCATGTGTACAGCTGACCTAGGTTTCACAGCAGCCAAAAAGTATGATATTGAAGTTTGGATTCCAAGTTATGAAACGTATCGTGAAATTTCTTCTTGTTCAAACTTTGAAAGCTTCCAAGCTCGCCGTGCTAATATTCGCTTCCGACGTGATACAAAAGCAAAACCAGAGCATGTTCATACACTAAACGGTTCTGGCTTAGCAATTGGTCGTACGGTAGCTGCAATTTTAGAAAACTACCAGCAGGAAGATGGATCAATTCAAATTCCAGAAGTGCTGCGTCCATATATGGGAAATAAAGAATTTATCTCTAAATAAAAGTAAAAGATGTTCATTAAGAATTAATTCTTAATGAACATCTTTTTAAAAAAAATCAATAAAAGAGTTGACTTCATTATTTATATATGATAAATTAATACTTGTCGATACGGAGGAATACCCAAGTCCGGCTGAAGGGATCGGTCTTGAAAACCGACAGGGGTGTTAAAGCCCGCGGGGGTTCGAATCCCTCTTCCTCCGCCATATTTGACTTATAATGCAATTAACATAGCGCGATAAATTGGAGATTGGAAAACCGTTACTTATAAGTAACGGTTTTTTATTTGTTAAAAATGCCGCTTTATCTATTAAAGCGGCATTTTTTTATAGATGACGGCGTTTTAGCTTTTCATTATGTTGTAAAAAGCGAGCCACTTTTTCAACAATTGATTCAATTGAATCAGGATTCTTGATAAGGTCGTATTCTCTAATATCTAAACGAAGAATAGGGCAAGCCGTAAAGTTATTAATCCAGTCTTCGTATCGGGCGTGCATCTCTTTCCAATAATCAAGAGGCGTTTGCTGTTCCATTGGTCGCCCTCTTTCTTGAATCCGATCTACAATATCTTCGAAGCTGCCTTCCAAATAAATGAGCAGATCCGGATGAGGAAAATATGGAGTCATAACCATTGCATCGAACAAGCTTGTATATGTTTCATAGTCTACTTTAGACATCGTTCCTTTTTCAAAATGCATCTTAGCAAAGATACCGGTATCTTCGTAAATGGATCTGTCTTGGATGAAGCCGCCGCCATACTCGAAAATTTTCTTTTGTTCTTTAAAGCGTTCCGCTAGAAAGTATACCTGTAGGTGGAAGCTCCAACGTTCAAAATCTCCATAAAATTTGTCCAGGTAAGGGTTGGAATCTACTTTTTCAAACGATGTGCGAAATTGGAGAGCATCAGCCAATGATTGAGTCATTGTAGATTTCCCAACTCCAACTGTGCCCGCTATCGTCAACACAGTATCATTAGGAATGTTGTATTTCGATCGTAAGTTTACCATTACATACTCCTTTTTAACATACTCTCTTGAACCTCTGATAAGATTCTATTTAAGTGTTGTTTATTTTGTACAAAATCTATTTCATCACCGTCATAACGTAAAATGGTTACATCAGGGTTATTTTGTTCAAACGCCGTCATAGCCTTTTCATAATCATCACTTAGCCTCGCAAGGTAGTGAGGATCGATGTTTCGTTCAATTTCTCTTCCGCGCATTTTAATACGCTTTAACAAGGTATCTAAACTGGCATTTAAATAAATAATAATGTTCGGAGCTGGCATATCAGCCGTTAAGATGTGGAAGATTTGTACATATTTTTTATACTGTTCATCTTTTAACGTTTGCTCAGCAAAAATCATGTTTTTCATAATATGATAATCTGCTACAACAGGTTTTTTATAAGATAAGAACCCTTTTTGAATATCCTCCAATTGTTTATATCGATTACATAGAAAAAACATTTCGGTTTGAAAACTCCACTCGTTGATATTTTCATAAAATTTCCCGAGAAATGGATTTTCATCTACGATTTCTTTTAAAATTTCGAATTGAAATGCTTGTGCAATCTCTTTAGCTAGAGAGGTTTTTCCGACACCGATGGGTCCTTCTACTGAAATAAAAGGTGTGCCTTGCATTCATTTGCCTCCTTCATGACCACTCGTTCAAAAAAAACAGACAAAAAATATTTTAACATAGAGAAGGAGAATAAGGGGAAAAGAAATTTCTTTCAGTAAGAAGAATAACAAAAAGCCTACTGTTCACAGTAAGCTTTCCCTATTTATGGCTGTGTCACTCTTTTTGTAATTTTGAAGTTGTCTTCAATCAAGAGCCAGTTTTGCGGGAAGTCCAGGCCTAGTTTCCAGTAGGCCATTCCTCTAAGTTTTAATTCTTTGATTAAATTAAACTTGGCCTGAATAGACCTAGCGTCTTCAAACCATACTTCGTGGGTGCGCTGCTGTTCATCTTTATACCGGAAGAAAGGAGCTTGTGCTTTATCGTCGTATTGAATCGCTACTTTATAGCGAGCTGCCAACTCAATAGCTCGTTGAGGACTAATGGCTTTGGCATATTCTCCTCCTGGTTTGTAAGGAAGTGTCCAATCGTAACCGTATAGGTTTTGACCCATGATAATTTTTGAACTAGGTATTTCAGATACTGCATATTCTAAAACATCACGTACGGGACCAATAGGAGAGACGGCCATAGGAGGCCCACCGCTATATCCCCATTCATATGTCATCGGAACAACGAAGTTAGCAATCTCTCCAATGGCTTTATAATCATGTGCTTCATACCATTTGCCTTTTTGATCTCGACTTGTTTTCGGAGCTAAAGCCACAGACATAAGAAGTTGCTCATCTTGAAGCCGCTTTTTTGCTTTCTGTAAAAATGCAATATAGGCTTCTTTATCTGCCGGACGCAAAAATTCGAAGTCAAAATGAATGTCTCTGAAATTTTGTTCTTTCGCTGTTTTCACAATATTATTTAAGAGCGTATCTTGAACGTCTTTATTATTTAAAATTGCTCGGCCGACTTCGTCACTGAATGCACCGTTTTCAATATTAGCCAATACCATTAAGAAAATGACGTCATTTTTTTTAGCAATAGAACCTAAATTGTTAAGTGGAGGTGCCTTTAGAGAACCGTCTTTTTGCACTTCGAAGTTCGCTGGCCCGAGATAAGTAAGGTATTTTGCATTTTGATTAATCATTTTCTCTGTTTGAGGAGTGATTTTTCGATTGCTTGTTTCAACATACCCTAAAAACTCACCGTTTCTTTTGTTTGGAGAAGGGGGAATTAAGATGCGGCGGCCAGGTGTTAAGGGTGCTGTAACTGAAACATTGTTCGCATTGGCAATAGCCTGGTAGCTAACGCCTAATTTTCTTCCTATCTTCCATATAGTGTCCCCAGCTTTTACTGTGTAGTAAGTACCGTTGATTGGAATAACCATAGATTGCCCGATGACGAGTTGACTTGGATTAGGTAATTCATTTGCTCTTATAATTTTCCCTGCGTCAATGCGGAACTGTTTTGCAATACTATATATACTGTCACCTGCTTTAACAGTGTAAATTTGCATAATAAAAAGCCTCCATTTCATATGACTTACTTCCATCATATGAGAAGGCTTTTTACTTAATTCATCAACTCGGTATGTTTGCAAATACGAGCATTTAATACATTATGCATCATTCTCAAAGCAAAGGTATTGTCTTCATCTGCGTTTGAAGCAATACAATCTTCAGGCACAATTAAGTTATACTCACGCATATAAGCATCGTTGGCTGAAAAAAGCACGCATATATTTCCCGCAATTCCTGTTAAAATAAGTGTATGCACATCGAGCTGTGATAGCAAAATATTTAAAGCTGTCCCATAGAAGATAGAATGCTTTGGTTTAATTAAGAAGTAATCAGCGTTTTGTGGTGAAATATGATGTAGAATGGGTGAGCTTACCTCATTTGTACAGTGTGTTAAAATGGTTTCTAAGTTTGCTTGCCATAGCTTATAGTGGTCATTCACATAGATAATAGGGATATGTTGAGACGATGCGTACTGTTTTAACTGGGCAATGTTTTGAGCAATGGTTAAAGATTTTTCAGCAAGTATTTTGCCGTTTTTAAATTGAAAATCGTTTAGCATATCAATAATAATTAAAGCAGTTTTAGCATTCTTCACACAAGGTCTCTCCTTTTCCTGATGTACATAGTAAATAGTTTGACTCAGAAAAAATATAATATGTAAGGTTGGATAAAAAGTGTTAAATGATGAAAAGTATATGAGGTTGGCAATTGATGAAGCATTAAAAGCCAAAGATAAATTAGAGGTTCCCATTGGAGCAGTTATTGTTCAAGATGATGAGGTGGTTGCTTCAGCTTATAACTTACGAGAAACAGAACAGCGATCAGTTGCTCATGCAGAACTTTTAGCAATTGATGAAGCATGTAAGAAACTAGGAACATGGAGATTGGAAGACGCTACGTTATATGTCACCTTAGAACCATGTCCTATGTGTGCAGGTGCTATTGTATTATCAAGAGTAAAAAGAGTTGTGTTTGGCGCTTATGATCCTAAAGGTGGCTGCGCGGGAACATTGTTAAACTTATTAGAGTTTGAAAAGTTTAATCATCAAGCAGAAGTAGTAGGCGGTATGCTAGAAGAAGAATGCGGGAACCTCTTAACCACCTTTTTTCGTGAGTTGCGTCAACGAAAAAAAGCTGGAAAATAGCGCTAGAAAAGTAAGTTTTCTATAGCGGTTGCATTTTTGAATGAAAAGACGTATACTTGTAAATGCATCAACTTGATGCCCAAACTATTGGTTTCAACTTTGCCGTGCTAAGCGGGGAGGTAGCGGTGCCCTGTACTCGCAATCCGCTCTAGCGAGGCCGAATTCCTTCTTGAGGTTAGCTCATCTTAGGGCCTGCCTTAAGTAAGTGGTGTTGACGTTTGGGTCCTATGCAATGGGAATCTGTGAACCCTGTCAGGTCCGGAAGGAAGCAGCAGTAAGCAGAACCTCTCATGTGCCATGGGGTCGCCTGAACCGAGCTAACTGCTTAAGTAACGCCTGGGGTGGCTAATCGACGGAAGGTGCACGGCAGTTATATACATAAGTTTAGTCTACTCTGTTGGAGTAGGCTTTTTATTTTATCTCTCACTATTTTGAAAAAAAACCTTATAATACGCTATAATGATAACTAATGAATTATATTAAAAGGAGAGGATGTAGTGGCATATCAGGCTCTGTACCGTGTATACCGTCCTCAAAGCTTTAACGACGTAGTCGGTCAACAACATATTATCAAAACACTTCAAAATGCCCTTGTCCAAGAGAAATTTTCGCATGCGTATTTATTTTCTGGACCTCGAGGGACAGGAAAGACAACAGCTGCTAAAATTTTAGCTAAAGCCGTTAACTGTGAAAAAGCACCCATTGCTGAACCCTGTAATGAATGTGCAACTTGTCGGGGAATTACTGATGGTTCCATTTCTGATGTAATTGAAATTGATGCAGCCTCTAATAATGGAGTCGATGAAATTCGAGATATCCGTGATAAAGTAAAATATGCACCTAGTGCTGTTCGATACAAAGTGTACATTATTGATGAAGTTCATATGCTTTCAATTGGAGCTTTTAATGCTTTATTAAAAACGTTAGAAGAACCTCCTGCACATGTTATCTTTATTTTAGCTACAACAGAGCCTCATAAAATTCCATTAACGATTATCTCTAGATGTCAGCGCTTTGATTTCAAACGCATTTCGCCAGAAGATATCGTATATCGAATGAAGGAAGTATTAGGTTCTGAAGAGCTAGAAGTAAGCGAGGATGCTCTTTACGAAATTGCGAAAGCTTCAGAAGGCGGCATGCGAGATGCACTTAGTCTTTTAGACCAAGCCATCTCGTATAGTACGGAGAAGGTGAGCTTAGAGGATGTTCTATCTATAACAGGAGCAGTATCACAGGCTTTTATTGTGAAGATCGTCCAAGCTATCTTTAACGAAAACATTGTAGAAGCGCTAGACTCTGTTGAAAGTTTGATCAAAAACGGAAAGGATCCAGCGAGGTTTGTAGAGGACCTCATCTTCTATTATCGTGATGTTCTGCTTTATCAAGCTTCTGAAGAAAATGCATATTTACTTGAAAAAGCAGCGGTTAACGAAGAGTTTAAAGAACTGAGTTCAAAAATGGATAGTGACTTTATTTATAAAGTCATTGCTGAATTGAACCAAACTCAGCAAGAGATGAAATGGAGCAATCATCCTCGAGTGCTACTTGAAGTAGCTTTAGTAAAATTAGCTCAAAGTTCTACAAATCAAGAGAGTGCTCTTCCATATCAAGACATTTTACAAAAAATGAATCAAATGGAAGCAGAACTGCAGCAGTTAAAAGAAAAAGGCATTCAAGTTGATCATACAGCTCAGGCAGCGCAAACAGAGAAAAAACAGACAAGACAGTCAAGAAGTCAGTATAAAACGCCTGTTGGGAAGGTAAATGAAGTTTTAAAAAATGCCACTCGGCAGAATTTAGAAACGATTAAGCGATCCTGGGCGCAGGTGTTAGACACATTGAAACAACAAAATAAAGCTTCACATGCAGCGTTGTTATCTAACAGTGAACCGGTTGCGTCTTCAGATCAATCATTTATACTTAAGTTCAAATATGAAATTCATTGCAAAATGGCTTCTGAAAATAACAACAATGTACGTGATAATTTAGAGAATATCTTATATACTTTAATTGGTAGCAAGCGTGAAATGGTTGCAATTCCAGAAAGTGAATGGGATAAAGTAAGAGAAGAGTTTCTTCAAGGACAGCAAAGCGATGGGTCATCAGGTCAACCACAGGAGGAAGACCCTGTGGTTGCGGAAGCGAAAAAGCTATTTGGAGAAGACTTAATCGAAATTCAAGAGTAAATTTAGGAGGAATGTTCATATGATGAAAGGCATGGGCAATATGCAAAAAATGATGAAACAAATGCAAAAAATGCAAAAAGATATGCAAAAAGCGCAGGAAGAGTTAGCTGAAAAAACTGTTGAAGGTACAGCTGGCGGTGGAATGGTAACAGTTGTAGTTAACGGTCAGAAACAAGTAATTGATGTAAATATTAAAGAGGATGTAGTAGATCCTGAAGATATTGAAATGCTACAAGATTTAGTACTAGCAGCAACAAATGACGCATTAAAACAAATGGACGATTTAACAAATAACACAATGGGTCAATTTACAAAAGGTTTAAATATTCCAGGACTTTAATAAGGTGGTTGCCACGTGCATTATCCAGAACCAATATCCAAGCTTATAGATAGTTTTATGAAGTTACCCGGCATTGGTCCAAAAACAGCTGTTCGCTTAGCGTTCTTTGTTTTATCTATGAAAGAAGATACAGTATTAGATTTTGCAAAAGCATTAGTCAATGCGAAGCGAAATTTAACCTATTGTTCAGTTTGCGGACATATCACAGATCAAGATCCTTGTTACATTTGTCAAGATCAGCGCAGAGAGCGAAATGTGGTATGTGTCGTGCAAGACCCTAAGGATGTCATTGCAATGGAGAAAATGAAAGAATATAACGGCTTGTATCATGTCCTGCATGGCGCAATTTCACCTATGGAAGGAATAGGGCCTGAAGATATCAAAGTACCAGAGTTATTAAAAAGACTTCAAGATGATGAGATTCAAGAAGTGATTTTAGCCACTAACCCGAATATAGAGGGCGAAGCCACGGCTATGTATATCTCTAGGCTCTTAAAGCCGACAGGAATTAAAATTACTAGAATTGCTCATGGGTTACCCGTTGGAGGAGACCTTGAGTATGCAGATGAAGTAACATTATCTAAAGCTCTAGAAGGTAGAAGAGAAGTATAACGAGGTACTCGCATATGTTTTTTAAAAGAAAAGGTTGGTTACGCAAAGAGTATGATGATGAATTTGTGAAGACTTTTATGCAAGTAAAGCAGGAATGGAGTCACAAAACTTCAATGGTAGAAAGAAGTGTAGATCCTTCAGAAGAGGTAATGGTAGATATTCGATTAGCCAAAATGAAGTATCTTTTTCTATTAAAAGAAGCCAAGCATCGAAATATTTCAATTAACAGGATGTCATAGAGGCATCCTGTTTTGTTGTCTTTATAAAATAAGGATTTCTCTCCGTGAATAGTGCTTTTTTTGAATGCTTGGACATACATATAAGGTAACTTATCTGCTTTAAGAAGGAGGCAACATGCTAAATCATCCCATTGTAGTTGTGTCTTTTTTAACAGGACTAATCATTCTACTCTTAGTAACAGGTGGTGTTGAAAAAATGCTTCGAGTCATTGGAAATTTATCGATTAAGCTGATTATTGGCGTTCTGCTGCTTTTCTTTATTAACATCTTTGGGGTACAGTTCGGTATTCATATCCCTATTAACTTCCCCACAGCCATTGTTTCAGCTATTTTAGGTATTCCAGGAATAGCTGCCTTACTTGTTATTAATAATTTCATATTATAATTTGGAGGAATATCCAAAATAAAAGTTTTCTGGAATCTTTTCGAGAAAACTTTTATTTTTTTTGAAAAAGTTGTTGACCAACAAGTTAACAGATGTTATATTTATATACGTCGCTAAGACAACAACAAAAAAATAACTCAAAAATAACTTAATGAAAAAAGTTGTTGACAAGTTATTATCGAGGTGGTAAGATAAGAAAGTCGCCTTGAGACAAGAGTTCTTTGAAAACTGAACGAAATAGTAAACGTCAACGTTAATTTTTATTTTTTAAATGAGCAAGTCAAA
>NZ_JBYSWQ010000023.1:0-10571 GCF_058781295.1 Priestia sp. FW507-14D1A
CCTGCCGAACCGCCAGAGCAACTGTCCAAAATTCTACTCTTTTTCATGATGTATCTACACTATTTTTAAGCCAGCCTCACACCCCAAAACGAAGGCGGCCACGTGATTCTAAAATATAAGTTTAAATCATCTTTTAAAAGGAGCTTTTCTTTTATATATCGAATGACATATCATAGGACATGGCAGGAGGTTGAGTGATATGTCAGGTGACACAAGGAAGCAGCAAAAGGTTTATACAGCAAGGGATGTCGCTATGCTTTTAGCGATACAGAGTTCTACTGTTCGTAAGTATTCTCAGCTGCTTGAAAAAGCAGGGTATCATATCCATAAAAACGAGTTAGGCCACAGAGGTTTCTTTGATAAAGATATAATGGTTTTGCGTAAGATTAGAGAGTTAATAAAGCACCCTGATATGTCACTGGATCAGGCTATAAACGCAGTAATATCAACGATTGATCAAATCGATGTGTCAGACCGTGACACAGAGGAATCAATGACATATCAGGGGACACAGCAGTATGAGCAATTACTAAAACAATTTGAAGATTTTAAAGAAGAACAAATGAAATTCAACCAAGAATTATTGAAGCAGATCCAACAAAGAGATGAGTATATTTCAAAGAAATTAGAGAATAGAGATCGTGAACTTTTAGATGCTGTTAAGGGAATTCAAGAAACTCAAAAACTTATTGCTGCCAGTGAAGAAAAGAAAAAGAAGTGGTGGGAATTTTGGAAATAAAAAAAGGGCTGCTAATTAATTAGCAGCCCTTTTTTTATTTAGGTGGTTTGTTTCCGATCACATCTTAATCTCTACTTTAATTATAACCCTATTTAAAAATTATTTATAGACTGTTTTTTCACTCATGTCCAGCCTTATACTGTTATACGCAAGTCAAAAAGTGTAAAGGGTGTGGCTATATGAATGACAAGAAAAATGTCTTAGATCCTGGTCCGTTTTTTCATGGTACTAAAGCAGAACTAAAGATTGGAGATCTGCTTGAGCCGTTGTATTTATCTAATTATCAGGATAAAAAATTTAACCATATCTATTTTACTGGAACATTAAACGCTGCTAAATGGGGTGCTGAATTAGCAAGATCTAATTCAAAAGAGAGAATTTATGTTGTAGAACCATTAGGTGATTTTGAAAATGATCCAAATTTAACTGACAAAAAGTTCCCTGGAAACCCAACACGTTCTTATAGATCTAAATCTCCTTTAAAAATAGTGGCTGAATTAAGTTCATGGGAAAGACACTCTGAGGAAGAAATAAATCATATGCTTACAGCTTTAAAAAAGTTAAGTGAAGAAGGAAAAAATATAATATACGATTAATTCCAAATTAAGGATTTAACTAAAATATAAGTTTCTGTATGATGAACAGCATGTACTATGTTTTTCAAAAGATATAAAAAAGCTTTATTAAAAAATGGCACCTTTAAGGTGTCTTCTTTTATGTATCATGGTATATTGCATATGATATGTACTTCTTAAGCTCATTACGGTGGCCGTTGTCGGCTTCTTTAGAAAACAATCATAATCTAGTGTGGTTTTTCAAGATACTTTTTTATAGATACATTTGATTACGTTAGTAATTATGTAGCTATAAAGAAGTTTTTTCTCTTATTCTCCTGTTTTGATTTATTTTTAGGCAGCAGCAGGGATTGAGATTTTAAAAATATTGTCATGAAAATGCGAATATACATGTAGCATACATACAATGAAGGCCGCCTTATAGGATGATACATAATGGGCGGCCTTTGTTGTGACTATGACTCAAAGGAGGAAACTTTATTAGTAAAAATAAAAGTTTTCTATTGGTGGCCGTCGTAATCAATATTGCTATATGGTTTTTTGTTCAAGAACAAATGACAAATGCCAAAGTGGAACAGCCCATTCTATCTATTGATCAACCTACTCTGTGTAAATGAATGATGTTTATTTTAAAAGCAAAAGGTATCCTTTTGCTTTATTTGTTATGGCGGTGAAGTTGTTATGACCTATTTTTAAATGAGCGTATTGGGTGCGAAGCGGCAGCCGATACGCTTCTTTTCATAAATAGATGCTTCCAGGACAAACTAAGCGATATGGTTTAGTTGCTACGGAGGTAAACGATATGAATAAGCAAAATGATAATAGATTGACCTCTTCGGAAGTCACAAGTCTATGGGTTCAATATATTAGGGAGACCATGGCTATTTGCATCAGTAAATACGTAGTTAAGACAACAAAGGATCCAGACGTTGCTTCTCTTTTTAATTATTGTCTAGAGCTATCTACTCAACATTTAAAGTTTGTAAAGCAAATCTTAAAACAAGAGAAAGTTCCTTTACCTACAGGATTTACTGATAAAGACGTAAATCCCAAAGCTCAGGCGTTATTTACAGATACATTTTGGTTACATTACATACACGATATGACTATCCATGGCCTCTCCGGCCACACGTTATCTCTTAGTGGAGCAAGTAGAAGAGATATTAGAAACTTTTATGTTCAATGTATCAATGATGCGATGAATGTTTATAACAAATCTGTCGATGTTTTGACGGCCAAGGGACTTTATGAAAAAGACCCTTATTTCTTTGTATCTAAACAAAGCGAACTAATCGATAGTGTAGAATATGCAATGGACATCATAGGGAAAACCAGGTCCTTGAACTCGATGGAAGCTGGGAATATCTATAGTAACTTAAGAAAAAGTATTGTAGCCAAAGGTTTGCTTCTTGGTTTTCAGCAAGTAGTTACAGATAAACCAGTCAGAAGCTTTATGGAAAAGGGGCTAAAAGTGCTAAACAAGCATATTGATATCTTTTCATCGATCCTACATGGAGAAAATCTACATACGCCAAGCTTGCTAGATAAAGAAGTCACTAATTCTAAGACGTTGCCTTTTTCTAATCGCTTACTATTATTTCACGCGGGTTTTATGTTTAATTTAGGAATGACTTATTATTCAAATGCTATGGCAACAAGTATGAGAATAGATATAATAGGCCGTTGTGAAGAAGCAATTCTTGGAGATATAAAAGTCTCTACAATGTGGGGAAATCTCATGATTAAAAAAGGATGGCTCGAAAAACCACCACAAGCTAACGACAGAACAGAATTATAACTGGCTATTAATATTTTGTATTTTCTAAGGAGACATTAAGTATGATTTATTAAATAGGAGGCTTATTAGAGTGACAAAACATCCAAAGATTTGGTTATGGGCTATCATGCTTGTACCTTGGCTTAGTGTCCCTTTTATAGGCAAAAAATCAATCAAACGATTTTTTGCAGCTAGTTTATTTATAACTTTATCGATTCGATTAGAAAGTTACATTGCTGAAAAAAGAAAATGGTGGTGGTTCTATGAACGTTTGTTTCCAAAAGCTCGAGGCGAAACACCACTTTTATGGGGCCAATATTTAGTTGGATCCATATGGATTTTAAAATATACGTACGGTCATTTCTTTAAATATCTAATTGTTAATTTCTTTACAGATTTGTTTTTTATTTTCCCTTTTTCAGATTTTCTGAAAAAGTTAGGGGTCTTTTCTTATGTGAGATTAAGCAGACCTCAAGTGATGATTATATTTTTTGTGAAATCACTACTTTTATACGGTTTTCAATTTATCAAAGAAAACTTCACATCTGCTAATGTTGCTGGATTGAAACAGAAGAATTGAGTAGACTGACATATCACCTAATTGAGCTATGAACGCAGTAATAGCAACGATTAACATATAAGTGATATGTCAAACAGTGACAAGCGAAAATCAGCGACATATCATGTGATACAGCTATGATAATGTAAGTGGACTATATGCGGCCATTGTCAATGGTAAGCGGACCGTAGGGAGCATTAAGGAATTGACAATGTCACTACACCAAGACCCTCTTGGTACTCAAACAAACAAGTTTGTTTGACGCCAACCGGCGAGGGAGCCCTCCGATGAAACGGAGGGTTGGGTGGTTAAATGGTTTTTATTCAGGTGATCTTTTTGAAATAATGAAGTTGCAAATTTGATGAACAGGCACAACTCTTTTCATACATTCATTAAATTCAAGAGGACAATTCTTAGCACATGCCTCGCAATTAGGAATTTGAACTTTTCTGTTTGGTCTTTTTGGCGTTGGTTTTAATATTTTTATAGAGCTTTGATTGATACATTTATGATCATAGTCTATATGGTGTAATACAAATTTTTCTTTGTCTATAGCTTTATCGCACCATGCGCATATACCGTTAGACAGTTTAAAGTGAAACTCTTTTATAAGGGGATGTTTTTGCATTCGTCTACTGAAATTTTTCCATTGGTTCTTGTAATCTTTGTGTTTCTCACTAGCTTTTAATGAACTCATTTTGGGAATTAATTCTTCTTTTTTTGGCATTGTGTATACTCCTTTTATAAATTTTGAATTTATAAAAGGAATTTATCATTTTTTTTTAAGTCTTACCTACTTTTAGGTAAGACTTTCTGTCTTTGGATTTTGATTTTTATCTCGGTGTTTCTACCGAGATACCGACGCTAGGAGGAAGCTCTTTGGCCTCGCAGAGCGCGCTCCCAATTTTATCGAAGATGAAAAATTGGTGTAGTGCGTTACACCAAATCTAAAGTTGTGGTATGCTAGACCCAAGTACAGTGGTCGAAATGGGGGATTGAGGGATGGCCAAATATGGGATTATCCGCATGCAAAAGTTCCACAAAGACGCAATTTTGGGGATACAGAAACACAACCAGCGAGAAGGAGAGAACAGTAAAAATAAAGACATCGATTCAACTAGAACAATGCTCAACTATGACTTGGTGAATGAGGACAAAATTAAGTACCATGAAGAGATTAAGAAGATGACGGCCACCCGTGTGAAACGAAAAATTCGGAATGATGCCGTCCTGGTGGCAGAATTCTTTGTATCGGCCAGTCCGGAGTATATGCATGCGATGTCGTCAGACGAGCAGCGTAAATATTTTGAAGCATCATTAGATCATATTTCTGGTAAGTATGGTCAACAGAACATTTTATACGCGGTGGTACATAACGATGAAGCAACGCCACATATGCACGTGGGTTTTGTGCCCATCACGGAGGATCGGCGCTTGGCGGCGAAAGAGTACTTCCATGGGAAAACGAAGATTCGTAGAATTCAGGATGACTTTCACAACTACATGAACAAACGTGGGTATGATATTGAGCGTGGCGAGCCGAGTGAGCTACAGCATAAGAGTGTCCATGAGTTTAAGAAACAAGAACGTCAAAAAGAGCTAAAGCATCTGCAACAACTAGTGACCCACAAGGAAAAAGAGCTTCAACAGATGGACAACTTAGTGGAGTTGAAAGCAGCACCACCCGTTGAGATACGTAGTGAGAGACGGATTGAAGAGTTATGTAGTCAACCTCTTGAAATAGAGGCGGCCAAGAGTGTCATGGGTTCCAAAGTGAAAGTGGAAGAAGCGGATTTTCATGAGCTTATGAGTCTCACAAAAGAGCTGCAGCAAACATTGGCGGCCGAGCATGAACGTACCCATGCGTTGAGTCATGAAGTAGATCGTTATGAAAAAGAGAATAAGACATTGAAGCATGATTTGAGTGAGACAAGGCAAGAATTAGAAATATATGTGGCGCATCAAGATGGCCAAGTAGAGAAGGCCAAAAAACAAATGCGTCAGAAGCTTGTCCGTGATTTTTCAGCTGAACAAAAGGAAAAGGTCAAAGATGAGGTTAAGAGAGAACTAGATACGCAATATGAGGCTCATATAAGCTCTCTCAGCGATGATTTAACAATTGAGAAGCAGAAACATGAGAAAACGAAAAAAGAGCTTGTACGGGAAAAAGAAGTGAATGAGAGCTTAACGGAGATGAATCTTGGTTATATAAAGGATTATGTGCCCAAAAAAGAGCTTGATGAGGCGAATAAGCAGGTTCAGGAATTAAAAGAAGAGAACAAAACATTAAAAGCTTGGAAGGAAAAAGCATTGAATTGGATTGATCAGAATGTGGAGAAGATGAAGAGGATTTCATTTTTTCAATATGTCGGTGGGATCGCTAAACGATCAAATCGCAAGGAACAAGACTTAGAACGGTAAAAAGGAGACATGAAATTGAGCAAACTTAAAACGACACTCTTACTTATTGCTTTTGCAGTGGTAGCTGGTTATGACATTTATTTATTGTTGAATGCTTATAACTATGGTTTTTCTGGTTAATAAAAATAGTTAAAGCCATATAAAAAAAGCTATTTCACTCGTATTGGCATCGGAGTGAAATAGTTCTTTCTATATTACATTCAAGAGTGTTCTGGTTCGTCATGGATATCTTTATATGTGAAGCATATCACAAACTTTTTTAGTTGTGAAGATGAAAATCAAAATTTGTATGACAAGTTTTGATTTTCACATAAAATTCCGTTGTATAAGGACATTTGTATACTGTAAAATATTTGTATGAACATAAAAAGATAAAATGAATACAAGGTTGATCGCATTTAGAATGATCAACCTTTATTTGTTTTGCTATTAAAAGCAAATGGGTGAGGGGAATATTGGAGTCTCATAAAGTGATCTTAAAAGAAGCTTTAACCGTTGAAATTGAAAAAGAGAGAAAATGTTTGATTGAGACGGCATTTAAAGAGGGGTTTACAAGTAATAACACGGTAGAGATTAGTCAATTTATTGATGAGATGTTAAATGAATTAGAAAAGATTAAATAGAGCTATTAAAAGCAAAAAAGCAACCTCGGCATTGGCCAATGAACGAGGTTGCTTTTTTTGTAAGGGTTTGTCCATACGTATCCGAAGTATGAAACATAAGTAGATTACCATGTTTTGTAATTAGATACTATTTTTAATGTGTTGCTACATATACAAAATAAAAGAGCAACCTCGGCAGTGGACGCGAGGTTGCTCAAAAATAGGGTTACGCTGAAATTTGTAAAAATAGTCTGGCCTTTAATATATCATATATAGATATAAAATCAATTATTTGAACAGCTTTGCATATGAATAAAAGGTGCGCTTTTTATGCATCTTCAGTTCGTTCATCATACTAAGAAAAGCTGTCATATCAAGGATGTATAAAAAGCTGCATATTCTATAAAAGTGACCCTTGAAGAACCCTTACTCCCATAAGGGTTCTCTTTTTTGATGTGTTCCGGAAAGAGACATTATGTTAACTAGATTTGTATAAGGTATTCATATTTAATTTCTATAAAAAAACGCACAGTAATCTTTCATCTGTACGTTAAATGTATATTATATATAGTTTATGATTTTTCTTTGTTTGTTACTTGATTTTTTTTAACGAATTTTTGAATAAAAGGGCTTCTTTTTCAATATCATCTTTATTTTTTATAGTTTTTTTTAACTCTAATACTCCGATAATTAACATAAAAACACCTAAAGGAACAAATAAAATTGCAAAAGTTTCCTTGCTTATTATATTAATACTAAACAATATTAAAAGAAATATTGTTAATGTTGTTGTGTAATAGAAAGATTTATTCATTTTTATCACCTTTTCTTAATGGAATTCATTTACATAATATACACTCTTATTATAGAATATTATAGGTTATATGAAAAAATATGGAAAGAGGTATTAAGTAGTGAAATTTATTAACAAGATTTTTTTAGTATCACTTAGCTTCATTTTATTTATAGGTATATTTTCAGTTAATACAGATGTAAAGGCACTGGCAGCTAGCACAAATGATGCAGCACTAAAAGCTGAACAGATAACTGGAACTGAAGAATTAGTAAAAGCAGATGACAAAGGTATTATTAATAATGATATTGGTGCAATTAAGCTTCCAGAAAACAATACAGATAAGATTAATGTGAATAATGGAGATAATGAACAATCTAGTATTGGGATTGGTGTTCCAAATGAAATGAATATTGGTAGTCCAATAGTAACAAATGATGGTAGTTATCAATACAATGGTGAACATAGAAATGTAGATTTAGTTATTCAGCCTACAGATGTGGGTGTTAGAAGTATTCTTAGTATTAATAATCAGAATGCACCTAAAAGATATGATTTTAAATTAGATTTACCAAAAGGTCAAAAACTTGTTTTTTCTTCTGATTATTTCGGCAAGGACTTGGCATTAGAAGATGATGTTGAAGAAGTTTTTGTAGTTGATGAAAATAATATTATTCAAAGTGTTTTTGGAGAAGCTTGGGCTAAAGATGCTAATGGCAATCCAGTTCCTACTCACTATGAAATAGTAGACAATTCTTTAATACAAGTAGTTGATTTCAATAAAGATACAGCATTCCCTGTATTAGCAGATCCTGATTGGGTTGCAATTGGTGCTTGCTCTGGGGCATTAACATGGTTTGTAGGTTCTAACCTTTTTGCTGCAGCAAAAATTATTAAAGTGAAAAAATATATAAATTCATTAGGTGGATTTAAAGAAACTGCGAAACTTATTACAAAAGCGACAAGTTGGGAAGAAAAGTTAAGAGTAGGTGGTTCAGCTCTCAAATCATTGGCAGCAGAAATAACTGGTGTTGCTGGCCTTTATGCTTGTAATAAGTTTATAAAGAAAAAATGATAGATAATTAATTTTAGAGTGCTTATATAATTTATATAAGCACTCTTTGTTATATAACCCTATTTTGTCATTAGGAAGCTTGGAGGGGAAGATTGTTGCTTTGAATAGAAGTTGCAGCAGGAAATATTACTTTGCATTTGAATACTAGTACTATACTTTTAAAACGAGAATGGGGGCTAGTAGGATGCTGGTAAAGAAGATGTTAAATGGAATTATGATGAAAGAAATCACGATTAAAGAATTAGCTGATCAATATGGTGTAAGCACTCGTACCATTCAATCAAAGATTAAGAAATTAGGTTATGAGTGGGACAGTAAAGAAAGTATTTATCGCTATGTTGGAGAAGAATCAGAACCTTTAGATGTTGATTTTAGTACTCTTATCTCTAAAAACAGTAAAATGCCAGCAGAACAAAAGCTAGCCAATAGCCAAGTAGCAGCTAGTACTAGCTATGTAAATGAAAGTGAAAGTACTAACGATAGCTTTGAAAAAGCTAGTACAAATGCTAGCAAAGTAGATGCAATTGATATCTTGTTGCAAAGTCCAAAAGATCGGTCTAAAAGAGTATATCGAGGGTTCTATTTCGATGGTGATGTTTTAAGTATTATTGATCAAGTTCCCAAGAGCTATAAATCTGAATTGGTAAACGAAGCTTTGAGAAAAGTATTTAAAGAAAAAGGATTATTAGATTAAAAAAATCACCTACATATAAGGTGATTTTTCTTGTTTATTTTACAAATAGGGTTTGCAAAAATGTAGGATTTGGTAGAAAATTAGACATAAGAAAAAGCCCTCAAGTTTTCCAGGACTAGGAGGACTTCTTCTAAAACTATTACAGAAGGAATTAACCTTCAACTACATAACTTTATAAATGTATTCTAACACAATAAGGTTAGTTCCTTCCACAAAAAAATGGAGGAATTAAAGTTGGAAAAAGCATTAGAAGCAGCTGAAAGAAAAGCTAGATTAAGAGATATTGAAAATTCACAAGTTTTATCACAAGAGGAATTAGATTTAGCAAATCAACTGCAAGCTAAAGCAAATGCAGGTAAAATGAAGTTAGTCCCTGAAAAAAAAATTAAAAACAAAGCAAAATTTGCTCAAATTATTCAGCCTAACTGGGGTTACTTGTTTGAAATTGATTATTTAAAAACTGAAGAGTATAAGTTTTTAAATAGAGTTATCCCTTATATAGGTTTTCGTTCAAATTGTTTAGTAGATGATATCAATAAGAAATCTCCAGTTCCTTTGAGCCAAAGTGATTTAGCTCAAAAACTAGGTTCTAGTAAACCTACTGTAAGTAGACTTGTTAAGCAGTTGATAGATAAAGGTATTATGTCCAAGGCAGAGAGTGGAAAAGATGATGTAAATGCTAGGATGTATGCACTTTATATAAATCCTCATATTATTTATTGTGGAGATCGTGACAATATCAACGAAACTTTACAAACTATGTTTAGAAAAACTCCTAGAGCACTAAAAAAATTACCTGAACGATTATTTTAATTTTTCCGTAGTTATCGATTTCGATAACTACGGATTTTTTATTTTCTTGTTTTTCATAGTTATCGATTTCGATAACTAAAGTTATCGAAATCGATAACTATGAAAAATCTCGAAACCATTGGTATTACTGAGTTTTTAGACTTTTTTTAGTGTTGTCCCTCTCACTCTCTTATTAAATAGCAATTCGCTGATAGAATTGCAAGGGTCTTTTTATACTTTTTTCGTTAAAAAAGTTAAAGTGTATTGAACTTAATACATATGAAAATTTCTCATGTCTATATGGCTATTTTCCACACAAGGTTCGAGTAGTATTTTTTAAGGAAATCACTTAAAAAATCTCCACTCTTTTCTCCTTGTATTTCAAATTTCGGCAGGACTGGTTATATCGCCAAGCCGAACATACCCAAAACGAAGTTAAAAATGCTCGGCTTACGACGGCCATTATACCTGCCGAACCGCCAGAGCAACTGTCCAAAATTCTACTCTTTTTCATGATGTATCTACACTATTTTTAAGCCAGCCT
>NZ_JBYSWQ010000024.1:0-9480 GCF_058781295.1 Priestia sp. FW507-14D1A
AAAGAAAAATGTAAAAATCTTCGAAACAGAAAGAGATTATCTAGATAAGATGAAGAATCAAGTTGCGAGCCTTGAAAAAACAGAGAAAGAACTTGATCAACTAAGGAATAGTCCTGGTGAGACAGCTAAACGATTGGTTTCAAAAAAAGCACGTCTATACTATGAAGAATTACAGCACGAAGCCAATCACTACAAAGAGAACCTTAAGGAAAAAGGGTATAAAGGACCGGATGATTTAAACAAGCGACAAAGCGAAATTAGAGAGCTTGAGAAAGATGTCATCCCAGCTATAGAAAAGCAGATAAAAACCAAAGAGCAGGTCATAGGAACGATTTCAGGCATCTTTGATGCGATCCAACAAGCTACTCGTAGTGAAGAGCAAGCTCTGCAAAAACAGCAGCAACAGCTTAGAAGATTTAGAAGTAGCTCCATAAATAAATCTAAAGACCAAGGGCATGATTTTTCTCGTTAACCACCTAATTGCCTTAAGGCAATTCAAACCAACTTTAAGTTGGTTATCTATAGCTTTTAAAGAAATTGCATTCCATTGTAGTAATGTGCCCTATCTGTACTGGAATTCTCATGTTTTCCTTACCAAATACTTTTAAGGATACTGCCCTTCCACTTGGTTATATTAATTCTTGTGGAGGTGATAGTAATGGAAAACAAATATTCTAACACGACAGCTTCAGGCACAGATGTTCAACATGTGAAGCAAAAAAACGCTCAAGCATCTTCTGGTAAATACGGTACAGAATTTGCTAGTGAGACTGACGTACAACACGTAAAACGTCAAAATGCTCAAGCTAATAAAAACAAAAATTAATGTTAAAAGGGTTCTTTCATACTCGTAGAAAGAACCCTTTATTGTATCCAAATTCTTGTTACTCCGTATTAGGCTATACTCTCCAAACTAATCTACGTAAGATATGTAAATAAGGCATTTTTTATCTTGTGAAAACGGATGAAAAAAGTATAAAGCTAGCTTTTTAGGAATAAAATAATTTTATTTTAGCAGCATAAAAAAGCTGCATACTAGCTTCTATTTTCGGGAAATATAATCGAGAAACATTGTAAAACTCCACTTTGTACCTAAACGTATAAACGGGAACCTCTCTCTTCTAAGAAGAGAGAGGTTCCCGTTTTGTTTTTAGACGTACTTTTACGATGATAGCTACAATTTTTTATTTAAAAGTAAGTAACTAGCACTAAAATATAAGTACAAAAAAAGCTCAAAGTTTTTTTGAGCTTTCTTAAAATGAAAACTTCTCATTAAACGATACTCTGACCAATAGGGACATGTCTAAGGAGCGTACTAATTTAATGAAATATTCGTGTCACACTACCATCATATGTGGGAAATATGGTGTATGTACATAATGTTTACAAGACTTTTGTAATAAATAATCATACATACTAATGGACAAGCATATTAATTAAAAAAAGGACTCAACATGTTCCCTTTTATGAATTGAACTAGCAGACGACTCCCAAATAGACTGATTTGGGGGTTATTTGCTCTTATACGAGTATGAAAATAGCCTGGGTAGACAAAACTAGCAAAGACGCTTTACAGCGTCTATTCGGTCATTCGCACTGTTACAAACTAAAGAATGGAAAGCAGAAAATACTACTTGAAAAAATTAACTAAACAATTAGATGAAGTAGTGTTTTCTGTTCTTCAACTTACGTAAGAAAGATATACATACAATCAAAAAATGAGTGCTCAATAATAGCATATGTAATCATATACATCACATAATTTCTTTAATACTTGAACATGATACTTGTGATGGCATAAGGTCTCTATACGTTATAACTTGAAGTATTTGGTTGGATACAAAAAAACTCTGGGTTGCGATTATCCCAAGAGTTTTTTTGTTTCAACGATTTAAAGAGATGTTTCTATTTTTGAATAGAAACATCTCGCAGAGAGCAAGCTACTCAAGATTGATTAAAGTTTCAAAATTACAATGTAAAGTATTGATGATAAGAGCTAAAAAAGCACCTTAGAGAGAAGGTGCTTTTTTATTTGAAAGGAATAATCGAGAGATGAAACCATTTTTAAAATATCTGTTTTTCTTAATTGGTGGAGTTATTTGTATTAGTCTCCTAGTGTTTTCTATCTATACAGATCTTGCTCACTTGAATGGATACACTCCTGCTCATGTTAAGAAGTAAAAACTTATGGACATACAATCCAACATCACAAATGAATTTATTTTTGAATGTAAATACTTTTCTAGGAGCAAACTACTCAAGATGCTTTGTACGCCCTGAAGTATCACTTTATAGCCAAAATTGTATAACATCCAAAATAGAAAAACTGCCTCTTCCCCGATGGCAGTTTTTCTGTTTCATGAATATATATCTTATGTGTGCGTAGTTAACATAAAACGTTGTTTAGGAACTATTTTCTTTTTATATGTATGCAGATTTGTAATTAGCGCAAAATATTTAACGTGCCTTGTACGCCGTGAGGCACTGATAAGCAGAAGCCAATTACATAACATCCAAAAAACAACAAAGAATATTGCCCCTAACAGTATTCTTTGTTGTTTTTATGTAAGAACAATATATCAAATGAAAAAGCTAGCATACTGCTAGCTTTTTCAAAGTAAAATGTTCATTAGTTATTAGCAGCCTCCAACAAAACCACCGAAACAAGAAGCGCCGATAATAATTAATAAAATAAACAATACAATAATTAAAGCGAAACCACCGCCAGCACCACATCCGCCTCCGCCGTAACCATATCCGCCATAGCCGCAACCGCCACCATAACCTCCAAAGCCCATATTGTCACCCCCTATATGCTTACTACTCTTAAGATATGTGTAAAAAATAAAAGTGCGCCAAAATGTTGTCTTCGTAGAAACAACTAGAGCAACAATAAATAGCACATTAATTTTTTGGAGAAATATAAACCTTTTAGATTTGTTTACATAAAATGAAGAAACCATAGCTAAGTCTTGAGAGCAGTTGACCCCCTCACTGATACGTAGTTGCTAAAAGACAGAGAAAATCCCAACCGCCTGGAATCTTCTCTGTCTTTTACCGTTGTATAATGTATAGAACATTATAAAGAGTGTAAACTATTCAAGACTCCAAAAGGTGTCATTGGATAACGTCGTATAATGAAGAAAACCACCTTGGAGAGAAGGTGGTTTTTACATTCATACAAAAATAATTGCGGACATTGAATATTACATAACATATTGCCCAAACTACTTAAGATGCTGTAAAGCATCTTCTCATAGAACTCAAACATATAACATCCAAGTAACAGAAAACCACTGATTAGGTCCGGTGGTTTTTCTGTTTTTAACCTGTGTATGGAATACGTTTGTAGTTAACATAAAAGGTATTATCGGAAATAAAAAGTATCATTCTACTAAAATTTAATGATACTTTTTATTTTATACAAATTACATATATAATGTTAATAAATAACAATTTTGGAGGCGTTTTTTATGAAGATTGAAGAAATATTTGGGGATTTACCTAAACTTGAAACAGAACGTCTGATATTAAGAAAAATAACATTAGATGATGTTGAAGATATGTATTCTTATTGCTCTAACGAAGAAGTATCTAAATACGTTACGTGGGACACTCATCAAGCACTTGACGATACTACTAACTTCGTTAAATTCGTGTTAAATCAATATGAGAATAGAAAAATTGCTCCCTGGGCGATAGAGTATAAAGAAAATGGCAAACTTATAGGTACTATTGATTTTATCTCTTGGCATACAGAACACAATATAGCTGAAATCGGATATATCATTTCTAAAGATTATTGGGGAAACGGTATAGCAACAGAAGCCGCAAACGAAGTGATTAAATTTGGTTTTAACCATATGGAACTTATTCGTGTCCAAGCAAGATGCTTTGTAGAAAACAAAGGATCAGCATGTGTAATGAAAAAATTGGGCATGTCCTTTGAAGGAACCCTTAGAAAAGCCATGTTTATAAAGGGAAAACATCAAAATTTAAAAATGTATTCAATATTAAAAGAAGAGTTCTCATACAATCATGAGTCATCACCAGAAAATGTATACCATATACAGATCTAGTTTACATAAACACTCTTTCCGGAACACACGACAAAAAGAATCCCTTGCGGCGCAAGGGATTTAAAACAGCCACCTTTATAGCAATATGCAGCTTTTTATACATCGTTGATAGAATAGGCATTCTATTGATCAAATCAATGAAAACAATGTATAAAAAGTGCACGTTTTATACATATGTACACCTACCAACACATATTTCATTTACCAATAATTACATACGCTTTTAAAATAAATCAGCAAATAAAATTTGTTAATATTGATATTGAGATGATGATCTATTAACGGATTAATCTGTTAAAGAATCAGCAAAAAAACTAACTCTGATTTGCCCATTAGAGTTGGTTTTTTTTTTATTATTAAACCTACCCTCTCAAAAAATAGCCTACATACGAAAAGTATGATAAAATTAATATCAGACTATTCTTACAAATTTCAACGTAGCAAAAAAGCAACCTCGATTTCCTATGACGAAGATGAGGTTGCTTCTTTTGTTTTAAAATTTGTATGACAAGTTTCATTTTATTATGTTACACTAAAAGAGCTAACGACTTAATCTAACCTTTTCTTTTACTTTTTTGCAAAGTGAAATTCCTAAACAAAAAAGAGCAACCTTCCCCAATGCCAGTTGAGATAGGGTTGCTCTTTTTTTATTTAATAAGAAAACATAAAAATCTATTTCACAAGATACAGAAAAAAAACTGATATATGCTTAAATTATCTAAAAATTTCATTGTTAAACTTGGTAGAGTTTGCTATGATTAAATCAATTACATGATCGGAAAATCGAAAAAGGCAAAGCGTGTTGTCGAAGGATTAGGCCCCTTCTTCAACCGTCCACCGTGCAAACCCACGGTAAACACCTGCTTCACCTTTTCTTTAGTGTAATTCTATGTTCATTTTACGATAGAATTACATGAAAAACAAGGGGAAGTTCTATACTCTTTTATCATTTTAAAAGACGTGTTTACCTAGAAAACGGTATCACGTCTTTTTTCGTTTTCCATAAAAGGGAGAGAATGAAAATGGCAAAAGAAAAAATTGAGATTATTGCAAGTGTAGAAACATACGAAAACTTATCATCCTTTGAATCTATCGAAGAGCTAAATGAAACAGTACGAGCTCACGTAGAGCTCCATAAAGACAAATTAAAGAAAACTCACATTGCAGTACTAAAAGTCTTACATGGACATTCAGCGAAACACCTAGGTGTTTCTTTCTTAACAAAAAACAACATTGGCAAATTAGTTGGTAAAAGTCGCGCTACTATTATCCGTGTGTGTAAGCATTTAGAGGATTTAGGAATTATTAAGCAACTAGAAATGAAACGCAGAAGTGACATGAAACAAACAAGTAATGCTATCATTATTCAACCAATCCAAAAAGCCGAACCAGCCAAAGAAAATGATCAAATTCAACCAAATACAACACAAGAAAACTCAAATATGCAACACCAAAAAAACAAAACCTTTTTAAAACAATTACATAATATTAAACATCTAAATATGAGTAAAGAATTATCTAAGCGTAAACCTTATATAAAAATGGTTCCTAAAAGACTTCAACAATATCAAGCTTTTTTTGGTAATCAAATTAAGTCTCTATACGGACGTATTTGGCTTGCAATGAAGAACTTTGGTGTATCAGTTGATAGATCTATCATGCAAGATATTGCTCATATTGCTTTTGATAAACTTGTAGATTACATAAAACAAGGACGTAACCTTTCTACTGAAGAAATGCATAAATTAGCTTATACCATCGCCTATAATCAGCTTTTAGAACGTGATGACACAAAAGCAATGGCAAACTTTGTAGATAGTTTTATTGAACGGACTAAACACCTTAAAAACCACCCTTTACACTCAGGCGTATAAGGGATGGCCGCCTAAGCAAAGAGTCCCTTTATAAAAATAATCTAAAACTAGACTTCTTAGAAATTAATATGAATTCTAAGTGAGATGGCCGTTGTTCATCACGGCATTCTTTAAATATATTCGTTTGCCAGTTCTTTAATTGAAGGGCTAATATAATGTCATGACGAATGAATTAGAGAGGGGGCATGACGTTATGTCTGATACGAATAACTTTGTTTATAAAACGGGTGAAGTTTTAAAGAGGTTAAATCTCAAAGACTCTGTCTTTAAAAAATACGTTTTTAGCCTTGAAAAAGAAGGGTATTCTTTTCAGAGAAACAATTTAGGACATCGTCTTTTTACAGAGGAAGACATAAAAGCTTTGGAGATGTTTTTAGAGCTAATCAGTTATGACGGTATGACCATTGAGTCCGTAGCAAGGAAGATAGGGACGGCCAACAAGAAGCAAATAGAGCCAATGGGTCATGATGTCATGACTGGAAACGACATAGATGGTCATGACGTCATGACCGAAAAAGATGCTAGTAGTCATGACGCTATGACGCTAATGAGTGTACTTTTAAAAGAGCAAGAACAGCGCTTTGTAAGGCTTCTTGAGGAGCAAGAACAAACATTTAAAAACGAGATACAGGCTATTAAAGATAGTCAAATTCAAGAAGTTTATGAGCTTAAAAAAACATTGCTTGAAAGAATGGATGACGATACAGGAACTGAAAAAAGAGACGAAATCCTTATTCAAGTTATGCGGGACATCAGAGAAACAAAAAAAATGGTGGCTGCTTCCCAGGAAGATACCAAAAAGAAGTGGTGGGAGTTTTGGAGATGACATACTAGACTAATATATATAAGTGTCAGCTACTACAAAAATGGGGTGATGGAAAATGCGGATTAAATTTGAAGAGCCAGTTACACCTGAACTTATTGCCAGTACATTACAAGGGTTGATGGACGAGTATGATGTAAGTCTTTCAAAAACGAATTTGTATATCAATTTCCGTAATGCTGATGGAGAGTTAGTGACATTAGTAGATAGCAATGGGGATGAGATTGAAGGAATTGTAGTCAAAAAACCGAAAACTCAAAAGCCCAAAAAGAAAGAAACGACAGGCAACCTAGTTGAGTTTCCAAATAAAGAACGAGAAATTGATATTGAATAGTATAAGAAATACAAGGTTTCAAATTGGCTACCTTAGTTTGAATAAACTAAGGTAGCCAATTTGAAGCTCTGATAATTTACAATATAAATTATTCTTCGGCAGTAGCTACTTCAGCTTCTGCTTTTATTTTTTCTTTTACAACTACATCATGATGCAAAATCTTATCTTTATTCTTCCCTACATAGGATTGCAATGCCTTCGCAATCTTTTCAGCTTCTTCTTCACTTTGAATCTCAAAGTATTTCTCAAAGATCGCGCCGACTTGAATAAGTCGTCTTGTTCTTTCTTTTCTCTCTTTTTCCTTTTTACGTGCTTCAACTTGTTGTTTCTTCGCTTTCATCTTCTCAATTTTCTCTTCTAAATCCTGAAGAATCTCCTCATCTGTTCGCTTCTTCGTCACCGAGCCCCATCTCCTTTTTATATTCTCTAATGTTTGAATTGATTATATCAAAAATTGAGATAAATTGGTATCTTTAGCATAGATTCTCTCACCAGTATATGGTATAATTCCCTTAGATCGAAGAGATAAGGGCGCACTTATACATCGTACCGATGTGTGCGGTTCCTTCGGAACAAAAAGACAAAACCAAAGACTCATTCGCCTAGATGGCGAATTACATAAAATCTGTTTGCCTATCGGCAAAGATGAAAGCACCATCTGACACCTTTGGTGTTCATGATGATGCTTTCATCAAAAACGTTGATTAGCGCACTGTCTGCTCTCATCAAATTATTCCAAATCCAAAAACCCATTTACAAGAAAGGAGGAATGAATCATGGCTATTTACCATCTATCGATGCAAATTATTAGTCGTTCAAAAGGACAATCAGCTGTCGCTGCAGCTGCTTATCGCAGTGGCGAAAAACTGCATGATGAACGCACAGACGAACAAAAGTTTTATGCTCGTAACGCGCAACCAGAAACCATGATTCTGACTCCTACTAATGCGCCAGAATGGGTGAAAGATCGCAACCGTTTATGGAATGAAGTTGAAAAAGTAGAGAAGCGCAAAGACTCACAGTTAGCACGCGAATTAAACATTGCGTTGCCAATTGAACTGAATCAAGACCAACAAAAAGAACTCATTCAGTCTTTTGCACAACGTGAGTTTGTTCAAAAAGGAATGGTGGCCGACATCGCCATCCATCGTGACGATGCGAATAATCCTCACGCTCACATTATGTTAACTATGAGAAATCTTGATGAGAATGGTTTCGGCAAGAAGAATCGTGATTGGAATGCTGACTTTGCGAATGCTAAAGAAAACAACCGTGGGTACGTTAAAAACAGCGAACGCTGCTTATCTATTCGTGAACAATGGGCGAATTATGCCAACAAAGCGTTGGAGAAAGCCCAAAGCAACGAGCGAATCACGCACCTTTCTCATGAGAGTCGTGGCCTTGAAGTTCTTCCAACCATCCATTTAGGCCATGTCGCTCACGACATGGAGAAGAAGGGGAAACAAAGCGAGCGCGGCCAAGTTAACCGGGAGCGCCAAGAATACAATCAAGTAGTTATCGACTTACAGACTTACCGTCGCCAAAAAGAAGCTCATCTACAAAAAATGAAAGAAAAAGAGAAGCAATTTAGCTTCTCTACAGAAGTTGAAAAAACACAGATTCAAAAGGCTGCATCTCTTTTAAATCAACAAGTGGTTTCCTTAGACGATATCTACAAACGTCATGGCGAATTACGTAAAATGAGTGATCGTCATGACCCAATTGAACGCCATTTTCATGTTCAACAGCAACAATTTCTGAACGTCAGCAACTATTATGACCGTGTAAACGATTTAGAGCGTGAGATTAAGCAGAATGAAGAGAAAGTAGATGAACTCAAGGGAGCACTCAATCCGTTTAAACTGAAAGAAAACACTATGTTGAAACGTCGTTACCTTGATAAAATATCTGATTTAGAGAGCGATAAAGTAAACTATGAAAGCAACATTCAAGGGTATAAAGAATCTCTTCGTTTTTCAAACGAAGAAGAGTTCTACGAACGCTATAAAGAGTTCTCTCACCAAAAAGAAAATCGTCAGCATCAAATTAAGTATGAGAAAGAGCAAATTCAAGTGGAAACGAAAGTATTGTTACAAGCAGAAGAAGCCATTAAAATGGCTAAGATCCGTGAGGTAAGCTCACATTATCCTGATTTAAAAACAGCCGGAAAATACTTAAGCTATGATAATGCCTTAAAACTAGAGAAACATATCGACATGGCCAAAAAGACGCCAGTAACATTAGAAGTCATTGAAAAAGCAATTGGGAATCAGAAAGAAGAGTTATACAAACTAAAGAAAAATGTAAAAATCTTCGAAACAGAAAGAGATTATCTAGATAAGATGAAGAATCAAGTTGCGAGCCTTGAAA
>NZ_JBYSWQ010000025.1:0-4467 GCF_058781295.1 Priestia sp. FW507-14D1A
ACAGCGCCTGCTGCTTCTGCAATTTTTGCTTGCTCTGCATTGATAACGTCCATGATAACGCCACCTTTTTGCATTTCCGCCATTCCTCGTTTTACACGATCAGTACCTGTAATGTTATTCATGTTTGTCTTCCTCCTGTATCAAGTGTTTCACAATAATTTTTAGTGTATATACAAAATTCAAAACTTAGTGTCTATTTTACCGCATTTTTCGGAAAATTCCTATCTAATTTATAGATTATATACAAACAAATCTAAAAATAAAAAGAAGAGATACTCTCTTGTAGTATCTCTTCTTTCTCTTCAGTTATCATTAAAACCAGTTATTCACTGTATTTGCAGCATTCATCCAAATATCGCTGAAGAAGTTGCCAATACTGCGGATAGCGAGAGAGAACCATCCAGCTTTTTCAACAGATTCGTTTGTCACAACCGGCGTCATGCTATCTGTAGTTTGACCTCCTACATAGCCTAAATCTTTAAGATTGCTGTTTGTTGCACTGACATAAGCAACTGTTTCTCCTTTTTTAATAGGAGCAACAACTTTTTGATCGTTCATAACTTTATCGTTTAACTTAAAGTTGATTTTAGTATGATCTTTTTGACCTTTTTCGGTAATAATCTTTACCGAATTCTTTGGAGAAACGGAAGCTTCTTTTGATTTTCCTTTAGCAACATTAATTGTTTCATGCCCTTTAATCTCGCCGTTAGCAGGCACTACTTCTTTTAACTGAAAATGACTAAAAGCATAATCCAATATCTTTTTTGTTTGGGAAAAACGAGCAGCTTCCGTAGACTTGCCGTTTTCCTTAGCATTCATTACAACTGTTATGTATCTTACCCCGTTACGCTCTGCAGTCCCAGTGAAACATTGACCTGCAAAATCTGTATGGCCAGTTTTTAAACCGTCTACGCCGCTGTAGGCAGCTGAAAAACCTGGGAGCATCTTGTTCCAATTGTTCATTTTTGTTTCGCCTTGTTGCCCTTGTCTAAACATCTTAGAAGGAGTTTTAGCTACTTCCAAAGATTCTGGATAATCATGAATTAAGTGATAAGCAAGGGTAGCAACTGCCCGAGCCGATAGAAGGTTCTCATCTTCTTCCTTCGTTCCTTTTGGATACATTCCTTTTAACAGAGAATTAGAAAGACCTGTGGAATTGACAAATTTTGATTCACCCATATTTAATCTTTTTGCCGTTTCGTTCATTAACTTAATAAAGTTTTCTTCAGAACCACTGACAGCTTCAGCTAAAGCGATTGCAGCTCCATTAGCTGAGTAAATAGCCATGGCATCATATAATTCTTTCACCGTGTATTTTTGGTTTTCAATTAACGGTACATTCGATAATCCATAATCTTGAGAAATTTTAGCTGCATATTTACTAACTGGCACACGTTGATCCCAAGATAATTTCTTATCTTTTATGGATTCTAATACTAGGTATTCTGTCATCATTTTTGTCATGCTTGCAATACCTAATAAAGCATCCGTATTTTTCCCGTATAATACTTTCCCCGTACTTGCCTCTACTAAGATCGCTGCATCTGCTTCAACGCCAATATCATCTGTTTTAGGAGCAGCTGATGCTTGTGTAGAGACAAAAAATACGCTGGCCATTAACATAACAGCAATGACACAAATTAATTGTTTCTGTACTGCGTTTCTCACTCTATACCCTCCAAACGTAAACTCACATAAATGTAATTTTATCATACTAAAATTTAAAAAAATAGATAAAGAAGTACTGTTACATTCATGATCCATGACATAAAAAACACGTTTCCCTAATAGGGAAACGTGTTTTTTAAACATTCATGATTATCTCATAGAATAGTTAGGAGATTCTTTTGTGATTTGTACATCATGTGGGTGGCTTTCTCTTAAACCTGCTCCAGTCATACGAATGAATTGTGCCTGTTCACGTAACGCTTCTAAGTTAGCTGAACCACAGTAACCCATTCCTGCGCGTAAACCGCCGATCATTTGATATAAAGTATCTGCTACAGGTCCTTTGTAAGGCAAACGTCCTTCGATACCTTCTGGAACTAATTTTTTATTATCTTCTTGGAAGTATCGATCTTTACTTCCTTTTTCCATAGCTCCTACAGAACCCATTCCACGGTACACTTTAAAGCGTCTACCTTGGTAGATTTCTGTTTCTCCAGGACTTTCTGTCGTTCCTGCTAGAAGGCTTCCTAGCATTACTGTATGTCCACCAGCTGCAAGTGCTTTTACAATATCTCCAGAGTATTTAATACCGCCATCTGCGATAATAGCTACACCGTGCTTACGAGCTTCAGTTGCACAATCATATACTGCTGTAATTTGTGGAACGCCTACACCAGCTACAACACGAGTTGTACAAATTGAACCAGGTCCAATTCCTACTTTTACTACGTTTGCTCCTGCTTCAATTAATGCTTTTGTACCTTCAGCAGTTGCTACGTTGCCAGCAATAATATTTAACTCTGGATATGCCTCGCGAATGCTGCTTACCGTATCTAAAACGCCTTGTGAATGTCCATGAGCTGTATCAATAACGATAACATCAACGCCAGCTTGTACTAATTTTTCGATACGAACGTTTGAATCAGCTGTTACGCCAACAGCTGCTCCAACTAATAATCGACCTTGTTGATCTTTAGCTGCATTTGGAAACTCAATTACTTTTTCAATGTCTTTAATTGTGATAAGGCCTTTTAATACGCCATTGTCATCTACAAGAGGTAACTTTTCAATTTTGTATTGCTGTAGAATTTTCTCTGCTTCTTCTAAAGTCGTTCCTACTGGAGCAGTAACCAATTCTTCTTTTGTCATTACATCAGCAATTTGCATTGAATAATCTTGGATAAAACGCAAGTCGCGGTTTGTAAGGATTCCAACTAGTTTTTGTTCTTCTTCGTTGTTGACAATCGGCACACCTGAGATACGATATTTGCCCATTAAATGTTCAGCAGCAAATACTTGGTTTTCAGGAGTTAAAAAGAAAGGATCCGTGATAACACCACTTTCAGAACGTTTTACTTTATCAACTTGTTCTGCTTGCTGTTCAATCGACATGTTTTTGTGAATGATACCTAAACCACCTTGTCTAGCCATCGCAATAGCCATTTCAGCTTCTGTAACTGTATCCATTCCTGCACTGATGAACGGCACCTTTAATTTTAATGTTTTTGTTAGTTCAACACTCATATCAACGTCTTTAGGTAATACCTCAGATTTTGCTGGCACCAGTAAAACGTCATCAAATGTTAAGCCTTCTTTAGAAAATTTGCTTTCCCACATTATAGAATCCTCCTTTAAACGACAGAATATTATTAGTAGATTAACAAGCAGATATGTACCTGTCAATAACTTCACTAGATATCAGATAATTCTAATAAAAAGAAAAGGTGATTTAGTTGCATAAATTTAATGATGTTTGGACGTCCTACAATTTATTTTTCTCCGTTCCTTTTGTACAAGACTTTTTAAAAAAGCGCTATCAAAAATTGAATTATAGCGATGCAGAGCAACATAGCTTTAAAAACAGTTACCCCTTTATTTATTATTTGGAACACAGTAAAAATTATTATCAAGTTGCGGCACAATCTCCTGTATCAGTTCAACCAGTTTTATTATTTTATGGAATGTCACAGCTGTTAAAAGCCTGTTTGTTAACACAAAATCCCGTATATCCAGAGAATACGGCGGTGTTAGCACATGGAGTATCAACACGAAAAAGAAAAAAACAAAGTTATGGTTTTTTAGATGATGAAGTTAAGATCCAAAAAAGCGGTTTGTTTTCACAAGTAGGAGAAGAATTGTTTCATGTGAAACAACTAGAAGGTAGTAAATATACAATGAATTACCTGTTGTCGTGCGTACCAGAATTAGATACATTATTTTTAAATTTGGGTACTAGGTCATTTTCCCATTTAACAACTATTGGATTGCTTCCAGCTACTTCTTTGTCTATTCCTGAACAAGTTACACGGTGTTATCATATGAATCACGAAAGGCTCTACTCTTTTTTAAAAGAGCGTTCCCGTCTATCATTGTCTCTGTCAGAAGATCAGGTACGTATTCTTGACCCTTCAAGCCGTTTATATAATTGTTCACCTTTTATGTACAATTTCCAAGATAACACGCTGCATGCGCCCTTGGAAAAAGATAGCTGCTTATATTTCCCTGAGATGTTGGCACATTACTTATTACTTTATAATTTAAGTATGATTTCACGTTATGAAACGGAGTGGTGGTATGAATTATTGCATACATACTCTTCGAAAGATTACCCATTTATCTTGAGATTCCTGGAGGTTACGGCTCAAAAGATTCCTTACTTAATTTCTTGTTACTTAAATGAACATACAAAAAAGACTAGCTAAAATAGCTAGTCTTTTTTCAAGTGCCTGGCAACGTCCTACTCTCACAGGGACAAAGTCCCAACTACCATTGGCGCTAAAGAGCTTAACTTCCGTGTTC
>NZ_JBYSWQ010000026.1:0-2528 GCF_058781295.1 Priestia sp. FW507-14D1A
GTAGGGTAAGAACCCGGCGCCTTAAGACCTCTCGGTCTTAGGTTTCCGAGAACTCCCCCCCGAACCGTACGTACCCCTCTCAAGGTATACGGCTCTCCATCTTTTCAGTCTAGCTTCCCATTATGCAGGTCACGATGACACTTTCGACAAAGTACCATCGTTTTACGACTTCTTGCTATCATCTGTCTTTCCCATTTCTTTTTCCCTTTAAGGTTCTTTAACTTTCGAACATGGTGAACTTCCATTGAGCCTTCTTCAGCCTTACACCATTCACATTGATTAGCCATCAACCTTTGGATAAGCGATGTTCGGGATTGGTATGATACTTCCGAAGGAAGTTTTTCTATATCCTTTTTAGTTATAGGAGCTTTATTCCTACGAAATCCCTTATCATAAAGCACTTCCGTTTTCTTACCGGACTTTGTCATATAACTGACTTGGAATATTCCGTTCACCATAAATTTTTGTTTAGCTTTACCTAAGGTAGTACGGTACTTATTTGCTAAGGTTTTGTACATAGAATATTCAAGGAGATACTTATAACTGTTTAGATGGCACACATTAACTGCCAGTTGGTAATATTGATAGGTTCCACGTATCTGGGCGTTATAGTTTCTTAAAATCTCAAGAGGAACCAATTTAATTAACTCTGGACGGTGCATTGGTTTCCATTGACCTGTCTTTTGGTTGACCTTTATTACCCCTTTTTTAAACAGGCGACTATAAACAAGATCAGTAGGCATATATAGTTCACATTTTAACGAGAATGCTCTTGTTTTTATTCCATCGCTTCGTCGTTTAGAGTGGAAATCTCGCAAAACTTTAACGTCATATCCTAAAAATCGAGCCTTATGCCTCGTATTTGTTATAAGTGTTTTCTCCTCGGATAATGTTAGCTTAAGTTCCGATTTCAAGAAATTAGCAATGTCTTTTTTTACCTTGTACGCATCTTCCTTGCTTCCAATAACTCCAATGAGAAAGTCATCTGCATATCTAACATATTGAATTCGTTTATAATTCTCATCCATCGGATATCGTTGAGGAATACGTTCTCTTTCAGCTAACAATTCATGTACCTTATTGGTTAATTCTTTTTCCCGTACTTCATCTATTTCCTTGGATTCCCTTAGTTCTTTCTTAACCCTGTTTATTTGATGTTGTATTTTAGAATAAGCTGGGTTTATCCTTCTAACTTTTCCTACATCAAAAGTTGACTTATACCGATTTATAAAATTATCTAACTCATTTAGATAAATATTTGCTAGTAAAGGGCTAAGAATACCACCTTGTGGTGCACCACTAAACGTTTTATGAAACTTCCATTCCTCTAAATATCCGGCTCTAAGGAACTTCCATATAAGCGAAATAAATTGTTCATCATCTATCCTCTTCCTTAGTGTATAGATAAGGATATGATGATTAATATTGTCGAAAAAACCTTCGATATCACCTTCAATGAACCATCTACTCCCAGTAAAGGTTCCTTTGACCTGAATTAGTGCTGTATGGCAACTTTTTTCAGGGCGAAAGCCATGAGAGAACTTACTAAATGTTGGTTCATAGATGGATTGTAATAGGTTTTTGATGACTTCTTGAACTAACTTATCTTCTACGGAAGGTATGCCCAACGGACGTTTTTTTCCATTTTTCTTTGGAATATAAACTCTTCTTACTGGTTTTGGTTGGTAAGAATAATCTCGTAACTTATCAATTAGTGCTGAGATTCTTTCTGTAGACATTCCGTCAATGGTCTTTCCATCTGTTCCAGCAGTCATGTTTCCTTCGCTGGCGTATATATTTTGATAGGCATCAAGGAAAAATAATGGGTTATACAGATTCCGATATAATTTTTTGTATTTATATCCTGCTTTGTTACTGTGAGATGCTAGATTTCCTAATACGATTTTTGGGCTTCGCAAGAGCCTCACGCCCCTTCCCAATTTAATATTAGTCGAAAAGACTGTTCTCCTTTGCCTTGTACGAGGCTTTCCCTCGCTCTGACTACTACGAGAACTCCGTTACCATATTGGATTTTCATGAGCCACATACCTTGCTTTTTACACTTGGTATCATCCTCAATAGCCTCCTTACGAGGCGTTCCAAGTTAGGTAATCCCCATTTAGTACATATAGAAACTAGACTAATTATGATGTCGGATGCCACTTTCGTCCGTTACTTGTTATCCAAGTTAGCCAGTCTTTGGTCTGCCATACGTATCACATATGTTCAATGGAAACTTTGGCAATATTTCCATTCTTGACTGCGAAGCGCTTCAATGACCCTTCACTTCGGGCGACGATACTCCACTTTGGACTATGGTTCACGCAGTTTAGCATTCATCCTTATTCATAACATTTTTTACCTTGCCCCTCAGTCGTACCTAGGTCATTTTGGTAACTTAGGGCTTTCCTTGCATGCTCTGGTCCCCTCCGGGTTTCCCCTTGTGGGTAAGCAAGGTGGTAAATGGGTTAAGCGCAGACTCCCATCTCTTGTCTAAGGAGATTCTCTATATGCCCGTATGGGCGCAC
>NZ_JBYSWQ010000027.1:0-1682 GCF_058781295.1 Priestia sp. FW507-14D1A
GAAGTCAGACCGTAAGGACTGGTGGAGCGCTTAGAAGTGAGAATGCCGGTATGAGTAGCGAAAGACAAGTGAGAATCTTGTCCACCGAATGCCTAAGGTTTCCTGAGGAAGGCTCGTCCGCTCAGGGTTAGTCGGGACCTAAGCCGAGGCTGAAAAGCGTAGGCGATGGCCAACAGGTTGATATTCCTGTACCACCTCCCCGCCGTTTGAGTAATGGGGGGACGCAGTAGGATAGGGTAAGCGCGCTGCTGGATATGCGCGTTCAAGCAGTTAGGCTGATGAGTAGGCAAATCCGCTCATCATAAAGGCTGAGCTGTGATGACGAGGGAATTATAGTACCGAAGTTCCTGATTCCACACTGCCAAGAAAAGCCTCTAGCGAGGCGGGAGGTGCCCGTACCGCAAACCGACACAGGTAGGCGAGGAGAGAATCCTAAGGTGATCGAGAGAACTCTCGTTAAGGAACTCGGCAAAATGACCCCGTAACTTCGGGAGAAGGGGTGCTCTGGTAGGGTGTATAGCCCGAGAGAGCCGCAGTGAATAGGCCCAGGCGACTGTTTAGCAAAAACACAGGTCTCTGCGAAGCCGCAAGGCGAAGTATAGGGGCTGACGCCTGCCCGGTGCTGGAAGGTTAAGAGGAGGGGTTATCCTTTGGGAGAAGCTCTGAATCGAAGCCCCAGTAAACGGCGGCCGTAACTATAACGGTCCTAAGGTAGCGAAATTCCTTGTCGGGTAAGTTCCGACCCGCACGAAAGGCGTAACGATCTGGGCACTGTCTCAACGAGAGACTCGGTGAAATTATAGTACCTGTGAAGATGCAGGTTACCCGCGACAGGACGGAAAGACCCCGTGGAGCTTTACTGTAGCCTGATATTGAATTTTGGTACAGCTTGTACAGGATAGGTAGGAGCCTGAGAAGCCGGAGCGCTAGCTTCGGTGGAGGCGTCGGTGGGATACTACCCTGGCTGTATTGAAATTCTAACCCGCGGCCCTGATCGGGCCGGGAGACAGTGTCAGGTGGGCAGTTTGACTGGGGCGGTCGCCTCCTAAAATGTAACGGAGGCGCCCAAAGGTTCCCTCAGAATGGTTGGAAATCATTCGTAGAGTGTAAAGGCACAAGGGAGCTTGACTGCGAGACCTACAAGTCGAGCAGGGACGAAAGTCGGGCTTAGTGATCCGGTGGTTCCGCATGGAAGGGCCATCGCTCAACGGATAAAAGCTACCCCGGGGATAACAGGCTTATCTCCCCCAAGAGTCCACATCGACGGGGAGGTTTGGCACCTCGATGTCGGCTCATCGCATCCTGGGGCTGTAGTCGGTCCCAAGGGTTGGGCTGTTCGCCCATTAAAGCGGTACGCGAGCTGGGTTCAGAACGTCGTGAGACAGTTCGGTCCCTATCCGTCGTGGGCGTAGGAAATTTGAGAGGAGCTGTCCTTAGTACGAGAGGACCGGGATGGACACACCGCTGGTGTACCAGTTGTCTTGCCAAAGGCATCGCTGGGTAGCTATGTGTGGACGGGATAAGTGCTGAAAGCATCTAAGCATGAAGCCCCCCTCAAGATGAGATTTCCCATAGCGCAAGCTAGTAAGATCCCTGAAAGATGATCAGGTTGATAGGTCAGAGGTGGAAGCGTGGCGACATGTGTAGCTGACTGATACTAATCGATCGAGGACTTAACCAAA